>JBBINY010000014.1:0-53553 GCA_037443645.1 Cytophagales bacterium
CTTTGATAACGTACTCACCCATTTCTATAATGAGGTCACCGGTTTGAATTCCCGCTTTTTGTGCCGGCCGTCCATCGGTAACGCCATCCACCTTTAAACCGGGTTCATCGGATGAATAACTTGGCATCACGCCCATCGTAACTTTAAATGGGCTTCGCACGGCCATGGCGCTACTTTTGGTTTTTAGAAAGGCAAGCCTGGGTTCGCCATCCAGTTTTTCAATCACCTGCCGGATGAGGTTGAGTACGGAAACCGCTCCCCCATAGTTGATTTTATCCCAATCGTCAGTCGGCTTGTGGTAATCGGCATGCGAGCCGGTAAAAAAATGAAGCACGGGAATATCCTTGAGGTAGAAGGAGGTGTGATCAGAAGGGCCTATGCCGCTGGAGTCGGTTTTGATTTTTAACTGTTCCGTGGCCAGGCTCTTTAACAACGGCTCCCATACCGGACTGGTACCCGTTCCGTTCACTACCAACGTTTTTGTTTCCGGATTGAGCCGGCCGATCATGTCCATATTAATCATGAAATTGACGTTAGCCAGGTTGATGGTGGGGTTATCAGCAAAATACTTTGATCCGATCAGTCCTAATTCTTCCCCTGAAAAAAGAATGAAGAGAAAATTATTTTTTTCCCGCTTTTTATTGGTTGAAAAGTAACGCGCCAGTTCCACTACACCCACTGTACCCGAGGCATTGTCATCGGCCCCGTTGTGAATCTTTTCCTGAGGGTTGGCATCCAGCGAACTTCCCTGATCACCCATGCCAAGGTGATCATAATGCGCTCCTATAATTATTGTTGTTGCCGCCTTGTTATCAAGAAAGGCGATTACGTTATTGGCCGATCCGGCTTCGCCTTCGCCATGGGCACCGCCTTTGAAAGGAAAGGGCTGCAGGTACGTTTTAGTATTGCCCATGGGCCGAAGTTTTAATTTTTTAAACTCCGCTGAAACATAGCTTGCGGCCATGCGCTCGCCTTCTTTGCCGGTACCCCTTCCCTGAAGGGAATCGCTGGCCAGTATTTTTATGTGCTTCTTTATCCGGGCTTCATCAATTTGTTGAGCAAAGGCTAAAGCAAAAGTGCAGTATGCTGCAAAAAGTAATAAGGTACGTTTCATATCCACTTTCATTGAGCAGCAAAGATACAGGATTGGAATACTATAAAGACACCGTTTGATTTTGCTTTTTTACCTTCACTCATTCAAACCGTAAGACATGACCCCGATCTATATAACTGCAGCTATCGGCTTTGTGCTGCTCACCGCTGTCTTCTTGGGTTTGGTACTTCGCCATCTTCGCATTTCTGGTGCCGTTGGCCTACGGACTTCATTTTCTGTCGCTCCGCAAACTGGTTAGCCGGAAGTGATCAGTTCCTGGGGATTGTTTTGTCCAATTCAGGCAATCTGAAACCATCGAGCACACTGGGCTGCTTCATCATCGCTTCAATGTCGGCTGTGGTGCGTGGAGCATAGGTTGACAAATGTTCACAACCATCTTTCGTGATCAGGTAATCGTCTTCGATGCGAACGGCAATGCCCCACCACTTCGGGTCTTTTGTGGTGTTGTTCTGGATATAAATGCCGGGCTCAATGGTTATCGCCATGTTCTCTTGTAGTACATCGTAATGGCCGCGGTCGTGCACATCCAGCCCAATGTGGTGGCAGCAACCGTGTGGGTAATACAAATGCTTGTCGGTTTCGACATCAATAATGTTTAATTCTTTCAGACCTTTGTTAATAACTTTTGCCGTGGCCATGTATAAGTCGCTGAAAGATGTGCCCGGCTTGCAAATTTTCATAGCTGCCTCCTGTGCGGCCAGCACCAGGTCATAGATCTGCTTTTGTTCAGGTGAGAACTTGCCGCTAACCGGAATAGTGCGTGTAATATCGGCCGTATAGCCGTGATATTCCGCGCCAAGATCCATAAGGATCAGTTCCTTGCTGGAAAGCTCGGGCTTGTAGTTATCTATGTAGTGCAGGATGCACCCATTATGTCCTCCTCCTACAATGCTGGGGTAACCCAAATCTTCTGCCTGGTATTTTTTAAAGATAAATTCATGAATACCCTGCACCTCGCGCTCGCTCATGCCTGGTTTCATGGCCTTCATCACCTCCACTTGCCCGATGCAGGAGATCATCACGGCTTTCCGCAGCAGTTCAATCTCTTCTTTGGTTTTAATACCGCGTAAATCATTCATAATTTCAATCAGCGCTTTTGTGTTCAGGTTATTTTGAGGCTGTTCCCGCTGAACACTCAGTGCCTCTTTGCGCGGGTAGTTCACCTTTACTTTAAACTGTTCGATCAGATCATACAAGTCGCCTTTATCCCGGGCATCATCGCGTACATCGTTATGAAAATCAAGGAATAGGATCTGATCGAAGGAGGAGAAGTCAATATTATAGTCTTTGAAATCCGTATTGTTGAAGGCCTGTTCAAAGCCCAGTTGTTCTTTCGTACCCGCGTTTCCGAGCCTGCGGCCAGTCCACATTTCCATAACGGGGTTGCGGGGCTGTACAAACACAATTTCATCATACTGTGTTGCACCTGGCCCTTTCTGTTTGTCTTTAAAGATCAACAGCACTGCATTCGGTTCTCGGTAGCCGGTGAGGTACACAAAGTCGGGATCCTGGTGATACACATAATCCACATCGTTGCTGCGGTTGCGCACCGCATTGGCAAAGAAAACCGCCACCGAATTAGAGGGCAATTTTTCACGAACTTTATGCCTCCGCTCTTTATGCCACTCCTTGCCGAGGAAATCGGTGGGCATATCGGGCGACTGCGCCTTTATCGCAATTGAGCACAATGTGAAGATTACTACGGGAAATCGTTTCATATGCAGTCTGTTGAAAATGATTACAAGGTTAGTTTAAAACTCTTTAATTTGTTACACGATTGAATTCCATGCCTGCAAAAGTTGTCTTTTGTACTTTACCGTTAGGCCCAATGGTGAAAGTGAGGTTAGTCTTTCCATACCATTTCTTATCGAACCATCCGCGGTAGGTATCGTAATGCCAATGGCTTAGTGTACCGCTTACAAAATTATTTACAGTCGCCCTGAGTTGGTCACCTTCCACCGTTATAATCAACTCCCCGAACAACGGATCGCGATACGTACCTGCATAGGCTTCGGGCGCCAAGGTGGGTTTTGTATCCGGAACCCGCTGCCCTTCAAACTGCTTCTGATTCTTTTCATTTATCGCCTGAATTTCGGTGTAAAGTTTTAAAAACTCTGCACTCCAATCGCGGTTACCTCCAAGAGCAAACAAATCGAATGCTTTAAACATCAGCGCATGTCTCGTCTCGGCATGGTCATAATTTCCAAACACGTAAATGCCCAGTTTTTCATCGGGCAATTGTCCGTGGATGGCGATGGCCCCGGCCAGGCTGCCGGTGTGGTAATTGATCTTCCTGCCCTTGTAATCCTGTTGAAACCAACCCAATCCGTAGGTAGTCCAGTTGGGCCGGGTGAGTTTCATGGTTGGATAAAACTGGGCAGGCGGTACCAGCACCTGGGGTTTAAACATTTCCGTCCAGGTTTGCGCTGAAAGCAATCTGCCTCCTGCATATTTGCCGCTATCGAGCATGCTTGCCACCCATTTGCTGATGTCTTCAATACTGGACCACACACTTCCGGCTGCTCCCACCTGGTCGGCACTGCTGTGTTCGATCACCGAAATAGTTCCTTCAATTTTAAAGTGCGCTTTGGTTTGATTGGCATCGTTCACTTCTTTCAACAAGGGCACCGTGCGCGTCATGCCCAGGGGCTGAAAGATGCGTTCGCGCATAAAAACATGCCAGGGCTTTCCGCTTACCTTTGCAATAATTTCACCGGCAGCCACGTAAAAAATATTCTGGTAAATAAAGCTGGACCGCAGGGAATAGCTGGGCTTCACATCGCGCATTTTATATAACACCTGTTGCGCGGGTATATCCATCACGCTCCATAGGAAATCGGCATTGCCCAAGCCTGTAGTATGGGTAAAAAGATCGCGTATTGTGATCTCTCGGGTTATATACGGATCGTACAATTGAAACTCTGGCAAGTGTTTATACACGGGGTCGTTCCAACTCACTTTGCCTTCGTCAACCAGCATGCCCATGCAGGCGGCTGTCATGGCTTTGGTGGTGGAGGCGCAGGCAAACAGCGTTTGTGCATTTACCGGATCGGGTTTACCGAGTTCGCGTACGCCATAGCCTTTTGCCAAAAGTACTTTTCCATCTTTTACAACGGCAACGGCCAGGCCCGGAACCTGCCATTCCTTTTGCGATTTGATAATGTAGGCTTCAAACTCCTGGATTTTTTTGTCAACAGGAGGGGCCTTTTGCGCAAAACCGGCAAGGGCCGTGCACAGAACAACCAAGCAATACAGCATTCTCATAACGGAACTATTTTGAATAAAGCTAAACAACTCCACAACCTTTCAAAACGTGTTTTTGAATTTCGGAAACGGTTATGTTGCCCGTTAGAAAATTCTTGCTTACTTCCTGAAAATTTAAGCCATGAAAAGCCCTGCAATTTTGTTCGTTGCCCTACTCATTGCCCTGCCTCTGTGGGCTCAAAAGAAATCTTCCGCTCCGACCGCAGCCGATAAACGGCTTGCTGGTCTTGATGCCGACTTACAAAAACTGCTGGGCAACTGGTACGCCTCCGGTTTTGCTGTGGCCATTGTAGAAAAAGACAAAGTGATTTACGCAAAGGGATTTGGCTATCGCGATTACGAAAAGAAATTGCCGGTAACGCCCAACACCCAGTTTGCCATCGGCTCCAGCAGCAAGGCATTTACCTGTGGGTTGCTCGGCATCCTCCGCGAAGAAAAGAAATTGGCGTTTGAGGATAGTCCGATTAAATACGTGCCGGAACTCCGGTTCAAAAACGATGACATGAACGCATTGATCACCATCAAAGACATCATGACCCACCGCACCGGACTGCCTCGCCATGATTACAGCTGGTACTTATTCCCTACGCATTCGCGCGACAGCCTGATGATGCGCATTCAACACCAGGAGCCTTTTGCAAAAGTGCGGGAAACCTGGTACTACAATAACTTCATGTTTCTTACACAGGGTGTAGTTGCTGAACGCATTACCGGTAAAAGCTGGGAAGAAAATATAGCTACCCATTTTTTCAAACCCCTTCAGATGAACCAGTCCACTGCCGTGATTGACGGCTTGCGTAAGGGCGCGGAAGCCGCGGTCGGTTACGAAGTAAAAAATAAAACACAAATCACCCGCATGGACTATTACGACATTGCCGCGATGGGTCCTGCGGGAAGCATCAACAGCAGTGTAAGCGAAATGGCCAACTGGCTCATCACCTGGATCAAGGGTGGCTCATTCAACGGCAAACAAATCCTGCCGGCAGTTTATGTGAAAGAAGCGATGGGCTCGCACATGGTCATCAACAGCAGCGTACCCGATCCGGAAATCCCCGATGTAAACCTTAGCAATTACGGTTACGGATGGTTTATCTCTTCGTACAAAGGGCATTACCGCGTTGAACACGGTGGAAACATTGACGGTTTTTCAGCCAACGCCTGCTTCTTCCCAACCGACAGCATCGGCATTGTGGTGCTGGTGAATCAAAACGGCTCGGTTCTTCCTTCCCTCATCCGCAACACCATCAGCGACCGGGTGCTGGGTGTAAAGGCCACCGACTGGAACGCCTACTATAAAAAGCGGAGAGAAGAAGCCGAAAAGCAGCAGGAGTCGGCAAAAGCTTCCATGCGCAGCGAACAGAAAAAGAATACGCGTCCTTCGCACTCGCTTTATGAATACACCGGCAAGTACCATCACCCGGGTTATGGCACCATGGACCTGACCGTGGAGCGGGATTCACTCTTTGCAAAAACTTCACTGGAAACCGTGTGGCTCAAACATTATCACTTTGATGTGTTCATTCCCTACACCAAAGAGAAAAACAAGGTTGACACCACCCAGCACAGCAACCTTCGCTTCAATTTCAAAACACGCGATGATGGCGAAATCGGCTCGGTAATGGTAAAGTTTGAACCTGCTGTTGACCCATTGGAATTCAAGCGAACACCCAAAGCGCTTGCGGTTGACCGGAAGGCACTGGAAACGTACGTTGGCGAATACGAACTGGCCGGCATGACAACCAAATTCTATCTGAAAGAAGGTGGATCTGTTTTATACCTGTTTGTTCCCGGCCAGCCGGAATACGAATTGCTGCCTACCGAAAAGCATGTGTTCATTCTTAAATCACTGGAGGGATTTAAAGTAAAATTTGTTGAGGGCGCTGATAGAAAAATAACTGAGGCAACCTTTATTCAGCCAAACGGAACGTTTGTGGCGAAGCGGAAGTAGGTCAGAGGTTCTTTTCAAGGATCATAAACTCCAGCGGTTTTTTCGGGAACCCAAAACGCGGATCGGTAAACGCAAAGGGCTTTCGCTTGCCCGTGTCGTGGTAGCCGTGGCGCACATACCAGTCGATTAATTCTTTCCGGTCAGTTAGCACGTTCATAAAGATAGCTGTGCACTGTTGTTTTGCAGCCACTTCCTCCGATGCTTTTAACAACGCCTTGCCGATGCCCTTTCCCTGGATGGTGGGGTTTACCGTGAGCATGCCCAGGTAGAGTTTGTCTTCTTCTTTGCGCAACTCCACGCAGCCAATAATCTTTCTGTTTTCCACATATTTAAGGATCAAGCTTCCGGGGGTTTCAATAATTCCTTTTAACAATTCCGGATCCGTGCGGGAGCCGTCAATCAAATCGGCTTCGGTAGTCCATCCCTGCCGGCCGGTGTCGCCCCGGTAGGCGGAGTTTACCAGGTTGCTTAGTTCGGGTGCGTCTTCGGGTAGGGCTGGCAGAATCAGATGCATATAGATTGTATTACTAAACGAATGTAGAATTTTTATTCCGCATCAACTTACTCAGCGGCCCTCAGCGGATGTTTCTTCAGCGTACTCAGCAGTTCAAGGGAATTTGCTACCTTCATTAAACCGCAGAGGCTCGCGGAGTTTACGCAGAGACACGCAGAGAAAAATGTTTTTACAGATTACTGAAAAAATTATCGGATGTGCGATTAAAGTGCCTAAGGCTTTAGGTCCCGGTTTGTTGGAATCGGCCTATGAGGCCTGCCTGCATCATGAGTTAGTAAAATCAGGGCTGTACGCAGAAAGACAAAAACCGGTTCCCTTGATTTATGAAAAAGTTGAACTGGATTGTGGGTATCGGGCTGACCTTGTAGTGGAAAGAAAAGTTATTATTGAAATTAAATCTGTTGAGGCACTCAATGATATTCATCTTGCACAAATTCTTACCTACCTAAAGCTAATCAATTGCAAAATAGGATTGCTGATGAACTTCAATGTCCTTCGATTAATTGATGGTGTTCGCAGGGTTGCCAATAATTTCTGAATTTCTCAATCGCCCTCTTTGGCAGTTCTCCTCTCTGAGATTAAAAATAAATTCTCTATCTTCATACTCGCTATGAAAAAACTTCAACTTGTTTTGTTTGTCTTGTTCCTCTTCGCGGCATGTACTGAAGTACCGAAAAAACCTATCGTGTGGAAAAGCATCGAAAAGGATTTGCAGGCACAATTTATCATGGTGGAAGATGGAGGAGTAATTAACTTACCTGAAGGGAACTTCATGTTCACACGCACCCTGAGCATGGACGGGAAATCAAACATAACCATCCGTGGAAAGGGTATGGACAAAACCATTTTATCGTGGAAAAACCAGACCGAAGGCGCGCAGGGCATACAAATCAGCAACGGAAAAAACATTGTACTCGAAGATTTTTCAGTGGAAGATGCCAAAGGCGACAACCTGAAAGTGAATGATACAAACGGCATTACCTTGCGCAGAGTCCGTTCGGTATGGTCGGAAGGGCCCAAAACTGAAAACGGAGCTTACGCGCTTTACCCGGTACTCTGCAAAAATGTGTTGATGGAAGAATGCATCGCCATGGGCTCATCCGATGCGGGGATTTATGTGGGCCAGTCCGATTCGGTGATCATCCGAAACAACAAAGCATACTGGAATGTAGCCGGCATCGAAAGCGAAAACTCAAAATGGGTGGAGATTTATGGTAACGAAGCGTATGAAAACACAGGAGGAATTCTTGTTTTTGATTTACCCGGACTTACCACCTATGGTCACTCCACGAAAGTGTACAAAAACACCATCCGCAGCAACAACTATAAAAACTTTGCTCAGAAGGGGAATATTGTGGCCAGCATACCGCCCGGCTCAGGCATGATGGTTCTTGCCACGCATGACATAGAAATTTATGACAACGATTTCAAAGACAATACCACGGTGGGCCTTGCCATAGTTAGCTATGAATTAGTTGCTGCATTAAACGAAGGCGAGCAGGAGCAGGAAAACTCAATTGGTGGTGTGCAGACGGTGAACAACCGGTACCGGGAAGACTCACTGTACAATGCCTATCCCTATAACGTGCTCGTTCATGATAACCGGTTTATGAACAAACATTGGTTCCCCACTTTTAAGAATGACATTGGCAAGTTGTTGGCCATGAAGTCGATGTTCAGCCCGCCCGATATTCTGTATGACGGAATTCCCGATCCCCAGCGCTCTAAACGCAGTATCTGCATTAATGAGGCTCAGAAGATTGTATTCATTAACCTCGATGCCGCCAACAACTTCAAAGGTTTGTCGAAGGATGTATCCCCCTTCGGTTGTGAGGATGAGTAAAGTTTTCATTAAAGTGAGATCAGTTTATGTAACCGTGTTGTCTGTACTGATGCTTTCATGCGCAAATCAGAAAGCAGAAGTGATTGTTATAGATGAAAATTCATCAGGCGGAACAACATCTGCTTCGCTGGGCAAGGAAAAACTATCTGAGTACGGATTTTTTAAAGGCGAATTAAAAAATCTTGACCCCGCAGAAGGAGTGATTCATTATGAACTGAACTCCCCGTTGTTTAGTGATTACGCTTTTAAAAAACGCTTCATTAAATTTGCTTCTGGCACCTTTGCCAACTACAGCGCTGACGATGTACTCACTTTTCCGGATGGTACGGTACTAATCAAAAATTTTTACTACCCGGCAGATTTCAGAAAACCCGATGAAGCCCTCCGCATTCTTGAAACACGGCTTCTCATTCTTGAGAACAGCACGTGGAAAGCACTGCCGTACATCTGGAATGAGGAGCAAACCGAAGCATACCTTGATGTGGGAGGAAAAAATATTGATTTGAAGTGGACGCATAATGATGGCAGCCTGCGAATCGTAAACTACTCCGTGCCCAACATGAACCAGTGCAAGGGCTGCCACTTACGTGGAGACAAGGTAATGCCCATTGGCCCCACGGCACGCCAGCTGAATGGATCAATTCGGGGGCAACGGAAAAATCAACTGGAGCATCTTGCCGAGCTTGGCTTGCTGTACAATCTTCCGCCCATTAATACAGTGGCGCGTTTGGTGGATTACGATAATGCAACGGAGCAACTTGATTTACGGGCCCGCGCCTGGCTTGAAGTGAACTGCGCACATTGCCACCGCCCGGATGGCCCGGCAAAAACCAGCGGCCTGCATCTGCTGGCCGATGTAAAAAATCAGTTTGCATTAGGCATCGGCAAACCTCCCGTTGCAGCCGGCCGTGGTTCAGGTGGCCGCAGTTATGACATCGTCCCCGGCAATCCGGAGGCGTCCATTCTGTACCATCGCATCAACTCTACCGATCCCGGTGTGATGATGCCGGAGTTGGGGAAAACCATCATTCATGAAGAAGGGGTAGCCTTGATCCGCCAGTGGATACAGGATATGAAATAGTCTCCGGTGAGGATTCGGGCATGAATGCCTGCCTATTACGATGAAAGCATGAAAAAAAATACGTTTGCATACGCCATCGGTCTGCTGTTGCTGGTTGTTGCCGGGGTACTATCCCTTCAACTGAACCAACCCCCAACGGCCAAAAAACGGAGTAGTCCGGCAGATGAATTTTCAGCCGCACGTGCTTTCGATCACCTGAAGATTCTTGCTGCACATCCACGAAGCGCAGGAAGCAGCTTCCACGATTCAGCACGACTATACATTTTCAATTATTGTCAGCAGGCGGGGCTCCAAACAGAAATTCAGGATACAGTGGTATTCCGGATGGCCCGTAACGGACAGGGCATTATTGGCGGAAGGGTACGGAACATTATCGCTACGCTGAAAGGAACAGGTAACAAAAACCAGCAGGTGCTGGTCATGGCGCACTATGACACGGAGCCCAATACACCCGGAGCCACCGATGACGGGGCCGGTGTGGTGGCCATGCTTGAAACAATCCGTGCGCTTCGGGCATCGTCACCCCTTTTGCATGACGTTACCTTCCTGTTTACTGATTTGGAAGAAGCGGGCTTGTTGGGCGCGGAGGCGTATGTTACGCTTTTTCCGATACGCTATGAAAACACGGTTGTACTGAACTACGAATCGCGGGGTAACCGGGGCGCTGCACTGGCCTTCGAAGTTTCTGAACAAAACGGCTGGATGGTGCGACAGTTTTCACAAGGAGCACCGCACCCGCTGCTGAACTCCTTGACGTACGAGATTTACAAACATCTTCCCAACGATACTGACTTCACTCCATTTAGGAAAAAAGGGTATACCGGAATCAACCAGGCCAACATTGGTGGGCATGTAAACTACCACAGCATGACCGACACACCTGAGCGGGCCGACCTGCGACTGATACAACATCATGGCGATAATATGCTGGGCATGATCAGGCACCTCGATACGCAAGACCTTTCAACTACCCGGTTGCCTGATGTAACCTACTTCAACCCGGCCGGCTATTGGTTGTGGATCTATCCTTCCTTCCTGAACCTGCCTCTGATAATTGTGTGCGGTGTGCTTTTTATCAGCTTTGTGTACATGGCCGGAAAAAAGGAACGTATCCGGATATGGAAAGTAGTGTTGGTGGCCGTTGTCTTTATCGTCACCCTATTGGTATCATTGGCAATGGGCTGGGCGGCCACAAAGTTAATCCTGTCGCTTTATCCCCATTATGCTAACTTCTACCATCATGATTTTTACAACAGCGGAAATTATCTCTTCGTGTATGTGGGGCTAACGGTGATGGTCTTTGCCCTTGTGCCTGCTTGGATTCTGCGCAGCATCAACACCTTCGAAACCATAACCGGTATTGCATTTGTACTGCTGGCGTTACTGCTGCCGCTTTATGCATACCTGCCCTCGGGAAGTTTTTTGATCTACTATCCGCTTGGCCTGTACCTGCTCGTGAATACAGGCGGCATACTCCTACGCGATTATGCTGACCGGCAGATTTTTCTGCTTACACTCTCCATCTTTCCGGCTATCCTGCTGATCCTGCCTGTTGCGCACATGGTTTATATCACCTTCACACTCGACCTGCCCTATGGTACCATGCTTTTAACAGGCATATTGCTTGCTTTGGCTCTTCCGCTCCTGATCAACCTGAAAAGGCCGCTGGTCGTATCACTTTTTGCACTGGTGTGTGTCCTTGGCGGATTTCTCTTTGCGCACCGTCATTCAGCGCCATCGTCAGCAACCCCTTTGCGGGTTTCGTTAAGCTATTTTCTGGATGCCGATACCGGTAAAGCCTACTGGTTTTCGGCCGATCAATACCAGGCACCGTGGCTCAGCAACTTTGTTGATGCACACTCCGATTCCGTCATCCTTAATCCGCCCAGCGTTGGTGCAAGCTGGCTTACCGGCCCAGCGCCATTCAATAAACTGCCTGCATCAACGGTTGAGCACAGCGTTGATACACTGGCAACCGGAGAACATGTGCGCACGCTCCTTATTAAACCTCAGCGCGGGGTTGTAAGCTTTCGTGTGTTTGTTGAAGGCGCGGAGGGTACGCTGATCGTTAACCAGCAGGATATAAACTGGAAAGTAACGCGAACACCACCGCATTTTATTTTATTCAGGCCGATCGGGCCTGAGGGGCTCACGCTTTCCTTCACTTCGGCTATAAACGAACCACTAAATATCCTGATTATTGAACGGTCATATGGAATACCTGAGGAGTGGCTGCATGTGAAAAAACCGGAAGAGGTCATCTGGAGTACAGGCGATTACGGAAATGCCGTTTTTGTCAAACAAACCGTGCGCCTTTAGTGAGCATTTTCAAGTTCCCGGATTTCAAAATCTTTTCCTCTGCCATAACGGATCAGGTCCTTGAGCAGGTAGCGCTCCAGGGTGTGAATGTTCTTAACATCAAAATCTCCGTCAGCGCGGATGCGCTCCACTTCAAACTCATTGATTTCACCAAGGTTGATAAGCCTGTATTTTTTGCCTACACGCAATACATCAAACGACAAGCCCTTCATCACAACTCCTCCTCACGCTCCAGCATCAGAATGGACGACTGGGGCACGATAAAATATTTTTCGCCTTCATAAATTACCTCAATGGCACCTTTTTGCAGAAAGATGGCCAGGTCGCCCTCCTGTGCCTGCAAGGGCAGGTACTTTACCTGGTCGTCTTTTCCCTTCCACATGTCGTCTTCATCGGCCGGCATGGGCAACGGGTAGCCGGGGCCTACTTTGATGACATAGCCGCTTTGAATTTTTTCTTTTTCCTGAACACCCGGGGGCAGGTAAAGTCCGCTGGCTGTTTTATCCGTTTGCCTGGATGGGCGAATCAGTACACGGTCGCCAACGATAATAATTTTTTTTAGTTTATTATCCGGGGTGAGTTTCATGCCGCAAAGATAATTCAATAAAAAAGCCGGTAGTCTGAATCTGCAGAAAATCGGATTCAGACTATCGGCTGCGAAACAGTAATCAGGTTACTTTTTTCCAAGCACCGTCCCGATCACGCCTCCGGAGATGCCCATCATCACGGCAATAACTACCGGGTCAACGAGTGATGCGGTGAGGTTCATGATATTTGTCGTACCGTACATAGTCAGATCAACACCATACCCGATGATAAGCCCGATAATCAACCCGGCTTTGAAGCCACCGCCAAACGAGGTAATGTTCGCCCAGTTGCCGAAAATGTACACCAGCAGGTAGGCCTGCATCAGATTTCCCACAATCAGCGCCCACCACACCATTTCAGTCTCAGCCCGCATCACACCGGTGGCTGTGCCCTGGTTGGCATTGAAGAAGTCAACGAGCAGCATGCCGTACAGCAGCCAGCCGAGGAGGAAAAAAACGACAAACCCGGCCAGGGTTGCCAGAATTCTTTTTTTTGTGTCCATAGTTGTGAGGTTTAGTTATTAAAGGAAAGGAATGTTTCCTTTTACAATTTCCATGGCTACTGTCATGCTCCATCCGCCTTCATCGGCCTCATTCAAACAAATCCGGCTGATCCTTTTCCTTTGGTCGCTCCGTGTACAGCGGTAACTTGCTGAGGTTCTTCGACAGCATCGACTCATCCATTTCGATTCCCTTTTGCTCGGCATCAGCCTTCTGCTCTTCTATCTGGGTAGCCAGTTCTTTGTTACTAATTTGCTTTGACCTGCGTTCAATCGGGGGATTCAATTTTTCTGCCCGCTCAAATTCAATCACCTTGTCCAGAAAATCCTTTGGCAAATCGGCTTCGCTGCGGTATACCAGTTCAAAGAACTGCTTCGCAAAAAAGCCGTCTATCTGAATTCTGCGCTTCGACAAATGAACAAACTTCCCGATTACCCGGCAGATGTTCTCGCGTTCTTCCGGACTGAGTTGCTCGGCAAATTCGTAATCCTCAATCTTGCGAAGCGACAGGATTACAGGCTCAAGCGCATCAATGGATATTACATAAACCGTGTAATCGGGGAGTTTGTACTCAAACTGCTCCACTACCTCCAGTGTATTGGTCGGCACTACAAGGAACACTTCCCTGCGCACATTTTCTTCCTTTACATACTTGTTCACGCTCTCCGCCTGGTTGCGCAAATACAACGGAAAGTTGGAGAGGTCATCGCTGCCAGGACTCTTGGCATCAAATACAATGTACTCGCCATTGATCTTAAGCGTATTATCCGGCTTGCCCTTAAACGGAACGGTCTCGGTATACTCCACACCGTGCCGGTTGCAGATGATCTTGATCCGGTTTTTTACCAGTTCCTCATGCTTCGACCAGGTTTCCTTAAGTTTTCGCAAACGGTCATACTCTGCATTTTTTTCCTTTTCTTCCCGTGCCCGTTGTTCGTTCAGAATATCCTCGCGAAGCTTATTCAACTGAGCGATCGCTTTCTCATAATCTTTCCTGCGCTGATCTTCAGTGGATTTAAGCAGAAGCAACTCTTCCTTTAGCTTATCGGCACTATGGCCCAGCAACTCAGCCCGCTCCTTGAATGCCTCTTTCTCCTGAGCCAGTTCGGAACCCCTCCTGTAATACTGATCATTTTTTTCCTTCTGGGCGCTCAGCTCCTTCTGTAATTCGGCTTTGTCGGACATCAGCCGGTCAAGCGCGGCCTGTTGCTTTGAAACCTCACCCTGTACAAATTCCAATCCCGTTACCAGCTTCTGCAACTCAGCCCCCGATTCAATGAGCATGGTGCGGATTCTGCCCCACCGGAATAACCGGTCCCAAACCGTATAGGATTTCAACTCGTTGAAAAGTGTCTTCAGAAAGTCCGTTCGGTTATCCATACCGGTAAAGTTAATTGAAATAAAGGCTAATGGTGCCCAAGAATACACAGTGAACCTGACAACGCCTGTCAGTGTTAGACCTTTACAGACGATGTCTGAAATTGGCTTTACCAAGGCCTTCTTGGTAACTTGGGCCAAATACATCTAAACACCTTTTTATGGTTGAAACCATCGCATCCAGCAAAAAAGCAATTGAATTGGAGGATCAATACGGAGCACACAACTACCATCCGTTGCCGGTAGTTTTAAACAAAGGTGAAGGGGTGTTTTTGTGGGATTTGGAGGGTAAACGTTACTATGACTTCCTGTCGGCCTACAGTGCCGTTAACCAGGGGCATTGCCATCCGCGCATCATCAACGCGCTGATCGAACAAGCCAAAGAACTTACGTTAACCTCGCGTGCATTCTATAACGACAAACTTGGCCTTGCCGAAAAATACGTTTGCGAAACCTTCGGCTACCAGAAAGCGCTGTTTATGAACAGCGGTGCCGAAGCCAACGAAACCGCCATCAAACTTGCCCGCAAATGGGGTTATACCAAAAAAGGAATAAAGGAATATGAAGCAGTGATTGTGGCAGTTAAAAAAAATTTCCACGGCCGAACCACGACCATCATTTCCGCTTCCACCGATCCTTCAGCGCAAAAGGGGTTCGGTCCGTTTATGCCGGGCTTCGAAATAATTGATTACGATAATGTGCCCGCGCTTGAAAAAGCGCTGGCCAACCCCAACGTGTGCGGGTTGTGGATTGAGCCCATACAGGGTGAGGCGGGCGTTTATGTTCCATCTGATGGCTACCTGAAGGCTGCCGAAAAATTATGCAGGAAACACAACGTGCTGCTGATGATGGATGAAATCCAAACCGGCATTGCGCGCACCGGCAAAATGCTGGCCAGCGATCACGAAAACGTGCGGCCAGATTTGCTCATCCTCGGCAAAGCGTTAAGCGGTGGAGTGTTGCCTGTATCCGTAGTGCTGGCCGATGACGACATCATGCTGGTGATTAAACCCGGTGAACACGGCTCCACCTTTGGCGGCAACCCGCTGGCTGCCGCAGTTTGCATGGAGGCTCTGCAGGTAGTGAAGGATGAAAAACTGGCCGATAATGCGGAGCGGCTTGGCAAGATTTTCAGAGAAAGAATGACGGCCTTACTAAAGAAAACCAAACTCATTTCGCTGGTGCGCGGCAAAGGACTATTGAATGCCTTTGTGATTAACGACACACCCGATTCTAAAACGGCCTGGAATCTTTGTGTGGAGTTTTCCAAAAACGGATTGCTGGCCAAGCCCACGCACGGCAACATCATCCGGCTGGCGCCCCCGCTGGTGATTACCGAGGAACAACTTCATGAGGGTTGCGATATTATTGAGAAGTGCGTGCTCGGCTTTTCCGTGTAATCCGGCTAACGCTTTCGCAGGTAATAGCTTCGTGCATTTGATGTTGAGATGGTCTCCAACGAATCTCCCCGGATTTGATAAGTTGTTACAGTTTCGCTGTCGGAAGGAGGGGAAGGAAATCCGGCTGCAGCCATTTTCTCCTGCATACTCCCCGAAATAATAAATTGGGTTTTGGTAGTAAGTTTGCCCTTGTAGGTAAACCAGGTGAACTTTACGTACATGCCGGTTTTGGCTGAACCATATTTGCTGGTGAGGCGCTGAAGTTCTGGTGTTGTAACCGTCCATGTACCATTAGAATTATATTCGACAGTCATTGATGTAATTTTCGATGGCACCCGGGTTCCATCCGCGTTCAGCGAGTACAAATAATCCCATTTTCCGATAAGTGCAGGATCAAGGTACTGTACGATTTTTCCAAACGTATGCTCAGGATTATACCGCACACTGCCTGAAACCTTCATTATTTTAGAGCGGCATGTAACTGTCGAGTCGGCTGCGGAAATCAATGTCACATCAAGGGTGTCTTTGCGTTGAGTCCCCACAAGAATCATTTCTCCTCCCTGTGTTTCCGGCAACATAATCAGTCCGCGGATTTGCCCCTTACCGGCTATGCCATAAAACGGAAAATGGGTAATCGGATCGGTATAGACTGAACCCTGTATAACGGAGTCCTTCTGGCTTTTAATGATCAGCACACAACGGGGTGTAATCAACTCGCCCTCATACGCACCCCGAAAAGACTTTTGTGCACAGGTATTATAAAATGAAGTTAAAGCAACAAGAAAAGTGAAGGCTCCGATTATTGCAGGGCACATTGCTGACTTCTCAGATTAACAACCTTTATACCGTAATCGCGTCAATCACTTCAAAGGCAGCGCGTTCGCCTGATTTAAGCGCCCCGCTTACCGTACCAAATTCTCCCGTAATGTCGGTGGCCTCTCCGGCAAAAAATAATTTGCCTGATACCGGTTCAGCCAATGCATCACGGTCGGTTGGGATACCGCTTGTCAACGGAAAGGAAAAGCCTCCTTTGGCAAACGGGTCTTTTGTCCAGTCTTTAATGGTGTACAGCAACTTGTTCTCTTCACCCGCCAGGGTACTCCTGCGCACATTCTCAGTGGCCTGGCCACTAAACCAGGTGTCCATCTCAGCAATGATGTTTTCCACTATGGCATCGCCCGTCATGGCCGAGTAGGCCTCCGCTTTTGGTCCGTTGATGGTAATGCTCAAAGCCTTGTTCAATGTGCTGCGGCCCACGCCCGCGTTCAGCATCACGGGTCCCTCGGTGCTACCGATAATGGCTGCCACGTCTTCGCCCCAGAAGTTGCGCTTGAACTCCAGCAGCACACGCATGGATGCCTCCATGCCGATGCGGCTCAACGCGGAAAGCTTGCTGGCAGGTAACCCCGGAGAAAATGCAATGTCGCCAGCCTTTAAAATTGCTACGGGCACCGTAACGATTAGTTTATTCACTGTATCGCTGCCGCCACTGTGGGTTATCTGGATCAGGTCACCGGTGTAGTTTACCGACTGCACCACCGTGTTGAACTGAATTTTTGAAACAACCCGGCTGTATACCGACAGCAGTGTGTCCTGCATGGGGTTGGTGCTCAAGGTGAGTTCCACGCCATCGTGTTCAATTTGTGCCAGTCCGTTGGCCAGCGCGTTTGCCCCGATGCGATCGGAAGACGATCCGTACGGCACCCCCAGCCACGAGTTGATAATGCTTTGCATGCCGGGGACAACACCTGCACCGGTAGCCGCCTGACGCACGCTAATGCCTGCACTGCCTGTAAAGGAAGGAAAACTGTCTTTAAAATTTTTTGCGGTTACAAAGTCGCTGTTAAGCAGCGCATCCGTTTCGGTCTTCACCGTGTTGGCAATCACATACCGGTCGCTGCTCAGGTTACGAAAGTTAATGGTGGGTACTTTCCGGATCTTCAGGATCTCCCCCCATTTTGAATCCGAACCGGTAATCCGGTCTGCTCCTAATTCAAAGGGGAAGTCGGAATACGGATAGTTGTTCGGAAACATAATCAGCGAATCACTTGGAGCATCCGTCCGGTGAAGTGAACATACCCGTCCGCCAACACGGCCGGTAGCTTCAAACACTTTTACCTTTACCCCTTTCGATACCAGGATGTCCGCAGCAATCAGGCCGGCAGCGCCCGCCCCGATGATGCCCACTACGCCATCGTAGTTGATTTCCGGTCCGGGACTTTCCTTCTCGCACGAACTGAGCCATGCAGGCAATGCCAGTCCGGCCGTAACGCCTAAACCAATCCGCTTCAGTGCCTTTCTGCGCTTCACGATAACCTCATTTTCTGAAAGATAATAAAATATGCCATTTTAGGCCCTATGGATACGGCAAAGGCCCTTTTGGTAAAACGTGTTGCCATTGTCGGCCCCGAATGCACCGGTAAAACTGCTCTTTCACATGCACTGGCTATGCATTACCATACCGAATGGGTTCCTGAATTCGCCAGGACGTACATTGATCAGCTTGACCGTCCTTACCAACAGGCCGATCTGCTTACCATTGCATGCGGACAACTGGAATCTGAGGAGCGTTTGACAACAACAGCAAATCGGGTTTTGATCTGCGACACGACCCTGTTGGTAATTAAAGTGTGGAGTGAATTCCGGTTTAGGTTGTGTGACCCCGAAATCCTGCGCATGCTCAAGGCACAGCACTACGACCAATACTTTCTTACCGACATTGACGTTCCCTGGGAAGAAGACCCGCAACGGGAACATCCCGACAAGCGCGAATTTTTCCTGGATTTATACCGTGACGAACTAACCCGGCTTGCAGTACCGTTTACCACGCTCAGTGGAACACTCCGCCAGCGTTTAAATACGGCCATCCCGATCATCGATTCTCTCCTTTTAAAATAGGCAATGGACATTTGCGTAATGAAGTGATGGGGTTTGCCGGAAATCATTTACTTTCCATACAAAACATCCACACCCATGAACAACCGCAGATCATTCCTCCAAAAAGCATTCGGCATGGCCGGCTTGTTTTCACTGGCCCCCATGGCTGCCAAGGCCATTGCAGAAGATATTTCAGATGCGCTGGCATCACTCAACAAATTAGCACCACTTGCAGCAGCAACCGATGAAGACTTATGGGCGCGCATGGCCCAGGCCTATACCGTTTCGCCAAACATCATGAACCTGAACAACGGTGGGGTTAGTCCGCAGCCTAAGGTGGTGCAGGATGCCGTTGACCGCTACTACCACCTGAGCAATGAAGCGCCCACGTATTATATGTGGCAAATTCTTGACAAGGGGCGCGAGCCGCTGCGCAGAAAGCTTGCCGAGCTGGCCGGCACTTCACCCGAAGAACTGGCCATTAACCGCAACGCTACCGAAGCGCTTGATACGGTTACATGGGGCCTTACATTGGCTAAAGGCGATGAGGTGGTGATGACCAAACAGGATTATCCCAACATGGTTCAGGCCTGGAAGCAGAAAGAAATGCGCGATGGCATCAAGATAAAATGGATAAGCTTTAACCTGCCTGTTGAGAGTGATGATGCGTTTGTAAAAGAGTTCGTTAATGCCACCACCTCAAAAACAAAAATCTGGCACATTACCCACATGATCAACTGGACGGGCCAGATCCTTCCGGTAAAGAAACTTTGCGAAGAAGCCCGCAAGCGCAACATCATCTCCATTGTGGATGGCGCCCACACCTTCGCACACATGGATTTTAAAATTACCGATTTCAACCCCGACTATTTCGGAACCAGCCTGCACAAATGGCTGAGCGCCCCCTTCGGCACCGGCATGCTGTATGTAAAAAAGGAAAACATTGCCGGCCTGTGGCCGCTCTTCCCGAACGACAAACCGACTGACAGCAACATCCGAAAGTTCGAAACGCTCGGCACACGCTCCTTCGCACCCGAGCAGGCCATCGGCCAGGCTATTGACTTTCATAATGCTATCGGCAGCAAGCGCAAAGAAGAACGGCTGCGCTACCTCAAAAATTACTGGTGCGAAAAAGTGGTGAAAAATTCCCGTGTTAAACTTCATATTTCCATGAAACCCGAATTCGCCTGCGCCCTCGGAACGTTTTCCATTGACGGCATGGATCCCAATGAGGTGGTCTCTAAACTTTTCAACGATCACCAGATTCATACCACCGGCATAAAATGGGAGAACATCAGTTGCGTGCGGGTTACTCCTCATGTATATACCACCACCCGAGACCTGGATCGGTTTGTTGACGTGGTGAACAAAATTGCAGGATCGTGAGATTTGCAACGGTGTTGTGGGCGGTTTGTTTATGGTCATGCCAAACCGATACTAGCCGCAATGTTGCTGAACTCGTTGTGCCCGGGTTATATGAACCGGTGGAGGTGCTGCGCGATTCATTTGGCGTAAACCACATTTACGCCCAAAATGAACACGACCTTTTTTTTGCCCAGGGTTATTGTGCGGCCAAAGACAGGCTCTTTCAGTTCGAACTGTGGAGACGACAAGCAACCGGCACAGTTGCCGAAATTTTGGGAGAGGGTGAAGTTCAACGCGATATCGGAGCCAGGTTATTCCGCTACCGGGGCGACCTGAAAAAAGAGCTCAATCACTACCATGAACACGGAGAACAATTCATCACCGCATTTACGGATGGCATCAATGCACTGATTGCTGAAACCGAAAAGAATCCGGATTTGCTCTCACCGGAATTTAAACTGCTCAACATCAGGCCTGGTTACTGGACACCCGAAGTGGTGGTCTCGCGCCACCAGGGGTTGCTTGGAAACATAACAGACGAGCTGGCCATTGCACGGGCCGTAGCATTGTTGGGCGAAGAAAAAGTGAAAGACCTCAAAGCTTTTGAACCGGGAACTCCGCGGCTAACGCTTGATCCGTCAATAAATCCCGATGGATTGTTTGAAAATGTGATCGGCCCTTACGAAGCGTTTCGTAAACCCGTTGCTTTTACGGCTGATCACTTTGCCGTGCAGGAATCTTTGCCTGTCACACCGGATGAACTGGCTGCTGTTGACCGTATTATGGGCAGCAATAACTGGATAGTTAGCGGAAGCAAAACCACCACCGGTTTGCCCCTGCTGGCCAACGACCCGCACCGCGCTGTAACGGTTCCTTCCCTTCGCTACCTGGTTCATCTTATAGCGCCAGGCTGGAATGTAGCGGGTGGCGGTGAGCCGACAATCCCCGGTGTGTCCATCGGCCATAATGATCAAGGGGCATGGGGATTAACCGTATTCAATATTGACGGGGAGGATCTGATGGTGTATGACGTCCATCCGAAAAATGAACTTCAGTATCAATACAACGGTGCCTGGGAAACAATGACTGTCATCCGCGATACCATTCGGGTAAAAAATTCAAATGATGTTTACACCGAACACCGGTACACCCGCCACGGACCGGTTACCTTTATCGATAAAAAACGGAACAAGGCTTACGCCATTCGCTGTGCCTGGCTTGAGCCCGGAGGCGCCCCATACCTCGCCAGTTTGCGGATGAATACCGCAACTACATGGGATGAATTCCGTGACGCCTGTTCGTACAGTCATATTCCGGGAGAGAACATGATCTGGGCTGATAAAGCCGGCAACATCGGCTGGCAGGTTGTGGGCATCGCACCCGTCCGCAAAAACTGGGACGGACTGGTGCCTGTTCCGGGCGATGGCCGGTTTGAGTGGGCTGATTATCTCCCGATAAAAAATCTTCCGAGTATCTACAACCCCGAAAACGGGTATTTGGTTACTGCCAATGAAAACCTGGTTCCACCGGATTATCTCCATCGCAATGCCGTGGGTTGGGAATGGGCCGACAGCAGCCGGGCCAACCGGCTGAACGCAATGCTATCCGACAACAAGAAATTCAATCAGGCTGATATGGAGCAGTTGCAATTTGATTACTATTCCATTCCGGCCAGCCGGCTCGTTCCTTACCTGGAAACCATTTCCTTCTCCACTCCAAAAACTGACAGCCTGAGACAATTGTTGTTGAAATGGAATTTCGTACTGGACAAAAATTCAGTTGAAGCCGGCATTTACATGGCATGGGAGAAAAAACTGGTGGAGCGCGCTTACCCTTTATTTGTACCAGAAAAAGCACGGCACGTAATCCGGGCAGTGTCATTGCGGAAAGTTGTAGGGTGGATTACCACCAACCGGCCTGAACTGGTTAACAGAAAGAGCTTTTTACAATCGAGTTTTGAAGAGGCTGTGAATCAACTCACTGCCCGGTTCGGCCCCAATGTAGCCGACTGGCGTTATGGTCAGCCGGGTTATCATCATGTGTACATCAAACATCCGCTGAACAACCTTCTCAGCGATTCGCTTAAGGAACGGTTCAACTGCGGACCATTACCTCGGGGTGGCTCTGCTTCAACACCCGGGGTTACCAGCAACAACGACAACCAAAGCCATGGTGCAACATTCAGGATGGTAACTGATTTAACCGATTGGGATAACACCGTGTTCACCAACGCACCCGGCCAAAGCGGAGATGTGCGCAGCCCATTTTACAAAAACCTGTTTGAGGGATGGGCAACTGATCGGCACTTCATGTTGTATTTTTCAAGGCCCAGAATCGAAAAGGCGTTGAGCAGCAAACAGGTACTCAAACCTTCCGTTTCTTTGTGACAAAAATCACCTTTACCTCCGGGGAGTTGAGTTATCTTTCGGTAAATCAAAAAAATGAGAAGCAAGGCGCTGAAACTCGCATTGGTTTGCTTGTTGTGTTTTGGGCTTGTTTACATGGTGGTTTGGTTTTTTTAAATAGGCTGTTCACTTAAAATCGATCTTTATGAAAAAGAACATGGGAAACATTGACCGGATAATCCGTGTCCTCCTGGCAGTTGTTTTTGGCGTGCTGTACTTTACCGGCACAGTAACCGGCACACTTGGCTTGGTGTTGGTTATTCTGGGTGCGGTATTTCTGCTCACGAGCCTGGTGAGTTTCTGCCCGTTGTATGCCCTTGTGGGGCTCACTACATGCCCGACAAAAACGGCTTAAGGGAAATCTTTCAAAGAAACAGCATTCGCCAAAAAGATTTCAGTATTCTTCAAACCATTTAAAGGTTTGATTCACCACTAAATTTTTCTCTTTTCGGAGATAGTTGAGATAGGCATGCGCCACCGGTCCATGCTTTTTTCCTTTCAGCCAGATAAGACTCCAGGTTGTTTTAATGGGCAAGCCTTTAACCGGAATAATCTGCAACTGATGGTTCTGCAGTTCGTTCTTCAGGCCAATAAGGGGCATGATGGAATAACCCAGTCCGGCAAGGATGGCCTGTTTAACCGCCTCATTTGATGTTAGCTCCATTTTACGGACAATGGGCAGATTGTTACTACGAATAAACGCTTCCATGGTTTGGCGTGTTCCCGATCCTTGTTCGCGAAACAACAGTGGCAACTCACACAGTAATTTTTTTGAATAGGGTTCCTTTTTAAATACCCGCTCTCTGTTCCCCACCAGAAAAAGTTTATTCTGCATTAAATCAACCTGATCAACGCGTAGCGAACCCGGTAGTATAGAAACCAGTGAAAAATCCACCTCATTGTTTTCAAGGCTTTGAACAACCTGACTTTTATTAGTCACATCCATGACTACTTCCACACCATTATGAATCCTGGAAAATCCGGAAATAAAATGCGGCATTACATATTTTCCGGTAGACACCACCGAAATTTTCAGTTTTCCGAATAATTGCCCCTTGTGCTCGAACAACTTTCTGTTTAGCTGATTAACCTCGTCCAGAATACGAGCGGCAGATCGGGCTACTTCGCGCCCGAAATCCGTTACATACAGTTTCCGTCCAACCACTTCAACCAGAGGCAAGTCAAACTGATCCTGAAAATTCTTTAACTGTATGGATACGGCCGGCTGTGTCAGATGCAATTCTTCAGAAGCCTTGGTTACGCTACCCCGCTCAACCACTTTGAGAAAAATCTGGAGTTGATGCAACGTGTAATTCATAAGTATTTGTTATCATTTATATATTAAAGTTAAATAAAAATTAATGATTTCCATTCCCGACTTTTGCCTGCGATACATCGTGAGTAACTCATGAAGAGGACATCCCAAGCACACGAAGAATTAGATGAACCTGCAGAAGAAGGTGCGCTTGATGGTGCTCATTCAACGCCCATCCGCCACTACCAGGAAATTCCGGTTAGTCAGCAGAACAAAGCCACTAATAAAAATTTTAATGGGGCACTCAAACTGAGTGTGCTGGCAACGTTGTTTGCAGGGCTATTTGTGCTCTCTATCTTCACTCATAATGCCCTGCTTTCGAACCTCATACCTGCATTGATTATTCTTTTTGCAGCACTACTAATTCGCTCTCAAAACCTTATTAACTCATGACAAAAACTGAAATCACCGCAACCCACTCTGTTAAACTTCTGGATGGACTTTTCAATTCCGAGGAAGCTCAGGAAGTTCTCCTGGACCTGGTCAACAGCAAAATTCACTTTCATGAACTAAAAAACTTCAGCTCGCTGGAGCGGTACGGCAAGCCGGATACGATCGCCCTGACCAGGCTTCCGGAATTGCGCGCGGAACGTGAAAAGATTATGACACTTACTGAACAGGGTATCCGTAATGGGCATTTGCTGAAGATTACGTCCGCAATCCGCATTGAGGTGATTGATGAAGGGCGTTAACAGGGAAACGGGCGTCACAGGAATTCGGGAAAAAAACGCTGCTATAACCCACTTCAACCCATGAGTGTCCAGCTGCTTCTCGAAAATCTGACCAACCCCGCCCTGTTGTTTTTCGTGCTGGGTATTTTGGCTGTTACCCTTCGAAGTGATCTGGAAATTCCTTCGAATTCATCTAAATTTATATCGCTTTACCTGCTCTTTTCCATCGGTTTTAAGGGAGGTCAGGAACTTGCGCATGAATCGTTCAGCCTGGAAATCGTGTGGTCAATCCTTTTTGGCCTGGCAGCCTCCTTCCTTATACCCGTTTATACATTTTTTATTCTACGCAAACGGTTTACCATCTTCGATTCAGGGGCTATTGCAGCTGCATACGGTTCCATCAGCGCGGTTACCTTTGTTACCGCCACCACTTACCTGGAGCAACATGAACTTAAATTACACGGACATATGGTTGCTGTAATGGCGCTCATGGAAGCGCCTGCGATCATCAGTGGGCTTTTGCTGATTAATTTCTTTTCGAAAAGTGATCAGCCATGCCTCAAAAAGCGCTCGGCTTTCTCTCATTCGCTAACCAACGGGAGTGTCTTCCTGATTATTGGGAGCCTCATCATTGGTTTCTTAGCCAGCGAGGAACAAGCACAGGGAATTAAACCGTTCACCACCGATATATTTAAAGGATTCCTGGCGGTGTTCCTGCTTGATATGGGGATTGAAAGCGGGCGAAAATTGAAATCATTGTTTGGGTTCGGCTGGTTTCCATTGGCATTTGCAGTTATCATACCGCTGTTTAACGGATGTTTGTTTGCTTACCTCAGCGGCTATGTTACCCCTGATTTCTCCAACAGGTTTATTTTTGCCATCCTTGCAGCAAGCGCATCATACATTGCTGTGCCAGCCGCTATGAAAGTAAGTGTTCCACAGGCCAATTCCGGACTCTACCTTCCAATGGCCCTTGCCATCACATTCCCCATAAACATTACAATTGGAATGCCCCTGTACTTCAGTATTATTAACCAAACCTGATTCCGCTCCACCTAATCCCGGTAGTCCAACGCGGGTTTCCTATCGCCTATCAGGGGTGAATATTTGAAATCCGGACCAATTCGTTTTTGATAATCTTCTTTTGCTTTTTGAATATTTACCTGGTCGTTTAACAGATCGATTCCCGTAAGGGCAAGTGTTTTGGCTGCCACCATCATTCCTTTTATTCCAATATCCACACCTCCGCTGGCAACGGCCTGCCAACTATGGGCGGGCACTCCGGGTATCCATGTTGCCGTTACCAGGCCTACGGTGGGAACCACGTAACTTACATCTCCAACATCGGTGGAACCGCCACTGCCCTGGGCATCCGTCCGGAATGGTTCAACTACTGAAGCGGTTGAAATTGCCGGGCTGTTGCCAATAAGAGACTGCTGAATTTTTTTTCCGAACTCGAACTCCTCTGGGGTATAGGTTACCCCACCAACGGTTGAAAGGTTGGCATGCATTAACCGGGCAAGCGGCTCATTGGGAAGCAGGTCATATACACCTCCGATGATTTCAAATTCAACACGGGTTTCTGTGCCCAGGGCAGCTGCTTCAGCTGCCTTTTTTATCCGGTCAAAAATTCCAGCCAATACATCGCGTTTTGGATGACGTGCGTAATAATATACTTCAGCAAAATCAGGCACTACGTTAGGGGCTTCTCCTCCTCGTGTTATGATATAATGGATTCGCGTGTCGGAAGGAATGTGTTCCCGCATCAAATTCACCATATAATTCATTGCCTCTACAGCATCAAGTGCCGAACGACCCCGCTCCGGAGCACCTGCCGCGTGGGCTGAGGTGCCGTAAAACCGGAATTTGGCCGAGACATTAGCCAGTGATGATGCCGGATTTGCCGCATTGCGATTGCCCGGGTGCCAATGCATAACCACGTCCACGCCATTGAATAATCCTTCGCGCACCATATACACTTTGCCTGCGCCACCTTCTTCTGCCGGTGTTCCGAATACCTTAATCGTTCCTTTTAAACCAGTTTGCATCATGGTTTCCTTCAACTCGATTGCAGCAGCTACCGAGGCCACTCCAAATAAATGATGCCCGCAGGCATGACCGGCCGTGCGCGCAGGATCAGGTCTTTTTTCGGGCACTGCCTCCTGTGAAAGGCCGGGCAACGCATCAAATTCTGCCAGAATTCCTATGACCGGATTTCCTGATCCGTAGGTTGCAACAAAAGCAGTTGGAATGCCGGCAACACCTCCCTGTACGCTAAAACCATTCCGACTAAGCAAATCCTGCAACTGGGCTGTACTTTTGTATTCCTTATACCCTACTTCTGAAAATTTCCAGATGGCAAGCGCAGCTTCCTTATAGACATCGTATTGCTTGTCAATACGAGCTATCGAATTCTTTTTTACAGATGGGATGTCCTTCGGTTTGATCTGGCCCTGCACGTACATTGAAATCATAACCAGACTTCCATATAGCAAAACAATGCACTTCTTCATAAGGCTTGGGGTTAACGTGAAATCAGCTAGTCTCCTATTTACCATTGAAATTGAGAATAGTCAAGCCAATTTAGTTAAACGGAGTGCTAAGCAGAGAACCAGTTTGGAAACGACCACACCATATAGCCATAAGCGGCAAAACGAACTATCCGCAAAATGCTGATCAAAAGAAATTGTTTAAACGGAAGATTTACGCTTCCGGCCAACATGCAGGTAGCCGAGTAGGGCACCGGTGTAACAGCCGCAACCATTACCAAAAAAGCCCCGTAGCGCTTTAGCTGAATGTCATACTGCATCAGGTACCTTACATGCAGCTTCTTATAAAAATCCGTTCGTGAAAAATTGCTTCCTATCAGATACCCGATTACTCCGGCCAGATACGAAATGATCGTAAGCAAGGAAAGGTTAACAACAAACTGAATTAATGAAACCTTGTGCAGGATCCATATCAGCATAAAAAGTTCCGGTGGCACAAGTCCGAAAAGTACCTCAGAGGCAAAAAAGACAAGGAAAAAGATTACCGGCTTGTCCTGTATGGCATCAATATCTTTATGAAAGGTGGTCTGTATATAATCTTCCGCAAGAATAAATACCGTAATAAGTGCGGCAAACCATAACAACCCGCGAAACAGGTTCTTGATAAGAAAACGCGAACGGGTTTCTTCCTGTTCCATCGTCATCACGTTAAAATCGGAAAGCGCTTAAATGGCTTGCTATCATCAAATAATTTGCGGTAGGTAGCGTGGCGCTTTACCACCGTAGGAGTAACTTGTTCGGCAACCCTGATCATCTTCGGATTGAAGTCCCCAATCCAGTTCATCTCATACTCATCGTAACGCTGGTAATCTTCCTGCATGAGCTTTCGAAAAGCCATAATAATAGCTCCATCTACACCCTTTCCGTGATGCTCGGGCACTACGCCAAATAAAATACCAAACGCTTTTCGACTGGTCTTTCTCCATCTGTACCATACAAACTTTAGCTTACCCCACCAGTTAAGGTTACCGTTCAGATGTTTGAATATCTGATTCACCTCCGGTATTGAAAGAAAAAATATGATCGGCTCATCTTTATAGTAGCCAAACCAAAGCAGGTGCTTATCAACAATTGGCATCATTTGCTTTACAATAAGCCTGGCTTGTGCTTCCGTGAGTTCAGGAATTTCCCCCCGCTTGGCCCACGCCTTGTTATAAATGTAACGGATATCAGCAGACAGCTTCTTTTGATCAATCTTTTTGGGGTGGAAAAATCTGTAATTAGGATCTCTTGCAATTTTTTCCGCCTTCTCCTGCAGCCTTGGATCAAGTGGCCCCATGACAGGTCTCCCGAATGTGAGTTGATAAAAGTAAACCTGGAATCCGTATGCTTCGAAGAGGTCCTTGTAATACGGAAAATTATAGTTGCACTGATAATTCGGTTGGCGATCATACCCCTCCACCAATAACCCCCACCACCGGTCGCGGTTTCCAAAATTGATAGGGCCATCCATTGCCTCCATGCCGCGTGCAGCCAGCCATTGCTTGCAAGCATCAAAAAGGGTAAAAGCTGCCTGCTTGTCATTAATGCATTCAAAAAAGCCCATTCCACCGGTGGGTTGTTCATTTCCTTTCGTGGTTGTCTTGTTGTTTACAAAGGCTGCAACACGGCCAACGGTGGTTCCTGCATCGTTCCGGAGAATCCACCGGATGCACTCTCCGTGGTGAAAAGTCTTATTACTATCCTTATTAAAAACACCTTCGATATCTTTATCAAGGGGTCTGATCCAGTTTGGCTCATGCTTATACAGCTGCACCGGAAGCATCAAAAACTCCTTTGCGAGTTTTTTTGAATTAACTTCAATCAGGTTCATGACTTTTGTGTTGCGTACCGGAAAGACGGAATTTCAGCTTGTTCCGCATGGCAATTTGGCAAATGAATTTCAAATGTTGTTCCAAAGCCAACTTTGCTGGTCACAGTTATCCGGCCATTTAGTTTATCTACCGCATTCTTTACAATATAAAGCCCGATGCCAGAGCCATCCGATCGCTCTGTAGCCCGATAAAACATTTCAAAGATTCTCTTCAAATCGCTCTCGCTGATTCCAATGCCATTATCTGCAAAAATAATCTTTGCTGCTTCAGGATTGATTTCGATGGAAATGTTAACCATTGGCCTGGCTGAATTAGCTTGCCTGTATTTAATGGCATTTGAGATGAGGTTTCGGAAAATCTCTGAAATCCGCCATGGATCACTGTAAAAAGATTGATCGGAAATCCGGGTTTTCACTTCAACCTCGCTGGCGCCTGGTAAGTAACTCAAATCCGTGAACGTTTTCGAAATAATACTGCCAAACTCAACCTTACTGATACTCACTTCCATTTTCAGGTTTTTGCTGTGACTCAACACATCACTTATAAACCGATCCAGATCATGCACTTTCCGTTCAATCACCTCGATATAGTTCCTGATGTCATCGTTGTTACCTGGTAGCCGCGACAGGTTAACAAGGCCAAGGATTGATGAAAGCGGTGCGCGCAAATCGTGTGAGACTTTGTACACAAAATTATCCAGCTCAGTATTCCTGGTTCTCAGTTCTTCTTCAATCTTCATTCGTTCCGATATGTCCACATACACGCCATAAATACCAATGGCTTTGTCATCGAGGATCACTGGTACACCATACAAAATTACATTAACAAAATTGCCTGCTTTATGTTTGCGAACCGTTTCAACACTGATCATGTTATTGGATGCAATCAGGTTATTAAGGTCTATGCCTTCACTTTGAAGTTTCTCCGGCACAATAAAATCGTTCAGGTTCTTGCCTCGCAGTTCAATAAGCTCGTATCCAAACATCTCATTAAAGCCCCTGTTCACCAGCAGCACTTTCCCGTTAGCATCCAACATCACCACAGCTAACGGAACGGTATTAATTAATTTGGTAAACAAGGTCTCATCTTTCTTCATGCGCTCCTCTTCCTGCCGTTTGCGGCCCGTAATGTCAAGAATCAAACCTGTATACCTAAGTTGACCGGATTGAAGCGGCTGGCCTGTTCTGATTTCCACCCATCGCACACTATTCTTTATGATAACCCTCCCGCCCCAGGTCCAACCGGTGCCTTCACGAACGCCTTCTCCCACTGCTTCATTAAAACTATTGTGATCATCGGAAAAAATAATCTCATCGAATGTCGAAAATTGTTCAATCCATTCCGTGGGGTTAAAGCCCAGCAGATCCTCACAGTTATCACTGAGCGACAAGAGTTTTAGGGTGCCATTGGGTTGGACAACGCACGTAAAAAAAACAGCCGGAAAGCCGGGAGGTAGTTCCTGCATGAAGAAACTCTGGTTATGGTTAGGTAAAATTTTGCCCGGAGAGGGTGAGCAAAATTTCAGACGTGCAATATAGAGTTTACCGATTATTCTGCAAGCAAATGCCTTCCCTCAAAAACAATATTCTGAAATGAAAATGGTTTGCAGAACCTTGAAATAATCCTTTGTCAGGAAGCTTTTAGCGCTTCAGCACCGCCAACAATCTCCAGGATCTCTTTGGTAATGGCGGCCTGACGGGTGCGATTGTAGCTGAGGCGCAATTCCTTTAGAATCTCTCCGGCATTTTCTGTAGCCTTGTCCATGGCTGTCATGCGGGCCCCGTTTTCGGCTGCATTGGAATCAAGCACGGCTTTAAACAGTTGCACTTTTAGCGATTTAGGGATGAGGCCTTCCAATACTTCGGCACTGGTAGGCTGATAAATATAATCGGTAGACTGGCCGGAATCGGCAGGTAATTGCACTACCGGCAGGTACTGTTCTATACGGAGAATCTGAGTTGCTACGTTCCTAAATTCGTTATAGATGATTTCGATCCGATCGTACTGGCCGGTGCGAAAACGATCCATCAAGAAGTTGGCAACCTCCGTAACCTGACCGAATGAAATCTGCGAGAAGAGGTTTGCATAGTCGCTTATCACCAGGTACCTGCGCTTTGAAAAATACTCGTTGGCTTTTTTCCCTATGGGTAAAATAGTAACCCTTCCCTGCTTAAACTGACTGGAATATTTCTCCTCAATAACCCGCAGAACTCCCTTGTATACGTTGGTATTGAATGAGCCACACAGGCCCCGATCGGAACTGATGGCAACCAGCAACACCTTATCTATTGCCCGGTCCTTGCTGTACCAGTTGTCTCCCGATTCATTAGCTTGTGCGGCTGACAGATTCTGTAGAATGACCGAAAGTTTTTGCGCAAAGGGACGCATCTGCAAAATGCGATCCTGGGATTTGCGGAGTTTTGCAGCCGCAACCATCTTCATCGCCTTGGTAATCTGTTGGGTAGAAACTACCGAACTGATGCGCGTTTTAACTTCTTTGAGACTTGGCATGAACTAAACGTCAATTCTATTTCTTTACTACGGGCAGCTTACCCTTTGTTAATATTTTGAAGCCATTTCGGTGGCTACTTTTTTGATGGTTTCAAGATCTGCATCCTCTAACTTTCCGGCCCGCAGGTTATCCAATACCGACCGGTAACTGGAGCGCATTAAATCGAGAAACTCCTTTTCAAACTGGCGCACCTTGTTTACAGGCACCTTATCGATAAAGCCCCTGGTGGAAGCTGTAATAATTGCCACCTGCTCTTCAACCGGAACCGGGGCATACTGATCTTGTTTCAGCACCTCCGTATTTCTCCTTCCACGTTCGATGGTCAGCTTGGTCGCAGCGTCCAGGTCGGATCCGAATTTTGCAAAGGCTTCCAATTCGCGGAACTGCGCCTGATCCAACTTTAAGGTACCAGCAACTTTCTTCATGGATTTAATCTGAGCAGACCCGCCCACACGCGAAACGGAAATACCTACGTTGATGGCGGGCCGTATCCCAGAGTTAAACAAGTTGGTCTCAAGAAATATCTGGCCATCGGTAATGGAGATCACGTTGGTTGGGATGTACGCTGAAACATCACCTGCCTGTGTTTCAATAATCGGTAACGCAGTTAAGGAGCCCCCTCCTTTTACTTTTGTTTTTAGCGAAGGAGGCAGGTCATTCATATTCTTTACAACGCTGTCGTCATTGATAACTTTTGCCGCGCGCTCCAACAGGCGCGAATGCAGGTAAAAAATATCACCAGGGTATGCTTCGCGTCCCGGAGGCCTTCTCAGCAGAAGAGACACCTCGCGGTAAGCAACGGCCTGTTTGGACAAGTCATCATAAATAACTAATGCCGGTCTTCCGGTATCGCGGAAATATTCGCCAATGGATGCTCCCGTAAACGGTGCAAAAAACTGCATGGGGGCAGGGTCAGAGGCTGTAGCCGAAACAATAATGGTATACGGTAATGCGCCTGCTTTTTCCAGCGCGGCAGCTACTTGTGCAACCGTTGAGCCCTTTTGCCCGATAGCCACATAAATACAGTACACCGGCTTGCCATTTTCATAAAATTCTTTCTGGTTAATGATCGTATCAATGGCAACGGCCGTTTTGCCTGTTTGCCGGTCACCGATGATGAGTTCACGCTGTCCCCGCCCAATCGGAATCATCGAATCGATGGCCTTGATACCGGTTTGCAGCGGCTCGTTTACAGGCTGGCGGTAAATAACACCGGGTGCTTTACGCTCCATTGGCATTTCAAACAATTCACCCTTCAGCGGCCCTTTGCCGTCAACCGGCTGTCCGAGGGTATCAACCACTCGACCAAGCATGCCATCACCAACCATTACGGAGGCAATTTTGCCGGTTCGCTTCACGGTATCGCCTTCATGCACGCCTTTTGAGTCACCGAACAATACGGCTCCCACGTTGTCTTCTTCCAGGTTGAGCACCATAGCACGAAGTCCGTTTTCAAATTCCAGCAATTCACCCGATTGGGCCTGGGTCAATCCATAAATCCGCGCTACCCCGTCACCTACGGTAAGCACGGTGCCTACTTCTTCGAGCTGCGCATCGGTTCGCGCATGGGCCAGTTGCTCACGTAATATTGCCGATACTTCTTCGGGTCTGATCTCTGCCATATCAATTCAACTTAATTAGTTAATACTCTTTTATATAGGGGTTCTGACTAAACTCGCGTTCCAGTGTTTTCAGCTGGTTTTTGATGGAGGCATCAATTTGCTTGTCGCCAACCGTAAGCACAAACCCACCGATCATCTGCGGGTCAACTTTTTCTTCCACTTCTACCTGCTTGCTTGAACTTATCTTTTTTACGATAGCTTCAAATTCTGTGCGCAGGGCTTTATCCAGCGTAAACGCAGTTGTAACGGAAGCTTTGACGATGCCTTTGTACTCGTTATAGGCCGTATGAAACTGCCTGGCGATCTCGGGGAGGAGCGGCTCACGATTTTTCCTCGTGATAATTTCAAAAATTGCATTGGTCAGGGCATGTACCTTTCCTTTAAATACCATGTTGAGAATTTCTCGTTTCTTATCGTGCTTGATAACCGGGTTGCGAAGCATTAACGTAAAGGCACGGTTGCGTTCGCAAACGCTGTCGAACAACATCATATCGTTGTTTACTTCTTCCAATGCCTTTTGCTCAATTGCCAGTTGAAGCAACGACTTGACGTACCGGTATGCAACCCTTGAATCGGCCATGCTTAGTTAATCTTCAGATCTTTAATGTAGCTTTCTACAAGTTCCTTTTGCGCCTTATCATCAGCCAGATTTTTCTTCATAAGCTTTTCGGCAACCTGCAAGGAAAACAACGCTACCTGAATTTTCACCTCTTTCAGGGCCGCTTGCTTTTCTATTTGAATTGCCTGACGGGCATCGTCAATAATTCTGTCAGCCGATTTTTTCGCATCCTGCTGAGCCTCCTCCTTTAACCAGTTCGATGCCTCCCGGGCTTCTTTTAGTATCTTATCGCGTTCTTCACGTGCCTCTTTCAGCAACCTCTCGTTGTCTGATTTAAGCTGGCTCATTTCTGCACGGGCCTTATCTGCAGTATCCAATGCATTTTGAATGGAGGTTTCCCGTTCTTTCAGCGAATTAAGAATCGGCTTCCATGCCAGACGCGACAACAGAATAAACAACAGAATGAATACAATGGCTTGCCATAGTATCAATCCGGTTCCGGGGGTTAAGAGATCCATAAAATTTTTTCCTTAAATATTTCAAACAAAAAAAGAGGAGTTTCCTGCCTATTGCAGGCGAACTCCTCTACTTGGCTAGCCTAATGCCACCATCAGGCAAATAACCAGTGCAAACAGGGCTGCCACTTCAATAAGAGCGGCAATCACCAGCATCGCACCCTGAATTTTGCCAGAGGCCTCGGGCTGGCGTGCCATGCCTTCCATGGCAGAGCCACCAATGCGGCCGATACCAATTCCAGCGCCAATTGCAGCCAGACCGGCACCAATGCCTGCGCCCATCACAGCAAAACTCATGTCTAACAACAGTGATAATAACATAGTGTTAAGTATTTATGTGAAACAACCCCGAATACTTATTCAGGGAAATCTTTAATCTACTAATGATGCTCGTGCCCGGCTGTTGCCATCCCGATATACAGGGAAGTAAACAGTGTAAATACATATGCCTGAATTCCAGCAACCAACAACTCAATCAGGTTAATGAACAGAACCATTAGGGTTGAGGCCAGGCCTACATATATGCTTCCGAAAATAAACGTTAAACAAATCAAGCTTAAAATAACAATGTGACCAGCTGTAATTGCCACAAACAAACGAATGGTTAGCGAGAACGGCTTTGTAAACAGGCCGATGATTTCAACCGGTAAAATAACAATGCGCAACGGCAGCGGCACCCCGGGAGTCCAGAAGATGTGGCCCCAGTAACTTTTATTACCGCTGAAGTTGGTGATGAGAAATGTGAATACAGCCAACGTGAGTGTTACGGCTATGTTACCAGTCATGTTGCCGGCTCCCGGCAAAAGCCCCAGCAGGTTACCAAACAGAATGAAGAAGAAAAGTGTAAGCAGGTATGGTAAATATTTTTCGTAATGATGGCCGATGTTGGGCTTTACAATCTCATCGCGCACAAATACAATAATAGGCTCAAAGAATGCCTGAATGCCGGAGGGCGCTTTGCCCGAATTTTGCGAATACTTCTTTGCCACGGTCAGAAAGACAACAATCAAAAGCGCAGCATTGATAAAAAGCATGGCTACGTTTTTCGTTATCGAAATGTCCAATACCGGTTTACCTGAATCGGCCAGGTAAATGTGATTATGCTCAAGTTTGTATCCGTTATATTCTATGATTTGATGGTGTTCATCATAAAAATTTCGTGAGGAGAAAATCTCCAAACCTTTCTCTTGTGTATACACAATAACCGGCAAATAAAGTGTGCCGTAGTGGCCATCCCAGAAGTGCCAGATGTGGTCGTCCATAACGTGGTGCAGGATCACTTCGCTGGCATTAAAAGAAGCATTCCCATCTGATGACTCAGCCGCAGTCGCGCGCACAAAAATCCCCGAAAACGCAAGGGTAAGGAGAACAGATACTCGGGTGAATTTTGAACGAAAAATGCGCATTGGAGGCTACTAAAGGGGTTTTAAAATCCGACCGCAAAGGTAAAAATTAAAGATTCAGAATGAAATTTTTAACCTCTTTTTTGACCCCTTTCGAGACCCAATTACTGACTAACCTTTCTGTACAAAAAAGCCACCTCTGTAGCGGTGAAAATACAATACACGATCATAAAAAATGCCACATTGGCCGGAGCCTCACCTCTGTTCCGTGTGATGACAAAAATCATAAATCCCGCATAGGCCACCATCTTAACAGCCAGGGTGAGCAGGTAAAACTGAACAAACGTTTCGGGGCGCTCCTTCTTTGACCGCAGCAGGTAATAAAACAGGCCGCAGGTTGTAAGCAGTAAAAAAAGGAGAGTCTGATAAAAATAGGTCGGCCAGGATACCGGCAGTAGCGCATATCCTGATGTAATTACAAGTGCAATTACCATAAGTGTAAAAAAAAATCGCATCAGCACTGTTACGAATTGAGCGAACGATAAACCTGGTACAGCATGCCTGTAAAAGCAAGTAATCCAAAAAGAAGCATAAACACCGGAAAGGATAACGACATGATCTGGTCAAGCTTATAACCGAGCCAACCGAATACTCCAATCGTAATTAACAACTGAAGGGCAAGCCCGCTGTACCGGAGGTAGGAGTTAAACTGATTTTGCTTCTTCGGGCCGGTTGAAGGCTCGTGATGCCCCGATTCCATTGGTATCCCCAATCTTGATTTCCTTTATGGTGGCTCCCATCTTACACGAGCCGTTAAATACGGCACCCGGCTCTACCACCAGTTTGCCCGTAATGATATCGCCATGGATAACGGCTGTTGCTTTAAGCACAAGCAGTTCGGCAATTTCAATTCTGCCTTTTACCTCTCCTTCGATGTCGGCATTCTGTGCGGTAATGTTACCGTGTACCTGCGAGGAATTACCAAGTGCAACCTTCGACTTGGATTTGATATGGCCTGTTACCTTACCTTCAATTCGAATATTGCCGTACGTTTCAATATTGCCCTCAAGGTAAGTGCCCTTGCCAATGGTATTGCTGGAATTGCTGATCTCTTCAGCGGCTCGTTTTTCTTCTTTCGTTGTAAACATGTATTGCTAGCTGTTAAAACGTTACAAACTCTTCCGGATTAAGCGGGTTGCCGTTGTACCACAACTCAAAATGTAAGTGTGGTCCATTGGTTAACTCACCACTATTGCCAACTATGGAGATGATCTCACCTGCATTAACAAAGGTACCAACTTTTTTATACAGTTCCGCATTGTGCTTGTATACCGAAATGAGGCTGCCCTTATGCTGAATCATCATTACATACCCCGAGTCCTGCGTCCAGGAGGCAAACACCACCGTGCCATCGGCAATATTTTTAACCGGTTCATTTGTTTTGGTTACAATGTCAACACCGTAGTGGCCTCTTTTTAAATCAAACCGGTCAGAGATGAATCCTGTAAGCGGAGAGAAGAAAAATGTTTCCTGCAACTCACGGTATTTCACGCTGGTAAACGTAATCAGGGCGAGGTCAGATTTTTCAAAGTCGCGCCTGAATTGCGAATCAGCCGGAGCCAGTTTTAACTCATTGGGTTTAATCGATGGCTTCCCATCAACATTTAAAACCTCGGAAGGATTTTTAAAGGCTGCTGTATCGCCCCGCAGAACGCGCTGAAAATTCTGAATGAACTGCTCTTTCCGGTCAATCTCCATCGAAAGCGAATCAACCCGTGTAGCCAGGTTAATCACCTCGCGATTCAGCACCATTTGTTCAAACCGTGGGTCAAACCATTTTGCCAGTAACGTTTGTGCCAGGAAAAGGCTGATTACAAATACCGCAGCAAAGATTAATCCCAGGAAAAAAATTACTTTCGAATAGGTGAATCCAAAGCTGGTCTTCTCGGCAAAGTTCTCCTCATTGCGGATGATGAGCTGGTACCTGTTGGTAAGCCAGTTTGAAAATGTCTTTTTCGGCTTCAAAAGGCGATTTTTAGCCTGCAAAGTTAGATATTCCGGTCGATTTAAATATGGAAACCGTGTTTTTTGCGTTTCTTAGTCACACAATAACACTTTGAAAATCAGGCTCTCATACCTTCTCCCGGTCCTCTGCCTGGCTGCAGCTTGTTCCTCCGAATCAAACACGTGGACCAGCAAGGCCTTTCACAACACCACAGCCCACTATAACGGCTATTACTACGCCCTGGAAGAGATCAGGAAAATTGAGCAGACGATTCAGCGCAGTCACCAGGATGATTACAACCAGATTCTCTGGCTGTTCCCCCGGCTGGATTCCATGCTCGCCAAAAGCTACGACAAGGATGTTCAGGAAGCGATCAAAATGGCATCCATCGCCATCCAGCGGCACCCCAACAGCAAATGGGTTGATGATGCCTACATCCTGGTGGGCAAAGCCCGCTTGTACAGCTTTGATTGGGGTAATGCCATTCAAACATTCAAGTACGTCAACAATCCCAAAGTTACTAAAGATGCAAATGTTCGTCATCAGGCACTCATTCACCTGATCCGCACCTTTACCGAGCACAAGGAATACAACAATGCCGAGGCCGTATTCGATTATCTTCAGAAAGAACCGCTGAACAAAACCAACCGAAAAAATTTACTGTTGGAAAAGGCCTACTATTACCAGGTGCGCAATGATCTGGATAAGATGATCCGGAACCTTTCTGAAGCGGCCCCTTTGTTAACCAAAAGGGACAGGCCCGGCCGGATCTACTTTATTATCGGTCAGGTTTACCAAAGACTTGGTTTTGAGGCAGAGGCATATAACTATTACCGGGATTGCATTGCAACCCATCCGGAGTATGAAGTGGATTTCTACGCACGCCTGTACATGGCGCAGGTAGCCGAGATTTCAAAGTCACGCAATGTTGCCAATGCCCGCAAATCATTTAAAAAGTTACTGAAAGACACTAAGAACAAAGAGTTCCGCGATAAGATCTATTACGAGATGGGCGTGTTTGAAGAAAAGCAAGCCAACATTCCTGAAGCGATCTCAAACTATAACCAAGCCGTCCGCCTGGGAAGCAATAAACTGGTGGATGGAGATGCTTACCTGCGGATGGGGCAAATCTACTATGACACCCTGAAGAAGTTTGAATTAGCCCAGGCCTATTATGACAGCGCAGTTACTTGCATCTCACCGAATAGACCCGATTACAAGGCTGTGAAATCACGACAGGAGATACTAAACGAGTTCGTTGCCCATCTCAACACCATTACCTGGCAAGACAGCCTGCTGACGTTGGCCTCTCTCGACACAGCTGCCATTCATGCCCTTGTAAAGCAAGTGGTTGATGTCCGGAAGCCTGTCGAAACAACGAAAGGGAAAAGAAAAAAAGGAGAACGGACGGACATTGCCCGGAGTCAATCTGTTATCGAAAGCCCAAGCGGCATGCAAACAGGCGATTGGTATTTTGGAAATCCTTCAGCAGTTGGGTTAGGGCAAGTGGAATTCGTACGCATCTGGGGGAAAATCCCGCTTGAGGATAACTGGCGGAGATCGTCACGTGCCGTGCCGGCCAGTGAGCGCGTTAACCCGCTTGTTTCCCAGGAAAACCCCAATGCCGAAAAAGATAAACCCGTTGTTCAACAAGACCCCGTAAAGGAAGCGTATGAGAAATTGTTAAAGCAACTGCCCCTTACGGATGAACAAAAGGCTGAGTCGTTAAAGAAAATTGAAGAAGCTTATTTTGCATTGGGGGATATTTATTACTTCAAACTTCAGGAAAAAGCAAATGCAGTAGCCGCACTTGAAACACTGCTCAAACGGTTTCCAAAAACAGAGCACGAACCCGAAGTGCTCTATAAGCTTTACCTGATCCACAAAGAAAGTGATCCCACTTATGCCGAATCGTATGCAACCAGACTGATTACCTTGTATCCGGAAACTGACTATGCAATGATCATCGTTAATCCGGATTACCTTCTTGAATCCAGCCTTACGGTTGACAAACAGAAAGTGATGTACCAGGCGGCATACGAATTGTATCAGCAAGGTGAGCATGGAAAGGCAAAGGCATTGCTTAGCGAATCAATAGGGCTTGAAGGTACTCCATTTACACCGCAACTCGCGTTGCTATCTACGATGATCACCGGAAAAACTGAGCCCATCGCAGTTTACCAGTTCCAGCTCGAGCAACTGATAAAAACGTATCCGGAAACGGAAGCTGCAACGTATGCGAAAACCCTGCTTACAGCTTCACGCAACTTTGAATTGAAAAAAGAAAAGGAAAAAGGTATTGAATACACACGCTCGTTTGAGCAACCCCACTATTTTATCGTGGCTTATTCATCCGAAGAAAAGCTGGAGAGTTCGGCCATTCAGGTATTTAATTCATTCAACACAACCCATTTTAAAGATCTTAACCTTACGGTGAGCAACCTGATACTGAACGACTCATTCACCCTGACAATGGTATCTGATTTACCCCGGTTAAGCAGCGCCATTGAGTACTATAAAGTGTTCATCGAAAAACTCCCATCACTCACCGAACTTAAAAACCGTAAATTCAATAGCTTTGTAATTACAAAAGACAATTTCAATATCTTTTATCGCACCAAAGGCCTAGATGAATACCTTCGATTCTTTGAAAAAAACTACCGCACGGAAAATCCATAACCTCCTTGGCATTCAGCGAAAATGGATAAAGACGGCCATTAAGATTTTGTGGATTGTTTTTTTCTCAGTTGTACTTCTTTCTCCACTCTTCATTTATTCAGTGAGTGTTGACCTGATGGGCCTGTATGGAGGAATGCCCAGTCTTAAGTCAATAGAAAATCCGGAGAATGATCTTTCCTCCGAACTCATCTCTGCCGATGGCGTTTCATTAGGCAAGTACTTCCGCTATAACCGTAGCCAGGTGAGTTATCACGACCTTTCAAAAGATTTGGTGAATACATTGCTTCTTTCAGAAGATCACCGGTTTTACAAGCACAGCGGGATGGATTTTATTGCATACCTGCGCGTGCTGTGGGGACTGGTTACACTTAATCCGAAAGGCGGAGGCAGCACCATTACACAACAATTGGCTAAAAACCTGTACACCATGAACCCGGATATGGGCCTCGATGGAAAAATTGCACGGCTTGGCCGTTATCCAAAACGGTTCATTCAAAAAATCAAGGAGTGGATCATTTCCTACTACCTGGAAAAAAATTTCACGAAGGAAGAAATCATCGCCATGTACCTAAATACCACTTCGTTTGGCAGCAATGCCTACGGCATCCGCGTGGCAGCCGAAACGTATTTCAACAAACCACCCGATAGCCTTAACCTGCAGGAATCGGCTGTGCTGGTGGGTATGCTCCAGGCCATTACCAAATTCAGCCCGGTTTATAATCCGGAAAACTCACTGAAAAAAAGAAATGAAGTGCTCAATAAACTGGTTATCCATGGTTATATAACCAAGGAAGCGTACGACTCGGTTAAGCAACTTCCAATTGAATTGAAGTACCGTGTACAAAACCAGAACGAAGGACTTGCCACATACTTCCGGAATGTAATCCGCACCGATTTAATGAATTGGTGCCATGAACACGGCTATGATCTATGGGAATCGGGGCTTAAAATTTATACGACCATCGACAGCCGCATGCAACTTTATGCCGAGCATGCCCTGACCGAACACATGCGATACCAGCAACAATTATTTGATGAACACTGGAAAGGCCGGAATCCCTGGATTGATGACGAGTGGAAAGAAATCAAAGGATTTCTTCAATCGCGCATCAAACAAACCGATAGCTACAAAAACCTGGCTGCACGTTACGGTGAGCATGATGACTCCCTGAAAATCATGCTGAATCTTAAAAAACCAATGACTGTTTTCTCGTGGAAAGGCGAACGCGATACGCTCTTTAGTTCCATGGATTCGCTAAACTACTTCAAGCGATTTCTTCATGCCGGTTTAATGTCAATGGACGCCAACACGGGAGCCATCAAAGCATGGGTAGGTGGGATAAACCATAAGTACTTTAAGTACGATCACGTACGGCAAGGCAAGCGGCAACCGGGCTCAACCTTTAAACCGTTTGTTTACGGGGCAGCCCTGGAAATTGGTTACCATCCATGCTTTGAGCTTTACGACATTTCACCCAGCTTCACAGTTTCAGGAACCACATGGTATCCGCCCAACTCAGATGGGAAATATGGAACAGGCGAAAAAATGAATCTGCGCCAGGCCATGGCCCGATCGGTAAACTCGATAACCGCCCAAATTTTACAAAAAGTACACCCCGATAATGTCGTTAAATTTGCACATCGGGTAGGTATTACCAGTCCGCTGGATGCAGTGCCATCGCTTTGCCTTGGGGTAAGTGATGTATCCCTTTATGAATTGGTAGGCGCTTATGGAACTTTTGTGAACAGTGGCATCTACACCGAACCGTACTACATCACCCGAATAGAGGACAAGAACGGAAATGTCATCGAAAACTTTGTGCCCAAAACACGAGAAGCAATCAGTGAACAAACTGCCTATAAAATGGTTTACATGCTTCGGGGCGGAGTGGAAGAAACAGGAGGTACTTCAGGCGGCCTGGGCTACGACCTGAAAGAAGAAAATGAAATTGGAGGCAAAACAGGAACCACCAACAATGCATCCGATGGTTGGTATATGGGCGTTACGCACAACCTGGTTACCGGGGTATGGGTAGGCGGTGATGAGCGTAGCATCCATTACCGCAACTGGGATATGGGCCAGGGTTCCCGCACCGCACGGCCCATTTGGGAGAAGTACATGCGCAAACTTTACCTGGACCCTGCGATTGAATACAAAAAAGGCAAATTCAAACAACCGAAAACAGGCCTTGATGTTACCCTGAATTGTGATCGCTACATTGTGCCTGCCGATTCCATTCCAATAGATGACAAACCCTGGGACGACTTCAATTGAATTCATCGATGACCCATGGCGACCTGAAAAGCTACGTTCAACTGCTTCCTGATACACCCGGAGTTTATATGTTCTTCACCGCCACAAACCAACTGGTTTATGTAGGCAAGGCAAAAAACATAAAAAAAAGGGTTCAAAGCTACTTTGGCGCCAAACAAAGTCTAAACCGGAAAACCCAACGCCTTGTTCACGAAACTAATAGAATTGAGTACACCGTTTCCGAAAGTGAATTTGATGCGTTGCTATTGGAGAATAACCTGATAAAAAAATTCCAACCCAGGTACAACATCCTCCTTAAAGACGACAAGACCTTTCCGTATTTATGCATTCTCAAAGAGCGCTTTCCGCGAATAATCTCAACCCGTAAATACCTGCCAACTCAGGGCGAGTACTTTGGGCCCTACTCCAGTGTAGTAGCAATGAAAAATGTGCTGGAGTTGTTGCGTAAGCTATACACCATTCGAACGTGTACCCTGGTGCTATCTGAAACCAATATCGCTCAAAAAAAATTTAAAGTGTGCCTCGAATATCACATTGGCAACTGCAAAGGCCCATGCGAGGGGCTGCAATCAGAATCAGACTATACCCAGGAAATCGCGCAAGCCAGAAACATTTTGAGGGGAAATCTTAATGTAGTGAGGCAGTTCATTGAAGAGCAAATGAACAAAGCTGCTGCTTCCATGAATTTTGAGCGGGCGCAACAGTACAAGGAAAAACTGGAAACACTGGAAAAATTTCAAAGTAAATCGCAGGTTGTTAACAAGGCCATAACCGATATTGATGTCATTACCATTACCGGCAATGAACGGTATGCCTACATCAACTACCTACTGATAAAAGAAGGTGGGATCATCTCTTCAAAATCCATCGAAATACAAAAGCAACTTAATGAGGATCACTCCGACTTGCTCAGTATGGCCTTTATTGAATTGCGAAAACAGGCCGGTAGTTCAAACAACCAGGTATTGAGCAATTTACCGCTTGGTGTACTCCCGGAAACAATTCTGAACACCGTGCCTAAAATTGGCGACAGAAGAAAACTGATTGCTCTTTCGTTAAAAAATGCGATGGAATTGAAGCGCGAAAGGGAATTGACAAGAGCTGAACGACCCGTGAAGAAAAACCCGGCTCTTGAGGCATTGCAAAAGGAGTTGCGTCTTACCTCCCTGCCCTTTACGATTGAGTGCTTTGACAACAGCAACTTCCAGGGATCAACCCCGGTGGCTTCGATGGTTCGGTTTGTTCATGGTAAACCCGATAAAAAAAACTACCGCCATTACAACATCAAAACGGTAATCGGTCCTAATGATTTTGCCTCGATGAAAGAAATCATTGGCAGGCGCTACAAAAGAATACTTGAAGAAGCTGTAAAACTTCCTGATTTGATCCTTGTGGATGGAGGGAAGGGCCAGCTATCAAGCGCATGTGAGGCACTCAAAGAACTTAACCTGTACGGTGAGGTCCCCATCGCAGGTATCGCTAAAAAGCTGGAGGAAATCTATTTACCGAACGATCCCCTTCCGCTGCTGATCAATAAGAAATCACCCGGCCTTAAACTTATTCAGCAGATCCGCGATGAGGCTCATCGGTTCGCCATCACATTCCATCGCCAAAAGCGGAGCAAAGCAGGCCTGAAAACCAGTCTTGAAGAATTACCAGGGGTAGGAAAAGCCACGGTAGAGAAACTTCTTAACTATTTCAAATCAATTGCAAAAATTCAACGTGCTCCCTTGGATGTATTGGAGAAAGTGGTAGGGAAAAGCAAAGCCAGGTTAATTAAGGAAGGCACCAAAAAAGCCCCCTTAACGTAAGGGGGCTCTTGTAAATTTTTGCGAAGTTATCAGAACTCCCAAAGGTTGTGTTCCTTTTCCATCAGCATCATTTCGGCCCATTCGCGTGCCCATACTCCTTCATAGTAAGGCCTGCCGTTGTTACGGTAAACATCTTCAATGCTCTCGTCATCCGGGTTTTCAATTTTATCAATCACTCCTCTGAAAAGGCGCAGCAAGAAGGCATCTGCAAAATTTTTGTTTTCGGCCGTGTTCTGTCGATTAAACCAAACCGCTTTCTCAGGATTGTTTCTGAACACTTTCTCCAGATCCTTGTATTTAAACCAGCCTAACGATTTGAAAGTACCTGTATTATCATCAAACGCCTGGAGTTGAATGGCTTGTACATCATAGTACAATCTTGACCTGCGCTTATCAAAAATTACATCTTCCATCAATGTGAGCATGTACACCGAACGGGGAAGCACCTCAATTGACTTACCCTGCGTTGAAGGAGCCCACTCACCATTGGGGGCCGTTCCCGGGTTAATTCCCCTGTTATTATCAATAGTAGACTCGTAGTTCTTGCCATTGAACGATACCGGGTCATTCATGTAATACGTAAAAGTAGGATCCCATGCAGGTAGAACCTGGCCTTTGGTAATGATCAACTTCTCCTCAAAATCAGCCTTGGTCATTATCGATGTCAGGGAATCACTTTTATACACATTAGGAATCTCACCGGACTTTACAGCATTCATGATGAGTTTGGTGATCTCACCATTATTTGAAAAGAAGCCTTTGTTCTGCTTTTCCTTTAAATCAATTTTCCTCCAAACACGAAGTTTGTACAGGTGTTCGTACCGCGGAATGGGGTTAATTGAGTTCGGGTTGTATTGGGGCAACTCAGGTTGAGCCCATACTCCCAACGGTAAACTCACCGCAAAAAATACAAATAACTTCTTCACTCGCTGCATAATACTTTTATTGAGAAACAGGTATATTAATGATGTCATTACCGGAAACAGTTACAGGTTCAGGCTCTCCCTTATAGGTCATACGAACTACATTTTTTGGCTCTATAATAATACGGTCACCCGGTTTCATAACTGCCCTCATGCTACTCAGGTCAACCAGTTCACTGGTTACCGTCATTTCCTGAACGCGCTGAGTTCCCCTGGCCAGGATTACCGATACATTACGCATCCGGTAATTGGCATCTTTCGGAACTTCTGATTTAAAGTTTTCATCTGCTTCGGCAACGATGCGAAGTCCGGCAATCTGCCCGGCTTTCACTCCATTTTTCAAATCGATGTCGCGGCCGTTATTATCTTTTGCAACAATTCTCGGGCGCGGAACATTTTTAACCGCAAACTCTTCGTTTCCGATAAAGGTGCCCGAGTTGTTTACAGATACGGTTACTTTGCGCTGATTAGGAATAATGGTTACCTGACCGATCTTTTCTCCTCTCACAATTTCGGCCCCGGTGGCAGAGAACGATGGGCTATAGTCAGTGCCTAATGCAGGAACCTCAATATTTACCAGGTTACCACAGCCCAAATACAAAGTAGGCGCCACACCCGTTGTTACCCGAATGGTTGGCCTTGCCACGATGTATTCAATAGTCTGCGGGTAAACCTTATCATTCAATTTTATTTCTGCTTTAAATGATTGCTTGGACTGGTTTTTGGCATCATAGGTACCCCCCTTGGCAGTGAATTTCACTTTGCCCATTTTAATACCCGTAGCTGGATCTACTTCTACAGGAATAGAGGTTCCGTTCATAAACATTTCAGGGCTCAAGGCAGAAGATGAGGCAGAAATAAACATGTCAGCCTCATACGATGCTCCTGCAGCCACTACCGATGACTTTGGCCTCACCATGGGAATAATTGATTCAAACTTGACCACCTCTGCACCTGCATCAGCGGCCAACTTACTCAATGCAGCTGCTTCATACTCCATGACTTCAGACTGAATCTGAGTTACTGATGCTAATGCAGCGATAACCGGGGTATTTTCAAATGTAAATGTCAAAAAGTCTTTCCTTACATGGTCCGGATCATTGGCGAACTCAGGAATATCTTTGGGAGCCCTTGCCAGTGTGTTAAAATTGAGACCCGTTAGTGCATTCAGCTCCTTAACATAATTGTTTAACTTGGTTTCGAGGTCGCGACCCCATGGAGACTTTTTATCAATCATCATGGTAGCAACTGTGGAACTATGATTGTTGATAACTTTCTCATCCACTTTGTCCGAACCAGATACTTCCAGCATCTTCTTCTTCAGCGTCTCAATCCATGCGGTAGTACCGGCCGTGAGTTCACGAACCTTCTGAGCCCGTTCTACTGCAGTTTTAATCTTCTCCACTTCACTTTTGCCCCCATCCTCAATAATTTTACTCAATGTTCTCGCGTTTGCCTTCTCCGTTTCCTCTATCAGCTGGTTAAGCGTTCCATTAATGATTGCGAATTTTTCCAACACTGCATTGCTCACCTGAAGGGCCAGAAGGGCGGTAAGTACCAGGTACATCATACCGATCATCTTTTGCCGCGGGGTTTCTTTTTTACCTGCCATTTGTTGTACTGTTTAAATCGTGAAAATCCTTAAACCCTAATTTCTCATTCCAAAATCAGCCCTAACCTCCGCCTTTCATAGCGGTAAGCATGCTGCCGTACACTTTATTCAACGATGTTATATTATCAGTAAGTTTGCCCAACTCAGAGGTAAACTTGGTTGTATTCTCACCCACTTTGGTAAGTCCCTGCATAGCACCGGTAAGGCTTTCGTAGAACTTGTTCATGTTCTTCACATGGCTGTCGGCATCTTTCAACTCCATTTCATAAACGGAATTAAGCGCTGCCAGATTCTTAGTGACCTTCTGTACTTGTGAATGATACTCTCCGGCATCCTTCGAGGCATTGGCCATTGAACCTACCGCATCGATAGCAGTTTTATAGGAGGCATTCATATCGGTCAATGCCTTGGAAGCCGTTTTTACGTTAGTCGCATATTCGTTTGTAGCAACTGCAGCGTTACTCAGGTTATTCATCTGCTTTGCAGATTCCGCCAGGTTGTTAAATCCTTTACCCAGATTGTCCAGCAGGTTTTGGTCAACTTTTGCGGTCTTCAGCATCTCATCAATTTTCAAAAGGGGAGATTCGGCTGAGTGGCCGGGCTTGCGCACCGTAGGAGATGTTACCGAAGGCTCAAAGTCTTCAGCAAGTTCTGGATACACTTTTGTCCAATCGGTTTCCTTTGCAGCAGGTTCAAACGCACTCAGAAAGAAGATGGCGGCTTCTGTTAACAGACCGACCATCAGCATCTGATCAGCACCCGTGAGGTGAAGAATCTTAAATAACGCACCAACAATTACGACTGCCGCACCAATACCATAAACTTTTGGCATTATGGTTTTGAAGAGTAGCTCAGCAAATCCGCCTTTTTTCTTGCTCATTGTAGTATGGGTTTAAGTTGTTTGTCTTTTGGATATAAGTTAAAAATAACGCTTTTGGTTTTAAAATTCCCTGCCTGATGACCTGCCCAAATGGGTAAGTGCACACCTGAACCCGATATAGGCTCTTGTGGAGTCTTTGAATTCATACGTACGTGTACCCGTTTCAAGGTAGTAGGCTACATCTTTCCACGAACCACCCCGAACGACCTTCTTAGGCGCAATCTTTGCATTGTACCGGGAGTCTTCCGGGTTAGTTCTCGGATCAATATACTGGGGGTTCAAATCCCAAACAGTGGGCACAGATGCCGGATTAAAGTCATCCAAACACCATTCACTAACATTACCGGCCATGTCGTACAGTCCATAGTCATTAGGGAAATACGCCATCACTGGCGAAGTGTACGCAAACCCATCATCGTAAAAATTACCGCGTCCGGGTTTAAAGTTGGCGAGCATACATCCTTGTGCGTTTCGGATATACGGGTTACCCCATGGATACTTGGCCATATCGCGCCCGCCCCGTGCAGCATATTCCCACTCCGCTTCAGAAGGAAGCCGGAAACTAGGCATCGGAAATTCCCCTACACTCTTGCGGTAATCATTCCAGTAGGCGGTTCGCCAGTTGGCGAAGAAAACAGCCGCATCCCAGTTAATACCAACCACGGGATAATCATCATACCCCGGATGCCAGTAATAATAATCCTGAACCGGATCACCCATGTGATGCGCAAAGTCACGCACCCATGCCGTGGTGTCCGGGTAATATTTTTGCCTGAAGGTTTCCTGGTCTACCGTTTCAAACCCTTCGATGCTTCCATTTTCAACCAAATGATAATTGGTAAACTGACGGTATTCATTGTTTGTAATTTCGGTGTCATCCATAAAGAATGATCCGATTGTAACCTGCTTGTTGTAATTAATTTGAGTTGATGCCGGATCTTCATCGGCCTGACCCATGTGAAATGTTCCTGCCGGAATGGGTACCATACCAAATGGCCTGGTCATAACCCAACCTTGCCGGCCTGCCACTCCGATAAGTTCACCTCCATCTCCGCCCTTTCCTCCGCCAATGCCCAGCAACCCGCAGGCACTGGCTGCGAATCCTAACAGTACAATTGCACATTTTGATGAAGCCGCCTTATTCATAAGTATCAAATCAGTTTACTTTTTGAGTCTCGAAAATACCGCTTAATGTCTTACTTTTTGAAACAATTGATTACCAAATTCTACAAAATCTGCATAAAACCAAAATAATTTGCCGGTTAATGCCTGTATCGTGGGGTTCTGACAACCTTTTTCCCGACACCCACACTTACCGGTAACTGATAGGTTAGCATAAACTCATGCGAAAAGTTTTCCTTGGCCGCTCTGTCTTTCACAATAAAATCTACCGAATAGCCCAGCCGAAGCGATTTGTCCTTTAAGAAGCTATACCCCAGCAACAGGTTGGCTGCCTCTCCTGATCTGAACGACAGCCCACCCCACATCGTATTCTTTAAGGTGGCAATTACTCCGAGGTCCATTGAAAATTCGTTAAAATCGGTTTTTATAAGGACGGTTGGGTTAATCTGGAGGTCAAAGTTCACGTCATAGAAATAGCCGCCAGTAATGTTCATGTGGCTTTCCAGGGCGTTCCGTTGGCTTACTCCAAAATCGAACTCCGATTTCAGCAGGTGGTTCATGCCAATGGCGGCATAGTACTTTTCGCTGCGGTACATGATACCAACCCCAAGGTCAGGGCGGACCTGGGATTCTCTCCCCGTCCGGGGGACATAGGTGCCTGAAATGGGGTCATAAATTGAAAGGAGTGGATCGTTAGGTTGGATGGCCCTGTATTTATCAAAGTCAAGAGTTTGGGAGTACATCCCGAGTTTAATGCCAAAGCTCAGTTTGTTTTCTTTAATGCCTAAGTGGTAGGCATACATGGCCTGGATTTCCAGGTTGTTTTGAGGTCCGAGCTTATCGTTAAGAACATATGCTCCAAACCCGCTTTTCAGTTTATAGATTGGTGAGTTGAACGTTAAAATCTGGCTGGTGGGCGCGTTGCCATCGCCAAACGATGATTCATAACCAAGCCATTGGCTGCGGTGAATCATTGTTGCTTCGGTTACTCCATCTACCCCTGCTGCTGCGGGAGTCAGATAGATTGTATTAAACATGTACTGTGTAAACTGCGCATCCTGCTGGGCAATAACTTTTCCGGCACTGATTAGCAGGAGGCAAAAAATGACATACAGACCTTTCCTAAGCATGTTTACGCAAAAATGCAGGATTAAAGTAAATGCTTTTTCCGCATACTTTCAACCGCAGTGTAATTAAAGTGTAATAAAAAACACCACTTTGTAAAATCCAATAAATGAATGGGTTATTTACCCCCGTTTACCTGCTTTATATACAGTTCGATGGCCCCGGTCATTGAGGGTGCGTTAGGCAGTGGGGCTTCAATATCAAGAATAAGTCCCGCATCCTGAACAGCCTTGGCGGTGGTAGGGCCAAACGCTGCAATGCGTGTATTATTTTGTTTAAAGTCGGGGAAGTTGACAAACAGGGAGGATATTCCTGATGGGCTGAAAAAGGCAAGAACATCGTAATACACTTCTTTCAGGTCCGATAAATCACTGGCTACCGTTTGGTACATGATGGCTTCGGTAAAGTTGAATTCGTTCTCCCGCAAAAAATCCGGGATGTCGCTTTTCCGGATATCGGAACAGGGGAAAAGGTACTTTTCGTTCTTGTGCTTTTTAAGGATTTCCAACAGATCCTGGGCCGTTTTTAATCCGGTAAAAATTTTTCGCTTCCTGATCACGATGTACTTCTGCAAGTAGTTGGAGGTCTGATCGGAAATACAGAAGTATTTCATGTCGGCCGGCATCTCAATCTTCAACTCATTGCAAATGTGAAAGAAGTGATCAACCGCGTGCCGGCTGGTAAAAATGATTGCGGTATGATTCAGGATGTCGATCTTTTGTTTTCGAAACTCCCTGGCAGGTACGGGCTCAACCTGGATGAACGGCCTGAAGTCAATTTTCAGGTTAAATTTTTCAGCCAGCTTAAAATACGGAGAGTTCGGATCGGTAGGGGCCTCTTGCGTAACCAGAATGCTCTTTACTTTACGCAGCCTGTCGTTCACTTTTTCGCTCATATCAACACGTAACAGGGTCACCTTATAAAACCTTGATAATGATGAGAAAGGGTATTAATTCAGTGGCACAAAGGTACAAAAATAAATGAATCACAGAGGTGCTGGTCTTATTCATCAGTTTTAAAAACGCGAACGCTACCCAACTTAGCAATACATAGTGCACAACATCAACTGCGGGTTGTCGGGTAAAGTACGTTGATCCGGTGCTGAAGAATTGAATTACCATCCCAATCTGCAGCACACCAAATACCAGGAGCAGGAACCGAACAAAGGTGAAAAAATGAAAGCCTGAAAGGCCTCTCCAGTTAAAAAGTAAACACACAACAAAAATCAGAAGGGCCTTTAAAAACAACCCTGCCAAAATCAATGCACCTCCGGCAAGCCAGTCGATCGTCCAATCCAAAAATCCATTACCCGGACTTGCTTTGATGAACACGTCCGATTCGAATGGAACCTGAATGAGCAGTAACGAGGTTACCAGGCTTACGAAAATATAGGCGAGTATATTCGTAGTATTCCCGATGCGGTTAAACATGGGATGATCATCACTTTCGCGCAAAGAAAAAAAAGTTGACAGCGAGAAGTAGTCGGACGTAAGGTTAGGGTTTGTACGGAAGATGACGATCAGAAAGAGGAACACCAGCAATGTTGCTGCGATCATGAAGTCCTTCATCGTTGAATCCTCAACTTTCAGAATTCCTTCATCCAATTCTGCAGGGATGCCAACCTCAGCAATCATTTGCGTAGTCAGTCCCGTTTCAATCAGCGGTTCCTGGTGGACCGCAATCAGCGGCACCCGGGTTTCCAAAACCCTGGCCAGGCTGTCAACCGATAGCTTCACGCGGTCTACATCATCCAATACTAATTTGCCATTCAGAAAAACTGAGAACGATTTTGAGCTGCTTATCAGCAGGTAGTCACCGGCAAACTTGTCTAGCTCTACCGTGAAATAAATAGTCGCTGCCGGCCTGCCAGCTTGCAGGCTAAATTGCTGACCTGAATGAATCAACCATTCATTCTTAAGGTCGTTCTTTACAACTGCAAACTGGCCAGAAACTGAAAACGCCAATACTAAAAAGAGAGCGGTGATAAACGCGAAACCTGGCTTCAAAGCAATGCTTATTTATATCGGCTAAAATACGCAACACCTCTTAAACCTGTACTTTTGATGTTCTGATTTATCATGGCCGGTATCTACATTCACATTCCATTTTGCAAACAAGCCTGTCACTACTGTGACTTTCATTTCTCGACTAACCGGGGCATTGAACCTGAGATGATCACTGCCATTGAAAAGGAGTTGGAACTGAGAAAGGACTATCTCGGCACCGATAAAGTACATACCCTTTACATGGGTGGTGGTACGCCATCGATACTCACAGAAAATTCCTTCGAACGCATTTTTCATAAACTGCATACCCTGTTTCGCATCAATCCTTCAGCCGAAATTACCATTGAAGCAAACCCGGATGACCTGAATACTGAAAGGCTGACATTTCTTAAATCACTGGGCGTTAACCGCCTGAGCATTGGCATCCAGACATTCGATGACACCTTGCTACGCTACTTAAACAGAGCTCATTCCGCGGATCAGGCCCGGATATGCGTTAACGAGGCGCGCGCTGCCGGTTATTCAAACATCAGTGTTGATCTGATGTACGCCATTCCGGGTCAGTCGGTAGAGGGTTGGCGCAAGGATATCGAACATGCACTGGATTTGCAGCCCGACCACATTTCAGCATACTGCCTGACCATAGAAGAGCGAACGGCTTTTGGCAGTTGGCTAAAAACAAAAAAGCTTCTGCCGGTACCTGATGAGCAGGCTGCGGAATACCTGCATACACTCATGGATGTACTTGATGCTCATGGCTATGAACACTATGAAATATCAAACTTTGCCAAACCAGGTTTTTGGTCAAACCATAACAGCAGTTACTGGAGGCAGGAAAATTACCTTGGTGTAGGGCCAGGGGCACATTCCTACAATGGCACCAGCAGGCAGGCAAATATTTCGAACAATTACAAGTATGTGCAAGCAATTATGGGGGGGCAACTCCCCTCGCAAATTGAGCGCCTAACCCGTGAAGAAAAAATTAACGAGTACATCCTTACCAGCCTGCGTACTGCCTGGGGGTTGGATACCGGATACCTGAAAGAGAATTTTGGTTTTGACCTGATGCAAAAGTATGGAGCGTTACTTCAAACGCTTATGAGTAATGATTTTTTACGCATAACCAACGGGGTGATCACATTAACGCGATCGGGCAAACTGGTTGCCGATAAGATTGCCTCCGATTTGTTTGAAGTGACTGCCTAGAGGGCTTCCGGCATTATTACCTCAAAGAAGTTTTGTAATTTACATGCTGCTATGTCAAAGACCCCGGAAGAAAAGCGCGTTTACATGCTCCTGAAGAGTGTGATCTTTCATTACCATGGCCTGGACGAGGAGGAGCGCAAAGATCTTGAAAAGACTGCCGAAGAACTTGAAGCACTTGAAGAATACAAGTGGGCCAGCGAATTTGTTGCACAGGATTACCTTACCGCTTTTGAACGGGCGCGCGATTTTCTGAACGACACCATTGCCGACTACCCGAAAGAAAAACGCGTTGAGCTTATTAATATGGTGTGGCAGGCCAACAACCTGAAAGGGTACGTTACCGAAATGGAGGCTACTGCCATGCTAAAGCTTGCCAAGGACTGGAACGTACAGAAGGAGTTGATTGAGTTGGTG
>JBBINY010000015.1:0-34604 GCA_037443645.1 Cytophagales bacterium
AAGATCATGAGCTTGTAACCATTCCCAACTCACTGCTCTTTCAGAAGATCATTAAAGTTGTTGAACAGGTGTAGATCGGAGGCTTCCTGAAACAGCTCCGGCATTTTAAACTTCGCTGAGTTTGCTTAATCCGGCCTTACATCGCTGCAGTAAAACGCTTCGCCACTTCCGTCCAGTTCACCACATTCCACCATGCGGCAATGTAATCAGGTCTGCGGTTTTGGTAATTCAGGTAGTAGGCATGTTCCCACACATCGCAACCCAAAATGGGTGTGCCTTTAACTTCGGCTACGTCCATCAACGGGTTATCCTGATTGGGTGTTGAGGTTATCTGCAGCTTTTTACTTCCATCCACAATAAGCCACGCCCAGCCTGAACCAAACCGGCCTGCTCCGGCAGCAGCAAATTTGGTTTTGAATTCATCGAAATTTCCAAAGGCTGAGTTAATGGCATCGGCCAGTGATCCGGTTGGGGTACCCCCTGCATTCGGCCCCATGATGGCCCAGAACAAACTGTGGTTATAATGACCTCCACCGTTATTGCGCACGGCTACCGGGTACTTCGAAATGGTTTTACAAATCTCTTCAATACTCAGTTTATCGGCATCGGTGTTGGCAATGGCATTATTCAGGTTGGTGACATACGCATTGTGATGCTTTCCGTGGTGAATTTCCATGGTGCGGGCATCAATGTGCGGTTCAAGTGCATTAAACGCATAAGGTAAATTCGGAAGTGTAAATGGCATAGGTATTCAGGTTATCGTTAAACATTCTTGTGATGAGGTCTCCCACTGAGGGAGAGCAAATATACAACCCGGATAAGGATTGGAAAATTCGTTCCGGGCCCGAAAAGGCCTATTACTCACGGATTCGTTTAAAAAATGTATCCATCAACTCTTTGGCTTCATCCCGGCCTACACCTTCCAGCACTTCGGTGCGGGGATGGAGCACCGGTGTCTTCACCAACCGGTAACCACGCTGCGGATCGGAGGCTCCAAAAACAAGGCGTTGCAACTGCACCCAGCTTAAGGCTCCGGCACACATCACGCAGGGTTCAAGGGTTACATACAGGGTACATTCATCCAGGTACTTTGAGCCCAGGTAGTTTGCCGCAGCCGTTGCGGCCAGCATTTCAGCATGAGCTGTGGCATCGGTAAGCTTTTCGGTTTGGTTGTGTGCGCGGGCGATAATGCGGTTTTTACTCACTACAACTGCGCCTACGGGCACCTCACCGATGGCAAGCGCGTTGTGCGCTTCCTTCAGGGCTTCCCTCATAAAGTATTCATCGGAGAACAATTCCACCACGGATTACTTTAACCGGATGCTTTTCATTATAGAGTGGGCGGTGGGCTGCCATTCGGCACGCAGCCTGCGCGGGCAATTGAACGAGAACACCAGCGTGCGGCCAGGCTCAACCAGGTATTGGATGTAGGAGTACCGGAGTACGGGGTCCTTTAGTGCCAATTCGCGCCTGTCGCCCTTAATGCGGGATTCAAATTCAAAAAAGATGTATTCCTTCCCATGAATTTCCCTTGTGCCTTCGTCCAGCATATCTACACCATCAAAAAGATTATAAATACCTGACTTAAAAAATTTTCCGGCAAGCTCCAGGTCCGCATCCGGCCAATGGGTAGCAGATACGTTTACGCTGAAGTCCACTTCGCGGTCGGGGTTAGTAAACGCAGCAATCGGTTGCCTCACCGATGGGTAGCGCTGCACAAAATCAATGTCGTCCATCGGCCTGAATATTTTGGGTAAACTCACCACCATGCCCTCAGCAATTTTGGTCTTAACCAGCTTCGGCTCGGTAAAGGATATCGCTGCAAGCGACAAAAGGAGGATAGGTAGTCTGCGCATGGCACTAAAATTTAAACCATAACGGGCCGAATAAAAGAGTATTGCTAACTTCGCCCCCGCCATTAATTGTTCAAAATTACAAAAACCCATGTTACGGACTCATACCTGCGGTGAATTGCGGATTTCCCACGTTAACCAAACGATAACCCTTACCGGATGGGTGCAGCGCCTGCGCGATAAGGGAGGCATTCTGTGGATCGATCTGCGCGACCGCTATGGCATTACCCAACTGGTATTCGAAGAGGGCAAGACAGATCCGTCACTTATGGCGCTTGTCAAATCCCTGGGAAGGGAGTTCGTGATCCAGGCAGAAGGAACCGTTTCGGAACGCCTTTCAAAAAACGAAAAGATCCCTACCGGGGATATTGAACTGAAAGTTACCCGCTTAACCATACTCAACAGCTCCCGGGTGCCACCCTTTACCATTGAAGACGAAACCGATGGCGGGGATGAACTGCGTATGAAATACCGCTACCTGGATTTACGCAGAACACCCGTGCGTGAAAGTCTGCTGCTCCGCCACAAAATGGCTCAACAAACCCGAACTTACCTGGATGGGTTGAATTTCGTTGAAGTGGAAACTCCGGTGCTGATTAAATCCACGCCCGAGGGTGCCCGCGACTTTGTAGTGCCTTCACGGGTTCATCATGGCGAATTTTATGCGTTACCGCAATCACCGCAAACCTTCAAGCAACTTTTAATGGTCTCCGGCTTTGATCGCTATTACCAGATTGTAAAATGCTTTCGCGATGAAGACCTGCGTGCCGACCGGCAGCCAGAATTTACCCAGATTGACTGCGAGATGGCGTTCATCACGCAAGAAGATATCTTATCTACGTTTGAAGGGTTGATCCGCCATTTATTTAAAGCCGTAAAAGGAGTTGATCTGCCCTCCGTACCGCGCATGACGTATGACGATGCCATGAAGTACTATGGTTCGGATAAGCCCGACATCCGGTTTGATATGAAGTTTGTGGAGATCAAGCACCTCACCTCCGGTAAAAACTTTGGCGTGTTTGACAGTGCAGAACTGGTTGTAGGTATTTGTGCCAAAGGTTGTGCGGAATACACCCGCAAACAACTGGATGAACTAACCGAATATGTTAAGCGTCCGCAGGTTGGCGCCAAAGGATTGGTGTATGTTCAATACAAAGCAGACGGAACATTTAAATCTTCTGTCGATAAATTTTACACAGCCGATGATCTGAAAAAGTGGGCTGAAGCATGTAACGCGCAACCCGGTGACCTGATGCTTATTATGGCTGGCGAAACTGAGTCAACACGAAAGCAACTGAATGAACTTCGTTTGCTGATGGGTGAAAAGTCAGGCTTACGCGATAAGAACAAGTTTGCTGCCTTGTGGGTACTCGATTTTCCGCTGTTGGAATGGAATGAAGAAACGAAACGCTACCATGCCATGCACCATCCGTTTACTTCACCCAAGCCGGAAGACATTCCTTTGCTGGAGACTAATCCGGGAAAGGTAAGGGCAAATGCCTACGACATGGTACTGAACGGCAGTGAGATAGGCGGGGGATCTATCCGTATTCACGATCGTGCCACCCAACAGATGATGTTCAACCATTTGGGCTTTTCAGAAGAAGAAGCGAAAAAACAATTTGGCTTTTTAATGGAGGCATTTGAGTTTGGCGCGCCTCCGCATGGCGGTATCGCTTTTGGTTTCGACAGGCTTTGTGCACTATTTGGCGGATCGGATTCCATACGCGATTACATTGCGTTCCCTAAAAACAATGCAGGCCGTGATATGATGATAGATACGCCTTCAAACATTTCGGAAGAACAATTGAAAGAACTGGGGATTCAGATAAGGAATTAAGAAACCTGCTTTCTGCAAAAAAATTATCCCTGATCAAAAATAAAAGCAATGGTTGTTGTACTGGGCATTCCAATTGATGAAAACTCTTCGTTTCTACAGGGCGCCCGGAGTGCACCAAACGCTATTCGTGAAGCTTTTCACTCCCCTTCTTCCAATTACTGCACCGAAGATGGACTTGACCTGAGTCAGGATAATCGCTGGAAAGACGCTGGCGATTTAATGCTTTCAGCCATGCCCGCAGCAATGACCGAAATCACCTTTGCCATAAAGAATCAACTTGCAGCCAATGATAAAATCCTGTGCCTTGGCGGAGATCATTCTATTACCTACCCGATCGTAAAAGCCCTTTCTGCTGCCTATAAAAATCTCAACATCCTGCACCTTGATGCACACGCTGACTTGTACGATGACTTTGAAGGAAACCCACACTCACACGCGAGTCCGTTTGCGCGCATTATGGAGCAAGGATTGGCAAAGCGACTCATACAGGTGGGCATTCGCACGCTCAACTCCCATCAGCGCGAACAAGCCAACCGATTTGGCGTAGAGATCATTGAAATGAAGGACTGGAGAGACGACCTTGTGTTTTCCTTTGATGGGCCGCTTTACATTTCCCTGGATATGGATGCACTTGACCCGGCTTATGCTCCCGGAGTTTCGCACCACGAACCGGGCGGGTTTTCAACGCGACAGGTCATAAACATTATTCAAAATCTGAAAGCCAATATTGTCGGTGCCGACATCGTGGAATTAAATCCTTCACGGGATATTCAGAACATCACCGCTATGACGGCTGCTAAATCTTTAAAAGAACTGTTGGCCAAAATGATCAGCTGATGGCGAAGGATTACTTCTCCGGTCATTCAAAACTATATGCCACATTCAGGCCCACCTATCCCGATGAACTTTATCGCTTTATTTTTGGTCATTTGAAATCGTTTGATGCCGCGTGGGATTGCGCCACCGGCAACGGGCAAGTGGCCCGGGTATTATCCACACAATTTGATAAGGTATACGCCACAGACATTAGTCAGCAGCAATTGGAATATGCTGTGCAGGCAAATAATATTATCTATTCAATTCAGCCCGCAGAAAAAACAACTTTCCCCGACTGCACGTTTGACCTGATCACCGTTGCGCAGGCGATGCATTGGTTTGATGCAGACGCTTTTTACAACGAAGTGAGCAGAACCATAAAACCGGGCGGCTGGCTTGCTGTTTGGGGATATTCGAATTGCCGCATCAGTCCGGAGATTGATAAACTTCTTCTTGAATTTTACCACGACACCGTAGGGCAGTATTGGGATGGCGCCCGCAAACTGGTGGATGAACATTACCGAACCATCCCCTTTCCGTTTGAAGAAGTGGCGACTCCGGAATTTTTGATCAGGAAAGAGTGGACAGCAAAAGACTTTGCAGGATACATTACTACCTGGTCGGCTACGCAAAAATACATTCGCACCACCGGTGTTGATCCCGTACCACAATTCATCAAGCAAATAAATCGGTATTGGATAAAAGAAATGCCTGTAGCATTTCCGGTGTTTCTCAGACTAATGAGGGTAAAATAATCCCCGATCCTCTTTATGAAAGCTTCAACCCGGACAACATACGGTTCACCTGAGGTTATTACCATAAAGGAAATTGAAAAGCCAACTCCCAAAGCAAATGAAATATTAGTACGCATCCATGCCACTACCGTAAACCGCACCGACTGCGGAGCACTTTGGGGAAAGCCCTTTGTTTTCCGATTTTTTGTTGGATTGTTTAAACCCAAATACTCCATTACCGGAACCGACTTTGCCGGAGTCATTGAAGCTGTGGGCGAAAAGGTCCGTGATTTTAACGTAGGCGATCAGGTTTGGGGATTTGATGATAACACCCTTCCCTCGCATGCGGAATACATGGCCATCGACAGCAAGAAGCCTGTGATAAAAATCCCGAATGGCTTTTCTTTTGAACAAGCGGCAGCCAGTGCAGAAGCAGCACATTATGCTTATAATTTTTTAAATAAAGTAAAACTTAAGCCGGGAGCAAAAGTTTTGGTTAATGGTGGAACCGGAGGCATAGGTTCGGCTGCCATTCAGTTTTTAAAGAGCATGGATATTTTCGTAACTGCTGTTTGTCATTCGCAATACGATGATCGTGTTCGTGCGCTCGGCCCTGACCGCATCATTCATTACGACAAAGAAGACTTCACCCGGGATCATGAAAAATATGATTTCGTTTTCGATGCTGTAGGCAAAAGCTCATTCAAACCCTGCACAAGAATCTTAAAAGAAAAAGGCATTTACATTTCCTCCGAATTGGGACCGGGTTCTGAAAATTTGTATTTACCCTTGCTAACATCCATTAAAGGAGGCAAGAAAGTTATCTTCCCGTTTCCCATTGATATTTCCAAAAGCCTTGCCTATGTTGCTGACCTGGCGGAGAAAGGAAAATTCAAACCACTTATTGATCGTACCTATACGCTTGATCAAATCAAAGAAGCCTTTGAATATGTGAATTCAGGGCAAAAGATTGGGAATGTGATTATCAAAATAAACTAAAAACCAATTTTAAAGAAACAAATTGAAATTCGTCATCGCGAGGAATCCAGATGATCATCGGGATGACGAAGCAATCCTATACTATGCAGCATAAAATAAATATAAAATTTTGGGATTGCTTCGCTCCGGCACACATCCCTTCCCCTCCACCTCCTACCGCAGGCAGGTGGCAGGCAGGCTCACAATGCCGTAAACATGTTCAGCTGGTATTACATCCCCATCATCACAAACGCACCCCAGTAGTAGGGATCTTTGTATTTGGCCATCAGCTGAAGCTGGGCCTGTTTGAAGGCACGCTGCTTGTTGCCCAGCTTAATCCAGTTGGTATAGAAGCTCGTCATCAGCATTTGGGTGGCCTCATCATCCACTTTCCATAAACTCATAATGAGGGCATCTGCTCCGGCAACGAGAAATGCACGCTGCAACCCATACACACCTTCTCCGGCTTTCACATCGCCCAAACCGGTTTCGCAGGCGCTTAGAATCACCAGCTCGGTTCCCTCCAGGTTAAGGCTCATGGCCTCATAGGCCAGCAAAATGCCGTTGTCGTTGCTGCTCATATCGGCCAGGGCTGCACCGGCCAGGGTTTTGCCACCCCCCGAGAGAATAATCCCCGAACGCAACAGGGGATTGTTGGCGGCATTCTCGGCATTCACTCCAAACACCGAGCCGCCTGATTCATCCACATCTTTCAGAAAGTAGCCGTGCGTGGCGATATGAAGCAGGGCCGGGCCTTTCAGGTTTTTAACATTGGCCTCCGTAGCATTTTGCTCCATAAATTGCGTGACCTGGTAGTTTGCCGTTTTTAAAATTTTTGACACACCCTCCAGTTCTACTTTGGTGCCCGGCAAGGGCGGAACATCATTGGAGCCATAATCCGGAAAACCAAGCAGGAAAGCATTCTTTCTGCTCACCGTTGCTTTCCGTGCCTTCAGGTCGATCAGGTCTTTGGCATTGCCCAGCAACACAAAATCATACCGGTTCAGCAGGTAGTCTCCGTCCGGTTTCTTCAGGGTGTTCAGGTTCACCTGGTTGTAAACACCATCGGGCGAAATGTAGATCATGCGCTTGCCCGCCAGCTCGGGATCGATGCGCGCCCAATACTGGTTGTAGTTGAATTCATCAGGTTGCCGTTTCTGAATAACCGTGGTGTAGTATTTGGCATACCGGGTTTCCAATTCCGTTCCGTTTTCCAACACCACCAGTTTGGGGAGTTCCTGGTTTTTAAGCAGCACCAGGGCCACATATTTCACGTTCGGTGTGAAATCCTGGCTGAAACCCCTTACGCGAACAATGTCAACAATCGCTTCGTTATCGGCCAGCAGGTCGCGCACCTGCTTATGGCTGATTTTCTGCGTTGAGTATCCGCTTGAAAAATCGGCCGACCGTTCCGACAGCGATTTTTCCATCGCATTGGCAGCGCGTTCAAGGGCAGCCAGATCAATTTTCTGCTCCTTCAGTTGTTCTTTGGAATACGAGTATAACCGCGCAAGCTGTTCTTTTTTATCGAGCCACTCCAGGTAATCGGCTTTCAATTGCTTGTCATTACTGGCCAGGATGGTATTCTTTACCTTGTTGGTTGAATTGAGCAGCAGCGCTTTGGTAGCCATCTGGTAATCGAAGAAGTCCTGCGTGACATAGTCCAGTTCAACAGCAACCTCAATCGAAAAATTAAAAAACCGTTGAAACCGCGGGGCAGTAACATCCCAGTAGCTGGTTTTCTCTGCTTCGCTCATGGGCGGAAAATACCGGTTTATGAATTCGATGGTTTTGTCCATCACATCGCGGTAGGTCATGTAGGCCTGGCTGTGCCGGCCGGATTTCCAATACAAAATGGCCAGGTTCTCTTTGGTATTAACGTAGTCGGGATGGTTTACGCCCAGCAGGGATTCACGAACCGTTACCGCCTTCTCGAGTTGTTTTTCAGCTTCGGCATAGCGCTCATACATCCGGTAAAAATTGCCGAGATCGTTCGTCACCTTTGCATAATAAATGTTCTGCTCTGTGAATCGCTTCTTATAAACTTCCTGTGACTTCTTGAAGAGCTCTTCCACTTTATCGGTTTTCCCCATCTGTATGTATAAAATACCCAGCTGGTTCAACAGGCCCGCATATTCGGCATTGCCGGTCTGTTTGCGGTTATCAAACACTTTTTTGATCTCCAGAAAATTTGCTTCGGCTTCGGCATACTTGCCCGAAAGCTGGTAAATGAACGCCAGGTTAGCCTGGAATTTCCGGTTGTCAAACGACTTTTTGCCTTGCAAGGCTTTTTTGGGAGCTACTGTAGAGGAGGTCATCGCCTTCTTCATCAGGTCGGCCGCTTCGGCATAACGGCCGATGGCCTGAAGTAACATGGCTTTGTTGTTCAGCAGAATGGCCTTTTGCATGCCCTCGCCAAAAACACTTTCGTTCAAGGTAATGGCTTCATCAAATTCTTTTTCGGCTTCGTTGTACTTGCCCAACGCCTGATCCAGCTTGGCTTTATTGTTCAGGTTGGCAATATAGGCCGCGCTTTTCTTACCCAGCGTTTGCTCACTGTAGTTCAGGCAACGGGTAATGTATTCAGCCGCTTCGGAAGTTTTTGCCTGGGTAAGATACACCAGGCCCAGGTTGGAAAGGGCACGCAGGTAAACCATTTCGTTAGTTAACCCATTGCGTTCCATAAAGGCCTTAGCAGCAATCAACTGAACTTCGGCCCACTGGTACTTTCTCAATTCATAATACGAAATGGCAACCTGAAGGGAGTCGCGGGCTTTTTCTACTTGCGTCTTATCCGCTTCTTCACGGAGGGCATACAATAACTTTGTGCCCCCTTCGCCTTTTTGTTCGATATCAAAGAATCCGGCATTTTCATTTACTGAGATGGCGAACTGAAAATCAATTGAATCGAGTGCCTGCTTTTGCTGCGCACCTTTTTTGCCTCCTTCCCTAGCCAGTGATTTGCCCAACTCACCCCAGAGGTCTTGTGTGAAGCCGCCAGACCAGGCAACTACGGAACAGAAAATAATCGCATACCGGATCACCGTATTTTTCGTCAATCAACCTTCTCGCCCCGGGCTTTCAACTCGTTCACCAGCAACTCGGTGTTTGATTGCACCAGGGTGGCGGTTACATCCAGGTTCTTGCGCGCCACTTCAAGTCCTTTAACCGATTTATTGGTGTTGTTGCTGGCGGCCGGTGCCTTGGTTTTCGGATTTACGTTCTTGGCGTTTGAAAGGAGGGTTTTTCCCTGTTCGTCAAGCTCCCCGATTTTTTGTGTTAAGGCCTGAGATGATTCGCTGATGCCCCGGAGTGCTCTAACATCCTGCCGGATTTTATCTACCGTCATGGATGATAATACCCCTCCTTTAATCTCATTATCAATGCGCGTAGCATCATTCTTCAGGCGGGTGGATTCATCAAGGATATCGAACGAGTTGTTCTTAAACCCGTCAAAATCAGAAACCCCGATGTTATCGGGCCGTTTTGGCGGTGCATCGCCCTGAGCGGCAGCTGTACAAACCAACGCAAATACGCCAAGGAATAATCCAATGTGCTTTTTCATGGTAAGAGAGTTTTAAGTTGTCCAAATTAGAAGAAGGAGTCCTGCCGACAAAGAGTATCGGCAACTTTTTTTATTTTTCAGCTTAATATACAAAATGCTTGCTACCGGATTGCAGAAACTTTACACCGCCTGGGTAATCCTTGTTTTCAGTGTATTCATGATCGTTCTTCTTCCCGGAATTCTGATTCCGTTTCTGCTGGGTACGCGGTTTACATGGATCGGCTACAACTTTCTTTGGTTATGGTCATGGATCTTCAGTAAGCTCACGTTCATCCGTTATCGCTTTTACGGCAAGGAGAATATTACACGCGGCAAGTCATACATCTTTGTCAGCAACCACACTTCTTTTCTTGATATACCCGGCATCCGGCTTATTATTCCCGGTGAGTTTCGCCCGATTGCCAAAAAGGAGTTATTAAAAATTCCGGTCTTCGGTTTTATCGTGAAAGCGGCAACTGTGGTGGTTGACCGGAGCAATCATGAAAGCCGCAAAAAGAGCATTGCCTATGCCAGGCGCATGCTCGAGCAAGGCATCTCCATGTTGATTTTTGCGGAGGGCACGCAGAACCGCACCTCGGCCATTTTACAACCGTTTAAAGACGGGGCTTTTCGCATTGCAGTGGATACACAAACGCCAATTCTGCCTATGGTTGTATTGGGGGCCGGCAAACTCATGCCACCGGGAACGCTGCGTTTAAAACCGGGTGTGATAAAAATTCTTGCCGGAAAAGAAATTCCCATTGAACCCGGATCGGACAGCGCATCCCTCAAGCAACAAGCGTATGCGATCATGGAAAAAATGATCCTGGAAAATACCCGGAAGGTTCAAACCGGAATGTGAACCACTTTTTTTGTTTCGAAAAACCCTTCGCTAAAAAAATCACGTAACTCGTAAACCGTGCAGGGTTTGTTCAACGCGTTGAGCTCTTCTTTCAACTCTCCGCCTTTCAGGTAAAGAATACCATTTGCCAGTTCATGAGCAGATTCCCTTTTGACCTTGCGATGAACCCAGCCATAAAATTCATCCAGCCGGGTAACAGCCCGGCTCACAACAAAGTCGTATTGCCCGGTAACCGCTTCCGCCCGAACCTGCTGTCCATGCACGTTGTGCAACTCCAGCGAACGGGCAATGTCATTCACTACGGTAATTTTCTTGCCGATTGAGTCGATCAGATGGAACTGCACATCCGGAAACAGGATGGCCAACGGTATTCCGGGGAAGCCGCCACCGGTGCCCACATCCAGCACCTGGGTGCCCGGCTTAAAGGAAATAATCTTTGCAATCCCCAGCGAATGCAATACATGATTGACATACAGGTTATCAATGTCCTTGCGCGATATGACATTGATTTTATCATTCCACTCCTTATATAATGCATAAAGACTGTTGAATTGCCGTTGCTGCTTTTCCGACAGGTGGGGGAAGTATTGAGATATGACGCCTGCGTTCTGCAATCGTGAAGTTCGATTACCGGTCAGATATGATCACGTTTATTCTTCACCATCTCATACATTAACTCGCGGGCCCGGTGCAGTTGTGCTTTAACCGTGCCGAGTGGTGCTTCCAGTTCCTTCGCGATTTCCTCGTAGGATAATTCATGGAAATACCGCAACCTTACCAACTTCTGGTACTTGGGGGGTAATTTATCCACAAACACCTGCATTAATTCTTCCTTCTGGGCTTTGATGGTTACCTCCTGGGGGTTGAGGTTTTCGTCCTCCACATCGATGGAAACCGAGTCGCCCTCGCTGTCGGTAAACGTATTGCTGATGCTCAGCGTATTTAATCTCTTTTTACGGATGTAATCAATGGTATTGTTGGTGGCAATACGGAACAGCCAGGTGGAAAAGGTAAAATCCTTCTTAAACCGGTGCAGGCTGCGGAATGCTTTGGCGAACGATTCGATCGTGAGGTCTTCGGCATCGTCAACATTACGAACCATTTTCAAAATCATGTGGTACACCGGACGCTTGTAGCGCTGCATGAGTTTCGCAAATGCCTGCTCATCATTTCGCTGCACCGCCTCATCAATCAGCCGAAAGTCTTCCATGGCCTTTGAGGAGAACCGCCCTTCATCTAATTCTTCCATTTTACACGTTTTGAAATCAACGCAACCGGTGCCGTTGAAAGATAGTAAAAGACGAAAACAATATCTAACAAAGGAACTGCGTAAGCCGGGAACGAAATCCCAACCTTTGAAGCAGCACGGTGGACAAGCCCGGTAAAGCTTATGCTCCGCAACGCTAGCAGTGCGGCAACATAAACACGTTCATAGCCAACGCCCAGCAGCAGCAGGCCGGTAAGCCAGGTTAAACCCTGCGAACCCATCAGTAAAGCGAGCACCGCTTTGTGGTGAGCCCTGTATTTTTTGCCGGCAAATAAATGGCGCTTCTTCTGGGCAAGAAATGCAGCCACAGTTTGCTTGGGTTTTGAATAAACCAACGACTCCGGGCCTGAGCACACCCTTACCGTTGCCCGTGTGGCATACCGGTTAACATACAGATCGTCATCACCTCCGGTAACATTGAGTAACGTGTTAAATCCTTTGTTAGCCAAAAACCATGATTTTCGATACGCAAGGTTCCTACCAACACCCATGTAAGGCATGCCCAGCCCGGCTAAACCCAGGTATTGAATGGCCGTGAACAAGGTTTCGAACCGGATAAACAGGTTTAAAAAACCGGGTTGTTTCTCATAGGGTGAAAATCCCAGAACAAACCGTGCCCGCTCATCCATATAGCAGCTCATCGATGCAATCCAGTTAGTGGTGTGAGGCCGGCAATCTGCATCCGTAAGGAGAATCCACTCATGGCTCGAAGCTTTTATTCCCAGCGTGATACCGTACTTCTTGGCGTTCACATGGTCGGGCAGATGTTCCACCCTGACCACGCGCACACGTTTATCACGCTCCGACAATTCCCGCACATAATCAAAAGTACCGTCATTCGAACGGTCGTCAACAACAACCACTTCAAAATGCGGATACTCCTGCTGAAGCAGGCACGGTATCAGGTTACGGAGGTTGGCTTCTTCATCGTGGGCGCACACCAACACCGTTACGGGCGGCTGCTGCGTGGTCTCAGTGAGTGGGTTCTTCCGGGTTATTCCGAAGAGCAACACAACAAAGAAAATAAACTGAATAGTCAGTGAACCAAGGAAAACGATAGCGAGAAGCGACACGTAGTATCGGATTTACGAGCGCAAAGATAAGCGGGCATTTTAATGCGGAAAGTCTTTCTCCATTACCATTGCCGATTTCACGATGAGCGGAATTAGGGTATTTTTGCTTCCGCCTGAAAGCTACCCTTACCTGACATGAACTTTACGGTTACGGCCTCCGACCCTCATTCTTCAGCACGGGCCGGCATCATTCACACTGCCCACGGTGAAATTCATACCCCTGTTTTTATGCCGGTAGGTACGGCCGGTTCGGTTAAGGCCGTGCATCAGCGCGAACTTGAAAATGATATTCATGCTGAAATCATCCTGGGCAACACCTACCACCTTTACCTGAGACCGGGTACGGCACTATTGGAAAAAGCCGGTGGGCTCCATGCCTTCACCGGATGGCAACGTGTGTTGCTTACGGATAGCGGAGGTTACCAGGTTTATTCGCTGAGCGATAACCGCAAAATTCATGAAGAAGGAGTAACCTTCAAATCACACATTGACGGATCGAAGCACTTTTTCTCTCCCGAAGGGGTAATGGATATTCAGCGTTCCATCGGTGCGGATATTGTAATGGCATTTGATGAATGTACTCCATACCCCTGCGACTACCGGTACGCGAAAAAATCAATGGCCCTGACTCACAACTGGCTCACACGGTGTGTTAGGCGAATGAACGAAACCGAACCGAAATACGGTTATGATCAGTTTTTGTTTCCCATTGTGCAGGGCAGCACGTTCCCTGATCTTAGAAAAGAATCGGCCCAGTTCATTGCGCAACAACAGCAGGCCGGTAATGCCATTGGGGGATTATCGGTTGGAGAACCGCATGAAGAGATGTATGCCATGACTGACCTGGTTTGTGGCATTCTGCCAAAAGACAAACCGCGTTACCTGATGGGTGTCGGCACTCCCGAAAATATTCTGGAATGTATTGCCCTGGGGGTTGATATGTTCGATTGCGTAATGCCCACCCGAAACGCGCGAAATGGCATGCTGTTTACCACACAGGGTATTATCAACATCCGGAATGAGAAGTGGAAAGACGACCTTACCCCAATTGATGCCGGATTGGGAGGCTACACCAGCACCTTCTATTCAAAGGCTTACTTGCGCCACCTCATTATCAATAAAGAAATATTGGGCTCGCAAATTGCTTCAATTCAGAACCTGACGTTCTACCTTTGGCTGGTGGGGGAAGCCCGAAGGCAAATTGAAGCCGGAACGTTTGCGGACTGGAAAAACCGGATGGTAAAAACCGTGTGCACGCGGTTATAGCGCAATGAATTACACTGATGAAACTACTTGACCGGTATATTCTCAAACAGTTTTTAAGCACCTTTTTATTTGTGGTGCTCATTTTACTGGCCGTAATTACCGTGATTGACTTCACTGAGAAAACGGATAAATATGCCAAGGCTAACCTCACCCTCCTTCAGATTGCTGATTACTATGGCGATTTCCTTCCATGGATTGCAGGCCTGGTAACACCCATTACTGTATTCATCGCTACCGTTTATGTTACAGCACGCCTTGCCGGACGCACGGAGATAATTGCCACCCTCAGCAGCGGGGTCAGCTTCAGAAGATTGCTGTTACCGTACATGATCGGAGCGACTCTTATTGCGGGTGTTAGCTTCTACCTGAACGGATGGGTAATTCCAAATTCCACGAAAACGCGCCTGGCATTTGAAATGCAGTACCTGAAAAAAAATTCAACCAGCAGTCTACGAAACATTCATTTGCAGATATCTGAACATGTTTTCCTCTACATTCAAAACTACAATAACCTGAGCGACCGGGGTTATCACTTTACACTCGAACGATTTGAAAACAAAAGGCTGGTAGAAAAACTTTACGCAAGCCGCATTGAGTGGGATACCGCCAAACACACCTGGACACTTCGGGATTGGAGTATAAAGCGGATTGATACCATCTTTCAATCGGTTGGGATGCCGGTGAAGGAAAAACTAATCACATCAGGACCCAGCATGGATACGGCCCTGGTTATCCGGCCTCAAGAGTTTGAAAACGATTACCGGAAATTCGATGGCCTTACCATTACCGAATTAAAGGAGTACATTCAAATTCTGCGCTCGCGGAGCATTGCCGGTATTGAGGTTTATGAAGTTGAGTTGTACACCCGTTATGCATCTCCCTTTTCAATTTTCATTCTCACGTTCATGGGAGTGATTGTCTCGGCAAGAAAAAGCAGGGGCGGAACGGGGTTTCAAATCGCCATTGGGTTTGCCTTGTCGTTCATCTTTATTCTTTTTTTTATGATGTTCCGTTCATTTGCTGAGGCTGGCTCCCTGCCACCCGCTATTTCGGTGTGGATCCCCACCATCCTTTTCGGCATCCTTTCCCTCATCATGTATAAATACGTTCCCCGGTAATGGCAACGCTTACCGATTATCTGAAACTTCACTTCATCGTTTTTTTGTGGGGATTCACGGCTATTCTGGGATTGCTCATCTCCATTCCTTCGGTGGAGATGGTTTTTTACCGCACGTTGCTGGCTGCCATCGGAATGGGTGTGGTTATTCTTGTGACGGGCGGGTCCTTTCAGGTTACCACAACGGACGTGCTCCGGTTATTGCTCATCGGTTTCATCGTGTGTCTTCATTGGTTAAGTTTTTTCGCTTCGGCACGGGTATCAAATGCTTCGGTAAGCCTCGTGGGCTTTGCTACCAATTCGCTGTGGGCCGCCATGCTCGAGCCCTGGCTCAATGGCCGGCAGGTAAAAAAATTCGAGGTGTTGTTAGGCCTTTTGGTGGTGGGTGGTTTGTACATCATTTTCTCATTCGATTTTACCTACCACCTTGGGTTACTGCTGGGCATTGTGTCAGGCTTCACCGCGGCCCTGTTCTCAGTATTCAATGCCAGGCTGGTGAGGCGGATAGAGCCCAATACCATTACCTTTTATGAAATGCTTGGTGCCTTTGCAGCTACTGCAATGGTGTTACCGGTTTACCAAAACACCTGGGCCGCAGATAAAACCCTTCACCTTTTACCTACGGCTTTGGATTGGGTCTATATCGCATTGCTTGCGTGGGCTTGTTCGGTGTATGCCTATACCACCGCTATCCACCTGATGAAAAAATTATCTGTGTTCTTTATTCAGCTAACCCTTAATCTGGAGCCGGTCTATGGCATCATAATGGCGGTGATCATATTTGGTGAATCGGAAAAAATGGGGTCTAATTTTTACATTGGTACCTTAATCATTCTGCTTGCTGTTATTGCGTATCCCCAAATGAAAAGCAAGTTTGAAAGAACACCAGCCTCATGAGAGCACACCCGACCAATAGAAGTAACCTTCAAACAAACCGGCAAGGTCCTTCGGCTGTTCAAAAATTCCATATACCGATGAGCCTGAGCCGCTCATACCCGCATACCGTGCACCCTGTTCATAAAGCGTATCCCTGATCGCCCGGATTCCCGGATGCTTTCGGAAAACTGAATCTTCAAAGTCATTGAAAAGCCTGTTCCGCCACTGGCTGATGTCGGATACCAATACAGCGTGAAGTGGTTTAGCGGGCTGTTTTGGCAATACGCCCCGATAAGCCTCCGCAGTTGAAATGTGGATATCCGGTTTAACCAGGATCAGCCAATACCCTTTCAGGTTTACAGCAATGGTAGAAAGGATTTCGCCTTTCCCTTTTCCAAGCATTGGACTGTCGTGAAGAAAAAAAGCACAATCACTTCCTAACCGGGAGGCGTACGACTGGAGTAAATGCTTCGAAATGCCTAACTCAAAAACGTCATTCAGCAACCGAAGCGCATAAGCTGCATCAGACGATCCCCCGCCAAGCCCTGCCCCGGCCGGAATCAGTTTATGAAGATGCATGGAAACGGGTGGGATAACATAATCCCTGCTTAGCAATTCGTACGCTTTCACACACAGATTATCGAACGAACTTGCTTCCAGTTCCAATCCGGTTTGCGTAAAAGAAAATGACCGGGCGGGGATGATCTCTAAAACATCGGTAAGTTGAACAGGGTAAAAACAGGTTTCAATTTCATGAAAACCGTCAGGCCGCTTTGAAACAACGTGTAGCCCAAGATTGATTTTACAAGGAGGGAAAACAATCATGCTGACAAACCCTGAACTCCTATTTTGTCAGGCGTTCAATCAGGTCCTCGGTTATTCCGGTTGACGAGAAGCCGCCATCGTGCATCAGGTTTTGCATGGTTACCATGCGGGTGTAATCAGAGAACAGCGCCACAATGTAGTTGGCACATGCTTCAGCCGATGCATTTCCAAGCGGTGACATCATTTGGGCATAGTCAAAGAAAACATCGAACCCGGAAATACCGGCACCGGCCGTGGTCTTCGTTGGGGATTGCGAAATGGTATTGACGCGTACCTTCTTCAATTTACCAAAGCGGTAGCCATAACTTCGGGCAATGGATTCCAACACGGCTTTTGCCTGCGCCATGTCCGAATAATCAGGGAATGTACGCTGGGCAGCAATGTAGGAGAGTGCTACAATTGAGCCCCATTCATTCATGGCATCGGTTTTCTCGGCTGTCTGCATCACTTTATGAAAGGACAACCCGGAAATATCCAGGGTTTTCAAAAACCACTCATAATTCAAATCGCCATACGTCTTGTCCTTTCGAACGTTTGGGCTCATCCCGATGGAATGCAACACAAAATCCAGTTTGCCGCCCAATACCTCCATGCTTTTGGTAAACAGTGTGTGGAGGTCCGTTTCGGATGTAGCGTCAGCGGGAATCACCTCCGCCTGACATGCCTTGGCCAGGTCGTTGATCTTACCCATGCGCATGGCAATTGGGGCATTGGTTAGTGTAAAGGACCCACCTTCAGCCTTAACAGCCAGGGCGGTTTTCCAGGCGATCGAGTTTTCGTCCAGGGCTCCGAAGATAATGCCCCGTTTAGTAGCAAGGAGACTATGCGGCATAAGCGTAAATTTTGCTAAAAGTATCGGAATTATGTGGTTCAGGCAAAAATTTAGGTTGCCCTTGTAAATTCATAGGATCGTGTTGATTAACCTTTCAAATTCTTTGCTAATTTGGTGAGCTAACTGACTAACCCAAACAACCCTCGTTATGGAAGTACCTTACGAATTTTTGAACGCCTGGAATGCCTACATGCTGCAGGGTGCAGCAGGCTGTATCGGAATCGGTTTTTTGATTCTGCTCTATCATGAGTTCAGGATTTTTATGATCAAAGACCTTAAAGAAAGGTATGATTATGTAAACCTGCACGAAATCAGGTATTTCTGGTTTGCGATAGTAGCCTTTATTGCCTCAGGATTTCTTTTCTGCAATACGTTGTTCAGCGAAATGATTCACGATAAGGGGATGACATGGTTCTACGTTCGCCTGTTCATTACCGTAAGTTTTGCCATCATCAGTTATTTTATTTTTTACAGCCTCATCCGTATTTTATACCCTCGTTCCGTTGAAAAACGGCTTCGCAAAATCCGCAATAAACCCCGTAAGTCACCCGAAGGCAACCTGATGCGGAAGTTAGGCGAAGAAGAAGAAGACGCACATCTTGAAGAAAGCATGATCCATGAAGAACAATTTCATTCTGTGGATTATGATGTTTGGCTTGACGAAAAGACCGGGTACAAAAAAATTGAAAAATACATGGCGTACCAGCATTCGGAAGAATGTCCCGAGTGCGGTTACTTCACCCTGAAAATCATACAAGAGGAGCTCGAACAGGCACCCACCCAGGATGAAGCCGGCCTGTTTATCAAACATTTTAAATGCAGTTATTGCGGTCATCGCGAAGCCCGCGAACAAATGCTCGCCAAACTCTCAACAAACGCATAGTATTTGGCTCTTTCAAAATAAACTTCGGCAAGATTCTCTTTATTTTGCCGAAGTTTTTTTATGACTACATCACCTCCCCAGCCAATCGGTATTTTTGATAGCGGAATCGGAGGGCTGACAGTTGCCCACGCCATTCGGAACCTTCTGCCACAAGAACGGATTATCTATTTCGGAGATACGGCCCACCTGCCCTATGGCGACAAATCGGAAGCGGCCATCCAGGCTTATTCAATCCGGATTGCCGATGTGTTGCTGAAGAAAGGGTGTAAAGTAATTGTAATTGCATGCAACTCCGCAAGCTCAGCCGCTTACGAGTTACTGAAGGAATATGTTCGCGGTATCAAAATCATCAACGTTATTGATCCGATGATTCGATGGGTAACTACCCACTTTCAAAATTCCAGGATCGGCCTGATCGGAACCAAGCGCACGGTACAGTCAGGAGTTTATGTAAGAAAAATTGAAGAAGCCAACCGGGGGATACGCCTGCATCAAGTGTCCACTCCTCTCCTTGCTCCTATGATTGAAGAAGGCTTTTTCAACAATCAAATCAGCCATGAAATCATAGCTCAATACCTATCTTCTCCAGAACTGACGGGGATTGATGGACTCATCCTGGCTTGTACACACTACCCGCTTATCCGAACGGAGATTTCCGATTTCTATAAAAACCAACAGGTAACCGTGTTGGACTCCTCAGAGGTGGTAGCGCTTGCCCTTAAGGAATACCTCACTACAGCCGGATTACTTACCCCTGCGGGTCAAGGGATCGATCAATTCCTGGTTTCTGATTATACCGAATCCTTTGAAGCTTCAACCCGCTTATTTTTTGGCAAACACGTGCACCTGGAGGAGTATCCCTTATGGAATCAATAACCCATCCATGTAGTGTTTTTACTGAATTTCAATGAATTCAGAACACACTTTTTGACAATTTTAACACTATAACCTCGCGGTTGGGTCTTCAATAACTGATCTACCCGGTATACATGCCCTGTAATCATGTAGGGTTATCTTAAACTCTCCGCGATTGTGTTGGTTATGTATTACAGAATTAAGAGATTAATGGCCTCATAAATGATGACCATCAAACATTATATCGTTTCCTTGTTCGTGTTTTCTGCAGGCCTCTGCAGTTATGCCCAATCCGTAACTCAGATTGACAGTTTAGAGAGAAAACTGAAAGAGGGGCTTCCGGATACGTTGCGCATTAAAACACTGCTTGAACTTTCAACATCCTATTCATTGTCAGATTTCAAAAAAAGCAGCAATTATGCAGTTGAGGCCATTCAGTTATCGGAAAAGGTTAATATTCCCAAATTCCGTTACGAGACACTGCACAACTATGCCCTAATCAATAACCTGGGGGGTGACTTTACATCGGCAATAAAATATGAGACGGATGCACTGCAAATTGCCATTGCCATGGGCGACAGCACCAGCATCGGTCTGGCCTACAGCAACATTGGAAACTTCTACTATGAGATGGGAGTTTACGATGAAGCTTACTTCTACCTTACACGCTCGTACCGAACGTTACAACAAGGTAAGATGACAGCCAATGATTCGTTATACAGGAACATAGCGTTGCATAACGTAGGCCGGGTGTTCAAGGAGATGGGACAGTTTGAAACCGCATTGCAACACCTCAAGTTATCCAATAAAATAAGTCACCAGTTAAATGACAAAGCAGGCTACGCTTATTATCTCGATGAAGTGGGCGATGTTAAACTGAGAACAAAAGCTTATGATTCAGCCCTGTATTATCTGACTAAAGCGGTTCGCGAGGCTAAACGTCTTATCGCATCGGAGCCCGGTACTATTGTAGCTGAGGTTTTGCCAAAGTCCTTGACAAAAATAGCGATGGCTTACCTTTATAAAGAACAATACCCAACATCGCTCGCCTATTATGACTCGGCCATGAATATACACCAGGCTACCGGCAATCAATTTGGCATTGCTGAAGTTGAGCTGGGTCGGGGAATGGCCTTTGCCAAACAAGGAAATTTCAGCGAAGCTGAGCGGTTGATGCTCAACGCCCTTGCGCTCGCCCAGACTATCAATGCAAGACTCCTTCAAATCAAATGCCATGATCAACTTTCAGAATTCTATGAAAAGCGAGGCGAGTTTCAAAAATCACTCTTTCATGTAAAAAAGCATCAAAACCTCAGGGACAGCTTGTTCAGTCAGGGTATGCAACAAAAGTTTTTCCGTGATCAGCTACGCTTTGAAACCGAAACGAAAGATGACCAGATTGCCTCCCTGATGCGCATCGAGCAAATGCGGGCATCTGAAATCAAAAAGCAGGAGATTATCCGGAATATTCTCGTAGTGGTTGTAGCCTTAACCGCTATCCTGCTGGCAACTGTTTACCGCAGTGGCCAGCGCAGAAAGCGGATTAATACCTTGCTCCTTCAACACCAGGATGAAATGGAAAAGCGAAGCCAGGAGTTGGAGCAGCTAAACAAGGTGAAAGACAAGTTCTTCTCAATTATCTCCCATGACCTGAGATCACCGGTGAACGCACTGGCCGGATTACTTGACCTGCTTGATCGGAATGCTATTAAACCTGATGAATTGCCAATGGCTCTTAAGGAGTTGCGCACACGGTTTAATCATACCCGCACCTTGATGAACAACCTGCTGGACTGGACCTTGCTTCAGATGGACAAGCTCAACCTGCAGGCATCCAAAATCAATCTCCATTCTCTGGTTGAAGAAAATATTGCGCTGCTTGCTTCACTTCACCAAAAGAACATACGCTTGGTAAATACGGTTTCACCGCTTGCCTATGCAATGGCCGACAGCAACACCATTAACCTAGTTATCCGAAACCTGCTAACCAATGCCCTCAAATTCACCAATGACGGTGGAGAAATCGTTATCAGTGCCGAAGAAAAGAATAGTGAATGGATTGTATCGGTACGCGATAACGGGGTAGGTATGTCGCCCGAAACCTGCAAGAGGTTGTTTGATAAAATTAACCCCTACAGCACCCGGGGTACGGCCAATGAAAAGGGAACCGGTCTGGGCCTGATTCTCTGTAAGGAGTTCGTTGAAAAAAATAACGGCCATATTTGGGTCGAAAGCGAAGAGGGGAAAGGAAGTACCTTCTGGTTTTCGTTACCCAAAGCATAGCCTGATAACTCCCCCCGAACCAAAACGTGCCTTGATGGGTTAACCGAATAAGGTTACCTTTGCACTTGAATTATTCCCAATGAGCGACCAGGTTCTACATGAATGCGGAGTTGCCCTTATCCGCCTCAGAAAGCCCCTCTCCTATTACATTGAAAAATACGGCCCTGCCTATGGCATGAACAAGATGTACATCCTGATGGAGAAACAGCACAACCGGGGACAGGATGGTGCGGGCATTGCCAATATCAAAATTGACCTGGAGGCAGGCAGGCGGTACATCAGCCGGTATCGGTCCATAAAGCAGCAGCCCATTGCAGCCTTGTTTAAGAAGATCAGCAAGAAGTATAGAAAAGCTCAAAAAGAGGGAAAAGAAAAATTCCGGGATGAGAAATGGCTAAAGAAAAATGTAGCCTTCACTGGTGAACTTTGGCTCGGGCACCTGCGCTATGGAACACACGGCCAAAACAGCATAGAAAGCGTTCACCCATTTTTGCGTCAAAACAATTGGCGCAGCCGCAACCTGGTCATGGCCGGAAACTTTAATATGACCAATGTAGACGAGCTGTTCGACATCCTTGTAAACCTGGGACAGCACCCCAAGGAAAAAGTAGATACCATTACGGTGATGGAAAAAATCGGCCATTTCCTGGATGAAGAAGTACAGGGGCTTTTTGAAAAATATAAAGACCAGTACTCCAACCAGGAAATTTCTGAAATCATCGAAAACGAAATCGACCTTCAACGGGTGCTGAAGCGGGCCTGTAAAGACTTCGATGGAGGATATACCATGGCCGGATTAACCGGATCAGGTTCTGCCTTTGTTATGCGCGACCCCAACGGCATACGCCCAGCTTATTTCTATGCAGACGATGAAGTGGTTGTGGTTGCCTCTGAAAAGCCAGCCATCAAAACCGCGTTTAATATCAACTATAACCAGATTGAGGAGATTACACCCGGACATGCGCTGATCATTAACAAGGCTGGTGAACCCGGACTTTACCCCGTGTTGCCACAGGCAGAAAAAAAATCATGCAGCTTCGAACGGATTTATTTCTCTCGCGGGAATGACCCCGATATTTACCGAGAACGAAAACAGCTCGGCAAACTACTGGTGCCCCAGGTGCTCAGGGCCATCAACTTTGACCTAAAAAACACCATCTTCTCCTATATTCCCAACACGGCCGAAACCGCTTTCTACGGAATGATGGCCGGCATCGAAGATTACCTCATCAAAAAACAAAAAGAAGTAGTTCTTGACGGAAAACCTTCAGTTGACCCGGTTGATGATGTTTTGTCATTCAGGCCGCGCATTGAAAAAATTGTAGTCAAGGATGTTAAACTCAGAACCTTCATCACCGATGACGAGCACCGCGATGAACTTGTGGCTCATGTGTATGACACTACCTATGAGGTGGTCAATAAAAACAAAGACACCTTGGTTGTTATTGATGACTCGATCGTGCGGGGAACAACACTGGAAAAAAGTATCCTGAAAATGCTTGATCGGCTGGAGCCGAAAAAAATCGTTGTGGTTTCATCAGCCCCGCAAATCCGGTTCCCGGATTGTTATGGGATCGACATGAGCCGGATGAGCGACTTTGTGGCATTTCGGGCAATCATCGACCTGCTGAAAGAACACGGAAAAGACTACCTGCTGGGAGAAGTATACGAAAAGTGCATCCATTCATCCAGTGAATCCCATCCGGAAAACTATGTGAAACAACTCTACCAGCAATTTGAATACGAACAGGTTAGCCGGAAGATTGCCGAGATTATCAAACCGGCTGATATGAAGGCTGAACTGGAAGTAGTTTTCCAAACCGTTGATAACCTGCACAAAGCATGCCCCCACCACCTGGGCGACTGGTACTTTACAGGAGATTATCCGACACCCGGGGGACATAAAGTAGCCAACCGTTCATACGCAAATTTCATGGAGGGCAAACTGGTACGCGCCTATTAACCAACGCGTGGCCGATTCTCTTGCCTAAGTTTGCTACCTTCGCCTGAAACGAAGTACCATGAACTATTGGCTTGTTAAAACTGAACCTGAAACCTATTCCTGGGATAATCTTGTTGATGATAAAAAAACAACCTGGGACGGTGTCCGGAATTTTCGGGCCCGCAGTAACCTGAAAAAAATGGCCAAAGGCGATTTGGTTTTTGTTTATCACACCGGTGATGAAAAAGCCATTATCGGCCTGGCTAAAATTACCCGCGAAGCATTTCCAGACCCGAAAGACCATGAGTGGGTTGCCGTTGAACTTTCTCCTTATAAAAAACTTTCCCGGCCGGTAACACTCGCAGAAGTAAAATCCAACAAAAAGTTGGCATCCATGACCCTCGTTAGGGTTGCGCGATTATCCGTTCAGCCGGTGCTACCGGAGGAATTTGAAATCATTTTAAAAACCAGTGGGGAAAAATGAGGTCGTCCGGCCTGTATATTCTTATGCTTCTTGCCTGCCTGATCTGGCAGGGTATGCCGGCACAGGTAGTGCAGCCTTACCGCTTTGAAAAAGAAAGGAAATTCAATGACGAGGATTACTCTGTCATTTCTCTTGAAGAGAATGGTTTAGCCCTGATACGCGAAACCAAACGCTACAAAGCCGGCAACCGCACGTGGGAACTTCTATTGCTCGATACCACCTTGACCGAGCGCCATACCCTTGACATTGAAATTGATCAGCGGAAAAACCTTATCGGCCATGAATTCGATTCAGCATTCTTCTACTTACTGTTTCGGTCAGAAGAAAGCATTAAAACCATTCTCGACCTTGTTGCAGTGAACCTTCGCACAGCCGAAATTAAACGAACCGAAATCAAACCTGAGCTGGCTATTACACTCTCCCACTTCAGCAAAGCAGGACCTAATTTTGTTTTTGGCGGATATGTTACGGGCGAACCGGCTGCTCTTTTGTTTATTTCTGAACAACAAAGCATGAAAGTTTTGCCGGGCTTCTTTCAAAAAGAAACCGAGCTTGTGGAGTTACGCGGAAACAAGAATACTACCTTTAGTGTTATTCTGGTTGATCGCAGCCAGCGCGATAACCGAAAGCTGGTGTTTAGGGTATTTGATTCATCCGGAAAAGAACTGCTGGAAGACGTGATAGCCATTGAAGGAAAGAAATCGCTGCAAACTGCAGTTGTAAGTTCGCTTATTCGTGATGATTTGATGCTCCTCGGTACGTGGGGAAGTATGAACTCTCGGCAGGCTGCCGGGTTTTATGGCGTTCCGGTTAACCCGTTCACCGATCAGCATATTATCTACACTGCTTTTGCTGAAATGGATAAGTACCTGAGCAATCTGAAGGAGAGTAAACAAAAACGGATTACACAAAAAACAAAAGCGGCCCTTCAGGCCGGAAGAATTCCTGATTATATCAATTATGTTCGTCCGGTAAAAATTGTAGAGCACCCAAAAGGATTTCTTTTGTTATCTGAAGTGTATATCCCCTCTTCTGCATCTTCGCAGTTCAGGGACTATCCGTATTACACACCCTTTCCAACTCCTTACTCTTACAATGGACCTTTTTACGGTAATTATCCGTCATACTATAACCGGATGTACAATCCCTATTATTATGACAACAATACTACACGATCGTCCGAAGACATGAAGATTACACGTACCATTTTAACTTCGTTTACACCCGATGGATCCATTGCATGGGATCAGGTTATGGAACTGGATAACATCCGGATGCCTTCCCTGGAGCAGATAACCGACTTCTGCCTGACAGCACAGTCCCTGTACTTTATGTACAAAAAAGAATCTACCATCCGACTTAAGGTAATCAATCTGGACACCGGTGAGTCAACCGAATTATCTGAGCACCTTCGGCTTCAATCCGATATGGATGAATTGCGCTCAGAACCCGGGCAACATGGAGTTGCACGGCATTGGTATCAATCGAGTTTTTATGCCTGGGGAACTCAGACTGTACGAAGTAATGCAGCCGGGGAAGAAGGGACAAGACGAGTTTTCTATGTTAACAAGATTGTTGTTCACTAACCTGGCATGTCTTTTTGCGGCAGTCAGTACAGCCCAGCTGTATCAAAGCAAGCGGTATGCAATCACCATAACCGACAGGGATACCGAGTATAATGTAGCCCCTGCAAAAACCAACGGAGCCCTTATTTACCGGTATGCATCATTAAAAAAACAAGACTACCTAGACTTGATTTACCTGGACACGGCTTTCAACGAGAAGTGGAAAAATCAACTTGAGCTGGAGCGAAAATTTGTTCTTAGCCAACAGCGTACATTGGCCCAAAATCAGTACATGCTGTTCTACAATCGCGAATTTACAACCATTAACTTCCACCTTTATATCATTAACCTGAATGATGGCTCCGCCAACAGGTATACCATTGAAAACTATATTCCATTTTTACCAACACATTTTGAGGTAACCGAAAAGGGTGTGCTCATCGGGGGTTACTACATTGGCCGTATTCCCATTGTGTTGTTCTATAATTTTGCCAGTCAAAAAACCAACGTGTTGCCCGGCTTGTTCAACGAGACCGGTGAACTGCTGCAGATTCGTGTAAACGATGATGGGGGTTTTCAGGTACTCATTGGCGCAAAAAACTGGGCCAAACAAAAAACCATCTGGATAAAAGATTATGCCCCGCAGGGCATGCTGAAACAAAATATTGCACTCGTCCCTCCTGAAAATACCAGCATGCTATTCGGAAAAGCAATTAAAACAGATAGCGATAACCTGGTTATTGCCGGCACCTATGGGAACAGAACTTCGGAGTACTCAACAGGTTTGTTCATTGCCACCCTGAATGGGGATGGTGAACAAAATCAATACACCTATCCGTTTACCGACCTGGAGAACTTTTTCAGCTATATGAAAGCAAAAAAACAGAGAAGCCTTCAGGAAAAAATAACACGAAAGAAAATCAAGGGAAAAAAAATTAAGTTGCAATACCGCATTCTGGTACACGAACTGGTCATTGACAACAACCAACTTCTGCTTTTAGGCGAAGCTTTCTACCCGGTGTACAAACGCGATGAGCAGAACAACTACGGGCTTGCCACAAGTTTTGCCGTACCCTACGTTTTCGATGGATACCGTTACACCCATGCCATCCTTATCGGATTTGACAAGCAAGGAAAGCTCCGGTGGGACAACAGCTTTGAAATCAATGACATTAAAACCTTTACCCTGGATCAATATGTAAAAATGGATGCCCGGAATAACCGCATTGCTTTGCTTTACCTGTTTGATAATCGCATCCGGACAAAGCTCATTCAAGGGAACAAAGTACTGGAAAGCAAAAACTACAACCGGTTAAACCTTAACTACGAAGTGGACGCTATGGAGGATAATAATGATGTTAAAAAACTGGAATATTGGTACGAAGGCACATTTCTGGCTTACGGTGTTGAGCGCCCCCCAAGCCGGTCACTGACACGCTCCAGGCAACGGGTATTCTTCGTGAACAGGGTGAGCTACCGGTAACTATCCGCATAATCAATTATATTTGCCCCGGCTTATGCAGAAAAAACTCATTCTTGATTCCGATCTGCTGGATATTACCATAAGCCGCCTTTGCCAGCAACTCATTGAAAACCACGGTAATTTTGATGAATCGGTCCTTATCGGCCTTCAGCCGCGCGGAATTTTCCTAGCTGACCTGATTCATCAGAAACTCAGGAAACTGATTGGCAAGGAAATCCCAATCGGATATCTGGATGTTACTTTTCACCGCGATGATTTCAGGAGAAGGGAAATTGCCAAGGCCAGCGAAATCCGGATACCCTTTATCATTGAGGAGAAAAAAGTAATCCTTGTTGATGATGTATTGTTTACCGGACGCACGGTACGTGCAGCCCTGGAGGCTATGATCGCCTTCGGGAGGCCTTCAAAAGTTGAATTACTTGTGCTGATCGACAGGCGCTATAACCGCGACCTTCCGATTGCACCCGATTATGTTGGAAAAACAGTGAATACGGTGCTTTCACAAAAAGTGTTGGTTGAACTGGTGGCCCAGGGCCATAGTCAGAATAAAATATGGCTGGTAAATAAAGATTAACCATGTCGCAACTCAGTCAAAAACATTTGCTTGGAATTAAAGACATCACCGAAAACGACATTCAACTTATTTTTGAAACAGCCGACACGTTTAAAGATGTACTGAACCGGCCAATAAAGAAGGTACCCTCCCTGCGCGATGTAACCATCGCCAATATTTTCTTCGAAAATTCAACACGAACCCGCCTATCCTTTGAACTGGCCGAGAAACGTCTTTCGGCCGATGTGGTTAATTTTTCAACATCAACAAGTTCGGTTAAGAAAGGTGAATCGCTGCTGGATACGGTGAACAACATACTGGCCATGAAGGTTGATATGGTGGTCATGCGTCATGCCAGTCCGGGTGCGCCCCACTTTCTTTCCCGGCACATCCAGGCAAACATTATCAACGCAGGCGATGGCACGCACGAACATCCCACACAGGCTTTGCTGGATGCCTACTCTATCCGGGAAAAGCTGGGAAGTGTAGACGGTAAGAAAGTGGCTATTATCGGAGACATCCTTCACTCACGCGTTGCCTTGTCCAATATTTTCGCGTTGCAAAAAATGGGTGCCGAGGTAATGGTATGCGGCCCGCCAACGTTGTTGCCGAAATACATTAAAGACCTGAATGTACAAGTTGAACTGAACGTAAAAAAAGCACTTGAATGGTGTGATGTTGCCAATGTTCTCCGCATCCAGCTTGAGCGGCAACAAATAAAATACTTTCCATCGTTGCGTGAATACGCCCTGTATTACGGCATCACCAAATCCCTGCTTGATTCCCTTAAAAATCCGATCGTCATCATGCACCCGGGACCGATTAATCGCGGCATTGAATTAAGCAGCGATGCAGCCGACTCGGCACACTCCATCATCCTTGATCAGGTTGAAAACGGGGTGGCGATTCGGATGGCGGTGCTCTACCTGCTGGCGGGTGTCCCGGTCTGAAAAAAGTTCCTATCGGACCACCAGTTTGTGCCGGCTAACAGCAACCGGACTCTGTAACACCACCACATAAACACCATGGGAAAGCCGGCCTGGAAGGGTGATAGTTTCTGTAAGCGAGTTAACCTGAATGTTCTGTGTGTAAACCACTTTGCCCTGCATGTCCACCACGGAAAGAATCATAGGCCTGTTCAATTCCGAAGCCGTTAATTTAACGGCAAAGGATTCACCATTCGATGGGTTGGGATACACCTGCCGGAATCCCTGGCCGGAAACCGCAACTGACTTTACTGCTGAATAGGTAAAAGTGCCGTCAAAGTCGGTTTGTTTAATGCGGTAGTACCATGTACCTGGTGAAACAGAATGATCGTCATGGCGATACCGCATTTCCCTGGCGGTCGTTCCTGCCCCGGCAACTACGGCAACGTGCCCAAACGTCTCCGCATCTTCAAACCGCTTTTCAATAGTAAAGAAATCATTGTTCAATTCGGAGGCTGTTACCCATTTCACTTCAACAAAATCAGGATGGGCAACCAGTTCAAAGGATTTCATTTCAACGGGCAGAGGTGCTGCAATATCGGCCAGTGTCCATGGTGAATACTGGTTAACGCCAGGCACCGTTACCGTTCCGGCTCCGCTGTTATACACCTGACCGGGCAATGCCGGCTCCCAGGTATTGGATGGTGCCCAGCGTTGGGCATTCACCGTGGTTGCTCCGGTAGTTGCAATTTCTGCAGTTGTAGCCGTGAAGGTCATGGTTGAGGTAGGCCGTGTGGTGGTATATCCGTTAAGTGTAATCACCCAAAAACGGTCCACAACCGAAAGCCCACCGCTGGTTCCGTTCAGATTCGTAACACCCGTTGGATACGGGGTGTTGTTCGTTCCTGTAGGATAAGTTGATACGGCCACCGTTCCGGTGGCCGGTGCACCGGCTGCCGTTATATTGAGTGTAAACGGTATATACTCCGTGCTTGATTTACCGAACGGATAAACGAATGACCCCGTTAGTGATCCTGTCAGCCACCGGAGTGTTCCATACGGATCGGTATTGTCTTCACTCTTAATATATCCACTCGTGCGGGTTATTGCCCCGGTGTTGTTATTGGTAACACTCAGGCTAAGCGAGTTTATGTCAAGCTCGCCCTGCACCAGGTTAAGGATATTGCTAACGGTGGTGATGTTCAGGATTCTGACCACATCCGTTGCAGCACTAGTATTGAGGGTGAGGTTGTAAAAGGTTTCAGCCGTTGTTCCGCCAATGGTCTGCAGCGTGTTTGCAGCCGGACTGTTAAACACCACCGCACCGGTTCCTTCATCAAATCCGTTACTACCACCCGTAGTTGAATTGTTAACCCAATTACCGCCAATGGTAATGGTTGAAATGGTTCCGTTATTATCAGCACGAAGCCGAGCCCCGGTGCTAATGGTAAGGTTTCCGGCAACAGTTAGTCCCGAGGCACCACCTGCCGCGCTCTGCAAAACAGGATTGTTCGCTCCGTTGCCTAATGTCAGATTATTAGCGACCGAAATGGTTACATTGGGAATAGAAAAGGTTTGACTTGAACTGACAACCAGATTTCCATAATTATGATTCGCGATTGTTTGTGCATTGGAGTTTTGATATTGAACCGTGCCGAACGGAGAGGTGGTTCCCAGGTCAAACGTTCCGAAACCCGTAGGCACACCTTGATTCCCAACCATTCTAAATGTAGCACCGGGAGCAACCTGAAAAATACGAGAGGCATTTCCGGTTATCGACTGATTACCGATTTCAAATCGTCCGCTTTGAACCCGCAAATCACCAGTCACATTAGTAGTCGTAATATTAGCCAGTAAATTTATAGCAGAAGGGCTTGTATTATTTAAGTAGAGATTATGATAGGCCCATGCCGCAGAACTTGCGGTAGGAAATGCTACCGACTGTCCACCGCTGCTCCGGTTATAATTGAATACGCTACCCGAGGTACCAGCCGAAAGTGTTCCCCGGTTATTAACAAACGATAGCTGCCCGGATAAATTCACCCGGCCGTTTCCGCCCGTCATATCCAACACCGCTGTTGACTCACGGCCAGCATTATTGGAGGTGTTGAATACAAGGTTAGAGCCCACATTCAGTGTTCCAGTCGTAATGTTTACCCGTGCCAGCAGGTTGGCGTTATTTATGCCTGATCCGATCTGAACATTGCCCCCGGTTGTGGCACTTCCCGCATTCAGGTTCCAAACATCGGTGGTGACACCAGCCCCTCCGGGTTGATTCACCCGTACATTGGTTTGCACCGTAAGAGAATTTGTCCCACTATGCGTAAGTACTTGTGCTGTGGTGCGTGCACTGGAGGAGGTATTAATATCCAATGAATTCACCGTGGCATTCATATCGAGGGTTATCGTGGTGGTTGCATCGGGCACAATGTTGGAGTTCCCTATGGTTACTGCATCATTAATGGTGTTGGGAACATACTGACGTCCGTAACCTCCACTACTGGTTGCCGCAGCATTGGTGGTTATTACAAGATTCCCATTATCGGTAATTGACTGTACAGTGCCACGAACTGTACCCGGGCTTGTTTGGATGATCAGCACATCGCCAACAACCAGTTCGGTTGTAAACAGTGTTCCGGTTCCGGTTACTGCGGTGCTTCCGGCAACAAACTGAATATTACCTGTTCGGTTTTGAATCCAGGTGGCCGGGTTACTCCAGTTGTTGGCACCGGTTAACCGGTTGAATGTTCCGCTGGTATTAATCAGCTCACCTACCTGGTAAAAACGTGCTGCCCCGCTGGGCAGACTGGCCGCCACTTCCCCCGTAATCTGTGTTGATGTTGCTGTGCGTGTTCCTGTTGTTGAGGTAGCCCAGTTGATGGCGTCATACCTTCGCACAGCGAAATTGGTGAAGTCGGCCAGGACATCAAGATCGGAGGCTACAAAGTTAAATGTAGCACTAAGGTTTACAAATGTGGTGGCATTATTGGTAACTGACCAGAACCGGTTTACACTGCGATTAGGTTCAATGTTTGATCCATTGATATCGGGGTGATCTCCTGAGGTGGCGGACACGGTAAAGTTTCCGGCTACACTAACGGTGTTGAAAGAAAAATTCACTGGCGAATAATCAGTTCCTGTGCCCACTTCAAATGATACAGCGGGCGATCCGGCAATAACAGGCTTCCGTAAGTTTCCTTCTACAAAACCGCCCGTAGGTGTTACCGTTGCCGCGGCAGAGGCCATAATGATAATATTGATATCCGTATAAAGGTTTCCATTTGTAAATAACAAATCCGTAGCTACCGTAGCATTAAGGCCGTTAAGGGTAACCCCGTTGGGGTTATCTACTTCAAGATTTGAAAACGTTGTTGCAGATGTCCCTGTTATTTGCTGGTTGGTACCTGTTGAAAATCTTACCCGGCTGGTTGCATTAGTGGTAAACACACCACCTCCGCCATTAAATGTCCAGGTACCGTCATTACCGTTAATCGTGATTGTTCTGCCACTGTAATTAAGCCCTCCATTGGCAAAAATGAAATTTGAGGTAGTTACGTCATTGGCAAGCACGGAAGTCCCGCTTGATGTATAATTCCATGTTCCGCCAATGGTAAGCACAGCATTGCTGTTTATGGTGCCCTGGTTGGTCATGATTAGGTTACCTGCAATATTGGTAACGGCCGCCATGTTTACAGCCGAACCACCCGCCCCGGTAATATGAAGATTTTGATAAGGGTATACAGCGCTTGATGCCGCTGTTTGAGCTCCGCCCCTGTTGAACTCAATAATTGTTCCGGTTGCCAGCGAATGAGCAATTCCTGTTAATGCAGGAACCGTTCCTGCAGAAGAAATGCGAATGCGGCTTGTGCCGGTCATGACTAGATTACCGGTGCCGATTAAATCATTTCCACCGGCAACGTCCACCAGAGTAGTGGAGTTGATGGTAAAATTACCGTTAACGGTGGTGGTTCCGTTAATGGTTTTAGTGCTCCCGTTGAGTGCATTCATGTGATGGTAAACCGTAGGGTGAATAGTTTGATTAACAGCCCCTGAGTATTCAACAATATTATTGGGAGCTGAAAAGTTTACGCTGCTTAAAGCGCCTACAACGTCTACTACGGCACCATCGCCCGTCATAATCAGGTAGCCCGATGTTCCATTGCCATTGATAAATGTCGATCCGTTTTCAACGCTCAGGTTCTGCCCACCTGCGCGTGTCAGGCGTACCGTGCCGATGTTAGTAACGGTGCTGGCATTTTGCAGGCGTAACCGGGTTATTCCAATTTCTGCATTTCCTGAGTAGGTATAGCTGCCTCCGGCAATTACATCATACCGGCCATTGCCACCGGTGGGTACGGGCCATACTCCGTTATTTACTATGCTGCAATTCACCACAGGGTCTTCCCCCACGGTATTGTCCCAGGTTCCGCCCAGGTTAACCGTTATCGTATTTTCAAAACGCTTGGTGCCTGCATTGGAGTTAGTAAACTCCAAATAGCCGTTGGCAACCACAGTGGTAGTACCGTTCACCCTGAAATTGATCCGCCCCAGGGTAAACCGAAGGCCAGGAGAAGACGGCTGAACCAGAAAATTGCCGTTTACAACGATGGAAGCAGTTGAACTTCCATCAATATTTGCCCCGTTAAATGTTGTGAAATTATTTGTTGTATACGATTCGTTGGCCGTAGCCGACCAGGTAGCCGATAAATTTAACGTAACATCACCGAGGGTTTTAGTGCCCGTGGCACTTGACGGTACGAATGTGCCACTCACTACGAATGTATTAGGAGCGTTTTGAACAACCCTTACCCCGCCAAAGGAGCCCGTTTGGCCGGCTGGAATTGTAAAATTATTATTGAGATTTAAGATGCGGTTGTTATTGTTACCCGTAACCTGGCTGTTGCCGTTCATGGTCATCAGCCCGTTTACATTCAAGGTACGGGTATTGGTATTGAAGAACAGGTTAGCCGTTCCGTTTAACGTAAGCGTATTGCATGCAGCATTAACGTTCATATTAATGGTGTGGGCCGTTGAAATAACAACCTCATCATCGGCATCAGGTATGTTATCCCCATCAACACCCACTACCGACCAAACCGTAAGGCCTCCATTCCAGTCGCCACTGGCAATGGAGGTAAAGGTTGCCTGGGCTAAGGAGCCCGCAGCCAGGAAAACCATAAAAACAACAGCAGTAAACGTCCGAACCATAGATCCTGTCAATTAAAGTCCAACTGGTTAATACTCAATTCATAAAGGTAAGACAGATTAGCTTAATTTACGCAATCTCTGCGTTCCCGGCCTGAAGTATGCTTGCTTCAGGCCGGCTAACCATTTCGGCTGCAGATTCACAGCAAGTTAACATTTGAACCAGCCCATCCGATTTTGCTAAATTTGCCACCCATGCAGATCTATCAATCCATTGTTGAAACAATCGGTAACACCCCGATTGTCAGGTTAAACCGGTTGTCCAAGGGGATTTCAGGAACCGTTCTGGCAAAAATTGAATATTTCAACCCGGGAAACTCAACCAAAGACCGGATGGCCCTTAAAATGATTGAAGATGCGGAGAAGGCAGGCATCCTTAAGCCCGGGGGTACCATCATTGAGGGCACTTCAGGCAACACCGGAATGGGCCTTGCACTTACTGCCATCGCAAAAGGCTACACGTGCATTTTCACCATGGCCGACAAACAATCGCAGGAGAAGATCAATATTCTGCGCGCTGTCGGGGCAGAGGTAGTGGTATG
>JBBINY010000015.1:34614-47233 GCA_037443645.1 Cytophagales bacterium
CCCACGAATGTGGAACCCGATGACCCCCGGTCGTACTATTCGGTGGCACGCAAGCTTAACCGGGAAATTCCCAACTCGATTTATCCAAACCAATACGATAACCCGAGTAATGCCAAAGCCCATTACGAAACAACCGGCCCTGAAATATGGAAACAAACCGATGGCAAAATAACACACTATGTGGCTACGGTTGGCACGGGCGGATCGATGTGCGGAACAGCCCGTTACCTGAAAGAGCAAAATAAAAAACTCATTGCAGTCGGTATTGATACCTACGGATCGGTATTTAAGAAGTATAAGGAGACCGGCATTTTCGATGAAAAGGAGATTTATCCCTACCTCACCGAAGGGTTTGGCGAAGACATCCTGCCCAAAAATGTTGATTTCGATGTGATTGATCTGTTCATTAAAGTTACCGATAAAGACGGTGCCCTGATGACCCGAAAACTGGCCCGTGAAGAAGGGCTGTTTGTTGGATGGTCAAGCGGGTCGGCTGTTCACGGTGCCCTGGAGTATGCACGTGAAAACCTCAGGAAAGACGATGTGATGGTGATTTTGCTGCCTGACCACGGCACACGCTATCTGGCTAAAGTATATAACGACCAATGGATGAAAGACCATGGTTTTGCCGAAACCCCATACGCGGCAACGGCCCGCCACCTTATCCAATCCCGCAATGGAACTACACGCCTGTTTACGGTAGCCCGCAATGCCCGGGTAAGCGAAGCCATCCTGCTGATGAGCCGTGAGGGCATCGACCAGATTCCGGTTACGGAAAATGATAACTTCATCGGCAGTATAAGCTCTTCAGGACTGCTTGAAAAGATGATGGAAGACCCCCAGCTTAAAGATAAAACCGTGGGCGAAATCATGGATAAACCCATGCTCTTTGTTGCCCCAGACAGCACGCTTGATGTCCTCTCATCCTTGCTAAACACAGCTAACAAAGCCGTGCTGGTTCGCGATGAAAATCAGCGGGTACACATCATTACGCAGCATGATGTGCTGAAAGCAATGACCGGATAAGGGCGACTTAGTTTTCCAGGATTTCTATTTCTACCCGAACGTTGCTCTCGGCATGGCTGTGAAGTTTATCAACCACGGGTTTCTTGCCCCCCCATGCTTTAACCTGCATCCGTTTGGTATCAATGCCATTGGCCATCAGGTATGACTTAATTATATCTGCACGCTCCTGCGAAAGTTTTTTGGCGGAGCCAAACCCTTCGTTTGTATTGCTTAATGCGAAGAAATTATCTGACTTCTCACTTTTTGAAATGATCTTGCCCGGGGCGTTGCCATTGGTATGTCCGTGTATCCGGATTTTATACTTTGGGTTTTCCCTCAGCATATCCAGTAAACTGTTTACTTCCCACCGGGATTCGGGACGCATAATGGCGGCATCTTTAAAAAAGTACACATTGTACATCACTGCGATATCTCCCTTCTGAAGCCTCACCAATTCAAACGGAACCACCACATTATTATCGGAATCAGCACTGATATCTTCTGCTTCCGGATTCAGGTAATTTAGTTCACGCTGCACCTTTCGGTAACCAAAAACTTCAGTGATCATTGAAAGATTCCCTGACTTACTATTCGGGTTTGAAAGCTTTACTTGCCGATTGGCTGCATACGAGCCCACTTTCTTTGAGCGCTCACTGTCAATCACAAAGATGTCGCCCTGTATTAATTCCCTGGAATCGGCACGGAAGACCTTAAAGAAAAAGTTCTTGCCGGATAAATCTTCACTGGTTGATAATTCGGACGGCTGACCGGTTGGGTATGGTTCCTCAAAAATCACCTGCTTGTTCCCTTTGCTTGTCTCATCGGAACTACTAAGCCCGACATCTTTCATCTCTACCTGATCAACCTGATGCAACGTGATGGGGTTAATGTCAACACCACGGGTGGCAGTTACCATATTCTCGCCCAGCAAACCTTTAAACACCCAGGTATCATTGTAAGGAGATTCGCTCCGAAGCCGTAAGGCAAAATCAATGGCCTCGGTCCGGTCATCGGTAGTCAGCACATAGACATAATACAATTGGCGATCCGGATTCATTTCAAACTTAGCCTGAAGGTTTCCGGCCGATGCCTTTGATGTGAACCGAACAGCGTTTTTCTTAATGGCAAAAGCCCCGATCACCACATAATGATGACCTTGAAAATCGTTGCTTTGGGCGTGTTCAGGAAAGCAAATGGATAACATTATTACTCCCAGCACCATGTTTTTGAGGGTTTTCATAAGCACAATCGTTTAATTACAAGAACAAAAGTAGAGTTGAGCTAAGAAACGAATTGACGAATATTGATTAAAACCTTACACATCAGAGTTTTATCAATTAGATAAAACCTCAAAATGCCTTTCCAGGGGCTCTCCGGCCTGATCTACCAGGATAAGGACATGTTTTCCGGGCCCTGGATTGATGCCCATTTGATGCCGGTTTTGTGTACTGCCGATGTACATGCCGTCTAAATGCCAGTAAACCCTACTTGCCGGGTTGCGGTGTGCGAGTTCAAAAACCGAGTGTCCCCGGCTGCCGTCCAACTCCCGGGGTATGAAAATCCGGGCATTTTCCTTCGGATAAACCAGTTCCATTACTGCCAGGTTACTGGTTATCGCGCAATCGGCTCTGTATGGAGGTATCGGTTTGTACGAAATGTTTTTGGCGCGGTAGTAATGTTCCTGAACGGGCGGCAACACAAACCAGGGTATTTGCCGGATCCGATCCATGGGGCTGCAGTCAGCATGGACCCGGTATTTTCCATCATCACTGATGTGGATAGTCCGGTGGTATGAACAGGGTTTTGAGTGTAATCCGGCCTGAGCCACCCAAACTGTATCAGGTACACCGCAGGCGCTTGTACTACGCATACCGCTGCGTGAACAGACGGGTATCTGCTCCATTTCTGCATAGGGCATGTTAAACCATGATGTTGCCGGCAGCACTGAGAAGACATCAAACAACAAAGGGGCAGCTGCTTCACTGCCGGTTAACCCGGGGCGGCCCTCGCCACTGGCATTACCGGCCCACACACCCACAACGTATTCGGGCGTTACACCCACTGCCCAGCCATCGCGAAAGCCAAAGCTTGTTCCGGTCTTCCATGCAATTTTCCTCGAACTGGAAAAATTTCTCCATCCCATTTCCTCACCCGGCCTGTTCAAATCAGTAAGCGCAGTAAAGGTCTGGTATAATGCGGCCGCCTGTATGGGTGAATCAAACTGATTTACGGGTTGGCTGGTTGCAAGAGGTTGAACATAGGTTAACGCATGATAGTCATCCGGGGAGTACCGGACTTGTCCGCTCTGTGAGAAATAATGGTTTAGTACCCGGCCATCGAAGCATAGAGGGAAGTAACATTCCACAATGTACCCTCAGCTCCTCCAAGAATTAAAGAAAGCCCGTAATAATCAGGCAACTGGCTGAGTGTGGTCATCCCCATAGTCTTCAGCAAACCGTAAAGCTTTTCATAGCGGTAATCCTGAAGCATGTGTACTGCCGGAACATTTAGTGAGCGGACGAGTGCCTTATCAGCCGGAACCGCCCCGTCATAATCCTTCGAAAAATTTTTAGGTGCAAACCCGTTAATGATGGTGGGTATGTCGGGCAACAATGTTTTCGGAAGCATTTTCCCTTCATCGAGCATCGCAGCATAAAGCACAGGTTTCAGAATGCTTCCTGTACTGCGCTTTGAAACAATGATATCAACATCCTGGCCGTGATCCTCACCCGGTGCACCCGGTGTATTGCCGATGTAAACCAATACTTCCCCGGTTTCAACGCGGGCAACAACAACGGCAGCATTGTAAATCTGATTTCCCGAAAGTCGTACTGCGTGGTCATTGACTAGCTGTTGCACACGGGTTTGAAGGCCACGCTGAATCGTTGACCGGATGCGCTGCTGATTAAGACCTTCCCTGATGCAACGACTCAGCAGGTGATCAGCAAGCCGGGGAATGGGAAGTGGTTTTTCCGGCAACGCCTCGGCTTTAGCCAACTCCAGTTCAATCACATCCATCTTACCCGCCCGATGTAACTTCTCCAACAGCCGGTTACGCTTGGCTAAAAGTGCGTTCCGGTTTTTGCCGGGATGAATCAACGAGGGGGCATTGGGAAGCACAGCTAGCAGGGCTGCTTCTCCCCACGACAACTCATCCGGTTGCCTTTGAAAATACCGCCAGCAAGCTGCCTCAAGACCAACCACGTTGCCCCCAAAGGGAGCATGCGAAGCATACAAGGCCAGAATTTCATCTTTTGAGTACCGTAACTCCACCCGTGTAGCCAGAATTATTTCAATGCATTTCTCAAACACGGTACGGGAGCGATTGCGTGATAACCTCACTACCTGCATGGTAATGGTGCTTCCACCACTCACGATCTCACCCTCCTCTAAGTTTTGCATTAAAGCTCTCGCCAACGAAACGGGATCGAAACCGGGATGCCTGTAGTAGCGTTTGTCTTCAAACTGAATAATGGCATCCTTAAATTTTTCAGGTACGCTTTGAAGCTGCGGAAAACGCCACTGGCCGTCATGTGCAATGCTGGCAGATAACAATTCACCCTGTGCATCCTCCACTACTGTTGAGTAAGAAAGCCTGAAAAGATCGTTTGGCAGGGCCATGTAGTACCACATCAGCCCGAAGGTTACTACGCTAAGCACGACTATTTTCCTGATGTGCTTCATGGAGGTTATTGCATACTACGGCAACCGGTTGGCGTGGCGGGAGGCCAGCAACCAAGTACCTTCCTTCCGGATGTAGATTTCGGTAAACAAAAGACTCAATGAAAATTCTGTCCCATTCATAACGCCTTCAAATACTCCTTTACCGGTTATTATGGCGGTATTGGAATAGATTCTGACTGAAGCGTCATTAATTACTACGTTTCGGTAAATCAGCTTGCCTGTCTTTAAGTTGCTGATCACATCACTTTTCGCTTCAACCCAGCCATTGGAATGTATGTACATGAGGCGCTCATCCAACATCATCTGAAGAGAATCAAGCCGATGACTCCTCATCCACTCGAATTTCTTATAAAATAACCTCAGCACGTCACGCTCATCGGCAGGTTGTGCAACCGCGGTGATGGAGCCGAGAAGAAGAAACATTACACAAATTACTTTCCCTTTCATGGTTTCAGACGCAAAGGAAGTTCTTACTGCACTTCAGGTTTTATCACTTCCACGACTTGCCCTTTCCTGCGCGCATACACAGAGCGGTCGTACATGGCCTCGCAACTTACAGCCGGTAAATAATATGTGCCGGTGTAGCTTGCAGTGAGTAAAACGCGGAAGGTTTTACGCTGTCCTCCACCCAGGTCAAAAAATGAATAAACCCGGTCATCACGTATGTCCTGGTAAGTTGGTGTATCTCCCCCAGGATGTGCTGTCGCTTCGTCCAGTCTCAGGTTATTGATCTCCCACCCTGAAGGGAAGATTTGTGACAGTGCCAGGTTTTTATACGCTCCGCGCGCACCTGTATTGCTTACGGTTACTGAGGCCATGAACTCAGTTCCCTGCTCAAGCCGGGTGGGATCTATTGTACGGCCATTCATATCGAGATAAGTAACGCTGATACCCAGGTTACTCGATTCCTCCTGTTCATCGCCACGGGCAGGTACTCCATTGGCAATTAGCCGCACAAACAGCATGCCCTTGCTCTCGCTGGCTACTTTTAGTGCGGTAGATGACACCCCATCCACCGGGAGGTTCACCTGGGCAACGGGTAATCCCGTTGAAGCGGTAACCTCTTTTCCGTTATAGGTGTACGAAAACTTCAGCTCGCCATGTTTTTCAGTCGAAGCAAATGCGCCCACTGCCTTCAGGCACCAGGCTACAGCCTGGGTGCTCATCCAGTATGAACTGTTGCTCAGCGAATTTGAAATATCCTTGAGCAGTTCAAATGCTTTCGGTCGCTCATTCAGTAATACCAGGGTTTCAAGGATAATTGCTTTATCCCGCAAATCCGATCCGTACGACCAGCCCATTTCCTGGTAAGGCTTTACTGCCATTGGAAGATTCTCAATTAATTTTTTGGCGGCTTCAGGCTGACCGGCCCGCGCATAGGCTGCAGCCAGCATCCATGCAGCGGTCACCGGCAGGTTGGTCTGCTCTCGTAACCGGTTCATGGCTCCCAACTCAGGGTCACCGGCAACGGCCAGTGCATATAAGCGGTAGGCCTGAATCAATTCGCTGCTGTAAGCCTCCTGACTTTTACGCCAGGCCTGGGCGCGGTTACGTTGAAATTTCTTCCACCGTTTGATCATGTCACCCGGTACAAAATAACCTTTCTGTTCTGCTTCCACCAGGAAATGACCTGCATAGGTAGTGGCCCAACTGTCAACATCCTCGGCACCCGGCCAGTAGGGAAAGCCGCCATCCCGTTGCTGCAATGACTTCATCCTGTCAATGCCGGCTTTGATGTTGGTTTGTATAGCAACGCGTTCACTTTCCGTTACCGCTTTAACCTGATCAATATATAATTGCGGAAAAACCGATGACGTAATCTGCTCAAGGCATCCGTATGGATACTGTAGCAGGTAGTGCATTCGCTGACCCAGGTTAACGGGCGGGATCGAAGAGACTTCAATCGTAGCCGAGTTGGTGCCGGCCATACCGACTGGGGCAACATTACCTGCCCAGCTTTTTCCGGCTTCGATGATGGCCTCCTGAACCCGTGTTACTGGCGGATTCGGGTTTCGTACCTGAATGTCGATTACGTCTTTGGCAGTAAAGCTTCCGGCAGAAGCCGTCACTTCAACCTTGCCCCACCCCAGCACGCTCTTCACCTCAAGATCAAAATCAAGGGTCAGATCTGAACCTGCCATGGAAACGGTTTGGGAAGTCTGCTTCACCTGAAGCGGCCCGCTTGTTTTCACCTCCACCTTAACATTGCGTATAGTCTTGTCCATCGTGAACAGGGTTACCGGAAGTTTGAGTTTTTCTTCCGGACCTAAAACACGCGGCAGTGTAGCCAGCACCATAAGGGGTTTGCGCACCGGAGTGGCTTTCTCGGCCGAACCATAGGCCCCGTCATAAGCCGCAACAACCATTGTTCTTACCGAACCGATATAATTGGGCATGGTGAAGCGATGTTCATTCCGGTTCCCCGTAAGGGTAAACGGCCCGAGGAATTTTACTACCGGCTTAAACCGGTTAGCCCTGGCATCGTCTTCTTTGGCCATCAACTCCATGTCACCGCCAATAGCCAACAGGCGTTCAATCCTCCCTCCATAGGAGCCGATCACCTGGTCATACAGATCCCATGTTTTTACACCAAGCGCTTCGCGTGCATAGAAGTGTTTCCACGGATCGGGGGTTTTAAAGCGTGTCAGGTCAAGCAGTCCTTCATCTACCATGGCCAGTGTGTAGGTCATTTTGCGTTTGGACTTTTCTGAAACACGGATTACAACTTCCTGTCCTGGTTCCAGCACATCAGGCATCTCAATAACCGGCTCGAGGTGGGTTTGCGGATCTTCAGCCTGAACCGGAATTACTCCATACAACCGGATCGGCAAGTCGTTTACCGTTTGGTTGTGTGGTTGCACCAGGGTAACATGAACGAATACGTTGGGCGTCATGTCGCGGGTAACGGTAAACGAAAAAGGGGTATCTCCACGCTGGGTTTCTACCCAGTAACTTTCAACCACCCGGCTGCCATTCTCAATGCTTACCAAGGCACGGCCCGGAGCGCTGCCCGGTATAACGATCGTGGCTTTCTCGCCAATGGCGTAAACGGGTTTATCAGAAGAAAACGACAACATGGTTGCCGCATCAGCGCCCCCGCGTGAGCGCCCCGCCCAGCCGGGCCAGTCTATATAAACTACTTTGGCTGTGCTGTGTCCCGAAACCGGATCATAGGCACGCACCAGGTAGCGGCCCCATTCGGGGTAACTCACTTTAAATTTCCATTCACCTTTACCATTTTTGGTCCGTATGGTACCACTGTTGAGTTCCTTTGCCTGAGAAAAGGTGCGGTAGACTGCACTTTCCTCGGTGTTGTCCCACCACCAACTCCAGGTAAGTTTGTACAGCGTTACCTCAACATCACGCGAAACGGGGTTCCCATCCGCATCCACCGTAACGACCTCAACACGATGTGTGGTATCGGTAAGCAACATGCCGCGGGCCTTGTCGCCAGCAGGCAGGCGGATGCCTGTAAACGAAGAGTACGGATAGTACGCAAGACTGAAGCGATCAGTGGAAAAGTTGCCGCTCTCTTCAAACGCCTTACCGCGGAAAACGGCATTCAATACCCCGGGAGCATAATCGCTTGCGGTAAGCGTTGCATTTACTGTAGCGTTTCCTTCCGCATCGGTGTATCCGTCAAAGATGGGTTGTGTTTCACTGTAAAATTCTCTGGAAGGATCCTCAAACGTATAATCCGGATAGCGGGAGAATTTTGTTTCACCACGCGTTAGCATTACTTCAAACTCGGCACGAAGGTTTTTGCCCGGTGCACCATGCAGCCACTTCACATTCAGGTTTCCGCGAATGGTGCTGTTATCGGCTGTGATTTTATCCGTGCCAAAATCAAGATTGATCTTCAGCCGGTTTGGTTTAACCATTTCAATTTTTATAGGCTGAACAAACTCGGCACCGCCCACTTTTACGCGCGCGGTGTACGGTCCGGTGGGGGCATCCTCATCAGTAACGGTAGCAAACTTATAGAAGCCATTTTCACCAGCAGAACGCACCAGGCGCTGAACAACCTGCCCTTGCGGATTTTGCAGTTCAAATACTACAGGGTGTGCAGCAGGAATCAGTTTGAGTTTATCTTCCAACAAAAAAGTAAGGAACAACGAGTCACCCGGCCGCCAAACGCCACGCTCACCATACAGTATACCCTTCAAACCCTTGTTAATGCGTTCGCCACTCACATCAAAATTGCTAAGCGATAAGGATTCGCCATCGGTGAGTTTAAGATACCCGCGTTGAGCCCCATTTTTTGCAACCAGCACAAACGGATTCTCCCCGGCTTTAATGGTGGCTTTACCGTCCGATCCCGTAGAGGCACTGCCAATGAGTTGTTGCTGGTAGTTAAACAATTCAAGCGTTACACCCGCCAGGGGCTTTGTGGTTTTCAGGTCGGTTACGAAAACCTGCGTACTTCCATCTCCCCCTCGTTTGGCGATGAGGCCCAGGTCGCTGGCCAGTACATTTCTCCTTATATTCCGCTCTCCGTTATAATAGGAGGAGTGGCAGGGATTGTCTCGCTCCTGCCAATCATAATCTTCACCATAGTAGTACGATTCGTACGAATCCCAATAGCTATATTCCCGTTCATCATCGTCACTGTCTTCTTCTTCAATAAAACCGGCAACGGGCTGCTCACTATCACCGCAATTGTAAACGGAGTAGGATTGTTTGAACCCTATGTGAACCTGGTATATGGCGCCCGGTTCTGGGGTAATCATCGTTGAAAGATCAAGGGTGAAACGATTCCATCGGCCAAGGTCGGTCACACCGGAGTTCTCCAATGTAACCGGCAGTCTGGCCACACGTTTACCCACCCTGCGGAGTTCACTGTTACCTTCAAAATCGTTTACCTGAAAAAATTGCACGATGTTGCTCTCAAAGATCTTAACGATCTGAACATCCACCATTCTCAGGTTTACCGCTTCAAACGGAAGTACAAGCCCATCCGTACCCGGCAGCACGGTTCCCTTTCCAACGAACTTCACCGCTGGCTTGAACTCCTCAAACATGACCTCTGACGTTGATGTCTCTTTCATTTTGAAATTGAGGACGTTCCGAACGCCCGCCTCAATGGTGAGGGTGCTGCTTCCTGTTTGGCGAACGGGGGGATAAATGCGCAACAGGTTATCCTGTATTTGAAATTCCAGATTGCTTAGCCCGGTTAACCGCACCAAGCCGGCCAGGTTTTGTTTTTCGGCAAGCGGATCAGAAAACTGAACCACCACATGCTGGCCTGAGGCCTGATCAATCCGCACATTCATTACTTTAAAATCGCTGAGCGAAGGGATTTCAATTTCCTGTTCATCGATGCGGGCAATGCCCAACTCATTGCCATTAACCTTAAGCACTACTTTACTGAGTTCTTCCTTGCGCGTCACATCGTCAACAATAAAGGTGTGCTGGCGGCCTTCACCGGTATGTGCCCACGTAATGGGGAGTTTCTTGCCCTCTTGCGAAGCCTCAAGGCTCCGTTCCACTGCATCCGATGGCGCAAAATCGGTGGTGATGAGTGAGCCCTCTATTTTTTGACGGGTCAATTCCGACTTTACATACGGCCTGAGGTTGTCAATGGCCAATTCATAATTCTGAGCGATAATCTGAAACGACCAGCTAAATGTTTTCAGGTCGGACGCGACCATGAGCAGTTTGGATAAAAACAGTTTCGCTTCATACCGCTGGCCCGCCTGCCACCGGCCTTGTGGTTTAAATTCAAGCGTGCGCCTGTCGAGCCAGGTAGTTTTACCTTTTATAGCAGGACTGAACTCCAATAGTTTTGCGGTGGCCTCCTTTCCAACCCATAAAGAATCGGCAACATCCTGCGCAAAGCCAATGCGAAGCGCACTGCCTGAGCCTAGCAAACCGGCTGAATAGGCAGTGATATACTCGGCAAAAGCCGGATTAACATACGCTACGGGTTCGCGCGTACCTGAACTTTGCCTGAAATAAAAAAAACCGGCAACAAAAACACCGGTAGTAACTAAAACCATTGCGATTTTCTTCCAGGATAAATTTTTCATGGCGGGAGGGAATTTGAAAAGTAAGTTCTAAAATTATTAACCGGAAACGAAACCCTGGCAAAGAATTCTTAGTGAATTCTGACAACGGCCCGATTATGGCGACTCAGCTTAATTTTGACGTGGTATTCGTTGTACAAAGCTCCGACTACAGGCAATACATGGGCATTGTCAGGATGTTAACTTTAAAAATTTATGAAGTCTTTGAAGCAGAGGGTATCTGGTTTGCTTACCCCGCACAAACCATTCACTTAAAATAAGGAGTAGCCGTTATTTGCAGGCAACGCCTTCAACATAATTTTTGATCACGTCTATGCCCGATGCGGTGTTGGCACCTAAGAAATCAGTGATATCTGAAAGGCTAACAGAGTGCGTGTAGATTCTTAAAAACTCATTGGCCAGCGGGGTGTACGACCAGTGCCATTTCTCTTCCTCGTAGCCCGTGCGACCATTATTTTTAGATGTATAGGGCTGGCAAAATCCATACTCGTGAGCGTGCGCAGTTAGCCACTGGTAAATTTTTAAACCTTCGCCCGACTCAAAATACTCATTGTTCAGATTGTTCAAATCAACATCGGTACCCCAATGGTGACGGGAGGTGCCGGGCATGGAGGAGTACAGCAGTATTTTGCGTGCGCGTCCTGCTTCATCTGCTATAGCCGACTCCTGTTTCCACTTTCTTTCCCAAATGCTCTTCTGGGTTTCGAAATTCCGGGTAGCAGAAATAATGACCAGGCTGATGCCCTCCTGTGCGGCTGCCCCGGCCATTCGGACAAACGCTTCATAGGTCTCCTTCCGCAGGTGCTGACTGCGGGCAGCCCCGGCTGTGTGTTCATCGGCTGGTTTTACAAAGCGCGAATCCGATTCCGGATTAAACCGGCCAAGCAGGTAAGCTTTATCAACCGGTTGAGAAAGGCCTGCGATGCATAGCAGCACACCAATGGATACAAGTTTCACGGTGCTAAGATCGGTAAATGGTACAATAATCAATCTACACTTTGAGCAGCCTGATTCATAACCCGCTCCTGCACAAGAATGGACTCGTGGTGTACCAGTTTAAGCATGTCCCTGGTAAAATCCTCTGTCAGGCCCATAGCCAATCCCAACGCAATGCGTGTATGAATAATTTCCTCCCACCGGTTCACCTGCAAAATGGTAACGTTGTTCTCCTTTTTATATACCCCGATTTTTTCTGAAATCTTCATGCGTGCTGAAAGTTTTTGCATAATCTCATCATCAAGCTGGTCAATCTGTTCGCGCAGATGGCCAAGCGTATCCTTAAACACTCCGTTGTCAATTATCGCTTTGCGCACAATCAACCCATCAATCAGTTTAGTAAGTGTTGCCGGAGTAACCTGTTGCTTCGCATCGCTCCAGGCAGCATACGGATGGATGTGGCTTTCAATCATCAGGCCGGCCATATCCAGGTCAAGCGCCTTCTGGGCAATAAACGGGATAAGTTCGCGGGTACCGCATATGTGACTGGGGTCGCAAAGAATAGCCAGTTCCGGTACGCGTGTCTTTAATTCAATGGCAAGATCCCACATGGGTGCATTGCGGAAAGGTCCCTTTTCGAAGGATGAAAAACCCCTGTGAATTGCCGCCAGTTTGGTAATGCCGGCTTTGTTCAACCGTTCCAACGCTCCCACCCACAACTCAACATCCGGATTAACCGGATTCTTTACCAGCACCGGTATGTCCACCCCCTGAAGGGCATCGGCAATTTCCTGCACTGAAAATGGATTAACGGTGGTGCGTGCCCCAATCCATAAAATATCCACACCGTGGCTCAGGCAATGCTCAACATGTTGCGCATTAGCAACTTCCGTGGCGATGGGCAACCCCGTTTCGTGCTTTGCCCGTACCAGCCACGTGAGTCCCTCCAATCCGGCTCCTTCAAATTG
>JBBINY010000015.1:47333-52838 GCA_037443645.1 Cytophagales bacterium
GTTGGTTTTGCGTTTATATCAATGCCATCAAGTATTCTACGTATCTCGTTTGCCTGGCATAGGACACGCTGAATTTCGTTTGTATTTCGTTTCATCAGGTGATATTGAAACCGCTGCAGGTGAAGGATGTATTCCTGTAAGGCCTGGCTGAGGTACTCCATGTTTTGTTCGAAAATAGGCGCCCACATTTCCGGTGAGCTTTTGGCTAAACGAACCGTGGAGGCAAATCCGCTGCCTGCCAGTGCAGCAATGTTTTTCTCGTCCTTTTCAATATCGAGCACCGTTTGACCGAGTAAAAACGAACTGACATGCGAGAGGTGCGATACATAGGCCACATGGCGATCGTGCTCAACGGGCTGCATAAAGATGGTGTTCATGCCTAATGCACCGAAAAGCCGGATGGCCTTTTCCAGTGCATCGGCTGAGGATTTCTCCGACTCACAGACAATGTTTGTTTTACCGGTGAACAACCCGGTCACGGCAGCAGCCGGCCCTGAATTTTCCGTTCCGGCAATCGGGTGGGCTGCCACAAACCGGTTACGTTTGGCATGATGACCCACCGCCTGGCAGATAAGCGATTTGGTGGAGCCGGTATCTACCACAACGGCATCAGCACGGATGCTATCCAAAATGGCCGGCAACAATGCCTGAATAAAATTTACCGGGATGGCCAGCACCACCAGGTCGGCTGTTGAGAGTGCAGCCTCGTCATGTTCCACCCGGTCCACCAGGTTGAGGCGAAGTGCCTGGCGGGCATGATCGGCATTACGGTCTACCCCGGTAACTTCATCATACAAACCCGTTCTTCGCAGGTCAAGGGCAATGGAGCCGCCAATCAATCCTAATCCAACAACGGTTGCCTTCCTGGGTTTCATGCTTCGTTCATTTGATTTTGTTTTATCCGATCCTTCCTCTGTATGCGACTCACGGCTTCACGAATATTTTCCTCCGGGTTGCACAGGGAAATCCGGATAAAACGCCCGCCATTTTTTCCAAATACAAATCCAGGCGTGATGAATACTTTTGCTTCGTACAGAATTTCATCCAGCCAGTGTGATACATCCCCTACTTCATCAGGGGCCTTCGCCCAAACGAACAATCCTGCCTGGTCGGTATCGCACCGGCAACCCAGCATTTTGAGCAAGCCGAATGCAGCCTCCCTCCGCTTACGGTAAATCGTGTTGAGCGATTCGGTCCACCCGTTGCCAATCTGAAGAGCCTCTGCAGCCGCTTGCTGCACCGCCATGAACATTCCGGAATCCATATTGCTTTTGAAGCGGAGAACGGCATCCACATATTCCTTTCTGCCGGCCAGCCAACCTACCCGCCAGCCCGCCATGTTGTGCGACTTGCTGAGCGAGTTCAGTTCCAGTGCCACATCGGTTGCCCGTTCAACGCTCAGTATACTCAACGGCTTATCGTTCAGGATCAGGCTGTATGGATTATCATTCACAATCAGAAATTCATTTTCTCTGGCTAACTCCACCAACTCGTTAAACAGCTCTTTGGGCGCAACCTTTCCGGTGGGCATGTGCGGAAAATTCACCCACATGATTTTTACACGCGACAAATCCTGCTTACGTAACTGCTGCAGATCAATTGTCCAGTATTTTTCTTCCGTCAGGTCATACGTTCGTACGGTTGCTCCGGCCAACTGTGATGCAACCGCATACGTGGGATACCCCGGATCAGGGATAAGCACTTCATCGCCCGGGTTCAAAAAAGCCATGCTGATGTGCATAATCCCTTCCTTGGAGCCCATCAGCGGAAGAATCATGGTTTCGGGGTTGAGTTGAAGGCCATACACCTGTTCCGAAAAACCGGCAATGGCTTTTCGCAGTGAAGGCACTCCCCGGTAGCTTTGATACCCGTGATGAGCCGGCTGCATGGCCGATACCATCAGCGTTTCAATTACAGGCTGTGGTGGCGGCATGTCGGGACTGCCGATACCAAGGTTGATTACAGGCTCCTCCGGTGTATCGAGTGCGCGCACTTCGGCCAGCTTCCTGCTGAAGTAATATTCCTCAACGCCTTCAATCCGTACTGATGGTTTAATGATCATATCAGGTGTATTCAATTTTTCCACGTTTGTACTCACCCAGGATGTTCAGGTTTTTCACCTGTCGCATAACCTGTTTCATAGCGTCATCATACTGCTTCCTCCTGGCCCACTCCACGTCCACATGGATGGAGTATTCGTTGGGTTTGCCAATGATGGGTATGGACTGGATTTTGGTAAGGTTAATTCCATGCACTTTAAAAACCATTAACGCCTCAGCCAGGCTGCCAACCTCATTGGCTACTTCAAAACTCAGTGAAGCCTTGTTGCTATCGGCTTTGCCATTAGCCGGCCGGGTAAGCACCAGGAAGCGCGTAAAATTTTTCTTGTGGGTCTCAATCCGCTTTTCAAGCACCTGTAGTCCGAATTTTTTTGCAGCCTGCTCATTGGCAATCGCGGCTGTATTTTTTAATTTCTGCTCCATTACCTTTTTTGCGGACAACGCAGTGTCATCGCTTTCGCGGATGTCTATGCCGTTGAGGCTGTGCAGAAATTCTGAACATTGACGGATCGCCATAGGGTGTGATTCAACCACTTCAATGTCGTTCAGTTTCACTCCGGGTAAGGCCAGCAGGTGCAGGTGAATGGGAAGGTACAACTCGCCCACGATACTGAAATGATGTTGCTGAAGCAGAACGTAGTTTGGCAGTATGCTGCCGGCAATGGAGTTTTCAATAGCCATCATGGCAAAATCAACCCTGCCGGTTCGCAGCACCTGGCATTCCTCATGAAACGAGAGACACTCAACCGTTTCAATGCCATTGCCGAAATATTCTTTTGCCGCCACTTCGTGGAAGCTGGTGGCAATCCCCTGAATCGCAACTTTTATTTTTTGTTTCTTCGTCATTGTGCTCCTTTGCTTTAATCGTTAAAACAAAAAGTCCCGGAGGTTATCCGGGACTTTCTGCGTTTCGTTTTATCGTTTATTCAACAACAAATTACTTCCTCGCTCAATCCCGGCCGGGGCTGAAAAAAGAAATAATAGAAATAAAAACGGGTGTTGTTGATCATTGTCTTATTCAAATTCTGCACTAAAGAAAGTTGATTTCAGTTTACCGTGCAATGGCTTTACAAAACTTTTTTTGAACCAAATGATCGTTAGGCGATTTGACTGGTGGGTCTTGTCAACCTACCTTTATTACCTGAACCATGAGAAATACTATGAAAAAAACGTTAGTTCTGATTCTTATTGGTCTTGCAGCATGCGGCAAGCCCAGGGATAACCAGTCCAGCAACCCTCCTACTGACGATCCCAACAAGATATTGTACAATAAAGTTATGGACATTCATGATGAGGTGATGCCCCGCATGGATGATATCGTTCGGTTGAAACGTGAGCTGAAGGAGACCATCGGGAAGAGCAGCAGCCTGGTGCCTGAGAAGAGAAAAGAACTCGAACAAAAAATAGTACAGCTTGATTCGGCAAGCAAGGCCATGATGCAGTGGATGAATGATTTCAGGCCGGAAGAGTATACAGGGGAGGAACTTCGTGAATACCTCGAATCAGAAATGGAACGGGTAACAAAGGTAAAAGAGTTGATGCTGGAGTCGATTGAGAAGGCTAAAAAAGATTGAGTTTTCAGCGAATGCTGCAGCCGGGTGGCCGATGCTCTGCTGTTTCTATGGGCTGGCCGGCCAGCACTTTTTCAATGGCATCGGTAAGGTATGATTCCCGCACATCCTTTGCCGATTGCGGGCTATCATCAATGGCTCCGCGATAGACTACGGTAAATTTCTGACCTGTGTTTTTTAATACGAAACACTCGGGGGTTTTGCGCGCATTGAAGGTTTTCAGCTCAACCTTATTTTTATCCAGCAGGTAAGGCACTGTAATTTTTTGTTGAATCAGGTAGTTGGTAAGCAATTCACCGGTCTCCACTTCATCTGAATTTGAATTGATCAGGACAACCGGAAAAGTTGACTGGTATTTATCGGCCAGTGCAAGGATCCGCTGGAGGTAATACTTATCGAACGGACAATCATAACTCACAAAAATTATCACAACTCCGGCATAGCCGGCATAGTCGCGAAGATGAACCGTCTTGCCATCCACCGCATTGGGCAGGCTGAAGTCGGCAACAACCTGGGCGTTTACTGCAATTGACGTTACTACCAGAAAAACGCTAATCCACTTCATGTTCAGGTGTTCATTACCAGCACATAATCATCCATCCGGAAATAGTGCAAGGTAACCCTGGTTTCGGTATTATTCACAATTATCCTGCCACTCAGGGGCCCTTCCTGGCCAAGCGCAAAGGGTTCTATCCTCAGGTTTTCAGAAAACACAACATCTCGCCTGCCATAAATTTTCATCAGTGTTTCCTTTCCACACCAGTACACGGTATGCTTTGCAACATCCTCTCCTGCATCGCGCAGTTCATTAACATGAAAGATACGGGGACCCATGCCAATCAGTTTTGGATTAAGCTGTTCCAGATCAATACCTGGTGTTCGCTCGGCATCAAGAACAGCAGCCACCAACGGAAACGAGTGGGTTAATGAAATCTGCCAGGAACAATTTTTTAAAAGCGGTTTCCCGTATTCATTTTTCGTAATGCCAGTAAAAGGCATGTGCAGAGCTTCCATCAGCCGGCTCACCAACACCCTGCCGGCAATAAATTCAAGTCGTTTGCCCGGATGCCGGATATTCCCGGGAATCATCTCGAAATTCTTAACCTGTTCGGCCAGGGTGAGTTCGTCCTCCTCAATCTTCCACACACCCCAGGCCCTGGCAGGTTTCACATCCATTTTGGTTATTGCCATCCGGTTGCCAACTTTGCCGGTTCAAGATGCAAAAAATCCTGTACACCGTCCTGCCGATCACATGCCTGTTACCGTAAAGAAAGTTCATACTCTCACCGGCCATCGCGATAGTGTGTATACCCTGCAACCGGCCGATGACCCCTCCCTTTTCTTTAGCGCAGGGGGTGACGGGATGGTGGTAAAATGGAGTCTACACAATCCGGGTGAAGGAGAACTAATAGCCCAACTTCGTAGCCCGGTTTATGCCCTGCACTTCCATGCACCATCAGGATTACTGGTTGCCGGACAGAATTTTGAAGGCATCCATTTTCTGGACTGGAAGAATAAAAAGGAAGTGGGATCGTTAAAGCTTAACAACACAGCCATCTTTGATATTCAATCTGCCGGAAACCGATTGTTTGCCGGAACCGGTGATGGAACCCTGTTCGTTATTGATTTGAACACACGCAGTGTGATTGCCCGACTTAAAGTTTCTGATAAAAATGTTCGGACGCTCTCCGTTCACGAAAGGGCCAACACCCTTGCAGCCGGCTACAGCGACCATTGCATCCGGATCTTTGATCTCGACACCCTTTCCGTAAAGCACGAAATACCGGCACATACCAACTCGGTTTTTACCGTGCGGTACATGCCGGGCAGAAGTTTCCTGCTCAGCGGATCGCGCGATGCCCGGTTAAAGGCAT
>JBBINY010000016.1:0-51482 GCA_037443645.1 Cytophagales bacterium
ACCCTTACCCTGAGTGGCCCGGAAATAAGGCGCACGGGCTTTCCGCTTACACAGCAATTGGTAGCCCGTGAAATTACCATAATGAACGGCACCCGGCTGTGTGCTGATTTCGCCTTGCAGTTCGGAGTGGCCATGAACATAGCCGGTGGCACACACCATGCCTTTACCAACAGGGGAGAAGGATTTTGCTTACTCAATGACATTGCCATTGCAGCAAACTACCTGCTCGAAAAAAAACTTGCCCGTCAAATTCTTGTAGTGGATCTGGATGTGCACCAGGGAAACGGTACTGCACAGATTTTCAGGAACGAGACACGGGTATTTACCTTCAGCATGCATGGGGCAAACAATTACCCGTTGGTAAAAGAAGCATCTGATCTGGATATCGGGTTACCCGATGGAACCGATGATGCGTTCTACCTTAAAACTCTCGACACAAACCTGAAAAATCTGCTGGATAAGCTTGAGCCTGACTTCATCTTTTTCCAATCGGGTGTGGATATTTTGGAGACCGACACGATTGGTAAACTGGATGTTTCAAGGGCGGGTTGCAGGGAACGTGATCGCATTGTTTTGGAAGCTGCCAAAGTAAACCGCATTCCATTGGTTGCCAGTATGGGTGGGGGATACTCGGCCGATTTCCGGGACATCATTGAAGCACACGCCAATACCTTCAGGCTTGCTCAGGAAATCTTTTTTTGAGCCAGGCTTAGTTTTGTTTTACCGGGTTTATAACGGCCGGGCTATTCACTCAGCAAAACCTCAAAAAACTTATCCAATACAGGCTCAGCTTTTTTAAAGATCGGGCTATCCGTTACCGTGCCAAGGTTAATCGCTATAAACAGGTAAATATTCTGGTCCGGAAAGTAGTAGAGGTTACAGCCCGACCCTAGCCCACCACCACTGTGGCCGTATGCGGTCTGGTTATTAAATGTGGCGTAATCAAGACCTAACCCATATGTTGGTTTACCGTTTTTATCGTTTACCCAGGTCTTCATCAATTCCAGTGTTTCCTGCGAGAGTATATTTCCCTCCATCAAGCCTTTCAGAAAAAGTACCGCATCGCCCGGTGTGGCTACAATACCATCGTCACCAACCAAAGAGGCTACATTGGTTTGTTGCATGCGTGAAACATTTTCAACAATTGAATTACTGTAGCGATCCCAATATGTGTTTACCAACAAGGGATAGGTCAGATAACCAGCTTCGTTCCGATAGAAAGTTTCCGTTAAGCCAAGCGGGTCGAAAATTTCATTAGTCATGTACCGGGCATGATTGCCCGTAATCGAATCCGCCATTAATGCCAATAGCAGGTAATTGGTATTGCAATAGGAATACCTGGTGCCGGGGACAAAGTTTAAGGGTTTGCCCTGAATAAACCGGAGGTATTCTTCACTACTAAAGAAATAATCGGGGTGTGACAGAAGTTTGGAAACATAGGCTGGCTGAAAGTTGTATTCCGGTATTCCTGAAGTATGATTCAGCAACATGTAAACCGTTACATTTTTAATATTCGGCAAGTATTTAAGGTATTTGGCCGGCAAATACTGCTCAATCGGTGCATGTAAATCGATACTACCTTGTTCATATAATTTTAATATGACGACAGCCATATAAGTCTTGGATACGCTTTGCATGTATTGTAACTGGCATACTTCCATAGGTGTTTGCGATTCTATTTTTGAATAGCCGGCAGAAGCAGACCACCACTCTTCATTAGAATAGATTGCCACAGCAACACCGGGCACACCCTTTTTAATCAATTCATTCAGCACCTGTTGTAATTCTTCTGCTTTGGAATATGTGGAGTTAATCGGATTAATGAGGCTACAAGTCGCCACTTCAGTATCCTGGGCGTAGTCGTTGCACGCGATTAGAAACAAGGATATGATCAAGAGCATAATTTTTTTCATGGTTCAATTATTTTTAAAATGAATTCGTGACCCTACCTGGATAAGCGTTTCGGGCACCAATGGCACGCTCGAATTATACCCGCTCACCAATAAAAACTGGTAACTGATGAAGGGTGAAATTCCGGCTTTTGTTTCGAGTGTTTGATAACCCACCGAAATCCCCAGCGGTACCACCAACATCCCTTTTATATAACTGCGGGTCAGGCACTTAGCCTAGCAATAGTTATATAATTTATATTATGTTAAATACATTTAGCCAGTTCTTTCTATTCCTTATGCCGGAAGTAAAAGGTAAAGAGCACCAGCAGGGTCCGTATTAGTACATAGCTCCCCCATTGCGTCAGCCGCTGCAACACCTTAAACCGCTGGTTCGTTTCTTCGCTCGTCATCAGCCTGCAGTCATTCACCATAATTTTCACCAACCGGGTTTCAACTTCAGCAGCAAAAGCATGATCAAACACATCCAGATTAAGCTCCACACTGGCCTTTTCACTGATCTCATTCACGTTATACGAGCCGATAGTCACCCATTTCCGGTCGTAGGTAGAGATTTTGGCGTGCAGCACGTTGCGGTTGTACTCATAAATCTCCACCCCTAACCGGAACAGCCACCGGTACATGTAACGCTCCGCCAGCTTGGCCATCATCACATCGGAAACACCCGCAACAATTACCCGGATGCGCACCCCGCGCCTGATGGCCCTTGCCATGTGCCGCATAATCTGCCGTCCGGGAATAAAATAGCTGGACATGATGATGACCTGGTGCTTGGACTGATCAAGCATTTCGAGGTAGCTGCGGGTAATCTCCCGCTTTCCGCGAACCCAATCATTGACACGTACCCGCACGGGACAAACTTCGGTGGGCAAGTCGTAAGGCGGTGCCGGTTCAATGATAATTCCTTTTAACCTCCAGGGCGATAACGATCTCGATACGCTGATGTTATATAATGCTGTACAAACCTCTCCTTCGGTTAGCACAGCCCAATCCAGCCAGGCCCGGTATTCAGCAATGTCGTTGTACCGGTCGCTGATGTTGAGCCCCCCTACCAATCCAAAGCGGCCGTCAACTACGGTAACCTTGTGGTGGAGCCTCCGGCCAAAATAGAAGTATCGGCTCTTGAACAGTGGCTCAAAAAAACGGAAGTGTACCCCCGCGGACTCCAGCGTGGTCCTGAATTCATCGGGCAACTGTTGTGAGGCATATCCATCCACAAGCAAATGGACATAAACGCCCCGTTGTGCCGCCCGAACCAGGGCTCTGGCAATGCGCTTCCCGGTGGAATCGGCTTCATAAATGTAGGTTTGCAGGTACACCGAATGCTGTGCCCGGTCGATCAGCTCTTCCAGTAGGGTAAAGTAAGCAGCTCCTCCCCGGATGAGTTGAACCGTGTTGTTGGAATAATACGCTGAATTGGGGTCGTACATGCCGGCTCAGGTTAAAAGTAAACGCTTGTTAATCACGCACACAGCGAAAGCCCACTGTTGCATTACGCTCAAACCCCTGAGAAACCCTGAGCAGGGCTTGCCGGTAGTGCAGTTCGCGCGGACCGCCCTGCACATACCACCAGCTTGATGAAGGCTTGAAGTAGCTGCCTCCCTTCATGATAATATACCGGTAACTGCCGCTTTCATACATGTCGTTGGTCAGTTGCCAGACACACCCTGAAAGGTCGAGTAAGCCATGTGGGTTGGCTCCGCGCGAATATTTGCCCACAGCGTATAATTTTCCATCACCGAGGTTGGCATTACGCGGGTTAATTCCTTCTATGGCCGAAACCGTGAGTGTTTCAGTAACATATTGGCTGGTACGCTTTACCGGTTTGGTCTGTCTCCAGGGCCACTCGTTGCCTTTCTCTGTTTGCGCTGCATACTGCCATTCCAATTCGGTAGGCAGGCGCTTGCCCGCCCATGCCGCAAAGGCCTGAGCATCTTCATACGAAACATGCACTACGGGAAAGTTTTCTTCACCAGGCGGTATGTTCCCGTTGTTCCAATGCTTCAAAAAATTAATGGTATCGGCTGGGCGATACCCTGTCGCGCGAAGAAACTCCCTGAACTGTATGTTGGTTACCGGCACACGATCCATCCAAAATGCTTTCATGGAGTATTCTTCCCCAACTCCTTCTTCCGGGTAAGGGATAAAGGCATCACCCTGTGTGGTCTTAAACCTGAATTTCCCTGCGGGTATCCTCACCATGTTCAACGGCTTGTCGGGCAAGGAAGCAGTGGCCTGAACTTTAGTAATGAGCCGGGGTGTTCCAGGTTTAATAAGGATAATGCGCTCATCGGCCAGTTCATCCCCATCAAACAATTGAATAACTACCTTACCCTCATACCGGCCGATATAGTCGGGCAGGAACAGTTCATGTTTTGTTCGCGTTAGCGAGTGGTATTCCTTGCCATAAGCCGGGCTGCCTGCCCATAACCGTATTTCCGTTCCTTTACCGGCCTCAATGCTGAGGTAGTTATTGCGAAGCGAAACACGCAATTGTTGAGGTAATTTTGCAATACAACCCACCGCACCTTCATTGTTGGTGCCCAGTTCGTAACTATTAAATGCTTCAAGCTTTGCCTGAGCATATAATTTATTCCTGAATGCCACCGGAATAATTTCTTCATGGTGCCATAGGTCAACATAGTGGTAGTTAGCCTCCTGGTCCATTTCAAACAAAGCACCTTTATACCCTTCGGGCTTCAGACTAAAAATGGTGAAGATGGTTTTCTTGGGACGGAAAACAGAGTATATGCTGATGTCGCGGGCAGGCCAGGCATTAACCCAAAGGCTGTCGCGCAGTGTTGGCACCAGCGGTGTCCAATCGGAAGACGTGAATGCTGAATTATTTTCGCGCAAAATGCGTGTGGTGCGACCAAGGAAGCGGTATTGATCTTCTTCCCACTCCGGATGGCCGGGGGCAAACTGGTTGATTTCCGTTCCATATCCGTTGAAGAAGGCTACTGCGTATTCACGCAACACAGGCTCCTTGAAAACTTCCGTTACCCGAAAGATGGAAAAGTCGGGGCGGATCAGCTTGTTGAGGTTGAGCATGGGCGGATAGTACAGCGCATTATGCACCCTGCCTGAAACAATTCCGGGCATATCTTTGGGTACTGCCATTCCTTCGCTGTACATGATCACACCTAGCTTCACGGCATCGGCCGCAGCCTGCAATTCTTTGCTTGACTCCCCTTTTGTGTCCAGCACCACACCATCGGCTGACGTTTCCCGTATTAAATTTGCCAAACTCTGAAGGTGCCCTTCATTTCGTGTACTCTCATCCCAGGGATTATAGGCAATGAAAAATTTCGTTCCGTTTGAACGGAGAGAATCGGCAAGTTCCCGAAGTTTCACCAACCCGCCCGGCAAATCGCGATACATATCAAACTGATTTCGCTGATCGAGTCCCAATGTTGGCCAGGTGGGCCACAGGCAGATTACATCGTCACCCCCATAAAGTTTCTTACCTCGTTCCTGAAAAGCTTTCCAGTTAAAACTATTCGTGTTGTTGTCGTAGTAATCTTTATCCCACGCCATCATTAAATGCATGATGTATGCCTTTTTTATCCACTGAAGATCAGGTCGTTGATATAGTTCACCATCAAATGAATTGAGGTCATACAAATACCTCCGCTGAAATACCTCCCGGAGTCCCTCCTGCCAGTTGCCTTTATAGAGGTCAGCATAAAAATGATAGCTAACCGCTCCTCCCGGGGCTATTACGGTTTCGAAACGCTTGCGCGTTGCCTTTACAAAACTATCCGGATCGCGCCTTGCCAATCCAAAGAGTCGGAATTCATCATCGAGCGCAACGGCAGCATAGCCCAGGTTCCAGGCATTGTCAGGCACGATTACATTTACCGGAATTCGCCCCGGAAGGAAAAGGTGGGTGCGCGATAACGGATGAGATCCTACTCCGGTTATGAACGCCTCCTTTTTGTCTTTCCCGAAAGGGAGCACGTTGCTGAGCACCAGTGTGTCGGTGGTTGTATTGGTAAACGTTACGCGGCATTGAAAACCCAAGTCACCGTAGGTTACATGGCTTAATGAAACGGTTAGGCGGCTTGCCTCACCGGAGCGGTGACTTCTGCCATTAACTGTAAACTCAACGAAGGGCGTTTCGAACTTCCAGATTCTGCCGGATGCCGAGCAGCCTGTTGCTCTTCCTTCGGTTACGCTTAACGCGGTGAGGGATGCATTCTGGGCAAGGCACACTATCCATGCTGAGTGAAAAGCAAGGGTGAGTGCCGGAACACGCAGCAGTGCACACTTCATCGCGCAGAGAACTTGTACAAACTGGTGTGCCTGTATACTTCGCCAGGCATTAAAATCGTATTCGGAAACTCAGGCCGGTTGGGTGAATCCGGAAAATGCTGCGGTTCGAGGCACACCCCCGCATGCTTTACATAAACCTGCCCTCCCCTTCCGGTAAGGGTGCCGTCCAGAAAGTTGCCTGAATAAAACTGAATACCAGGCTGTGTTGTAAATAACGTAAGTGCCCTTCCGCTATGCGGATCGTACAGATCGGCAGCCAACACAGGCGATTGCTCCGAGGGCATGATCACATAGTTGTGATCGTACCCACCCGGAACCCGGTCTATGTCCTCACCAATCCGTTTGGGTTTAATAAAATTGAAAGGCGACTGCGGCATAACGGAGTTTTCAAACTTGCCGGTGGGTATTAACTGGTTGTTTACGGCCGTAAACTTTTCAGCTTGAATGGTTAATTCATGATCAAGGATGGTGGGGCTGGCCCCTGCGGAGAGATTGAAATAAGAATGGTTGGTGAGGTTTACCGGTGTGGGCTTATCCGTTTCGGCAGCGTACTCTAACACCAATGTATTCTTCGAAGTGAGGGTCATCACAATCTGAACGTTCAGGTTACCCGGGTATCCTTCCTCACCGTCAGGACTACGATAGGTTAACTGCAAACTGCTGTCGGATAAAACCTGAACTTGCCAAAACACCTTATCGAACCCTCGCAGGCCTCCATGCAGCGTATGCCCGTTGTTGTTGGCATTGAGCGAATAGGGTTGACCATTCAGTGTGAATTGTGCGTTGGCAATCCGGTTGGCATAACGCCCGATCATGCAACCGAAGTACGGATTGCCGGAGCCCAGGTAGCCTTGCAGGGAATCAAAGCCCAACACCACATTACCAAAGATTCCATTTATATCTGGCACCATCAGGTCGGTAATGGTACCACCATAGTTTAACACCTTAACCATAATGCCTGCAGCATTGCGTATGGTGTATTGCACAACCTCCTTGTTCTTGATCATACCATACTTGCTTTCGGTTATGGATTTTTCACGGACTGTACGTTCATGCGAGCATGACCACAACAAAACACCGGTCATAAGCCAACAAAATTTATAAACGCCAGCTTTGTTCATAGGTGGTCAGTTATCGGCATTAATTCGCAGTTCTTTCACTTTCGTAGGCAGCCAAACCTGCATTTCGTTCGGCCCCCTGTTACTCCAGGCAAAGTACGGAATGGCAATAATGGTTCGGGTAACCGGATTCACTTCTGCTCCGGATGCTCCACCGGTCAACCCGGTTGTACTGAATTGAATTACCGTTACACCGCCCAACAGATCCTTCTGAAAGGTGGTCTGGTAATTCGTGTTTGCATTCATGATAAAATCCCAGGCACGTCCGTTGTTGTCTGCACCTTCCACACAGTAGAGCAAGGGCCCGCGCTGCAGGGCGATGCGGTCGTGATTTTGTTTTACTTCGGGGTGTGCTGCGATCTCGTTCACTTCCATCGGCAGGAGCACCTCAACCACATCACCCTTCTGCCACGTCCGGCTAATCACGAGGTACCCGTTTTGCTCCACCCATTTCACTTCCTTTCCATTCAGTTTTACTGCCAGAGTTTGTGCATTGAAGTTTTTGAAGCGATAAAGTTCCCCGGGAACGGGTTGGCCTTTGCTCCATCCGGGAATCCGTACGTGTAAATCGTATTTCAATTTTTGTTTGGGATCCATACTGATTTTTACGGCTCCGTCCCACGGGTAATTTGTTTGTATGGAAACAGGTATTGTATTTTTTCCGAGACTCACCTGTGCCTGGTTTCCGATAAAAAGATTAACCCACAATCCATCCGGTGAAGTTGCATAAATATAATCCCCCACAGAAGCGGTGAGGCGTGCAATATTAGCCGGGCAGCAGGCTGTACCGAACCACTCTCTCCGGGCATGTGTACCAAACGAAGCGAGCGGGTTGCCGTAAAAAAAACGGTCACCGCTTAATGATAAGCCTGCCAAAGCTCCGTTATAGAGGCTTCTTTCAAGTACGTCAATAAATCGGGCATCGCGTGTGAGCCGGTTCATGCGCTGGTTCCAGAACACCATGCCCACCGATGCGCACGTTTCACAATAGGCCTGTAGATTAGGCAGGTCATAATCAATTGAAAACCCTTCGTTGCGACCACTGGAACCAATACCTCCCGTGATGTACAGGTTTCGGTATACAACATCCTCCCACACGGCATTCATGGCGTTAGCATATTGTTGATTACCCGTTACCGAGGCCACATCGGCTGCACCGGTGTATTGGTACATGGCACGGACGGCATGACCGGTGATTTCAGTTTGTTCGGTAACTGGTTTCAGGTCTTGCCAGTAATCCGGAGTAATCCAATTGCTACCGTAAGTATAGTATCCCTTACCCCGTTGGCCGAGGTACCATTCAGCCAGCTTCAGGTAGCGGTCATTCTTTGTGACGTGATAGAGTTTGATCAATGCCAGTTCAATTTCCTGGTGACCACTGAACCAGGGCTTATTGCCAAGCCGGAAAGTTGAGTCAATGTGGTTGGCAAACCGCATGGCTGTGTTCAGCAAGTTGGCTTTGCCTGTGGTATTGTAATAGGCAACAGCGGCCTCAATCAGGTGGCCTGCGCAATAATCTTCATGCTTTTCAATGTCAGTCCAGCGTTTCGAGATATCACCAAGTTGGTACCAGGTATTTAAGTAGCCATCGGGCATCTGGGCTTTTGAAACAACATCAATCCACCGGTCAGCGCGTTGCTCCAGGTCACGATCAGGAAAATTTTTAAGTGAGTATGCTATTGCTTCAAGTGCTTTATAAACATCGCTGTCATCGTAATATATGCCTTCGTGCCGCTCGCCCTGGTTCCTTACTATTTTTTCAAAATTACGGATGCGGGGTGTTTTGATTTCAGTTTGTAGTACGCAGGCTTCAAGTGTTTTAGTAGCTACGGTCTGCATCCTGGGTTTCCAAAAACTGTCTGTAATGATAACTGATGAGAAACTTACAGGTTGAAGGGGACCTTGCTGGGCAAAAACTGGCACGGTTACCGTAGCCATCAGAACGAGGAGCAGTTTCTTCACATTCAGTTTATTGATGAACTAAATTCAAAATAAAAAGCCGGAATGAAAAGATTCATCCCGGCTTTTTATCCGATTGTTTTTAAACGCTTAATTGTCGAGTCCAAGCTCCTTATACCGCTTTTCAATCCGTTTAATGCCTGCCTGGTTGTCCAGGTCTCCATAAATGATATACAGCGCATCCAGCACATCGGTGTCAGCCGGATTTAATTTTTCAGCTTTTTCCCAATACGGAAGGGCAATTTTCAGCTTTTCTACATACATTTTATCCAGTTCAAAGCGCTTCTTCTTATCCGCATCGGTAATGCCGAGGCTGTTCATTTGCTTTTTGATGTTTTCAGCATCCACATAGTATGCCTTTGCAAGAAGAATTTGTGCATCAAATGATTTCGGATCAATCTTTAATGCCTGCTCACAACTGGCTTTTGCTGCTTCATAGTCGCCCATGCGAAAGTTTGTAAAGGCAAGAAAATAATGAAGAACAACGTTGTTCGGCTCGGTTTTAATGGCTGCTTCCAGTCCAACCTTAGCTTCCTGCACACGTTCCAGCTCAATCAGGTATTGAAGTTCCATTTTAGGAAGTTCAACATTAGCTGGGTACCTGGCCTTTGCCTCCCGTGCAAGGTCAACGGCTTTTGCCTTATCCGTTTGCGCAGCCGCATTGATTCTGACATAGTATGCTTCAATGGCAACTCCACCGTTTGCCTGGTATGATTTCATGTACTCAGCGGCCCTGGCATATTGTTCATCGGAATTGGCTACAATACCGGCATAGAAGTAGGATGTGGTGTCCGAAGGCTTAACTTTTTGGGCCCTTTCAAAATTATGGAGCGCGGCATCATAGTCGTCTTCCTGATACGCTGCGGCACCCAGGTTGAGGTAGTGTCCACTCATCCTGTCAATGACCTCCGTTTTTGTAACCGGAATGAAACTACTGTTATCGGTATAAAAGAGTTCATTCTTTGAATTCTTGTTCAACTCATCGGCTTTCGCAAACGAAGCCAGTGATTTTTCAAATGCATTGGAAGCAAGTGAATTATACTTTGGATTTTTTGTCGTATCCAGCGACATGTAAATCATTCCGCTGTAAAACCACGTTTTGGCATCCAACGCAAGTTTTGGATCTGTTTCGCACACATCAATCATTGTTTTGGCTTCATCCAGCTTTCCGGAGCGCCATGAAGAGAATGCCTTATTCAGGTTTGGCTTTACGGGCTTTTGCGCCATAAGAGCCAGCGGCATTGCAAGAACAAGAAGAATAGCTACTTTTTTCATTTCAGGTTATTTTTCAGGTTTATGGTTTATTCAGTTATATCATCCATCTGTTGGATTTTTTCTACCGATGATATCCGGTCATCATCATTGAGCTTAATCAGCCGAACACCTTGCGTAGCCCTGCCCATTACCCTCAGTTCGCTCACTTTTATCCGGATGGTAATTCCTGAGCGATTGATGATCATCAACTCGTCCTCATCCGCAACCTCCTTAATCGCAACAAGCTTGCCAGTTTTGCCTGTGATATTAAGGGTTTTTACCCCCTTGCCACCCCGTTTGGTTACCCGGTAATCCTCGATGGACGAGCGCTTGCCGTATCCTTTCTCGGAAACGACCAGCAAATTTACATCTTCCCGTGTAATACAAACCATGCCGATTATGCGATCGGCAGAGGAATCCAGGGTAACGCCTTTCACCCCAGCCGCAGTGCGGCCCATCGGGCGAACATCCCGTTCGTGAAAATGCACGGCCTTACCCAGCGATTTGGCTATAACAATATGATTATTACCATTTGTTAATGAGGCATTTAACAACTTATCGCCTTCATGAATTGTAATGGCATTTATCCCTCCTTGCCGGGGCCTGGAGTACGCCTCGAGCGAGGTTTTTTTAATGGTTCCCTTCTCGGTACAAAGCACCACAAAGTTGTTGTCCAGGTATTCCTTTTCTTCAAGTGTTCGTACATTGATAATTGCAGCCACATTGTCGCCTGGGTCAATATTGATCAGGTTTTGAATAGCCCGCCCTTTTGATGTTTTTACCCCTACGGGTATTTCATAAACTTTTTTCCAGTGCACCCTTCCCTGCTCCGTAAAAATCAGCAGGTAATTATGAGCCTGGGCTATGAACAGGTTTTTGGTAAAGTCGTCTTCCTTGGTAGCTACTCCTCTTGAACCTACACCGCCCCTTCCCTGCGTCCGGTACTCCGAAAGGGAAGTGCGCTTGATGTAGCCCTGATTTGAAATGGTGATTACCATTTCTTCGTTAGGGATCATGTCCTCCGGAGTAATGTCGTCTTCCTCGGTGTGAATAATCTCGGTTCTGCGCTTATCTCCGTAGCGTTCCTTCAATTCGTTCAATTCATCCTTGATGATTTTCATCCGAAGCGGCTGATTGGCAAGGATCTCGTTTAATTTAGAGATGAGTTCTTTAACCTCTTTGTATTCCTGCTGAATCTTGTCGCGCTCCAGACCAGTAAGCCGCTGAAGACGCATCTCAAGAATGGCCTTGGCTTGAATTTCCGACAAGGTAAAACGCCCGATGAGCTCTGCCTTGGCGGTATCCGGATCTTTGGAACCCCTGATGAGTTTAATTACTTCATCGAGGTTATCCAGGGCAATCAGGTAACCTTCCAGAATATGTGCCCTCTTTTCCGCCTCGGCCAGTTCAAATTTGGCCCTCCGGATGACCACTTCGTGGCGGTGGTCCACAAAGTATTTGATCTGATCCTTAAGGTTCAGCGTTTGCGGCCTGCCTTTTACGAGGGCCACGTTATTTACTCCAAATGTGGATTGTAATTGAGTGTACTTAAACAAATTATTTAAAACAATGTTGCCGATGGCATCGCGCTTCAGATCGTAAACGATGCGATACCCCTCGCGATCGGATTCATCGCGGATATCGGATATGCCTTCAATTTTCTTTTCATTGACCAGGGCTGCTGTTTTTTCAATCATCAGCGCTTTGTTTACCTGGTAGGGTATTTCTGTCACCACAATCTGCTCACGGTCTTTACCGGCCGGAACAATCTCGGCCTTCGCCCGGATCACAGCCTTACCCCGGCCGGTGCGGTATGCTTCGCGCACACCTCCTACGCCATATATGATACCCCCTGTAGGAAAGTCGGGTGCAGGAATAAATTTCATCAGGTCTTCAATGCCGATATCCGGGTTGTCAATGTATGCGGTTATCCCGTCAACCACCTCCGCCAGATTGTGGGGCGCCATGTTGGTGGCCATGCCCACTGCAATTCCTGATGATCCATTAACCAACAGGTTGGGAAGTTTTCCCGGAAGGACGGTCGGTTCTGTAAGCGAATCGTCAAAGTTTGGCTGAAAGTCGACCGTCTCCTTATTGATATCGGCCAGCATTTCCTCGGCAATGCGCCTTAACCGAGCCTCCGTGTAGCGCATGGCTGCCGGTGCGTCTCCGTCAACCGAGCCGAAGTTACCCTGCCCGTCAACCAGCGGATAGCGCATGCTCCAATCCTGTGCCATGCGCACCATGGTGTCGTACACTGATGCATCGCCATGCGGGTGGTACTTGCCAAGCACCTCCCCCACAATACGGGCCGATTTCTTATGGGATTTATTATAGTTTACCCCCAGTTCAAGCATTCCGTATAGCACCCTGCGGTGTACAGGCTTCAATCCATCCCGCACATCGGGCAGCGCCCGCGAAACGATAACGGACATCGAATAGTCGATGTACGCACCGCGCATTTCTTCTTCAATGTTGATGGGGATTATGCTTTGCCGGCCAGGTGTACTTCCACTCGTTTCTTCAGCCACGTTTCAGAGGTTTAAGCGTCCAAAATTCTCCCCAAATCAGCTCAAAAACCAACTTTTAAAGGGAGGCGCAAGATAGTGATTTAACCTCTAAATCAGAATGATTTACCGGACTAATACGGGTTCAGCTTCCGCTTATTTTTACCCTTGTATTTGATCAGGTCGGGGTAGTTTTCTCCGTAATGCGGGTTCTGCTTTTTCCAGATGGGATGCACCTGGCTTCGGTACTCCCGGTTGCCATGGGCGTGATTAATCTGGATGCGGCATTCTTTCAAAAAGCACCTGCGAAGTTCGGGGATGCGGTAGGTGGCACCGACATTCAGATAAAAGGCATTGAACCGGTGCTTAATGCTTTGTCCGGCCTCGGTGAAATTAAGGTCATAGTTCTTAAATTCATACGAAGGGCGAACAAACAGCCGAAAATATTCTGACATCTCCCGTTCGAGGTTCACGCCCAGATTAAAAAATATTCCCCTTGTAATTACTGATTTATCAAAATTCTTACCCAACGAATACCCCCCGATGTTTACATCAACAGTTAATAAGTAGTTATCATACCTGTAAACGGAGGCTCCAAGCAATACAAAATACTTCTTCAGGAAGAAACTCGAAAAGTCGGGGTTAAAGTCTCTGATACTTCCCCCATAGGCAAGCGGTTTAAAATCACCCAACTTCACAAGGTCGAACGAATACCCTCCGCCAATCCGGTAACGTCCGCTGAATTCAACATGCACGGTGGCTTTAAGTGGTATGGTTAATGATTTACTGCGAAATCCGATCTCTGCCGTGTCGGAGTTCACCACAAAATCGCCCGGATTGATGGCCAGGTTGGTTGAATCAATCCGGTTAAACCAATTTGAAAACCCGGTGGTGGGAACGTTGGGGTTAAAGAGCACTGGTCCACCGGTTGTAGGCTGATGAATGGCAAATCCATCCACCTGGTGCCTGAATACTGTTGAGCCATACCCTGTACTTAACCCAAAGGTTAGCTTGCTCGCCAGTTTTCTGAACAGGCCGCTGCCCTGCCGTTCAACATAGAAATGATCCAGGGGAATACTTACGTCTTTGTCCTTTTGAGCTTCCAATACGAAGGGACTACTCATACAAAACAAAAGGACGAATATGGTTAACCGAATGATCACGTCATGCTGATAAGGTGAGAAATGCCATCCGCAAAAGCGAAAATAAACCGGGGTTAAGCAGTAAAAATACAGCAAAATGCCCATTCATCAATACCGCATTGCCGGCATTGATTCCAACGAGGTAAAGGTATGAAATAGTGTCTGGCCCTTTTGGACTGTATAGGTAAACCGGTGTTCGTCCGACTGTCCAGGCCGGATTAATTCAAATGTTATCGAGGTGGTTCCCTCGCTGAGGGGAATCCGCGAATAATAAATGCTATGCGGCAGTGTTTGCCAGTTACGGGTATCGGCCTTTTCGGTGGCAGCGTTTATGGCTCCGATAATCGCTCCAAACGACTCATCCTCCTTTCTGGCCGAGTACTCCATTGTTTTTTTAAGGGCAACACGCAACAAACTCTTGCTGAGCTCCAAGCCCATACGCTCCTGCAGGCATTTCATCGCCACACGATTAACATTTTCACCAAGCTGAAGGGTGTAAGAGGTATCCCTTAGATGAATAGCGGCCTGTGTATAGTACACCGGGCGTTCAAGGTATCGGGGAAAAGCCACCCGAAATACTTCCATGTTGCTTAGGCGTACTTTTTCATCATCGCTGTTCACATAAAATGAGTAGTGCATGTTTAAATCAGGATTACTGAATAAAAACATGTTGTCTCCTTCACGGTTCACTACAAAGTTGATACTCCATTCATCCTTAATGGGGCTGAGGCCGTTGTGCCAGAAAAAAACCAGCTCGCCCTCAGGAGTCGCAGGTACAAAGCCGGGCCAGTTGAATTTATCTTTATAAAACTCAAACTCTTCGGTAAAGCCTGTATTCCAAGCGGCACGCAACAAATCGGCCTTTAGCTGGTCAGGAGCCGGTAATCCGAATAAACGCACGTAATCTTCCTCGTAGATGTCGTAGGCATTCCGGTAGGCAATAAATGCATTGTTCCAATCACCGTCTGATTGGTAAATAATTCCCATCAGCAGGTGGACAAACGCATCGCGCCTGTATTTGCTATCCGAGGAATAACGGTCGGACAACTGCTGGAGGCGTATGTTCAGCCTGCGGCATTCCACCAAAGCTTCTTCATGACGGCCCATCTTCAAAAAGTTCATCGCTTTGTAATACAGCACCATTAAATGCTCATGGTCTTCGCCCCGGTAAATGGTTACGGATGGGTTTGTCAGGTAAGAAGCGGCTTCGCGGGCCGGATTTATCCGGTAGTCCTCCCCGAAAAGAAAAGCCTTTTCGAAGTAGGCGTTGCTTTCTTCGTACTTGCCCAGGATTGAAAGCAGGATGCCGTTGTTAGCGTAGTAAAGAAACTTAACGGTTTGCTTCTGAAATTGAGTGTTTTCCCGTAACGAGGCAAGTGCTTTATCGAGGCTACCCTCTTCAAATTTTTTGTTGTAATCGTAGGTGGTCTCGTAAAACGAAGCGCATGATGAACTCAGCATCATCAGCAGGATGGCCGGGATTTTTTTCAACATGCAGCGCGGGCCTAATTTTTAACAAACTTCTTTATTTCATTCTGGCCGTACCAGATGCGTTTGTTGGTTTCAATATCGGTAAGAAACAGTGTGGTGATGTAATTGGTAACCCGTTTTTTGTTATACGCATCGGTCTCGGAGTTCATTTCGCCAAACAGCATCACATCGGCACCGGTTTCTTTGCCCCATCGGGCCATGGTTGCCGGGTCGGCAAAATCCTGCTGCTCGGCACGCTCTCGTCTCAGTTTGTCACGAAACTCTTCAGACTCAACCAAATCAGCCAATCCCGACTGATGAATTACTACTTCAAATTTTTTAATAAAATTCCCGGCATCGATGTGTTCGCTGGTTTTGTTGCGGATGGTGCCCACTACAATAACCGGTTTTCGACCCAGGTCTCTGGCATATTTTTGGAATTCATTGGATTTGAACAGATCATGTATCATCTGGTCTGCTACTTTTCGGGAATCGGAATCATTCCATCGGCCGCTCAGGTCAATTTGCGTGGACGGATCTACACGGGTAACGGTGCGTGAGCATGAAAAGAGAAATGCTGCAAGAAGAAACAGAACGGTAAATCGCATAGTCGTTGAATTTATCGGGTATCAGTAAACAAAAATCCTGCCGTTATGAAAGGTTTTTGAGTTTGCCGATGACTTCTTTTGGGTTGGCTGAACTGAAAACAAAGTTCCCGGCCACTAACACATCGGCACCGGATTTCATTAACGGCAGGGCGTTGTCAAGGTTTACCCCCCCATCAATTTCAATTCGGGCAGAGGCACCGCGCTCCCTGATAAGTGCTTTAAGATCAGTTACTTTACGGTAGGTATTTTCAATAAATTTTTGACCTCCAAACCCCGGATTCACCGACATCACGCACACCAGGTCGATGTCGGAAATTACATTTTCGAGGGCATTAACCGGAGTATGTGGGTTTAAGGCCACTCCCGCTTTGCACCCTGCCGCTTTAATCTGCTGAACCGTGCGGTGAAGATGCGGGCACGCCTCAACATGCACACTGATGGTTTCGGCACCGGCATTTTTGAACGATTCAACATAGCGCCCGGGTTCAACAATCATGAGGTGAACATCCAACGGCTTTTTTGCATGGCGCCCGATGGCTTCAACCACCGGCAGGCCCATGGAAATATTGGGGACAAAAACACCGTCCATAATATCTATATGGATCCAGTCGGCCTGGCTCTCGTTAATCATGGTTACCTCCCGCTCCAGGTTGGCGAAATCGGCAGATAAAATGGACGGAGCAACTATGGGATTCTTCATGTTTGGGACTCAATTAATCCGCCAAAGGTAAATCATTAACCCTTGATGACCGGTAATTGACCTTAAAGTTTAACAAATTTAAAAGTGCGCCACCTTCCGTTTACAGCCAAACGCAAAAAGTACAACCCCGGCTGCAGTTCAGATAAGTTTACCCGATGCCGGGGGTTGCTCCACGAAAAGGCTGCTGTGCCTGCGGTTACTGTTTGGCCGGTGGAATTGGTGATGGAGTAATTCGCGAATGAAAGCTGGAGTGGATTCGATGATTCAATTACAAGGGAGTCAGTGACCAACGGATTGGGGTAAACCTGAATGGTTAACTCCTCTTCCGGGTCGTGCCCAAAATACTGGACAATGGCATCATAATCAGGAATTCCAAACCCGATCGAATTGTCGGGCGAAGCGCCTTGTGAACTCGAGGTTCTTAGTGCTTCAATGATCTGGACATTAAACTTATGCCGGTATTTCTGAGAGATTCCGGCCAGCAGGGAGGTAACCAGTGGAGCTGCGAAAGAGGTGCCTGAGGCCGAGCCCACCGTGCCGTTTGGCCTAATCACTTTTACCGCAGTTCCAAGGGCAACAACATCGGGTTTAATGCGTCCGTCAGCTGTTGGGCCGAAGGAGCTCGAAGGACTTTTGGTGCCACTAAGGTTAACATTACCTACGGCAACTGCATATCCGGCATCTGCCGGTGCCGTAATGATACGCCAGGGCTTTGCCCCTTCATTACCTGCACTGGTTACAACGATGATGCCCCGGTCGGTAGCAAAGTTTACCGCTCTTGAAATTACAGCCGTGTTGCCATCCATATCCGAGGGTTGATAATTCATGGAGGAATCATCAAACGTATTGTAGCCGAGGGAAGAGTTGATCAAATCCACTCCGGCACTATCGGCCCGCTCGGCAGCAATCAGCCAGTTGTATTCTTCAATTCTGTATTCCGAGTCAACGTCTTCGGTTACGTATAATTGATATTTTGCCTTGTGTGCTCCCCCGGTAAAGGTTCCATCCTGGTAAGCAGCAATAACCGACCAAACCAGTGTGCCGTGGTCATCGTGCCGGAAAACATTGGATCCACCGTACACAAAATCGTGCGAGGCACCAGCATTAAAACGCCCCTCGGTAAAGACATGTTGAAACGGACCTGAGGTATCAGCTCCGGAAAACCCGCTGTCAAAAACCCCGATGATGATATTCTCACCCCGGTATCCACCGGCATGCATCCGGTCAATCCCGATCATTGAAAGTTGCGGAGTTGTTTCATCCTCCTGGGTTTCCAGTTTCGACTTTGTTGATTTCTTGCGGCCGCCATTTGCAGGGCGCGAACCGGGAGCAACCAGTTCCACCCCGGTTACATAAGGTAACCCAAGCAGTGTGGGCAGGAGGCTTGCATTGCATTGAATGAGCGCTCCATTCATCCACCGCGTAGTATATAAAATGGTGGCTCCTGCATTGCGCACATCATCAATATAGGCTGGTGTTACCGGCAGATCGGCCTCGGTGGCGGTTATCGCATGCCTGATTCTCCGTTCAATGGCTTTGCCCGAAAGAAATTCCTCAGGCTGGTTTATGCTGTACGGGGTGCCTGCCTTGTCGGCAAAAAAAACCATATACCGGTTAACCTGAGCATGGACTTCCAGGGAAATCAAAAGGCATAAAGTAGCCAACGTGCTACATCGTGCCATAGTCAACCAGGTTTTGTACCCGCTTATAGCCGCTGCTGATCACACCCGTACAGGTGCCCCCGGTGCAGGTGTAGGTCCACACCTCGCTGATGCTAGATACCAGGCCTACTCCTTTCCCGTAGGTTTCCATGCGCACATCCCGATACGTTAAATTATTGGCAACGTTTTCCTGCTCCACGTTCACGGCTACATCAACCGCTAACCCGTTGGAATAGTTAGACAGAATTTCAGAAATTTTGTATTCATCAGCCGGCAAGTCGTTCAACAGGTTGGCATTCCATTTTCGGTTTGGATGAAGTGGAAATGCCAGCGGAATAAATGGCATGTTCCCCTCATTTACAACCACAAACTGGTCGGTTAAACGGGCCGACCAGGTTTCGGTAAATTGCCAGGGTAAACTCTGCTCCTGCCTTACCAGGCGGTGCAAAACGTACGTGATACCCCCTTCGGTATTCACAAACGAATCAACAACCTGAACCATCAGTTGAAACGTATCGGATGCAGCCGGCTGAAGCGGTGAATAGGTTGTTTCCATCACCTCATAAATCCAGTACTTTCCAACAGCCAGCGGGTAAAAGTCAGGGCCGTTAAGCCGCATGTTTTCCACTTCCGTACACCGGGTTACCAGGATTGCAACGCATAAAAAAAACGCCACCCGCTTCACGATCATCTGATTTTTTGGTAAATCCGCACCCATTGATAAACGTAATCCCGATTTGGTGAGTACGCGCATCAAAGTTATTTTATTCCGCTGAGGTTATGAAATTAACGCGAACAGTAAAGGTTGGGCGCATCACCAACTTAAGTGATGCGCGCTATTGTTCCGGCATGGGTGTGCACATGCTGGGGTTCAATACCATCCCCGATCAGCCCGGTTATGTGAGTCCTGAAACGTACCAGAGCATCCGCGGATGGTTTGCGGGCCCTTCGGTTGTTGCCGAAGTGTACGGGCTGCGTGATGCGGAGACGATGCATTCGATCTTGCGCGACTACCTGCCTGATTTTGTTGAGTTAAGTCTTTCAGAATTACCGTTTATTGCTTTGCCATCACTTTCCCTGATCGTTACGGCATCCGGAATACCTGTTGAAAAATTGATTGCCGAGCTTGGCCGGATTCAAACCCAGGTAGCCTACGTTCTGGCCGATCAAAACCTGCCTGCTGAATCTATTGCACAAATTGCAGTCCATTACCCCGTACTCTTAAAGTTAACAGGGATGGTTGAATCAAACTTACTGGAATTACCGGTGCATGGCTTTGCCCTTGAAGGTACCTCTGAAGAGAAACCGGGACTCAAGTCATACGATGATCTTGCCGGAGTGCTTGAAAAATTATCAGAAGACTAGGCGGACGGCAACACAAACCGGTAGCGGTAACCGGTGGTTCGCTGGACGAGGTTATCGCCAATTTTGGCCACCAGTTTCTGAATGTACATTTCAACGGATCCGTCCACCAGATAATTATCAGATCCCCAGATGCTTCCTAATAAATTACCGGCTGATATTTCCTTTCCCGGATTCTGTGCCAAGAAAAACAGCAACTCAAATTCCGGCTGGCTCAGTTCATAGCGTTCGTTGCCTACACTAACCGACTGCGAACGCCTGTTAATGACCAGGTTACCGATGCGCAATTCGGGTATGCTTTTCCGGATGATTAATTTTTTACGCAGAACGGAGCCAACCTTATAGGTAAGGGCCCTCAACCCCATAATCTTTTCGATGTAATCATCGCCTCCGGTATCGAGCGCTGCCTGTTGATAATACCCTTCCGACTTTGCGGTTAGGAAAAAGATGAACACATTACTGAATTCTTTTCGTTTCCGGATATCACGACAAAGTTCAATTCCGTTGGGATGCGGCATCATGATGTCCAGTATAATCAAATCAGGACCGAATTCTTCAGCGGCTTCAATGGCCCTGGTGCTATCGGATACCAATTTTACTTTATAACCTTCCCGTTCGAGGTTGTACTTCAGCAACTCCAAAATATCCAGGTCATCATCAACCACCAGCAAGCGGTATTTTTTTTTCTTACCCATAAAACCTGCTCAATGTAGGCAGGCAAAAATTACCTTCAGGTTATTTCTGAATTACCATGTTGTGAAAAGAAGCGGTACCAATCAGTTCGGGTAACCGCCCAGGCGCATTGCGCTCTCAACGGCTTCGGCCGTTATATCGGGATACTGTATTTCGAGTGGTCTGGAGGACTCAATCCATTCCATGATCTGCGGAAGCCGTTTCTTCTTCACATTTTTCAGCACAGGCACCCCGATTTCGCGAAGCGCCTCGGCATTATAGTGTTGTTCGTACTGTTTCTTCATGGGAACCACCAGCAATTTCTTGCCCAGGTAAAGCACTTCTGCCGGTGTTTCAAAACCGGCACCGCAAAAAACACCTTTGGCAGAAACCATGCTGGCCACAAACTCATCGTTGGTAACCGGGTAAACCGAAACGCGGCCGATGTGATAGGGTTTGCGGGTATGTTTTGAAAATACATGCCACCGGATGGCTGGAATTTTCAGCAGCAAAACAACGAGTTTACGATCATCGTAAGCAGGAAGGTACACGGTATAGTGCTCGCCTTGTTTAACGGATGCTTCGCGGATTCTTTTCCGGATTACCGGGGTGAAGATGTTTTTGTCGAACCGGCTGAAATGAAAGCCGACCGCGTCATCAGCCGGGGCGTAGTTGTTCAGTATCCAATCGCCCAGCGAATCGGAATGCTGTGGCCTGGGTACTTTTTTTGAAAGCAGTGCTGCCTGGTGGCTCAATGCAATGCAGGGAATTTTTTTATTCCGGGCCGACCAGGCCGAAATGGGCTCAAAGTCATTAATGATCAGATCATACTTTTCGGCAGGAAAGCTTTTGATTTCCCTGAACACCGCTTTTGAGCTATTCTGCTTAAACGTTTTCAATATGTCAACACCTCCTCTTTTACCGAAGTAAAAGCTAAGTCCTTTTGAAGTATATTTTACCGGGTGCGGAAGTTTAATGTCGGCTTGTGCACCGCTTACAAACAGATCGAGTGAGCCGTAATCCCGCAATACAGGCACCACGTCTTCAGCCCGGGCAATGTGCCCGTTGCCGGTTCCCTGGATGGCGTACAGAATTTTCACTTCTTTGAAGTCAGAAATTCATTAACAAGGTCTTTGAAAATTTCGTCATTGTCCAGTTTATCGCGCAGTCGTTTCGGAAGTTTTACCGATTTGGCATAAACGTCATCGCGGTAGCGGTAAATGCTCCACCGGGTTCCGTCATACTCCAGGGCAGTGAGGTTCTCCACCCAATCACCGGAGTTGAGGTAGATCACCGAACCTTTGTCGGTTTCAATGGTTCGTATTTCCGGCTGGTGAATGTGTCCGCAGATCACAAAATCGTAACGGTTGGAAATCGCTATTCCTGCCGCTGTTTTTTCAAAGTCGTTGATAAACTTGACTGCCGTTTTTACACTGTCTTTAACACGCTTCGAGAGGGATATTCTTTCGCGTCCCAGTTTCTTCAGGCACCAGTTTACAAAGGTGTTAATGAGAATAAGCGTGTCATACCCCACGGCTCCTAACCTGGCAAGCCACTTTGAATAGCGCATGGTAACGTCAAACACATCGCCATGAAAAACCCAGGCCCGTTTTCCGTTTAGCCGCAGTACTGCTTTGTTTTCGATCTGGAATGATCCCAGCCTGAAGCCGGCAAATTTCCGGAGCATCTCATCGTGATTTCCGGTGAGGTAAACGATTTTTGTTCCTTTTGCCAGCAAGCCGGTTATGTGCTTAACCACCTGCATGTGCGATTTGGGCCAGTAATGTTTGCTGAACTGCCACATGTCGATGATGTCGCCATTGAGGATCAGTTTTTTGGGTTTGATGGTTTTGAGGTAGCGGAGCAACTCCTCGGCATGGCAGCCGTAGGTGCCCAGGTGGATGTCGGAGAGGATTATAATTTCGGGCTTTCGCCTTTTTTGTTTACCCATGTTTTGTGAAAAGAATATTCCCGAAGACCCGAAGGCCTCCAGGAATACCTAAACCTTTGAAGACGTTTACGCAACAAAAGTAGGGGCATACTGTTACCTGGGATTGATTGCGGTGTTAATGAATTGTTATGAAGCGGTGGGCAGGTAATCCATTCCGCACTCATAGATGTAGTGTCCCTCCGAAACCCGCAGCGTCCCGAAACGGAGACTCTGCGGGGAAGGGAGCTAGGATACCATGACCTGGATGAACCTCAGGGATTCACGGAGGTATCTTTGCCGAGGGCAATTTTATAATTATCCGGTGTGCCGGTGATGCGCAGGTTCAGAAAGCGGATCCGCTTGTTCTCATCCTGGTATTGAATTTCATCTGCCTTCTCTGGGTCATTTTCCTTGCGTGAACCGAACAGCTTCTGCATGCCCGCCCGAGTAACCATGCGCCAGGGGATGCGCACATAGTAATCCATGTTCAATTTCATATCCTGCCTGCCGGAGATCTCCATGAAGCCAAGCGTTGAATTGATTGTCATCCGGGGAAAGGACATCACTCCGTTGGAGAGGGTTAGTATATTGCTGAGCGTGTCAAAACGTACCCGGTTGACATTTTTATCCCTGAAATAATCCGCCAGAATTTCAAAGGCCGGATAGTTATCCAATCTTCCGTTTATGACTTTGAAATCGATTTTAATGTCCGAATCATCTAGGATGGGTACCATATCTTTATGCACATGGATCTTTCCGGTTAGCTTGCCGTTTAACCGGCCGTGCAGATTTTCGGAGACAAGATGATCCTGTCCGAAGTTTTCAAACTTGAACATCAGCTTGTCCAGGTCCACATCGGTCATGGTTATCACCGGGTTGAAGTAGATCTTTTTCGGGTCAGAACCATTGAAATATCCCCTGGTGGTAATCATGCCACCGGCTGCTTTCAGCGACAGGGTATCGATATGGATATAATGCTCTTTGGTGGTGCGGGCCTTAACAAAGAAGTCGTCAATCAGGTAGCGGTGGTAGTTCAGTTGCCGGATGTCGATATCGAACCGTATATCGCTAAAGGGTACTTCGTAAATATTAAAGCCGGCCTTATGATCTTCCGGAGTCATCGGCTTGTTATCGGGTGGTGGCAGGTAGCTGAAAAGTTCATCAAAATCCAGCCGCGTTGCTTTCAGGCTGAAATAGTTGTCGCGCTTGTGGATTTCCTCATCCTTGCCCAGGTAGTAATTGAGGTCGGTGATGAACTCACTTTTTCCGATTTTACCGCTGAACTTCTCCACCACCAGGTGTTTGTCTTCATAGTGGAAGCGGCCTTTAAATTTTTCTACGCGCATCGGGTGCACTTTCATGGTGGCTTCAACCTGGTCGATGGTAACATCGGATGATTGCAATCCCTTATTGAAGTGCATGGTAGCAAAGCCGTGCACTTTCAGGTTGCGGAACTCTTCATGCCGATAATCTTCCGGCACATAGTTTTCGCCACCGTAGGAAAACAGGTCTTGCAACTGGAGTAGCCTGGAGGTGAGGAAGAATTCCACGTTGGTATCACCAAAAGGTTCGTTTTCAAACCACAGGTCGTAATTACGCAGCTTTCCGTTGAAATGGAAATCGCTCTTGTCGATCATGCCGGTAAAATCGATGATTCGGAAATCCCGGTCGTCAATAAAAACATCAGTATGGAAGTCGTGAAGCGTGTGCGGGTAGTGTATGAGTTTGGCGTAGAGGTCTTCAATAAAAAATTCTCCTTTCGGAAGGTTGGGTGATTCGGTGAACGCTTTCGCGGAGCTGAGGAATTTCAGTTTCATGCTGAAGTTCTCGATGTTCTCGTTGAACGGTTTTTGTTTGAGGGTGTCTCCGGAGGTGAGTTGCAGGATATCGAGGCGGTTCGACCGGATGTCCAGTTCGGAAATGACCGGGATGTTGGTGTGGTGCAGGATGGCGGGCAAGTCGCTGACGGAGCCCTTCAGGCTGATATCCGAGTTTCCGATTTTCAGGCTGAACTTTTCAATTTTCGCTTCGTGCCCGTCCATGGTGGCACGCAAGTCCAGATTATCCAGCGGAAGGTGGAAGGCAGGTGACCGGAAGCTCAGGTTGCGGATATCAAGTTCGGTGAAATAGGATTCATTCAATTTCTCAATGCTTTTTTCCGGATTATTCAGGTCCACGATGTCGTGAAAGTTCATCGTCAGCGCGATGCTGCCCTTCAGGTTTTGCAGGTTGTCGATGTTGAAGAAGTCGGCCAGGAAACCGAGCTCAAATTCCGATCGCAATTGCATGTCGATCTCCGGTGACATGAAGTTTTTCACAATCAGTTTACCGCTGAAGATCCCGGCCTCCGGACGTGCCGAAAAATCGGTGAGCGAAAATTCCATGGTGGAAAAATTCCGGGCTTCACCGGTGGTAAAATACCCGTGGAAGAACAGTTCATCCAGCCGGGTTTGGGTTGCTTTGTTATTAAAGAAGGCTTCCTCACAACCGAATTCCGCCTGCACGAGGGGCAAGTTGCCGTTGGTCGCTTTTCCGGTAACGGATGCCTTAAAGTAAATTTTGCCGGCATTCTCGTAACGCTCCAGTACAGGGGCGAGCTCTTCCGGAGCAAAGGCGATAAAGAGATCAAAGTTGGGTTTGGTGCCTTCAAAACGAATATCCAGGTTCATCTCATCATCGATGTCGACACGGCCGTCCATCCGGAAGGACGCTTTCTCCAGTTTCAGTTCCGAAGGCTGAATAACCAGCATTTGGGTGTCTTCGATGTAATCCAGCTGGGTATGCAGTTCGAAATGTTTATGCCTGATAAAGGTGGTATCTCCCTGGTTGATCACGTTGAACTGAAACTTGCTGTCAAGTGACACCATAACATGGTTAGGTGCCGATTTGAATTTGGCCCGGGCAAAATCGATGAAGGCCTCCAGCATGAGCTGGTCTTTCTCGTTTAGCTTGGTGATATCCACGTTCATCATTTCAACACTTTTCAGGTCGAGATGAAACTCTTCGGAGGTGCTTTCAATTTCCTTTTCACCAGACAGGGCGTTGACAAGGTTTAATGTGCCATCGGTATGCTGCACCAGGTGAATGTATCCGTTGGCTAATTTGATGGCCTTGATTTCAGTTGAACCCTTCAATAACGTGAGCAGGTCAAATCCGATATAAACATCATGCAATTCCAGCACGGGTTGGGTAGTGTGGGTTTTGTCTTCGTAAATCTGCAACTGCTTCAGGTCGATGGATACGTACGGGAAATTGGCGAACGGAGCGATCCGGGTGGACTCGATAGCCACTTCACCCCGGAAGTCTTCATTGATGGCAGCGAGCAACTCCCGGATGATTATGTCTTTTTTCCAATAGACCGTGGCGGTGAGTACCGAAAACAGAATCACCGGAACCAGGATGATACCGGTGAGCAGGTAGATGATTCGGTTTCTTTTCAGCGCCATTCCTTCGGTTGACTTTCAATCAGCGGTAAATATACAATCAGGAATTTATACTCGGATGATCCATAATGTCCCGGCAGTTATTGTTGTTTGTTCTCTGTTTATTATCTGATTTAAAAATTTGAGACCACTTACCCATCCCCTTGTGTAAAAGAAATCCGTTAATACCCCTTCCAGAGTCTCTTGTTTGGAGATAAGCTTGTGTTTTGAAATTTTAACTTCAATATTTTGAATTCCTTTATAAAAGGGTTAAATTCCTTATTAACTAAGTAACCTACAATTATCACCAAAATAGAAATAGTTATTGCTGGCGTATGATTTTCATTTTTTGTTCGATTTAAACAATTCAGCACGGGCAGGTAGTCGTGCGGCACTACGGGTGTGGCGCCCTGCTGGTGGGCGGCAGGGTTTATGGCATGCCAGGCAAAGTCGAGGAGGTTGTAGTTTTGAATTCATAAAAACCGAAACCGCAGGTACTTTATGGTTTCGCCCTTTGCCGCAAACTCCTCTTCGTAGCGGGTTTTGATGTCATAACATTCGGCCCGCAAGTCCGACTCGTACAGGTTGTGGGTAAACGCCAGGCCGGTGATGTCGTTCCGTTCGCGCAACACTTCCAGGGTGTAATCAAACAGTACGGTGTTATCAGTTTTTAGCCGCAGAAATCCGGTGGGCCTTAGAATCCTTGTGTACATACCGAGGAATCGCGGACTGGTAAGCCTGCGCTTGATGTCGCGCTTGCGCGGCCGCGGATCCGGAAACGTGATCCACAGTTCATCCACTTCTGCTTCTGCAAAAAATGATTCGATCAATAAAATTTGTGTGCGGAGAAACGCAACGTTGGCAAGGTCTTGCTCAACCGCCCAGGTGCTCCCCTTCCAGATGCGCTCGCCTTTTATGTCGACCCCGATGAAATTACGGTTGGGAAACAGGCGGGCAAGATTTACAGAATATTCGCCCCTGCCACAGGCCAACTCCACGGTAATGGGATTGTCATTTCCAAAATGCGCATGCCAGTTACCTTTTATGGTATGGTAATGCGGCTTGGACGGTTCAATCACATTCAGCCGTTGCTCAATGATCCGAAAACGCTCTTGTTTCTTTTTCAATTCTTACAGTCCGTTAATTTCCGCCACCACAAACGTACTTCCTCCAATAAACACCAAATCCTCAGCTTGGGCCATTTGTTTTGCAAAAGCAATGGCCTGGTTTACATCCGCAATCACCTCACCTTTAAGTCCGTATGCCTGAGCCTTGCCGGCCAGTTCATGGGCAGCCAGTGCCCGGGGTATGGAAGCCTGGCAAAAAAAATAATGGGCGCCCGCAGGAAGCAGGGAAAGCAACGCATGGTGGTCTTTATCTTTTACAAGGCCCAAAACGAAATAGAGTTCATTGAATGGCATAGCCATGATCTGTCCGATCACTTCTTTCATCCCTTCGGCATTGTGTGCCGTATCGCAGATAATGAGCGGTTTAGTGCCTAGTATTTGCCAACGCCCTTTAAGGCCGGTATTAACCAGCACATTTTCAATTCCTGCCCGGATGGCTGCATCGTGAACCGTAAACTCTTTACTGATGAGTTGATCAACCGTTGCCAACACGCCATGCAGGTTTTTCTGCTGATACCTGCCACCTAACTGAAGGCTCAGGTTTTCAAACCGGACTTTCCCGCTTTGTAAAACCCTGTAAGCCTGGCTTTCCGGAATGATCTGGTATTCATCCTGGGCGAAAATAAGTTGCGCGTTGCAGGCGTTGACTTTTTCCTGAAAAACCGGAGTTGTTTCTGTCTGGCGTTCACTGATAACCACCGGAACCCCGTGCTTTATGATTCCAGCCTTTTCAAAGGCAATCTGTTCGAGCGTATCGCCCAGCATGTCGGTATGGTCAAACCCGATGTTGGTAATCAGTGAAACAACGGGGGTAATTACATTGGTTGAGTCTAACCGGCCGCCAAGGCCTACTTCGATCACGGCAACATCAACCTGTTGCCGCGCAAAGTAATCGAATGCCATGGCCACGGTAGTTTCAAAAAATGAGGGTTTCACGAGGTTCAATGTCGGCTGCAACCGGTTGACAAAGTCTACAACAAATTCTTCAGGCACTTCCCTGCCGTTTATTTTAATCCGCTCGGTAAATGATTTGAGGTGAGGCGAAGTGTACAATCCCGTTTTATAGCCGGCTTCCTGAAGGATGGAGGCCAGCAAATGTGCTGAACTTCCTTTTCCGTTTGTGCCCGCTACGTGAACCGACTTGAATTGCTGGTGCGGATTATTCAGTTCACGGCAAAGGGCCAGCGTATTGGTAAGATCTTTCTTAAACGCTGTGGCCCCTACCCGTTGATACATGGGCAGCGTGGCGTAAAGAAATTCAAGAGCCTGGCTGAACGTAGTGAACATTCCGTTAAACAGGCGCAAATCTGCGCGCTAATTGTGAGTTAAGCAAGAAGACCGGACCTCTACCTGTTCAATACCCTTACCGCTCCAAAGCCGGCCTCCCACAATTTTCGGGAAAACGCGGGCACTTCCTTTTCCACAATTTCCCTGGCGGTTGTTTCCAGCACGCTCCACTCGCGCATAAGCTCGGCATGGCGGTCGCGCGAGGGTTGATTCACCCCCGGAATTTCACTTTCGGTTTGATTATACAGGAAAAAGAAATTTGCCGTGAACTTATTAGGGAAGTTCTCTACGTCATCGTATGCCTTGGATTTACGCTGAACCATTTCTTCATCCCAGGCTTTCATTTTCTTTACCAGTCCGCTCCCTTCGTTTTTCAGTGAAGCAAATTTTTGCTCATCGCCCATTTCTTTTAAGACTTCTTCAAGTTGCAGGCGCATGGTATGTATGGTGTTTACGCGTTTGTGCATGGTTGTAAGGGTTTGCTCCATGGCAAGCATAAACTCATGGTATTCCCAGTAGGTTTCCTGGGCTATCTGGTAATGCGGATTAGGCGCGATGGTAAAATCTGTTTTTACTTCCTGCTTGTTGAGCCGAAGCAGCGCGGTATAGTTTCCGGGCGATGCCTTGTGGCCCCTGTAACTTGCCTCAATGTAAACATTCGGAATGCCCGGCATGGTGGGATAACGCATGTCCCAAACAAACCGGTTTAAACCTTGTGCCTTCGGTAAGATGGGTTCAGCCCGCGGACCTCCATCATAGCGTTGAAAGGATGGATCGGCTTTGGAACTTAACTGGCGCACCGTGTTACCGGCCGCGTCCCGTATTTCCAATGTAATGTGCACCGAGTCGGGCAGTTTAGGCAGGGTATAAAAAAAGGTTACGCCATTGGCGGGATTAACTCCGCTAAACGGATCGGTCCCCTCAAAATCTTCAGCAGGGTCATTGAGTGCGCTCCACCAGTTGCCCATGATCGCGTCATCGGGTTTGTATAATTTTAGCCGGGCTTCGGAAGGATTGTGCTGACGGATGGCAGCCAGGTCGTCAAGAATCCAAAAAGCTCTGCCCATGGTGGCCACAATCAGGTCGCCATGCCTGATCATCAAATCGGTTACCGGGGTTACCGGCAAATTGAGTTGCATGCGTTGCCAGGTTGTTCCTCCGTTCCACGAAACATAAAGGCCGGTTTCCGTTCCGGCAAACAGCAGGTCTTTACGCTTATCATCTTCGCGCACCACACGGGTATAGGCCCCCACCGGGATGCCCTTACTGATGGTGATCCAGTTTTTGCCGCCATCGGTGGTTTTATAGATAGCGGGCGTAAAGTCGTTAAACTTATAGCGCGTGGTGGCAATGTAAACCGTTGAGGGACTATGCGGAGATATTTCGATGGCATTAATGAGGCATTCCGGCAAACCTTTGGGGGTAACGTTGTTCCATGTTTTTCCATTATCGCGGGTAACGTAAACCAGTCCGTCATCGCTGCCTGTCCAGATAACGCCCTTTTCAGTGGGCGATTCCATCACATAACTCAATGTTCCATAATTTTCCGCGCCTACTGCTTCGTTTGTGTAAGGCCCGCCCATTTTGCCTTGCTTATCTTTTTCGTTGCGGGTAAGATCGGGCGATGCTTCTTCCCAGGTTTTGCCCATATCGCGTGTACGCAACAGGTATTGCGCCCCGTGATAAAATGTGCCCGGTTCATGCGTTGACCAAATGATAGGGGCATTCCAGTTAAACCGGTATTTCATGTCGCTGGCATCACGGCCCAGGTATTGGATGGGTGCAGCCATGATGTTGGTGCCGGCATTTGATTTGGTGTCGAGCACCTCAATTGTTCCGAGATAACTACCGCCCAATACGTAGCGTGGGTCATCGGGATTAAAAGCAAGGAACGCACTCTCACCACCGGCAGAACTTGTCCAGTTTTCCTGCGTTATTCCATACCGTCCAAGCGCCATGTTTTCAATGCGCACGGTAGTGTTGTCCTGCTGGCCGCTGTAGATGCGGTACGGAAACATATTGTCAACATTAATCCGGTAAAACTGCCCGGTGGGCATGTTGTATTGCGATGACCACGACTGCCCATAGTTAAAGCTGATGCCTACTCCGCCATCATCTGCAATGGCGATATTTTTCGGATTATTCGGATTGATCCACATGTCGTGGTAATCGCCATGTGGTCCCGAAAGAGTCTCCCAGGTTTTGCCGCCATCAATGGAGCGGAGTGCCGGAGCGCTGAGCACATACACGACATTTTCATTTTGCGGATCGGGAAAGACTTCAATATAATACCATGCCCGCTGCACCAGCCGGTTATCGCCACTCACTTTAGTCCAGTTTTTACCGCCATTATCCGAAACAAACAATCCGCCCTGGCCTTTCTCTGAATCGCTTTCAATCAGTGCGTAAACTTTTTCAGAATTGGAGCGGCACACGGCTATGGCCATTTTACCCATTTCTTTAGGCAGGCCGTTGTGAATTTTTTCCCAGGTATCTCCCCCATCGGTTGATTTGTACAAGCCGCTGCCCGGACCACCGCTGATTACCTTCCACGGCAAACGCTGATGGTGCCACATGGCTGCGTAAAGCACACGCGGATTGTTGTAATCCATTGATAATTCAGCACAGCCGGTAAGGTCATTTACAAACAGCACCCGTTTCCACGTTGCCCCTCCATCGGTTGACTTGTAGATGCCTCTGTCCTGCGTGGGGCCGTTAATGGCGCCCTGTGCCGCCACATAAACGATGTCGGGATTTTTCGGGTGGATTACAATGCGGGAAATTTGCTGCGTTTTCTCCAATCCAGTTTTTTTCCAGGTCTTGCCGGCATCGTACGACTTGTACACACCATCACCGTAAGAAGTCATTACACCACGTGGGGCATGTTCGCCCATACCCACGTAAACGATGTTCGGATCACTTTCCGAGACTGCAACCGCTCCTACCGAGCCGGTGGTAAAGAAGCCGTCTGAAATGTTTGTCCACTTTATACCGGCATCTTCCGTCTTCCATAATCCGCCTCCGGTAGTTCCCATGTAATAGTGTAGCGGATTATTGATTACACCGCTGGTGCAAACCGATCGCCCTCCCCGAAAGGGCCCAATGTTCCGGAACTTAACCGATTTAAAAACACTGTCGGGAACCTGGGCAGCGGATATAAATCCGGTAATGACCAGCAGTAAGAAGGAGATCAATTTCATGGTTTAGCAATAAGAAGTTTATTTTACAAGCCGGAATATACTAGAGGCCATCTCAAAAATCAATTCGTCATTGCGAACCTGCCGGCAGGCAAGCGGCAGTGAAGCAATCCCCGAAAAACCGTCAACTATGTATGGGATCGCCTCGCTTTGCTCGCGATGACGGCACGCTTAGGATTTTTGAGATGGCTTCTAAACCGTTTACTTCTCTAACAAGGCTTTGCGCATTAAACGGGGTGGCATATTACCAATTTTGAGCAGGCGTTCATGAAACTCTGAGAGCGTAAATTGTTCACCGCGGAAATTTTTGTAGGCCTCCCTCATTTCGAGAATATCCATCATGCCCATAAAGTAGCCAATGAAATACCCTGGTCTGGCACAGCACGCGTCTACTTCAAGTTGAGCGGCCCACTCCAGAAAGCCGACCTGGTCGCGCATCAGCTTTACGGCCTCGTCATAACTCAGGCGGCCGGTATGCATGCCTACATCGTAAATTACCCGGGCATTCCGCCATAAACGCAGCTGCAATTGCCGAAGGTGAATTTTTTCATTGGGAAAGAAACCCGTTTCTTTCATAAGTTGCTCATTGTATAAACCCCACCCCTCGCTGAAATAGGAGATTCCAAATTTCCTGCGCAACAGACTTGGATTGTGCAGTTGATACAACCCCTGCACATGATGTCCTCCATACGTTTCATGCGGGGCTGTAACGATAATAACACCCCAATCGTGTTCAACCAGATACTCCTGCTTGCGCTGGTTATCCCACTGATCCTCAAACGGGTTAATCATCCATTCCGAAGTAAACACACTGTCCTTGTCTTTCCCCCGTGCAATGGAGAAGTTTCCGTAGTATGATGTTTTCCGTAAATATTCAGCACGCGGTACAACCTTTACACGCTCGTTCCATGGAATTGGGATTAGATTTTTTGACTTGATGTGCTCACCTGCTTTATCTACCCATTGCTGGTGCGCTTCAATCATTTTGTCGGGAGCCGGGTAGTCATTCTTTATTTCTATGGCCAGTTGTTGCCAGGTTTTCTTCGGATCAATCCTTCGTGCTACTTCTTCCAGTTCAGTAATTGTTTTATTAAACATCTCCCATCCATAGGCATACAGGCTTTCGGAGTTGTGTCTCATCAGGTACTGGCGCTTCAGCATCTCATCATATACCGTTTCGCCAATTGCAAAATCGGCCGATGGACGTTTAGGCAAGGTGTCGTTCATAAAGATGATGAACCGGGTAAGCGCTTCGTTTGCCTGATTGAGTAAAGGACGTAGCTGCTCCGACCCACTTATCTCTATAAACTCAGGAATTTCTTTTTGAAAAAGCACAGAGCCGTTTTCAGCCATGAACACACTTAGCTCCCTGAATCGGGGAACGTGAAATGCCAGTTGCTTCCTGCCGTTTTCAAGTTGTACAGGTACAAGCCTGAGTCCTTCTTCAAGGTCATGTACTTTTTTAGAGACATCACCCGGACGGTTAATGATTGCCGAAAGCTGGCCGAACGTCATGTAGACCCGCGGGTTCTTTTTCCAGGGCTGCATTTTTTCCTGCTCCAGTTCACGGCCTGCCAGTATGCTGAGGGCAAATTCCCAATCCAATTGTTCTTCCGGAGTTAGCGCGGCAGTATCGATCCTCTCCAGTTTCGTTATAAGCGATTTTGTACGAGCTAATTCACCGGCAAAATAGGTCGGACTAAAATCGCGGACGATGCCTGCCTGACTTTCGGTAGTCAGTTCTGTTACTAGTTCGGAAAGCTGTGCCGAGGAGTCGGGTGACTTTACTGAACAACCGACAGTCAGAATACTGATGGACAGGATTAAAAGAAAAGGCTGGATGAGAGTTCTCATTATAAAAGGTTTTTGGAAAAGAAAAGAACGAAAATTCTTTTGTGTACTTCTCTATTAATTATGTGAGTGGTTCTCCACGCACTATTACCCATCCGTTCCGAACCGCAATTCAAAATCAAAATCCACCCACTCGCTTACTTTTACCATACCCATCATACGACTTGGCGGAGTTAGGTCGAAGTCGGTAATGGAAAACCGTTGCCTTCCAAAAATGAGCAGGCTTCCCGGGTCTTCCAGGGAACAATCGAAAATAAATTTCTTTGCTATGCCGTTCATCTCTACCAGGAGTTCCACTTTTCCTTTGCGCCAGCTTCCGTCCAATTCCCAGAGGGGCATCAGTGTTATCAGGTTAACCTGAATAAACGGGTTCTCCGCTTCGTTAAGCATCTTCCGGAAATCCTTATTCATCATCGGGTTACCTGAATCGAAGGCATTGATTTTCAGGTACAGTGTGCAGTCCGTTAAACGGATTACTTTGTTTTGCGTACTGGCTGTTACGGGCTTTTCAATTGAAATCAGTTCGGTGTATTTAAACCGGAACTGGTTCACATTGGTTGACCCGTGCACGGTAACCTTACTGGAAGGGTTAATAAAAATCCGGTATTTCTGGGCGTCTGCCTTTGTGGTAAACAACCCTGCAAATACAAGAAACCTAACGATGCGAAGTACCTTCATGCCGAGTGGTTAGCCTGGAAACGGTTTCATTATTTTCCACAATTGCTCAAACTCCTTCAGGTATGCCCTTACAGTACTTCCATCCTGAGTCAGCAAAATATTTTCGTGGTTATACCTGGCAGCGCTGTGTGTCCAATTGTAGCTTCCGGTAATTAAAGCGCGTTCATCCGTAACCATGAATTTGTGATGCATGTGGTTTGGTGTGGAGTCCATTTTTACCGCAATACCCTTCCGGGCAAACCGCTGTATATCCGATCCTTCATCTTCGGATTTGTCGTTATCCGTGATGATCCTGATGTCCACTCCGCGTGCATGCGAAGTAAGGATTGCGTTGGCTATGGAGTCATCACTGATGGTGAATACGCAAATCTGCACCCGGCTTACCGCCTGGCTGATGTGCCTGATGATGACGTTGCGGCATGCATCGCCCGGACTAAAGAAGGCGGTGGCAGTTTCTGCGGCATCCGTTTCATTTTCCTGAAGTGCGCTGGTGGCGCCCTTTACCCAATCCAGAATGAACCGATAGTTTTCAGGAGTAACACGCTCATGCGCCAACTCATAAATTTTACTTCGCAAAAAAGCCAGTTTGTGGCGATCCAGCGAATGGCTGCGAATCAGTTCCTTTAACGAACGCTTTTCAGATTTAGAGAGCAACTCGTCTGATAGGCTCTCCTGCAGAAAGGAGATAATCTGGTCCATGCCGGCTGATTAATCCCCCAATATACACAGGGATTACACCTGCCGGCAACGGCTCATCCCTCTATTCATCACGAAGACATTCCACCGGGTTCACGTGGGCGGCACGCATTGCCTGCGATGCAACCGTAAGCCAGGCAATTACCAATGCCATCCCGCCTGCCACGATAAAGTACCAGGCCTCCAGTTCGACATGAAAGGCAAATCGGCTAAGCCACTCGTTCAGTAGCCAGTAGCTTGCAGGTAAGCCAAGCAGAATGGATACCAGTACCATCCTTGTGAAGTCTGCTGATAGCAGCAAAACAATCCGCGAAGCTGAGGCCCCAAGTGCTTTGCGGATTCCAATTTCTTTGAGCCTTCGTTCGGCCGTAAAGGTGGCAAGCCCAAAAAGACCAAGACAGGAGATCAGTATAGCGAAGCCGGCAAAATATCCCGAAAGCGTGGCCACGCGCTGTTCCGCTGCGTACAGGCGTGCATAGTCCTGATCCTGGAAGGTGTACTCAAATGTAAATCCCGGATTAAAAGTGGAATACAGTTTTGTTAGCTGGGCAATAGTCTCCTTTTCTGTTCCGGCCTCAATCCGAACCATAATGTTCCAGCTGTTCCGAGGGTTAAGTACAAAAAACATTGGATTAACAACATCATGGAGCGATTGAAAATGGAAATCCTTTACCACACCGATTATTTCAAGATCCAACCTGTTCCATAATTTGATCCGTTTGCCTATGGGATTCGCCAGATTCATAGCCCGGATACCGGCCTCATTAAAAATGATAGCCGATGTATCGGAAGGAAATTCCCGTGAAAATTTCCGGCCTTCGGCCATCTCCAAACCCAATGTTTCAAGCAAATCATGACCAACCCTGATGTTCTCAAACAAAATGAGTTCATCGGGATGCTTTCCCTCCCACTGCAAGCCGGAAGTATTGTTATTTCGACCCATTAACTGATGCCCGATACTTGATGCGTTAACTACACCCGGCACTTGCTTCACCTCGTTAAGAAATGTTTCCAGTGAACTCCTTACTTTACCTTCGATGGGGAACCGGATAAGGTTGTCCTTCTCATACCCGAGGTTCCTGGTTTGGACAAATTCTATCTGTTTATAAATAACTAATACGGAAACAATCAGAATAACAGATAAGAAAAACTGAAATACAACCAGTCCTTTTCGGGCCCATAATTCCCCCCAACTGCCTTTGAGTTCTCCTTTTAAAACAGCTGCTGGTTTAAACCCTGACAAGAATAATGCGGGATAACTCCCTGCCAGCAGGCCAGTGATCAATGCGGTGCCGGTAAACCAGAGAATCAATTCCATGTCATTCCAACTCATGCTTATTTGCTTGCTAGTGATGGAGTTAAACTGGGGAAGAAACATCCAGACAACAACAACAGCAAGCATGAGCGAGAGTATGGAGGTTGCAATGGAGTCGCTCAAATGCTGAATAATCAACGACCTGCGTTGAGCACCAACCGATTTTCGAATGCCTACTTCCTTTGCCTTTCGGGAAGCCCGTGCTGTGGTTAAGTTCATAAAATTGATGCAGGCAATAATAAGAATGAATACGGCTATCACGCTAAAAAGCCTGACGTATTCAATTCGTCCACCGGCAGGCTGGCCATTTTTGTAACGCCCGTAAAGATACCGCTCACGGAATGGCTTAAGAAAAAGCGTGACGTTGGATTGTTCATTTTTCTTTTTAACAAATTCTGAAATCTTTGAACCGAACAGTTTCCAGTCGCTGCCATCGCTGAGTAACAGGTGTGTTGAGGGGCCGTTGCTGTCCCAACTTCTGAGCCATTCCTGCTCGGCCTTCAACTCTTCAAAGTTCAAAACAAAGTCGAATTGCCATGACGATGCGCTGACTTTCTGAAACATACCCGTTACCTGGAATTGTTTTTCATGCTGCAATTCAATTGTTTTGCCTATAACATTCTCTGTGGTACCGAATAGCTTCTCAGCCAACCCGGGGGTAATGACAATCGCATATTTATCCTTCAATACGTCATCGCGGTTTCCTTCAACAAGCGGGTACGAGAAAATGTTGAAAAATTCAGGGCCTACATGAAAGCCTTCTGCTTTAACGTTATTCTCTCCTACCGAAAGCGTATAAGGGCTTATCCAGGTTACCGTAGCTGCGAATGCCACTTCCGCAAATTCTTCTTTGAGTGTTTCGGCAAGTATACCAGGTGTTGATGTGGTGGTCATGATATCATCGGCATAAGCCTGATGTTCCCATACCTGAAAAATCCGTTCATCATGAGCATGGAAATTGTCGATCCGCAGTTCATCCCGAACCCACAGGTAAATTAAAAGAGTGCAAACCAAACCGGCAGTCAGCCCGGCTAAATTGATCAGAAAGTAACTTTTTGTGCGCAAAATGTTGCGATAGAACAAGGTGAGGTGGTGCCTGAACATGGATTATAGTATTATGTGGGTAAAGACAATCCGCGATTTAAGGGGTTGCTTCAACGCTATGTAGTGTTACCAGAAAAGCGAGGAAAGGTTACAGCAAAGGGTTTTACTTAACTGCCTTGGCTATTGAAACACAAAAACCGGGTAACCGGCCACGGCACTGATGCGCTTGATCACGCTTTTATGGAATAGTTTCTCAAGGGTTGGCCGGTTAATTTCGTAAAGAGCAAGCATATCGGCCTGGCTGCGGAGCATGTACTCATGCAGGCTGTTGTTCAGGTCACTCGTATAAATTGTTTCGAATGTAAGTGGTATTTCGCTAAACCATTTTTTTGCATGCCGTTGAAATTCTTCCAACTGCCGGTTTGCCCGCTCACTTACAGAATCTTCCATTATCTGCAATACGGTTATCCGGCTGTTAAATGCGGATGCAAATTTTGCCAACGGGTCCAACGGAAGATCGAATTGACGCCAGTAATCGAATGCAAATACGATATGGGTTGGTTCGCTGTACATGCAATTTTCTGGAACCAGCAACACCGGACTTGAAACCGTACGGATGACGCGATAGCTGTTGCTTCCGTAGAAAAACTGAAGGAGGTCGCTTGCTCCATTGGTACCCATGACAATCAAATCATATTCTTTACCTTCCATGCCGATTGTTTTTGGCAATGAAGAGTACGAAACAGACAGCTCATAAGTACAGGATATTTTGAACACACGTCCAACTTCCACACTACGCGCTTCCAGTTGCGCCTTCAGCTGGTCAGTTTCTGTCTGTGCTTCATCCGGGTCAGCAAAGGTGACTAACGACTTAACATGAAGCAATGTAAGGGAAGAATTTGTAGCATTCGCCAGCTTGGCCGCATAGGCAATGGCGTTATCGGCCACTTCGGAGAAATCTGTAGGACATATGATTTTCTTCAACGCCATGCACATCAGGATTTAGGGTAAGAAGTAGTATTACGCCTTGTAATATATGCACCTAAATTCAGGAATGCCACAATAGCTAACGGCATAGTGATAACAAGAAACAATAGGAGGCTGCTAAGCGTATGGTAAAACCAGACAGATAACCCGGTTAATATTCCAAAAAATAAGAAACTCAAGGCCGGCTTATCCCAAAATAAAATCAAACCAGTTAAAACAAGGACTGGTACGGGAAGATGAACGGACCCATGCTGCAAAATGCCTTCACCAAATGCAAACAGCAGGTAAAAGCCAGCATACAGAATGGAAAGTAACCGGGCAAGCAGAAGGGAGAGGTTCATCCGTTAATTACTTTTTGTTCAGCACAAGAATAGGCCTGTCTTCACTGCTCAGAAGTCTTGACGCCAGATTTGCAGCAACCAGTCCGCCTTCCTTTTCGTTTCCGGGTACGGCAATTACTGAGGCTTGTAATTTTTCAGCCACCTGCCGGATTGCCCACTCTTCATCGTTGGTTATGGCATAATCCAGGGAACACTTCAACCCCGGGTAAGAAGAAGCAAGGTTTTTCATTTCCTGGAGGGCTTCGTTTTCTGGCTTTGGTTGACTGACGTTGGCCAGGTAGAGCAGGTGCATTTCAACATTCAACCCATTTGCTACATTGGCTATCCATGAAAATACATCGGAAACATTCTGCTGAAAGGATGATGCAAACAGGAAAGAATTAACTGAAAAAGATTCTTTTATGCGTTTAACAATCAATGTGGGAATTTCGACATGTTTGATTACCCGATCGGCATTTGACCCAAGAATTAACTTACGAATGCCTGTGGCCCCGTGAGATCCCATAACAATCAAGTCAATGGCATAGGGTTTCACATAGTTCTCAATTTTTTCGAAACCGTTATCAAAAACGAGCACCGGAAAACACGTAACACCCTTGTCTTCACCTATCCGAACCCACTCGTCCAATTGTGATTTAGCGCTGCTCACCTCCTGATGATGAGTTTCCAATTCAACCTCGGAATGAACAATGCTTTTCACAGACGCTTCAGGGCTGATATGAAGGAAATATACCCAGGCATCAAGTCGTTTGGCTAAATCCAAGGCAACCTGTGCAGCCTGGTTGGCGCATTCAGAAAAATCAGTGGGGACAAGTATCTTTTTCATGACCTGCTTTTCTCGGTAAACTACTCATTCAGGCAGTAACTACCCATGACCTCAGTCAAGCCTTCTGACTGACTTTTGTCAACCGGGTTACCATGTTAATACCCTGGCGCCTTTTATATGCTTATTTTTCAGATCACAGAGTGCTTCATTCGCCCTTGTCATCGGGTAGACTTCAACAACAGGCTTCATTTCAGATTTCTCGACATCGGCCAGAAATTCAACCACATCATGCGCGGTGATATTCGCAACGCTCTTGATTTCCTTCTCCATCCACAGGTGTTCTGCATACTGAACGCGAAGGAGTTCATGTTTATCTCCATCCTCTTTTCGGATCGCGTTGATAACCAGCCTGCCACCGGGCCTCAGGTTATTTAGCGAAGCAATAACCGGTTTCCATGCTGGTGTTGTATCAATGATGGTCATCAATTTTTCCGGAGCCTGATCATCAACCGCACCAGCCCAAACGGCTCCAAGGTTGCTGGCAAACTCCTGCTCATGTTTGCTTCTGGCAAATACATAAACAGGAGAATCTGGAAAGTGTGATTGTGCTAATTTTAATACCAGGTGCCCGGAAGCGCCAAATCCCATTAAGCCCAATGGCTGTCCGTTCGTCAGGTTGGTCAACGTTAATGCCCGATACCCGATAGCCCCTGCACACAACAGGGGTGCTGCTTCGGTGTCTTCAAGAAATGCTGGAATTTTGTAGGCATAATTTTCAGGTACAGTCAGGTATTCAGCATAGCCACCGTTAACATCACGACCGGTTGCGCGAAAGTCAACACACAGGTTTTCAAAACCCTGACGGCAATGCGCACACGTGCCGCACGCGGAGTGAATCCAGGCTACTCCAACACGATCGCCACATCTTAATTTTTTAACATCCTTTCCTGCTTCAACTACCGTGCCTACCACCTGATGCCCGGGGACAACCGGAAATACCGGGGGTGGTGTCCGTCCTTCAATTTCATCCAACTCCGTATGGCAAACACCGCAACAGGATACCTCAATCAGTACTTCATGGGCTGCCGGGGTCGGAGTTGGCAGGTCAGTTAATGCCAGTGGATTAAGGGTTGTGCGTAGGTCGCTTACGTGATAAAGAAGCCACGCCTTCATTCCCTTAAGCTACGTATTTCTTTTCAGGGATTTCTATTTCATTACCATGCTTAGAACGGGAATATCCGTATGGTAGAGAAGCGTTTCCGTTATTCCCAATTGGTAGTTTGGCCTCCCTTTCCGGTTACGGGTAACCATGGCAATCATATCCATTTTATGCCGCTTCGAAAAATTGAGAATTCCCTTTTCTCTGTCGAAGTCGTTGTAAATAAACGAATAGAACTTTATGGCGCGCTGCACCGGAATGAAATCAGTCATCTTCGCCTCGGCTGATGGTGTGTCGTAAAAATTAAAGGGTGTATTCACAAAAAGAAGTGTAATACCGGCCTTCAGGTCAGCGGCAAGATTTTTAACCGTATTCAGCGATTGGATACCGCCCTCATCAAAGTCAGTTGGAAACAGAATTTTCTTTATGGCTTTGGGGATGTACTCCTTTTTTACCGAGAGTACCGGTACAGGCGATTTCCGCAATACGCGTTGTGCCGTTGAACCAACAAACAACTTATCAGACTCTCCTGCCCCATGAGCACCCATAATGATCAAATCCATTTTATAGGCTTTTGCAAACCGGCTGATTTGTTCATGCGCTACACCGCTATACACAAACGTTTGTGTGCTCACTCCTTTAAACACATCGCTTGCTGCAAACTTATCCAGCTTTATTTCGGCTTCTACCATACTGGACTCGATTTCCGGGAAAGTTTGTTGCACTCCTACGGGCATCCTGTCCCATTCGGCCGGGGCATAAACAACGTGCAAAAGATTAACCTGTGCGCCTGTTTTACGGGCGAGATTAGCTCCTGTTCTGGCAGCACTTTGTGCGTACTTTGAAAAGTCGAACGGGATTAAGATGTTTTTCATAGCGTTTCGTTTAGAGGTTGAAAATACATCGCTTAGAATGACTCGATGGCTTTGCGAAGGTGCTTGTAAGCAAGCTGCAACTCATCCCTGAAATCGCTTACCTTAGTTTTACCACTTCTCCAGCGCTCCGCGGAACCCTTCATCAGGTTATTAACTTTCTTGCCGGCTTCTTTCATCTTCTCCCGAAATGATTCCTTAATAACAAACTTCTTCAGCACAAATTTCAGCCGCAGTATTTCCAGCTTAAGTTTGAACTTTTCAATCTCATGATAGATATCTTCGGAATGAGTGATCTTACTAAGATGCTTCTCCAACTCCTGCTCAAAGGCCTGCAGCGAGTGCAATATCTTCGCCCGCTGCGACTCAAAAATCTCCTTGGTCTCAGCCTTACCTAAAGCCAGTTGTACCTCCAGTTCATCCAGCCTGGTCTTTAGTCGTGTGGCAATGTCTGACAATTCGCTTACCTCCATTGTCGATCGAAAACTGTCTACCTGTTGCTTAAACGTTTTCTTCAGTTCTTCAAACTTGTCACGCGCTTCGGCTTTACCGAGGGCCAATTGTACCGTTAACTCATCCAACTCCTGTTGTGCCAGTAAAAGCTTTTCAGCAATCTTTGCCAGAACAGGCTTATCCGCGGTTTCTTTCTTCATCGTTTCCATATGCAGCGTATTATGAGTGTTAAAATAATAACACTGCAACCAACACCCGATTGCGACCCTTTCAAATTACTTTAATCAGCCCGTACCGGTGACATTTATCATGTTTCAAAGCTGCTGATAGCCTGATTATTGCAATTGTGTAGATTTGGTTTGTGGACTCAATAACCCATCTGGCGCTGGGCGCAACTGTTGGCGAGTTGATGCTGGGTAAGCAAATTGGAAGGAGAGCACTGGCGCTGGGCGCTGTGGCTCAGTCGCTGCCCGATATTGATTTCATGGCTGCCTTTTGGCTTTCTCCTTCCGAGAATCTTATTGCACATCGGGGTTTCACACACTCTTTCCTTTTTGCAGGTATTTTTTCGCTGTTACTTGCTTTGTTGGCCGACAGATGGCACCGAAGGCGTCAGGTTGTATTCGGCTATTGGTTCTTATTCTTTTCGGTCCAGCTTACGATTCACCTGGTCATTGATGCGTTTAATGCCTATGGTGTAGGGTGGCTTGAACCCTTCAGTCATTATCGGATATCATTCCATACACTTTTTGTTGCCGATCCGTTCTTTTCGATCGGTGTAGTGGTGGCAAGCATGGTATTGATGGTTCTGAAAAAAGAGCATCGACTGAGAAGGTTCTGTGCAACTACAGGCCTGCTTCTTAGCGGTGCGTATTTGCTGTATGCGGTGTATAATAAAACACTGATTAATCGAGCAGTTACGGTTGACATTAACAGCAAGGGTTTGAATGCTGAACGGTACTTCAGCACCCCAACTCCGCTTAACAACTGGTTGTGGTACATTGTAGCAGAGGATACGACAGGCTATTACATTGGCTACCGATCCGTTTTTGATCAAAGTCCCTCAATTTCGTTTGAGTACTTTGAACGGAACGATAGCCTGTTGGCAACAGTTGATGATCATGAATCGCTTCAGCGTCTGAAGCGCTTCTCCCAAGGATACTATACCGGAGAGTTTAGGAACGACACGTTAATTTTCAATGACCTGCGTTTCGGGCAAACAGCCGGATGGGCTGATCCACGTGCTCCTTTTGTGTTTCATTACTATCTGCAGCCCCCTGCGGATAATAAACTGGTTGTTCAAAGAGGGCGGTTTGCTAACTGGAATAGGAAAACGGTTGATATGTTGATAAGAAAAATAGTTGCCGAGTAACATTTTCATTGTGTATGAAGATACGGATTGCTGAAGATGCATGTTTTTCCGGTTTCTGCGTGGACCATTGTGCTGACATCATGAGTTCATGGCCCATTTCATTGACCTAACTCACTAACTGAAGAATGTAGGCAGGGACACAAGTGCATAATGCTGCACGCTTCAGGCACCATTTTCCAGACCGTCTTTTGGCCATCCAGCGGAGGGTTAATCTCAAAATTTGGGTATCTTTGCCGGATATTCAGATTTTAATGAGACCATCAAAATCCCACTCTCTTTTCAGGTTATTGGTGCTATCCATATTGGCAATTCTGGGCAGCATAAATCTTGTTTTTTCACAGGCAACGGTAGTTCCAGGCTCAGTTTCGAACTCTAAAACAAATTACTCTCCGGGAGTTGGCCCTAACCGCTTACTGGTTGTAGCCGTCTCGAACGAAAACAATAATAATGTTCGAACGGTTACAAGTATAACCTGGGGTGGTCAAAATTTGACTTTTGCAGCCGGTCGAACGAATGCAGGTACAGGAAGTAATGACTTGCGGGCCGAGATATGGTACCTTAATGAAGCCGGTATTAACAATGCTTCAGCGAACTGCAACAATTTTGTGGTGACTTGGAGCGGGGCAACCACCGAAGCATTTACAGTTTTTACCCTGAAAGACGTTGACCAGACTACCCCCATTGCAGCTACTGGAACGGGGTCTCCGGCAGCCGATGGAACAACCACCACCACAGCGGCTATGGCTGCGGGTGTAAACGATATTTCGTGTTATGCCTCTGCAACCCGGGCCAACAGCGCAACCCATACTCCGGCTACAGGATATACGGAATTAAGCGACCAGGTAGTGGTTGACACAGAAACCACATCCTTTGCTGCAGCTTCTAAGGAAATCACTTCGGCAGGTAGTGAAACACCCACCGCCACCTGGAGCGCCTCAGGCCAATTGGTTATTGTAGGCGTTGTATTCAATGGCGAGCCCTCAACAGGAGGAGTTACATACTACTCCCGGAATGCAACTTCTGGTGGGAACTGGAACAGCAACACCTCCTGGACTACCAATCCAGATGGTTCTGGCGGTCCGCTGGCGGCAGGCGTATGGCCGCGAAGATTTGATAACATCGTGATCCGCAGCGGACATACAATAACCGTTGATGCCGTAGATGACAATAAGAGTTGCGGGGTATCACCGGATGGCCTTGGACGGAGCAATATCGGGCCGTTTGTTTCATCGAACATAGCGATGTTTTATCACACCGGAGACATCGCCATTTACGGAACCCTTAGCGTAACAGGTGTTGAAATGATGATTGAGGGTTTTACACGTATTTTCTCCGGGGGCTCGTTTACCTTAACTTCAAACCTTGTTAACCTTGGCTTTTTAGAGGCCGATGCAGGCTCCGGATTAAGCAGCCTTGATGACCTGGTACTTAGTGGCAACAGCAATACAATCATTAATACAAACTCAACGTCAACCGATGACCTGGTTATTGACCATACTGATGCCTCCCTTTGCGGGACAGGCACGGCTACGCTTCAAAACGGTGCCGGAAGTCAGATAACCTATACAAACGGAGCAACTGTTGTACAGATTTGTACATCCTTCACCGTTGTGTGCACCGGGGTGGGTTGTACAGGCTTCCCCGTTACAGGAACTGGAGCCTCATTTGGAAACCGTGGGCCGGGGGGTATTCAAAGCACTACAGGGGCAACCAATCTGACGTTCTGGTTGAATGCATCTACCATAAGTCAGGCCGATAATACCAATGTTTCAACCTGGTCTGATCGATCCGGTTATAGTAACCATGCAAATGCAGTTATTGGTAATGAACCGGTATACAGAACGAATATCGTTAATGGAAATCCTGCGATTCGTTTTACAGCAGCGAATACCGATTACCTGCGTGTGGCTAATGCGGCCTCGTTGCGCCCTAATAACATCAGCATATTTGTTGTCGGTATGTACACATCATCCGCCTCCCAATGGGCTCCTTTCTTAATAAAAGCCACGAACTATACCTGGGCTGACGGTTATGCTATTGCACGAAATGACGTCACTAATTTCGTCAGGGGGTTTGTTACAGCATGGAATGCAAATTTTGTCAATTCAGCTCTTGCGCCCAGCACATACACGATTATTAACATGATCTATAATAATGTAAACGTAGAGACCTTTTACAACGGAACTTCGCAGGGAACCGATCCATTCTCGGCCAACATTACCAATTCTAACAATTTTCTTTACGTTGGTATAAGCCCCAACGATGCCGGCACAGGTGTACGGCAGCCATTTGATGGTGACATGTCTGAAATTATTATCTTCAATAGAAATGTAACGCTTGTTGAACGGATAATAATCCAAAACTACCTGGCTGCAAAATACGGACTTTCACTCGGAGCCAATGATGTATATACGATGGATAACCCGGCTAATGGAAATTTTGATTACGATGTAGCCGGCATAGGTCAGGCGGTTGATGGCTCAAGGCACATTGATTCCAGGGGCACAGGCATTGTGCGCATGGTTGTGCAAAATCCTGCATCCCTATCGAACAATAAATTCCTGATGTGGGGTCATAACAATGCCAGCATGACAAGCAATTTTATTGACATTGATAATGTACTTATTAAAGAACGGCTGAACCGTGTCTGGCGCATAAGCGAAGTAGGAGACATTGGTAACGTTTCTGTTTCGTTTGACATAAGCAGCTTACCCGGAAGCCCGATAGGAGCTGATTTACGGCTCCTCATTGATCGGGATGGGGACGGTTTTGCCGACAATGATGTAACACCTATTGGCGGAGGGACCCTTGCCGGAAGCGTCATCACGTTTACCGGCATAAACTTGCAGAATGGTGACCGGTTTACCCTCGGCAATACAAATCTTGGAGCGCCCCTGCCGGTTGAACTTGTATTTTTCCGTGCCCAGGTGCGTCAGGGCGTGGTTGACCTTACCTGGCGAACGGCAACTGAAACGAACAACGATTTCTTTACTGTTGAACGTTCTACCAATACAACCGAATGGACAGTAGTGACTACCGTACCCGGCAAAGGTAATTCTACAACACGAACAGATTATGCCTCGGTTGACGAAAACCCTTTCGCTGGAATAAATTACTTTCGCCTGAAACAAACCGATTTTGACGGCACTTTTACTTATTCGGAAGTTGTTTCGGTTTTTGTTGAGCCGGTTGACTACGTGCAGGTATATCCGAACCCTGCCAAAGGGTATTTTATCCTAAAAGCCTCATTTGAGTTGGATCCCAACGGCATAAGGCTGTTTGACCAACTCGGAAAACAATTAAGCCTGGTAACAATACCCGGTGACTCACAAAAGCAATTCACAGTTGATACCAGCAACCTCGCACCGGGTTTATACATTCTTCAGGTAACCAACGGGGTAAATGTTAAATCAACCCGTATACTAGTTCAATAAGAATTACACGGGCCTGCATTCAATTAACCAATCCCAGGGGTAGGGTGCTTTCATCCACTGTGGTGGTGAACTGAACTCGGTATGCCATGAATACTCAACCTTCTCCAGGTTCTTTATAGTCAACCCGGCTTCACGAAAAATTACATCAAGCTCTGAAGCCGAATAGTGCTTGGTTTTCACCCCATTGATCTGCAGGATACCCCGCAATATATCCGTTCTCGGCCCGGTGAACCCAGCGTACTCATCAGCCGAAACCTCCTGGGGAGAAACTCCCTCCTTGCCGTACCATCGAAACAACTGCCATACCGAGAAAAGGTACGACTCCATGGATGGCATCACGATAACCGCTGCACCGTTGGGTTTGAGAGCCTTCCTGACATTCCTCAACATCACTATGTTCCGTTCAGGTTCCGGCAGCATGATAACATTGCAGCAAAACAAAAAATCAACTGTTGGGAGTTTAATTCTTGATTGTGCCAGGTCGGCCTGCTGAAAAGAAATGTTCTTATAGGAAGTTTTGCGTGCCTCATTTAAACACTCATCGGAGATATCAATGGCCACTACCTTTTTAAAGCGGGTAGCCAGGTATGGGAAAGCCTTACCGATACCACACCCAAAATCCAGAGCGGTGTGTTTCTTACTGGCATACACGTTAAAGTACTTGAACAAAATACGTTTCTGGTCACCCGCAAATACATCAAAAATTTCCTGATTGTATGTCGGTGCAATCCTGTTCCAATGTTTCTCCTGGTTCATTCTTTCAGTTGTTTTTTAAAGGCATCAGCAAGATAGACATTGCCTGATTTAATGTAATCCCATCCCTCATAAACGAATAGTATCTCCCACCCGGGAACTTGGTTTTGTAGGTTTCCTTGATTCGTTTTTTCACCTGGTTGCGGATCGTCAGGCTGCAAATTTTCCACAACAGGTAATAATGTTCCTCCTTTTCCGGGTTGAAATGTGATTGGTTATTCAGAAAATGGAAGGCCACCTCTCCCATTTCGCGCATTTCCAGGTTGTGAAGAAAGTTTAACCAGCTTTAACTGATCATCGTAGTAATGCGTATAGGTGGGCACATACAGAGTGGGAGCCTCCAGGCTTTTCGATTCGATGAGTTCAATAAATGTTCGGGTGATCATCGAAATCAGGTAGGCATTCTTCGGGTGTATGTGTAATTGCTCAAGAGCAAGGGCCATCGTCAAATCAGCCTGCTTGCTGAAGTGAGCGCAGGCCACCCGTTCGAGCTCGCATCGCGCAAGGATGGCATTCAAAGCAACAGGTTCTGCCTACAGCAAAGTACCAGTGTCGGGTTTGTACCTTTGCCAGGAGAGCTTTCCTCCGCAGTTCAATATCCGGGTGTGTTTCAATTGAGTCTACGGAAAAGATCAGCATCTCTGTGGGTTTCTTGCTGTAAACGCTTAGCCGCATTTTCAGCCATATTTCCTCAAACGGATATTTTGTTGAATAAAAGGGCTCAAAAAGTTTTTTGTCAAAAGTATACTTCAAATGCATGGCCGAGTCAAGCACATTTATCATTCCCAGTGCACCTTGAGGTGAATATCCTGCATTCAGCAAAATAGAAAAGCCAAGCACATCAGCCTCCAATTCGTTTGCGCGGCTATACCGGGTTCCATCGTAAACCAGTTCTCTTAGCTGGGTTATGTCTTCGGCCGTTACATTATCTGAAAACAGGCGGGCAAATCCTGAGCGTAGTTTCCTAAATAGTCGCTCTCTACCTGCTTAAGAAGCCTTGTCATAACATGGTCCAGCTCAAAATGGGCCAACTCATGCGCCAGGGTAAAAGCAAGATCGTCCCCTGAGTGAATCCGGCTAAGCAAGCCGATAGTTACTGCAAAGGTACCCTCGCCATAGCAGAATGCGTTTATGGTTGGGTCTTTAAGAATAAGGGTCAATTTCGGACTCCGATTCAGTTGATTGCCTGCAACGAGGCGTGACATGACCCGGTCCACCACGGCTTGCAGGCTATCATCACGGATAGCACTTCCCTGTTGGATGAGCCCTATCAGATAATTGTTTCTGGCTTTAAACAACTGAGCTATCTCACCCCGTTTTGAGGCAGGCACTCTCTTAAGCTCTTCCTGTGTCTGGCTTTTGATCGATTCAACAAGTTGGCGTGATGATGCAGCTGAATGCGTTTTGTACGGGGAATAGTCATTTTCAAACTGTGCACAAACCTTAGTTTGAATACGCAGCGATAAACAAATTACAAAACCTACCTGGAAATGGTGCCCACCATGTTGTAAAACTAAGAACGAATGCCAGGAATATTTACATAGAGGCCATCTCAAAAATCAATTCGTCATTGCGAACCTGCCGGCAGGCAACCGGCAGTGAAGCAGTCCCCGAAAAACCGTCAAATATGTATAGGATCGCCTCGCTTTGCTCGCGATGACGGCACACTTAGGATTTTTGAGATGGCTTCTAACAAATTAATGATTGCGATCCTTCTTTTGATCACCAGCCTTGCGCTGGCTCAATGTAGTGAACCGGATAAGATACCTACAGTAAAGGAGACTTGACTATTCAGCCAATTCTGCATGGAACACTTGCAATGTATTGGAATGGAAAAGCAATTTATCATGATCCGTATGGTGCCAGTAAAGCCTTTGAGGGTACTCCTGCACCTGATCTTGTGCTGATAACAGACATTCATGGCGATCATTTTCACCTCGAGACACTTCAATCAATATACCTGGCAAAAGCAACGCTAGTGCGGTTATCTCAAATGTACGATGGAAATCGCTGCATCGTTCGGCTGAGGAGCCTTCATCGAATCATAATAACTGTTAACTTGTACAGCAAAAACCTTGAAATCATGAGCATCAAAAGAAAAGCCACAGCCGTTTGGGGCGGTTCCGGAAAGGAAGGTAAGGGCCACCTTAGCACACAAAGCACCGTGTTGCATAAAACACAGTACTCCTTCAGTTCACGCTTTGAAAGCGGCATTGGTACAAATCCTGAGGAGTTGATAGCAGCTGCGCATTCCGGGTGTTTTACCATGAAACTAAGCTTCGTACTGGGCGAGGCCGGCTTCACGCCCGAAGAGCTAAAAACCGATTGCATAATTACCCTCGATAGCGGAACAGTGACTCAATCGCAACTGTTTCTAGAAGCCCGGGTACCGGGCATCAGCAGAGAAAAGTTCGATGAGTGTGTGAAAAATGCTGAAGTGAATTGCCCGATTTCTAAATTGTTGAAGTCGGCCATTTCAGTGGAAGCGCGATTGATTTAACAGTGAAATAAAACCGGTATGCTTCAATCTGCACAACTCAAGCAAAACCCGCAATTGTTTGTCTTTCTTCCGGTCTTGTATACGGTCTGGGCGGATGCCGTACTTACTCCAACCGAAATAAAAAACCTGGAGGCACTTGTAGAAAAGCAAACCTGGCTAACCGATAAAGAGCGGGAATTTTTGCTAACTCAGATTGATCCTGGCAATCCGCCTACCCCCTACGAACTCAAAAACTGGTTAAGCGAAATCCTTAAGGTCAACACCGGCACCACCGATTCGCTGGTTGACATAGGAATTAAAATGGCTCAACTGCATACCGGAGGCAAAGTTACCATCCCGGATGAAGCCATTCGTTCACTTGCCGGTGTTGAGAGGGCCCTGGGATTTATCGGGAATGAGGCAACGTTTACATTTCACCCCGAATTTCGGACTTCCATAACTCAACAGCAGACTACGCAACATAAATTTGACGTAGCCGAGATGGCCCGGCTGCTTGATGGCGATCAGGCCGCCCTGATTAATCGGGTAAAGACAATCCTGACCGACCCCGAGTTTGGCTACATCGAAACCGATTCATTGAATGTCTACCGCGAGAAAGTGCTTCACTGGGCAAAGCTCCTGGCCGAGCAAGGCTTTGGCGCCATCGCCTATCCAAAGGAATACGGTGGTAAAAACGCCATGGCCGATTATTTCGCAATAATGGAAACCCTGAGTTATCACGACCTGAGCCTGGTGGTAAAGTTTGGGGTACAATTCGGGTTATGGGGAATGAGCGTCTACTTTCTGGGAACGGAAAAGCACCACCGGAAATACCTGAAAGACATCGGGACTCTTAACCTTCCCGGGTGTTTTGCCATGACTGAAACCGGACACGGATCCAACGTGCGTGGCGTTGAAACTACAGCAACCTATAACCATCAAAACAAGACTTTTACCATTCACACTCCCAACGAACAAGCAAGGAAGGAATATATCGGCAATGCCGCCTGTCATGGGCAAATGGCTACGGTATTTGCCAAGCTGCTGGTTGATGGGAAGGATTTTGGCGTGAGCGCCTTCGTAGTTCCATTGCGTGATAAGGCTGGCAAGCTGATGCCCGGCATTACCATAAAGGACTGTGGAAGAAAAGTTGGATTGAACGGGGTGGACAATGGCGTGATCTATTTCAATAACGTGGTTATTCCTAAAGACGAAATGCTCGACCGGTTTGCTCACATCACCGATGATGGCCATTTTGATAGTCCGATTACCAGTGATAACCGCAGATTCTTTACCATGCTGGGCACCCTGGTTGGTGGACGCATTGGAATACCTCGTTCGGGCAATGCCGCATCAAAAGCCGGGTTAACAATCGCCATACGGTATGGTGACAAGCGAACTCAATTCGGACCTGAAGGGGCAGCCGAAGTTCCAATATTGAATTACCGTACTCACCAGCGCAGGTTAATCCCATTACTTGCCAACGCCTATGCACTGCATTTCGCTTTGCAGTATTTGACTAACCGTTTTGTGAATCGTAGTGAGGAGGAAATGCAGGAAATAGAAGCACTCGCTGCAGGGTTAAAAGCATGGGCAACATGGAACACCACGGCTACCCTTCAGGAATGCAGGGAGGCCTGTGGTGGAAAGGGCTATCTGTTTGAAAACCGTATCGGAACCT
>JBBINY010000017.1:0-51168 GCA_037443645.1 Cytophagales bacterium
TATATTATATCGGTTTATCTTTGCCGCCATTGGTTAATAATGAAACCTTGCTTAGCGAGTTTCACCAGAGTGCTGCCATACTGGGCATTAAGCCCGATCATGTTATTTTGAAATCGTATGATCCGCGCAACTTGTTTGATGTACGTATGGAAATCCTTCAGTTTTTTTATGACCTGAACAAGCAATACAAGCCCGACCTGGTGTTTATACCTAACAGTAAAGATATCCACCAATCGCACGAAGTGGTTTTTGCCGAAGGCCGAAGAGCATTTAAGTATTCATCCATACTGGGTTATGAACTACCATGGAACAGTTTCGATTTTAAAATGGATTTATTTATTGAACTCACACAAGAGTCGGTGGATGCCAAAGTGAAGGCCATTAATGCCTATGCCACTCAAAAGAGCCGGATGTTTTTCTCCAATGATATTGTGGGTGATTTGGCACGCGTGCGCGGAAAGCAAATCGGTAAAGAGTATGCCGAATGCTTTGAGGTAATCCGGATGATTCTATGACTGTAAGCATTCACCAGCCTCACTTTTTGCCCTGGCTGGGATATTTCAATAAAGTATGGAACAGCGATGTTTTTGTATGGCTGCACAATGTGCAGTACCGGAAGAACTACTTTCAAAGTCGTACAAGAATTAAAAATCCACATACGCAAAAGGACTTTTGGCTAACGGTGCCGGTTCGGGCATCGTTGAGTACACCCATTGATGAGGTGGTGGAGGTAAACGACCGCTGGCGTAAGCCCATGGCCAAAACACTAGAGCAGTTTTACAAGAAAAGCCCATACTTTCATGAGGTTGGGCCCGAGTTGATCAACCTGGTGCTGACCTGCGATGCAAACCTTGACAAGCTCAACTTTCAGTTTTTTAAACTGATACTGGATAAACTTAACTATGCGGGTAAACTGGTTCGGGTGGATCAACTTTTGCCTTTAAGCGAAGAGCCCAACCAGCGGCTGATTGAAATTTGTAAAAAGCTGCATGCTACACACTACATAGCTGGTAAAGGTGGAAAAAATTATATACACACTGAGCAGTGGAATAACGCGGGTGTAACTATTAGCTGGCAAGAGTTTAAACCAGAGAATCTGGTTTATACGCAATCAGGTGAAAATTTTATACCGGGTCTATCGGTTATAGATTGTCTTTTTAATGTAGGTATAAGCGAAACCCGAAAATTAGTGGCAGACGCATGGCGGGCGAAAGTATGAGTACTGCGTTCAAAACTAAATTGGGTACCATTACGCAAACCAATCACTGGCTCAATTCCGGGGAAATAATCGCCTACGAGCCCTATGTCCGCGAGATGCGCGTATGGGCCGATCTTTTTGAATCGGTTGAGATTTTCACACCTTTAACTGATGCTCCTAAAAAGGGGACATTGTGTCCCTACGAAAAACGGAATATTGCGTTCCGGTTTGTCCGCTATGATACCCGTGTTTTTCGCTGGGGTTTTCTGGTGCGTTTTTTTCAACTGCCGGTAGTATTTTTTCAAATGGCTGCTTTTATCTGGCGGCATGAATTTTTATTGATCCGCAGTCCGGGTCATTTTTCATTGATGGCTCACCTGCTGGTAGTGCTCTTTCGAAAAAAAAGCATCACAAAATTTGCCGGGTATTTCGGTTACTTTAAAGGTGAGCGTATTCCCTCGGTAGTGGAGCGGTTTTTTATGCGCCACTTTTTGAGTATGCGTAATGTCGTGTTGGTATATGGTAAATCACCACGTCCGAATTTCATCAGTTATTTTCCATTACTTCTATCTAAAAATGAAATGGATCAACTAGCGACCCTGGAGACAAGTCGCCCCGCCAATGATGTTTTTAGGTTTTATTCGCTAGGCAGATTAACGAAAGTGAAGGGATACGATTTGGCGATACGCGGCTTAGGAGAGCTTTTCAGACAAAATCCTGAATTGAAATGGTATTATCATCTCATTGGCGATGGCCCTGAACAGGAGCGGTTATCAGCGCTTGCAAAAAGTTTGGGTATAGCGGATCGGGTTATCTTTGAAGGTAAGCAGCCCTATTTGCAGGCCATGCTTATGATCAAAGGTGGTGATGCAGTAATTATGCCGGGCGTTTTGGAAGGTTGGCCCAAAGTTGTTGTAGAGGCATGGATTGCAGGCACGGTGCCGGTGTGTGCCAATGCCGGATTGTTGCCGCAGTTGATTCAACCCGGTGAAAATGGATTTCTTTTCGAAGCTGATCCGGTATCGATGGCATCGGTTTGCCAACAAGTTATTCCAATCGGTATCGAAGTACGCCAGGCAATAATAGACAATGGGAAAAAGCTTGCTGAGCAACTAAGCTCCGATTCTTTTCGTGAAGGCATCAGGAATATTTGTTCTGAACGTTTAAATCTTGTTTGAGAAATGAACCGGCTTTTACTTACCGCATTTATTCATGTAGTGCTGGGCGGGGTGGTCGTAGCATTCCCAGGTTCCTCGTATTATTTAGGATTGGTCATTGTATTGATGGCGCTCACTCAGATACTCTACACACGCAATAGGGGCAACGAAGCAGCAAAATGGGCTGCTTACATTGTAGGCCTTGAGGTACTATTGCGCATGACGGGTGGATTTCTGGTGTATGAGGCCGGTAAATACCTGGTCGTAGTATTACTGTTCTTCGGGCTTTTTTTTGAGACTGTCCGGAAAGAGCGCCCCTTCCCGGTTTTCATATATGGTGTATTGCTTATCCCTTCATTTGTGGTTGTTGACTTTCCGGATTTTTTTCACTTTCGTTCGGATGTGTCGTTTAATCTCTCCGGCCCACTCACGCTCATTATGGCTTCCGCTTACTTTTATCAGCGTAAGCTAACGATGGATCAACTCATCGGCATACTGCGTATGGTAGTGTGGCCGCTGATTAGTGTACTGGTGTACCTGATGTTGGTAACACCGGAGTTGTCAGAAATTGAGTATGGTACCCAGTCTAATTTTACGGCCAGTGGTGGCTTTGGCCCAAATCAGGTATCTACGGCTATGGGCCTGGGAATATTGTTAGTGGGTTTTGCACTCTATTTCAGTCGTACCATCACCGGTTTTTTGGTTGTTGATGTCGCCCTGATGGCGATGTTTCTCATTCGTGGCTTTGCCACCTTCTCCCGCGGGGGTCTTATCGGTGGCCTTGCTGCTCTTGTGCTGTTGGTGCTGTTAAGTATCGTTCTTTCAAAACGGGTCATTCGCTGGAGCCGTTTAATTCCCTACATGGCCGGTGGCTTCTTCGTATTGCTGCTCACGTGGAATTACGTAAACCGGGTTTCGGAAAAGCGGCTGCAATTCCGCTACCAGGGCATTGACTATCGAACAGGTCAAGCCAGGGATATCACTTCAAATCGCTTATTTATCCTTGAGCGGGAGTTACAGTTGTTTGTGGATAACCCGTTGTTCGGTATTGGCCCCGGCATGATTCGCGAAACGGCATTGCGTGGTAATTTTATTGCCAATACCCATTCGGAATTTTCACGCACACTTGCCGAGCACGGCCTGTTTGGTGTAGCCGCACTTTTAATTCTGATCCTTTACCCCGTAATGGTGATCACAAAAAGGCCTAAGGAATACTGGCCCATCTTATTTGCCTTTCTGTTTCTGGCATTTTTCACGATGTTCCATTCGGCCATGCGGTTAGCCATGCCTGCACTATTGTACAGCTTATCTTTATTTAGTCCTTTTCAACCTGCGGGAAAATCAGAACGCGTAAGGCCACAGGTTGGTGTCAACAGTTCGGCAGCCCAAGTTCATTTAATGTAAGCGCATGTGTTAAGGATGCGGGTATTGATGATAACAACTGAATGGCCAAGCCCCGAATATCCAAATCGGGTACCGTTTTTAGTCCGGCAGGTTGAACTGCTGCGGCAACAAGGTGTTCAGATTGATGTGTTTCATTTCGAGGGAAAAAAACAACTCCTAAACTACCTGCGGGCAGGAATGGATATTCGGGCAAAGTTGCGAACCAATCAATATGATCTGGTGCATGCCCAGTGGGGTCAATCTGCTTTTCCCGTTATTTTCACACTCCTTCCCTTGGTGGTTACATTTCGCGGTAGCGATATCTATGGCGCAACAACCAATAGGGGTGCTTATTCATTTTTAGGAAGGGTACTGGCGTTTTTCTCCCGACAAGTGGTAAGCCGAAGGGCTACAGCATTGGTGTTGGTCTCCAGACAAATGGAAGCTTTAATACCTCGTTATATATTGAAGAAGACAACGGTAATTCCGTCTGGTATTGATCTTGAACTCTTTAAACCGATGGACAAGACACAGTGTCGTACTGAACTTGGGCTTTCACACGAGATCGTATTGATTCTTTTTGGTAGTAGTCCGAGCCGGCCGGAAAAGCGCTATGACCTGGCTGCCGAAGCAGTACATACGATATCGGCAGAAATACCTTGCCAAATGATTGTGGCCGCCAATATTCCGCACTCGTTAATGCCAACTTATCTGAATGCCGTGGATCTTGTGGTGCTCACATCGGTTCATGAAGGATCACCCAACATTGTAAAGGAGGCACTTGCGTGTAACACACCAATAGTATCAGTGAACGTGGGGGACGTGGCCGAGCGACTTAACGGCCTGGATGGCTGCGAAATAGCGGATGCTTCAGTTGTTGAATTGGCCAACTCGATCAGGTCGGTTTTGAAAAGAAAACGCCCCTTTGAGGGCCGCCAATCAATTATGAGTTTGAATGAAAAGCACCTAACCGACCAACTTATCCGGGTCTATAAGAGAGTCATCGTATGATCAGCATTGTTTGTCCGGTCTTTAACGAGCATGCGTATATAGGGTCTCTTTTGGAAATGTATTCAAACAGTTTGCCGCAGGACAAGGAATTAATTGTGATAGACGGGGGCTCAACGGATGGAACAAGGGAAATCATTTTGAACTACAAACTAAAAGATGATTCAGTTAAGTTATTGGAGAATCCAAAAAAATACGTTCCCTATGCCCTTAACCTAGCTCTAAAGCATTGTACAGGCGACATCATTGTGCGTTGGGACGCGCACACAACCTATTCTCCTGATTACCTGACGGCAATACTCGCCACGTTTGAGCGCACACGTGCGGACATTGTGGGCGGGCCAATGCGGGCAATAGGGAAAACACCCATTCAGAAGGCAGTTGCGGCCGCTACTTCCTCCCGCTTTGGAGTTGGAAACAGCAGCTTTCACTTCGAAGACTATGAAGGACCTGCTGATTCCGTGTACCTCGGGGCCTGGAAGAAAAGTGTTTTTGAAAAAATCGGCCATTTTGATGAGCAGATGTGGCGTAATCAGGACGATGAGTTTCATTATCGGGCAAAGGCTGCAGGCCTTCGAATTTATCAAAGCCCCACTATTCAATCGCACTATTATCCACGCAGTTCCTTGGCAACTTTGTTTTCGCAGTACTTTGGGTACGGTCTGTTTAAACCGCTGGTGTTGCAGAAGGTGCGGTCTCAGATCCGATTACGTCACCTAATCCCTGCGCTCTTTGTAGCCTATTTGCTTGTGCTGCCGGTAGGGGTATGGGTTGCGGGGCCATGGGCTTTAGCTCCATTGGCAGTCTACCTGACAATGGCAGTGGGTTATGCCATGCGGGGCGAATCATGGTTCGTGCGAGGTGCCACGCTGCTGGTATATCCGACACTACATATCGCCTATGGCCTCGGCTTTTGGTCGGGCCTGTTCCGAAAGCCAAGGTCATGAACCACAGACTGAAGACCCTTGCATTTAAGATCTTGGAACGATTGCCCAGGAAGGTAGGCGATTCTCTTTACCACCAGTTTCAGAATGTGGTGGCAAAACCGGTGGCGTTGGAATATGCCAGCCAACTGGATACCATCAACCGGTTTATTCAAGTTGCAAAAGATCAAGGACTGACGTTTGAAAGAAAGCGGATAATTGAAATTGGATCAGGCTGGTTACCGGTTCTGCCATACGAGTTTTTGTTTAACCATCGGGCGCAGGAAGTACTGACCTTCGATATTAGTGCACATTATCAAGCTCGAAACATCAAAGCCTTCAATCGCTTTTTCAGCAGTCGGCATAAGATTTTGTTAGGCGATGTTCTGCCAGCTTCAGTGCGGTATTTTCCGCACACCAATGTTCTTGACAACAGAAGTCTTCGGAGTTTGGATGTACTTGTAACGCGAAATGTACTGGAGCATGTGAGGCCCACAGATTTACTGGCCATCCATCAGCAGGCGTTTTCGTATTTGAAGAAGGATGGGTTTATCATCCATCAGATTTCACCCAGCGATCACCGGGCTTATTCTGATCGTAATCTTTCGTTGTGGGATTTTTTACAATACTCGCAAAGTGAATGGGATCGCATTCAAACCCGGTTTGATTATCATAATCGTTGGCGATTGCCGCACTATTTAGAGATGTTCAAAAATTGCGGATTCACGGTCCGTTATCTTTCGTACAAGACGGCCCGCCCAGGCCAAAAGATACCTAAAAAGATTCATGAGGATTTTGCTAGACTTTCGGAAGAAGACTTGACGGCTGGGAATATCATTGTAGTTTTGATTAAAGAATGAAAAAGATTTTGGGTATTTCAGCTTTCTATCATGATGCCGCTGCTGCGATGCGCCTCCGAGCAAGGAGAGCGGCTGTTGAGGTATTTGACAGGAGAAAACAGGTAGATTTTTTGCACGAGACCTTGGCTACGTTCCAGCCTTGATCGCATTATGAAGGTATCTGACTCTGGTTTAATTGCTGATATTATTGAATGGGACGTGAGCAATTGGTCTCGGGCACTTGCCATTTGGCAGCCGCAGTTGTCCAAGTTGGATAAAACGAATGCGATTGTTCTATGCTTGGGAGAGCGGAATGGTGGCCTGAGTTTATGGTTCGCTTTGCAGGGATTTCGGGTTATCTGTTCAGATTTGAACGGACCCACTGATGCTGCAAGACTTTTGCATAAAAAGCACGGTGTGGATTCTTTGGTCACTTATTCCAAAGTTGATGTTTTCAAAACCGGTTTTGAAGACTCATCAATTGATGTTGTTGCGTGTAAGTCGGTAATTGGTGGGCTAAAGTTGAACTATCATGATAAGTTAACCCGAACGTTAGAGAATCAAAAACGTGCGATTGATGAAGTGCATCGCATATTAAGACCGGGAGGGTCTTTCTTGGTTGCTGAAAACATGAGGGGATCGTGGTTGCACAGGCTTGCAAGGCAGCTTTTGAAAGGCAAGCGAATAGGTTGGCGGCATTTGTCGATTGGCGATTTGAGTTGGCTATTTAGCGATTTCGACAATGTTGATGTGGAGTTTTTGGGTTTTGTGGGTGTAGGTAGCCTCCCGTTGCTTTCTTGGATCTCAAAGTTGATCAATAGTGCTTTCGAGAAAGTTGCACCAAGTTCTTGGTTATATATTGGGGTTGTTCAAGCTCGAAAGTTCCCGACCAAAAAGTTGAAGGATTAAATGAATCTTAGTGGCGATTTTGTTTATTATTTTTGTTATTTTTAACAAAAAAAGTAAACGAATATGCGGTTTATCGAGTTCAAAGCGCATTTTAAGGCATTTAAAGTTTTCTCGATACACGATGTACGTAAATGGGATCCGAACTTTGATTCCCGCAGGTTGGTGGAATGGCAGGACAAAAATTATCTTATCAAACTGATAAATCGCTGGTACCTGTTTTCGGATGAGTTGGTAGATGAGAGACTGTTGTATCTGGCTGCAAATCGGATGTACTCGCCTTCCTATGTGTCATTTGAGTCTGCATTGTCCTATTACCAATTGATACCCGAAGGCGTGTTTTCAATCACATCGGTGTCAACATTGCTTACCAAGTCATTTGATACTCCCCTGGGACGGTTTGTTTTCCGGCATCTTCGCCCGGAACTTTTTTTTGGTTATCGTCTGGTGGCGGTAAGTGGTCAGCATATAAAGATGGCGGAACCCGAAAAGGTGATTCTGGATTACTTCTACCTGAACAGTTCATTGAAAACTGAGAATGACATAAGGTCACTACGCCTGAACGATGCCGGGCTCGCCCAGCGGGTGCAGGTGAGTAAGCTGATGACCTATCTTACGTTGTTCCGGAATAAGCAATTGGAAAAAAGAGTGGGTTCTTTACTTAAGATAATGGGCCATGCTTAGCGTTGTTGAATTGTTGCCTTATTTCGATAAGTCGCTGCATGGCTTTCGAGAGTTTATTCTGCGCGAATATTTACAGTGTAAAATACTGCAGATTATTTTCAATTTGCATGAACCGGCATGGAAGTTAGCCTTTTTAGGTGGTACTTGCCTTCGGATTGTTCACGGTAATGCACGGTTTTCAGAAAATATTGATTTTGATAATCTGGCGTTAACCGAAAGGGATTTTGAAGATCTTGCCCAAATCATTCAAAAAGAACTTGCGCGTGAGGGGTATGATGTGGAAATGAAGACCGTGATGAAGGGAGCCTTCCATTGCTATATCCGCTTCCCTGGCTTATTGTTTCATGAATCGTTGAGCAGTCATTACGAACAAAAAATTCTTATTCAACTGGATACCGAGCCTCAGCACTTTCCGTTTACTCCACAGTTTTTTATTCTCAACCGATTTGATGTATTCACCGAAATACCCGTTACGCCTGCTGAGATTTTACTGGCGCAAAAATTCTTTGCAGTGGTTAACCGTAAGCGGTCAAAAGGCAGGGACTTTTTCGATATTCTGTTTCTGTTATCGCGAAACTACAAACCCAATTATGATTACCTTAACACAAAGTTGGGCATTCGTACTCCGCAGGCATTGAAAGAGGCGGTGTTGGCTACCTGTGCAAAGGTAGATATGGTGGCCATGGCAAGGGATGTTGCGCCTTTTCTTTTTAAAGCGGGTGATTCAAAAAAAGTAGAGTCATTTGAAGCGTTTATCAGGCAAGTCGAATTATAGTCTAACTTTTCTCTTGTGAAAATCCCCTTTTCTCCCCCCTATATCGATGACGACATTAAGCGTGAGGTAATGGAAACCCTCGATTCGGGGTGGATTACCTCCGGTCCCGGAGTGCTTGCCCTCGAGAAACTGGTGGCCGAACAAACAGGGCTAATGCACGTAGCCTGCTGCAATTCGGCTACATCAGGTCTGATGCTGTTGCTGCACTGGTATGGCGTAACAAGAGGCGATGAGGTAATTATCCCTGCCTACACCTATGCCGCTACCGCCCTGGTTGTCATGCATCTTGGCGCTACTCCGGTGATGGTAGATAGCGGTGAAGATTTTAATATTGATGTGCGGAAGATAAGAGAAAAGATTACGCCACGAACAAAAGCGATAATTCCGGTAGATATTGCCGGCTGGTCCTGTGATTATAATGGAATTTATGAGATCGTAGAAACAAAAGATGTTCGCAGAAAATTTGTGCCTAAGAATGAAAACCAGGAAAAATTGGGCAGGATCATGGTGCTTACCGATGCGGCCCACTCCATTGGTGCACAGTATGCCGGAAAGCCAGCGGGTTGCTGGGGAGATTTTTCGGTATTTTCCTTTCATGCAGTAAAAAATATTACCACAGCCGAAGGTGGTGCCATGTGCATTAACCTGCCTGCGAAGGAGTTTGATCATGCCGGAGTTTATCGCACACTAAAATTGTGGTCGTTGAATGGCCAGACTAAAGATGCGCTGGCAAAAACCAACGGAGCAGGATGGAAGTACGATATTGTCTATCCGGGTTTTAAGATGAACATGCCCGATGTGTGTGCAGCTATCGGGTTGGCACAGTTACGGAAATACAAAACGATGTTGTTGCCGGAGCGCAAACGGGTGGCGCAGGCCTATGCTGCAGGTTTTGGAGCTTACCAATGGGCCATATTACCCCCCACACAAGATACGATCCGTGAATCGTCTTATCATGTTTATCCCTTGCGCATCAACGGTATTACGGAAGAACAACGCGACAGGATGATTGAAGAGATTATGGCGACAGGTGTTTCTGTCAATGTTCACTTTCAGCCCCTGCCGTTGCTTACAGTGTTCAAAGAACGAGGTTACAGTATGGCTGATTATCCGATGGCTTTCGATAGCTATTCCAGGGAAATTTCCTTACCGATTTATCCGGAATTGGATCAGGTAAAGATTGATTATATAGTTGAGGCAGTAGTTAAGGCGTACAATGAAATTACTTAGTGCTCTCTGTGATTTGGCAACGTTGAGGAATAGCTTTAAGCTGCAGCACAAAGCACTCAAAGAATGCACAAAGCCTCACGAAGAATATGGCTTAGTGCCCTTAGGGATTCTTAGTGCAACTTGGTGGAATAGCTTATATAGTGTATTTTCAGGTAAGCATAGCATGAACAAATGAGCAGGATAACTCCTAATTTGTTCAATCAAATCTAAATGTCTAAACGACTTTTTGATCTCCTCACCGCTGTCCTCGGACTTCTCATTTTACTAGTTCCTTTTCTCATTATCGCCCTTTTAATCAGGTTGAATTCTTCAGGACCAATTTTCTTTTTGCAGGAACGTGTAGGACGGGGAGAAAAATTGTTTAAGCTCTTCAAATTCAGAACGATGCGTGTCGACTCTGATAAAGCAGCTGCCATCACAATCGGTGAACACGATGCGCGAATAACACGCGTGGGGTATTGGCTGCGAAAATTTAAGATCGATGAACTTCCACAGTTGATCAATGTTTTAAAAGGCGACATGAGCCTGGTAGGCCCCCGTCCGGAGGTTAAAAAATTTGTTGATCTCTATCCGGAAAGGCAGCGATCGGTGCTCTCTGTTAAGCCCGGCATTACCGATTTTGCTTCCATTGAATTCCGGAATGAAAACAAATTGCTGGAAGGAAAAGAAAACCCCATTGATTTTTATATCCAGGAAATTATGCCGGTAAAGCTTGCCCTGAATCAGAAGTATATCCGGGAGCAATCCTTTTGGCTTGACCTGAAGATAATTTTAAAGACCATCTTTTTAATTTTCAAAAAGAGCGATTAAGATGACCGGTTTTTATGCTTCGGTTGGAAAGCGAATGCTGGATAGTGTGCTGGTTATTTTGTTTGCTTTTTTTTTCTCGTGGCTAATCGTACTTATTATTTTGGTTTATGCCCTGACCTTGCACTGGCCAGTGCTTTATAAATCTTCCCGCATCGGCAGAGATGCGCAACACTTTGTCATGTATAAGTTTCGAACCTTATCCGGTAACGACAGGCTGCCCCTTGCGCAACGTAGATTTTGGTTGGGAGATGTCCTTCGCGCTACTAACCTTGATGAGTTGCCTCAGTTATGGAATGTATTGAAAGGGGAAATGTCGCTTGTTGGCCCAAGACCCTTACCCGCAGAGTATGCCCGACTATTTACCCCCGAACAGAATAAACGCCATGGTGTGTTGCCCGGTATTACCGGCTGGGCCCAGGTTAATGGAAAGAACAGTCTTCCGTGGGAGAAGAAGTTTAAATATGATTTGGAATACGTGACCATGCATAACTTTCTTATGGATATAAGAATTCTTTTAAAAACAGTAGTTTTAATTTTTGCTATGGAGAAGGATGTATCACTCGAAGAGGAAAAATTAAAACGTTGAGTACCGGCAAAAGAGATATTGCCATTGTTGGTGCAGGCGGACTGGGTAAAGAAATTGCCGTGCTGATTAATCAAATCAATGCGGTTGTCCCGCAATGGAATACGATTGGATTTTTTGATGATGGTGTTCCGGTGGATTCCGTAGTTGCCGGATTAAAAGTTGTGGGTGGTGTTTCGGAGTTGAATACGTATAAGCATGAACTTGGAGTTGTAGTTGCTGTGGGTGATCCGGTTACAAAGAAGAAGTTGGTATCAGCCATTGCAAACCCCAAAATTTTTTATCCCAGCCTCATTCATCCGGTGGCAAGTATTGGTGAGAATATAAAGGCAGGTGCCGGCTGCATTATCACTGCTGGTTGTCGGTTAACCATCGACATTACCCTTAAAGATTTTGTTTTAATAAATCTGAACACCACCATCGGTCATGATGTAACCATTGGTTCCTTCACATCCATAATGCCTGGCGTACATCTTTCCGGCTATGTTACGCTTGGAGAAGGTGTGCTGATTGGTACGGGTGCATCGGTATTGCAGCATGTAACAATTCATGACCATGCCCTAGTAGGCGCAGGGGCAGTAGTGAACCGGTCTGTGGAGACAGGAAAAACAGTTGCCGGTGTTCCGGCCCGACCGATCAAAAGAAATGATTAAGGAGTTTAAACCGGCTTTACGCTTTCTCGGAATTTTTGTGGGGCTTTACCTGGTACTGAACCTTTTGTACGGGTGGTGGATTGAGCGATATGATCAGGCCGATCCTGTCACGGTATTTGTTACCAACCAGTCGTCAGCGCTGTTGAACATTTTTGGCGAAGAAACCCACACTAAACCCAAATTGAACACCCGTACTATTTCTATTTACAAAGGGTCGCGTAGAGTGGTGAATGTATTTGAAGGGTGCAACGGCCTTAACGTAGCCATTGTATTTATTGCTTTCATGGTTGCTTTTGGCGGAGATCGGAAAAAGATACTGTGGTTCATTCCTACCGGGCTCCTGCTTATTCATCTGGCGAACCTTCTTCGGGTCAGCGGTCTGTTTTGGGTATCAGAATATTCTCAACAATATTTTTACTATGTGCACAAATATGCCTTCACGGCATCCATTTACCTGATGGTGTTTGTGTTGTGGTGGATCTGGATCGAAAGGATCAATGGGGTTTCAATTCGTCATGTAATTTCATCCGATAAGTCGTGAAGCGATATGTACTGATCGGTGTTGCATTATTGATACTGGTACTGGTTTTTGTTTTTCAGCGATTTAATTATGCGATGGTGTTAACTTCTTTTTGGCCGTTAACCTGTCAGGTAGAAAATCAAAACGCAATTTTCATTATCAATAGAACCATCCGGTTGGTGCTGAATGATATCGCCTGTATGGTTTTAATTTTCGTGTGGTTTAAACAACGTAAATACCTCACGCTGGCCTTTTATCTTTTCCTGATTGAATTATTTATTTTGTTGCCGCTTTATCTCATCATCAAACTTAATCTCGAAGGTGATTCCGAACTTTCATCCCCGCTGCTTTCGCAGATTCACCGCCTCATCGTAAACCCGCTGCTCATGTTTTTATTGATGATGGGTTTTGTCTACCAGCGCATCCGCAGTAAAAATGCTTAACTTTCGTATGGTTAAAGCAAGGTATGCGCTACTCTATTCCGCTTTCGTATAACCCGATCAACGTTCCCCGGCTGTCCGAAATCTTAAACCGGTACGAGGGCGTTCACCACAACCAGATAATAACGGATTTGGAGGCGGCCATAAGCTCGGTCACAGGCTCGCCTTATGCGGTTGCTCTTAATTCCGGCACGTCAGCAATCCACCTGGCGCTAAAAGTGCTCGGAGTTGGCCCCGGTGATTATGTTATCGCCCCTACGTTTACCTATGTGGCGACCATTAATCCGATCATGTACTTGGGGGCAATTCCGGTACTGGTAGATTCTGAGCCCGTGACCTGGAATATGGATCCTGATTTATTTCAGAAGGCTATCATCCATTTACAGGCGCGTAACATTCGCCCAAAAGCATTGATCGTGGTGCATACCTATGGGATGCCCGCTCACATGGACACGATAGCCAGACTGGCAATGGAGGCAGATATACCAGTAATAGAAGATGCGGCCGAATCATTGGGTTCAATGTGGCAGGGCAGGTATACCGGAACAATTGGTGACATTGGTGTTTACTCGTTTAACAATAACAAAATTGTCACCACGTATGGGGGAGGAATGCTGGTTACACGGCAACAGGCCCTGGCCGACAAGGCCCGGTTTCTGGCATCCCAGTCGCGCGAAAACCAGCTTTATTATGAACATAAGGAGGTTGGCTACAACTATAAAATGAGTCCGTTAAATGCCGCACACGGCCTGGCCTCCCTTGCCGGTCTACAGGAAGAAAGGGCAGGAAGGCGAGCGGTCTATGAAAAATATGCCAGGGCATTCTCCAGTTTCACCACCGGAGCAAGCGAAATCGAGGGCAGCGCCTCTAACCGCTGGTTGTCAGTCTTCTCATTCAAGGTTGGTTTGGAAAAAGTCAGATTAAGCATTGAATTGGCCACCTCGGGGATTGAAGTGAGGCCGTGTTGGAAGCCAATGCATCAACAGCCTGTATATCAAACACATATGAGATTTTTATCAGGAATTTCAGATTCCTTGTTTAGTTCTGGGCTTTGTTTACCTTCCAGTTTTTCTTTCAATGACGGTAGCCAGGATTTAGTCATAGAACGGGTATTGAAATCAGTAGGATAAAGCCGGTTACATCACCCTTTCTAACATGAATTAAAACCCTGAATCTTGTCGGAAATTCCTTATTTTTGATCCTTAAACACATCTACAATCGGTTATGAGAAGGCTTCTATGGTTGGTGATTGTACTTCCCGCAATTTCATTTAGCCAGGCTGTTAATGACTATCGCTCCTTTCAGGATGGTCCTTGGAATGATGTAAATACATGGGAGCGCTTTAATGGCACAATTTGGGTTAACCCCGCCCCCGCAACACCCACAAGTGCCGTGGGCGTCATCACCATTCAGGCAGGGCACACGGTTAATGTGCCTGCCGGTGTATCAATTACCATAGACCAGGCAACCATCAATGGAACGTTAGTACTTGATGCAACCGGGTCGGTTACCGTAGCAAACGGCACGGGTAATGACCTGACTCTTGCGATCGGTTCAACCCTTGATGTATCAGGGACATTGATTTTAAATAATGCTGCCGTTATTTCGGGGTCTACCACATCAACAACAACGGTTCAAAGTGGTGGAGTTTACGAACACCAGTATACTACGACACAAGGTTCAATCCCGTTGGCCGTTTGGGATGTTGCCTCCGTCCTTCGGATTACCGGGTACACCACGGTAACAACGGCAACGGCAGCAGGTAACTGGGGGCAAAGTTTCGGAAATGTAGAGTGGAACTGTGCCAATCAGACAGCCATATTCACTATGGCGGGATTTTTCACAACCGTAAACGGAAATCTGAGTGTGCTCAGTACCGGTGCCGCACCGGCCACCTTGCGTTTTGCTACAACCGGTTCTGCAACGATTGATGTTGCCGGTGATTTTGTTGTAAGCGGAAGTACTGAAATAGGCTTTTGCACCTCAGGGACTTGTACGGTTAATGTGGGTGGCGATTATACACAAAATTTATCTGCAGGGTATGTTCGCCTTTTAGATGGGAGTGCCAATGGAACAGCAACGTTAAACATTGAAGGGAATTTTAATTTACAGGCAGGAATATTTACAGAAACCGGAGGAGGGGCCGCACAGGGCAACATTAATTTTGTAGGCCCTTCGGGCACTGTTCATACATTTACCGAGGCAGGCACACCCACAACTACATTATCAAACCAATTAGCGTACTCGGTAGCTGCCGAAAATGAGTTGACCGTAGTTGGAGAATCGCAGCTTGCCGGTGGAGCAACGAGTTTTTTAACGGTAGGTGCTAATGCTATTCTGAGGGTGGAGTCCACCGATGCAGCCGGGGCCATTCAGAACGGTACCGGACAAGGAACCACAACAGGAAATATACGGGTAACTAATGCAAACCGTGTTTACAATTCGGGCGCGCAGATTATTTACAACGGTGTGACTGCTCAATTTATGGGTACTGGTCAACCCACCACGGCAAGCATTACGACAATCATCAATAACACAAATGGCGTTACACAGGTTGTGGGCACATCGCTCAATCTGTTGGGTAATCTAACGCTTCAAACCGGTGATCTCACCGTGTCCAATGCCACACTCTCTATTGGTGGCATTACCGACCTGCAGGGTGGCGATATCCTGTTTACATCAATTGGAACTGCTCGAACCCTTACGTTCGGTGGCGATGTTAATCTGGGTGGCAACATTACCGTAACAAGCGGCACGGCAAATGCCAATGTGGTTTTTGATGGCAATATTACAGGAGGCAGCGTTATCAGTTTCAGCGGTATAAACAGTAATCTTACCATTAATGGCTCAGGTGATCTGTTCTTCCCCCTGGCCGGTACCACAGCGCTTGAAACACTCAATTGTAACCGTGCCGGTGAAGTTACTTTCAATGAGCAATTAGATGTCAACACGAATGCAGGCGCCAGCGTGTTCAACATATCGGACGGTAGCGTAGTTATTAATGCCGACCTAAATGCACGTAACGTAACACTAACAAACGGCAGTGCGCTTACAGTTATTGGCACTACATCGCTAAGTAATACCCTTACCATAACCAATGGAACCGTTGAAACAAACGCGACCCTTACAGTTACCAATGACATTGTGATTACCGCGGGCAGCCTGGATGCCAACGGTGACGTAACCCTTACGGATGATATGACACTTGGCCCGGGTGCCATTTTCTACTTCGAAGATCAAACCGTCACGCTGAACAGCCAGCTCATCAATGACGTAAACAACCCGGGGTTCTTCTCTGCAAATGCTAATTCAGTTCTCAACATTTTTAACACGGGGTCATTCACCGGTGATGGCACTACCAATATTCTGGCGTTTATTCCCGGGGGAAATACATTGGGTACCTTCGCGATTAACAGACCTTCTGCCGGAACGCTCGTTGCTATTAACAGCACCCTGGTTGTAGAAAATACTTTTGATCTTTTGGATGGCGGATTTCTGAACACCTCAGGGCTTGGCTTTGGAAATGGTGCGGTAGTAACCAGAAATTCAGCCGCTTCCTTTATTGCAGGAAGTGCCGTGCCCACAGGCGGACCTTACAACCTCGTGTTTACCGGGGGAACAATGACAACAGGTGTTGAAGGGCAAGGTTCATTGAATGACGTTACAAGCAATTCAACCGGTACGGTAACACTGGGTGGTGCCGTGAATGCCGTAGGTGACCTCACCATCAACTCCGGAACCTTCACGTGCGGTGTCAATGCTGTTTCAATTGCCGGCTATACCCACAACGGGGCCACTTTTAATGCTCCGGGTACCACACTAACCGTTACTGGCGATCTCGTGAACAATGGAACTTTCAATAGAAATACCGGAACTGTGGTGTTTGATGGTGCTTCCACCATCAGCGGTACGGTTAATCCTATATTTCAGAACATTACGATTTCCGGTACGCTTACCTCTCCATTGACGTTGAATTTGACCGGTAATTTTACAAATAACGGCACATTCACCCCCGGGTTAGGTTCAGTGGTGTTTACCAATACGGCCAATGGAACCAAAACCATCAGCGGGTCGTCAACCTCTGTATTCAACAACCTCACCATTCAGAATAATACGGCTACGCCAGACGTAACCGTTAACGGATCGGTGAACCTGCAAGGTGTGCTTACACTGGCAACCAATGCCGTGCTGGATGCGGATGGCCCAGGCAGCAATGTATTCACCATTCTTTCCAGCGCTGACAACCCTACAGCCGATGGCAGCATTGCCGCTTTAACAGGAACCTCGGCTGTAACAGGTAATGTAACGGTCCAGCGCTACATGGCCATTGAGGGCCCCTCAGGATTCAATAACAGGATTTACCGGTATATCTCTTCGCCTGTGCAAAACGCCACCGTGGCGGATATCCAAAATGAAATCCCGGTAACGGGCAGCTTTACCGGTTCAAGCACCTGTCCGGGTTGCTTAACCAACCAATCGATGTTCAGTTATAACGAAACGGTAACAACCGGTGGAATCAATGGCGGGTACGAGGATTTCCCGATTAATGCCAACACGGAGCAACTGGTTGCGGGCCGGGGCTATGCAATGTTTATACGAGGCAATGTTAATCCGATTGTCTCTGCCGGTTCAGCGCTGTTTGATGTACGGGGACCAATTAACAGTGGCACAATTTCATTGGGAAACCCAACGGGTTTAACATTCACATCTTCCGGGGTGCCTGCCGATGACGGCTGGAACCTGGTAGGCAATCCGTTCCCTTCTACAATTGATTGGAATGCAGCAACCGGATGGACCCGCCCTGCAGCACTTGACGCAACAATTTACATCCGCGATAACGGCAGCGATCCTCAAACCTATGCCACATGGAACGGGGTAACCGGAACCAATGGTGGTTCACGCTATATTGCCATGGGACAGGCCTTCTGGGTAAAACTGAATAACACCCCGTCACCAGCTACCTTATCGGCTAACGAAAACGTAAAAGCTGCCGGAACGCAAACAACCTTTTTCAGAAATGGCGGCCCTGACGATTTGCTTCGGGTTACCCTTAAAAACGGTTTGAAGTCGGATGAAACAGTGATTCACTTCCGCCAGGATGCAACCGAATTGTTCGACAGCCATGCCGATGCCTGGAAACTAGCAAACGCAACCATTAATCTCTCATCGATATCATCAGAAAACAGGAAACTGGCCATTAATTCGATGGCACCTTTCAATTGTTCAGGTGAAGTAAAACTCGATATTTCGAATGTACCTGCCGGAAATTATAGCCTGGAGTTTTCGGAGTTCGAATCGTTTGGTAATGCCGTTGACATCACGCTGGTGGATAATTTCACAGCGACTGCCACGGATGTGCGCGCGAATACATTATATAATTTTCAGGTTACTGCCGATGCAAACAGCCATGGCAGTAACCGGTTTAAGGTTCAATTTTCTGCTCCGCAGATTCAGTCTGGCTTTACTCTTTTTACCGAAGGAGTTTGTGAAGGAAACAAGGCTGAGCTTATCATTGGCAACACACAGGACGGTGTTTCTTACCGCGCTTTTTATAACGGTCTTCCAATTTCAACTATCGGATATGGAAATGGCACCAGCATTTCGTTAGACCTGGCAACCAGCGGACTTGAAATTGGCGCAAATGCCATTACCGTGGAGGCATTTATTTCAGGATGCAAAGTTGAGCAACCCCACATGTTGAATGTGTCGGCAACGGCCGGCCTCTCAAACGTAGTCAACGGAGAAAATTGCTTGTCAGGAGCGGTTGTGCTGAAAGCAGAAGGTGTATCTCCGGGTGCAACGGTACGGTGGTTTGAATCGCTTGAAGCGATGGACCCTGTTGCCACCGGCACGGAATTTACAACCCCGGTGCTTAATCATTCCAGGATCTACTTTGCAAGTGCACTCAGTGCCAATGGATGTGAAAGTGGACGATTGCCGGCAGAGGCAGTTATTCATCAGTACGAACCCGTTGAAATCACCCTTGACTCGGCCACATTCCTTCTGCGCTCAAACTATGCAGAGGGCAACCAGTGGTTCAGGAACGGAGTGGCCATTCCCGGTGCAACTGGTCAGGAGTTAGCGGCTACTCAAACAGGCGTATATAAGGTTGTTCTCACCATTGAGAGGTGTCAGTCAGAAGCTGAAATGCCTTTGATTATTACCGGCAGTGAGCAGTCCGTTCTTTTTGACCAGAAATTTGGAGTGTACCCCAATCCAACCAATGGTGTTGTTGTTATCTATGCGAAGGAAGCAGCTCATGTAAATGTTGTTGATGGTCGTGGGTTGATCATCGGCAAAGTCAGCCTCATACAAACTGGTGAAGGTTACCAGGGGACATTTGATTTGCGATCCCTTCCTTCGGGCTTGTACTTTTTTAAGGCGGTCAGCAGAGGCCGCACTTCTGCTGTTAAAATCATTAAGAATTGATTCCGGTGAAGCACCTTAATAAGATCCTCTTTATAGCCTATTTCAGTTTGCTGGTTACGGGTGCAGTGGCGCAACCAGGGGATCCATGCCCCAACCCGCCATGTGATCCGGATGTTCCAATTACCGGCATAGAAATCTTATTGCTTGCCGGAGGTGCACTGGGATTGCGCAGATTTTTCCAGGAAAGGAAATCCAAATAAATCGTGCTTACCCGATTAATCCGAAATCTGAAAATACTTCCCCGGTGGGTAGTCATCCTGTTGGATCTTACCATCATACTGGCTTCTACTTTCCTGGCTTATTTGCTTCGCTTTAATTTCGTTGTACCCGCTCAGGAAGCAAAAAGTATTCAAACCGGCATCATGGTGTACACCGGGTGCGGCCTTATAGCTATCCTACTTTCGGGTAGTTACAGGGGAATAATCCGGTACACCGGCATTCAGGATGGTGTTCGTATTTTCTTTATGCTGATTATCAACCTGGGTTTAGTTTCCCTTATCAACTTATTCTATTATTATAATACAGGAGTCAATCTATTGCCTTACTCCGTAATCCTCATTGCATTTCTTTCATCGTTCCTGTTGCTGTTTAATTACCGGTTGGTTGTTAAATACTTGTTTTCGTATTACCGTAATGCTGTTGTTAAAAAGAGCCGGGTTTTAATTTATGGAGCGGGTCATTCCGGAATGATTACTAAGCAGGTTATTGATTCATCATCCAATATGCAGGTCGTGGGTTTTTTGGAAGATGATTTTCATAAAGCCGGCAAGCTTCTGGCCGGAACACAGATACATCTTAATCAGAAGATTGATGACTTATTCGCTGATTTGGATGTTCATGAGTTGATCATCACTATAAAAGATTTATCCTTTGAGCGGAAATCAGAGATTGTAGATGCTTGTCTGCGGAACCAGATTAAGGTAAGAGTAATCCCCCCGATTGAACGATGGGTTAGAAGTGAGTTGAGTATAAAGCAGATCAAGGAAATAAATATTGAGGATTTGCTGGGCCGGGAGGCAATCCGGCTGTCCAGTGAACACGTTAGCCGGGAGGTTGCGGGCAAAATAATATGCATTACGGGCGCAGCCGGATCTATTGGAAGTGAGATCGTGATGCAGGTTATCAATTACAACCCCTCAAAAGTTATTCTCATTGATCAGGGTGAGTCGGCTCTCTACTCCCTTGAACGTGAACTTGCTTCAAAACAATCGCGGAGTGCATGCTTTCCGTTCATTGCGGATGTCACCAACCAGGGAAGGATTGAAGCGATATTTGCTGAACACCGGCCTCAACTTGTTTTCCATGCTGCCGCTTATAAGCATGTGCCTATTATGGAAAGTAATCCGTACGAAGCTGTTTTGTGCAATATTCTGGGTACAAAAATTCTTGCGGATGCAGCAGTAAAGTTTGGTGTAGAGAAGTTTGTTATGATCTCAACCGACAAAGCCGTTAATCCGACCAGTGTAATGGGTTGTACCAAGCGCATTGCTGAAATATATGTTCAGTCGCTTAATAACAATGCGGCATTAGCTGGCAAACGAACCTTGTTTGTGACTACCCGGTTCGGAAATGTGCTGGGTTCAAACGGCTCGGTTATTCCGCTGTTTAAGAAGCAGATTGAACAAGGAGGCCCGGTTACGGTTACCCACCCGGAAATTACCAGGTATTTCATGACCATCCAGGAAGCCTGCCAGTTGGTTCTTGAGGCAGCCGCCATGGGACGGGGAGGGGAGATTTTTATTTTTGATATGGGAAGGTCAATTAAAATCCTTGATCTTGCCCGCAAAATGATTCGCTTGTCTGGCTTTGAGCCTGATAAGGATATTGAAATCGTATATACAGGTTTGCGCGAAGGGGAGAAGCTATACGAAGAACTGCTGTCCGATTTAGAAAATACAATCCCAACCCATCATGCCAAAATTACGAAAGCACGAGTGGCGGAGATTGAATACAATACGGTGAATAACTATATTGATCTATTCTGGGATCTTATCAATGATAAGAATGAACTTAAGATGGTTGCGTTGATGAAGGAAATTGTCCCTGAATTCAAGAGCAATTATTCGCGCTACGAAGTTCTGGACAAGAACATGTATCAGTAATTACCTCCGCCTTTTATAATAGGCTTTGCGCTTACTTCTGTAAAGTTTCTTTTGGTTGCTTCCAAAAAGGAAATCGTGGGGCAGGTAGTACTCCACCTTCACCATCAGGTGATAATATCCGTCATTAGCATCCGGATTTCCACGTTGTGTCCCGGCAGGTGCTGCGGCAAGGCCCACTTCCGGTCTCCGGTCGGATAATGCCTGGGCTATAGGATCAGAAAATGCTCCTGGCCCCAGGTGAATGGTACTCACATCATCCAAATAATCTGTGAAAACCAAACGATACCCGCCCTCTACACAAATGTTAAAGAACGGGTCAACCATATACCGGACACCTAAACCATAAGGGATAACAGGCTGAAATCGTGAATAATCCACCCCTTCGGTTTGAAGAGGCTGCAAAGCATATTTTTTACCCTGATATTCTGTCTTTGGATTAAAATAGAGAAGCGATACTCCGGCAAACCCATAAAGATTGAATTTGGGCCGTTGGTAAAATCGCTGTCCCATCGGCAACAGGTTCACCTGACCTACAAACGAAAGCTCGAAATTATTGGATGTAAAAGAAAGGTTACGCTTTTTACGACTGTTGTCATCAGCTTTTGCGTCATCGCCCCGTAGCTGAAACCAACCCAACTCAGCTCTGGCACTAAACCGGTTGCTAAAATAGTACTGAAGGCCAGCCGAAAGTGTGGGCTTTGCGTCAAAGTAGTCTCCGTCATTGGCAAGTTCGCCAAAATATGTAGATGTACCCACACCGCCAACCAGAATCAACGACCGCTCCTTCCTGATGGCATAAAAACTCTGCGCTTCCACAAAACCGGGAAGCAGAAAAAGACTAACCAAAATGGGGCAGAGGAACTTCATTCCGGGGTATTTATTCCACTAAAATAGAAATTATAACCGTCCTGTAAAAACGCTTATTTAAGCACTTCTTTAACCTTTTGGGCGGCATCCTTAAGCAAAATGGCCGAATAAACCTTTAACCCCGATTGCTCAATGATCTTTGCACCTTCTTCGGCATTGGTTCCCTGAAGGCGCACGATAATAGGAACCCGGATGTCTCCGATCTTTTTGTAGGCTTCTACCACCCCGTTAGCCACCCTGTCGCAACGGACAATGCCTCCGAAAATATTAATGAGTATGGCTTTCACGTTGGGGTCGCGCAGAATAATTCTGAACCCCGCTTCCACGGTCTCTGCATTGGCCCCGCCACCCACATCCAGAAAGTTGGCAGGCTCACCGCCTGAAAGTTTGATGATGTCCATGGTGGCCATGGCCAGTCCGGCACCGTTTACCATACACCCCACATTGCCATCCAGTTTTACGTAATTCAATCCTGCCTTTCCGGCTTCTACTTCCAGCGGGTCTTCTTCGGTGATGTCGCGCAGTTCGGCCAGGTCTTTGTGCCGGTACAGGGCGTTGTCATCGAGGCTCACCTTGGAATCAACGGCCAGTATTTTATTATCGGATGTCTTGAGGAGCGGGTTGATTTCAAACATCGAAGCATCCAGGCCAACATAGGCATTATACAGGGAGTGAATAAACTTAACCCCTTCCTTAAAGGCATTGCCGGTCCAGCCCATGGCAAAAGCCACTTTGCGCGCCTGGAAAGGCTGCAGACCGATGGTCGGGTCAACCCACTCCTTTATAATTTTTTCAGGATGGGTTTCTGCAACTTCTTCAATGTTCATGCCGCCTTCGGTGGAGGCCATGATCACCGGTATGCCTTTGGAGCGATCGAGCAGGATGCTCATGTAGTATTCCTTTGGTTCGGATTCTCCGCGGTAATACACATCTTCAGCAATTAACACTTTATTCACCTTCTTGCCTTCGGCTCCGGTTTGCAGCGTTACGAGTGTGCCGCCTAAAATTGCCTTTACTTTCTCCGGAACTTCCTGGATGCTTTTGGCAACTACAACTCCTTTTGATCCGGTTTCCTTGATCGTACCTTTTCCGCGGCCTCCTGCATGAATCTGCGATTTCACCACAAACCACTGGGTACCCGTTTCCGACTGAAGTTCTTTGGCAGCCTGAATAGCACCATCGAGTGTGTCGGCTACAATGCCCCGTTGAACAGCTACTCCGTATTTTTTTAGGATTTCTTTACCCTGGTATTCGTGAATGTTCATGAAGTTGTATTTTGGAGCAAAATACCGTATTTACCTTTTAATTCAAACAGGGTTTGATGGCTGACTCCCTCGTTAATGTATCCGGAATCCGTAAATCGTATGGCTCCCTTGAGGTTCTTAAGGGGATCGATCTGGCCATCTATACGGGTGAGGTGGCAGCTATTGTTGGTGCCTCGGGTGCGGGTAAGAGCACACTGCTGCATATCATCGGAACGTTGGATGTTCCTGACAGCGGAAAGGTGGTTATAAACGGAATAGATGTTTTCTCGTATTCCCCGTCAACCCTTGCTGCTTTTCGAAACCGGTCTGTTGGATTTGTTTTTCAGTTTCATAATCTGTTGCCGGAGTTTACAGCCAGGGAGAATGTAATGATCCCGGCACTGATTGCAAGGCAACCTGTAAAGAAGGCAGAAGCACGGGCGAATGAGTTACTTGATTTACTTGGTATTTCCGAGCGGGCCCAGCATAAACCGTCCGAACTCTCAGGAGGAGAACAACAACGCGTTGCTGTAGCGCGTGCACTGATTAACGAGCCGGCCCTTGTGTTGGCCGATGAACCCAGCGGAAACCTGGATTCAAAAAATGCGAAGGAGCTGCACCAGTTGTTTTTTGATCTGAGGAAGCGCTTTAATCAAACCTTCATAATAGTAACCCACAATGAGGAGTTTGCTTCCATGGCCGACCGGAAACTGGTGATCCGTGACGGCATTATCTCGCTCTGAAAAAAATCAGATCCTTCTCTTGCTGTACTTCTGCTGAGCCTTCTCACCAAATGAAGTAATCTTATTCTGGTGTGAATAAGTCGGGCACATCGAGCTGGTGAAACTGCACGATGACAATAATGTTCCTAACAGTAAAATCAAGACGATGAAGATGACAATTCGTTTCATTTTTTGTGTATTAAAATTTGATACATCAAAAGTAGGCGGCTCTTGCCGATGGCATTTGTCGTTGTGGGCTATTGCCTTTTATGTGTAAGAGTGCCGGGGGAGTTGGAGAAATTGATGTCAGATTCCGGATGTTTTTGTAACCCGGCTTCCTCTTCTTACAATGCTCGCGTCTTCATTTTAGTTTACCACAATTGAGCGCAATGTCTTGTAATACTGTGAGTTACCTGTTTTGGTAGGCATTGAAATTGAGCGGAAATAGCGCTTCTCTTACAAGTACGTCAGTTGATAATCCGGATGGAAGATTTTAAAGGACTGGGTTAAAAACCGTGTCAGTGCGACACAATTGGTATATAAACTTCCTCAGCCTCCATCACTCCGGACGGATTAACCGCTTTGAGGAGTACCGGTTTTAGCTCATTGATCAGCAGAGGATCATATCCTGCGGCTACCCGGATATAGTTTTCGGTGAACCCGTGCATGCGGCCGTTTTCAACATCATTTTCAAACAACACCGTAACCTCCCGGCCGACATTTTCCTCGTAAAACTTTCTCCGCTTTTTATCGGACAGGATATGCAGCATTTTCGACCGTTCAGCACGCTCCTTTTCAGCCACCCGGCCCGGCATCGTAATGGCCAGCGTGTTGTCGCGTTCGGAATAGGTGAAGACATGCAGGTAAGAAATATTCAGGTCATTCAGGAAGGAGTATGTTTCCAGAAAGTCTTCGTGTGTCTCACCCGGAAAGCCGGCAATCACGTCTACTCCAATGCAACAGTAAGGCATGATTGATTTAATTTTCGCTACCCGACTTGCATAAACATTTCGCAGGTAGCGTCTTCGCATCGCCTTCAGTACTTTATCGGAGCCCGACTGCAGGGGGATATGGAAATGTGGAACAAACCGCTTGCTATAAGCTACAAAATCAATGATCTCATCGGTGAGCAGGTTTGGCTCAATGGATGAAATCCTGAAGCGTTCAATTCCATCTATCTCATCGAGTGCCCGGATCAGGTCGATGAAATGCTCCTGGCGCACACCATCCTGAATCCCGAAATCACCGGTATTTACACCCGTAAGAACAATTTCACGAACACCTGTTTTTGCCAGTTCGTGCGCTGCGCGCACAATGTTCTCAACGGTATCGCTTCGGCTGCGACCACGGGCAAGCGGAATGGTGCAGAACGTGCAGGAATAGTCACATCCATCCTGCACCTTTAGAAAGGTACGGGTGCGGTCATGTAAAGAATACGAGGTATTGAACGCACTAACCTTTTCAATATCGGAAGCAAACACCTCGGCCTCGGGCTTCCGCACGAAACCGTCCAGCAGCTCCATAAGCCTGAATTTCTCAGCTGCACCAAGCACGGCATCTACCCCGGGTATTTCTGCTATTTCTTTCGGCTTTAATTGTGCATAACATCCAATAATGGCAATGTAGGCATGGGGTGAGATCGACCGGGCTTCACGCACCACCTTGCGGCACTTTTTGTCGGCATTTTCGGTAACGCTGCACGTGTTGATAATGAAAATGTCGGGGGTATCGGTGAACTCAGTTTTCGCGTAGCCTTTTTGCTCGAACATCCTTGAGATGGTGGATGTTTCGGAATAGTTGAGTTTACAACCCAGCGTATAAAAGGCAACCTTTTTCATGGAACGGTGGCAAAGGTACGCTTCGGCAGGCGGATGGAAAAATCAGGGCGCGATAAGCCTGCGGTGGTAGTTGAGTTGCCCGAGGTGGTAGCAGAGGTGCCCGTACAGGTGAATCAGGAAATAGGAAGTGGTCATCGGGTAGCCCAGGGTCTGAAGGGGATATTCCTTCTGAAGAATGGCAGGGTCCAGTCGGGTAAGCGTGGTTTTAACAACCTCTTTCGTAGTCTGTATTTCCCGGAGCAATTGCTCCCTGCTTACGCCTTTGGCGGAAAACTCGTTGTCGCGGTTGCGAACATAGCCGGTATGGCCAAGCACGGTGCCTATAAAATGCTGCAGATTACCACACAAGTGAAGACAGAGGTTGCCGGCTGTATTCTTTATTTCTCCATCCAGTTTCCAGATGGCTTCTTCGGTAGTATACAGGGTTATCTCCTTTTCGAGGGTAGTCAGGTCCCGATCGAACAGATTTTTTAGTGAGTTAAGAGTGTCTTTTTCCATGGCTTCAAATGTTCAGCAAAGATTGCTCGATTGATTTTAATCGTTCGTCAAGTTGGCGACTTACGGCATCGTAATCTGCCCGCGAGTTAAGCCTGGCATTAACGCTGATGTAGTATTTAATCTTAGGTTCAGTGCCGGAAGGCCTCACCGAAATCTTCGAACCGTCCTCCAGGTAAAATTGAAGTACGTCCGATTCCGGAAAGCCGAGTTTTTTTATCTCACCGGTTACCCGGTTGATTTCTTTCAGGTGCTTGTAGTCGAGCATGCGCTGGATCGTACTGCCAGCCAGTAAGCCGGGAGGATTGCTGCGTAACCGCTGCATCATGGCTTTGATTTCTTGCTCACCTTGCTGCCCTTTTTTGGTGATGTTGATCAGTGCTTCCTTGTAAAAAGCATGCTCTACGTACATGTCGATGAGCCAGTCGTGAAGTGATTTTCCTTCATCCGCTGCACAAGCCGCTATCACAGAAAAGAACGCGCATGCCGAAACAGCATCTTTATCGCGAACAAAGTCGCCCACCATGTATCCATAGCTTTCTTCACCCGCGGCAATAAATTTTTTCTCTCCTTCCAGGTCGCGCATTAACTCAGCGATGTACTTAAATCCCGTAAGGGTATTGTAACAGGCTATGCCGTAGTTTTTTGCCATGGCATCTACCAGGTCGGTAGTAACAATTGTTTTTGCAACATAGGCATTTGTCGTGTCAGCCAGGTTTTTCATAATAAACCACATCATCAGGCTAAATGCCTGGTTGCCGTTCAGCAGCATAAACTCCCCATCGGGTTTGCGCACACCAATGCCTACCCGGTCGGTATCGGGGTCGGTAGCCATCACCAGTGTTGCACCGGATGTCATTCCTTTTTTTATAGCCATTTCCATGGCCGACCGTTCTTCCGGATTGGGCGATTTTACGGTCGGGAAATTGCCATCGGGTTTACGCTGTTCCTCAACTACCTGTACATTGGTGAAGCCGATCTGCTTCAGGCATTCAGGGATCATGGTAATGCCTGCACCATGCAAACTTGAGTATACAAGGGTTATGTCCTTGTTGCGTTCAATTACTTCTTTGCGGGGAATCCGCTTTTTTACCTCCTCATAATAGGCTGCTTCAACTTCAGGTCCGATTGTGTGGATTCTGGAGGGGTCACCTTTAAACCGGACATTTTCAAAATGCTGGATTGCATTTACTTCGGTGATGATGTTTTTATCATGCGGAGGCACTACCTGGGCTCCGTCATTCCAATATGCCTTGTAGCCATTGTATTCTTTTGGATTATGCGATGCCGTAATAACCACACCCGAATCGCAGCGCAGGTAACGGATGGCATAGGAGAGAATCGGGGTAGGGCGCAGATCGGGAAACAGGTATACATCAATTCCGTTGGCTGAAAATACATTGGCGGCCACTTCGGTGAAATACCGGCTGTTGTTGCGGCTATCGTGTGCCAACGCAACCTTTATTTGCTTGTTTGGAAAGCTTTTCAGGAGGTAGTTGGAAAGACCCTGAGTGGCAACACCTACCGTGTATCGGTTCATGCAATTGGAGCCTGCACCCATGATGCCCCGCAGGCCACCGGTGCCAAACTCCAGGTCTTTGTAAAAGCTATCGATGAGTTCACGTGTGTCGGCACGGCCCAGCAAGTCTTCAACCTGTTTTTTTGTTTGATCATCAACAACGGGGCTGTTAATCCATTGCCGGGCTTTTTGTTTTACCTGGTTAAGAAGGGCTTCCATACGAGCGGTCTTTGAATGGTAGAAGTCACTTAAAGGTTACCGCGCAGGGCTTGCTCGCGTTCAATGGATTCGAACAAGGCTTTAAAGTTCCCTTTGCCGAACGACCTGGCTCCGTTTCGTTCGATGATTTCAAAAAATACGGTTGGCCTGTCCTGTACCGGCTTAGTGAAAATCTGCAACAGGTAGCCTTCCTCATCGCGGTCAATGAGTATGTTTAGCTTCTTCAATTCCTCGAGGCTTTCGTTTATTTTTCCTACGCGGTCAAGCACATCCTCATAGTAGGTTTCAGGAACATAGAGAAACTCTACCCCACGCCTGCGCAGTTCACCAACGGTATGAATGATGTCATCGGTAGCGATGGCGATGTGCTGCACTCCGGCTCCTTTATAGAAATCGAGGTACTCTTCAATCTGGGATTTCTTTTTGCCTTTGGCCGGTTCGTTGATTGGGAATTTAATGAATCCGTTACCGTTGGAGACTACTTTCGACATAAGCGCGCTGTATTCCGTAGAGATGTCTTTATCATCAAACGTAACGAGCAGGCTGAAGCCCATTACTTTTTCGTAAAACTCCACCCAGGTATTCATTTTACCCAGTTCAACATTGCCCACGCAATGATCGACATACTTTAAGCCGATCGGTTGAGCCTTAAAACTACTTTGGCGCGGCTTGTAGCCGGGAAGGAACGGGCCCTTATAGCTTTTACGCTCTACAAAAGTATGGATTGTTTCGCCATAGGTCTTGATGGAGGAAACTACCACTTCGCCAAACTCATCAGAAAGTACTTCGGGTTTACTGGCTATTTCTGCTCCGCGCATAATCGTTTCCTGGAATGATTTCCGGGCATCGTCTACCCATAAGGCCAGTACTTTAACCCCATCACCATGCTTCCGCACATGTTCTGAAATCTCCGAATCCGGCTGCAGGGATGTAGTGAGCACCAGCGTTATCTTGTTTTGCCGCAACACGTAGGAAGCCCGGTCGCGAACACCGGTTTCAGGGCCTGCATACGCCACCAGATCAAACCCAAATGCATACTGGTAAAACAATGCCGATTGTTTGGCATTGCCTACATAAAATTCGATGTGGTCAGTACCGTTAATGGGGAGAAAATCAGTTGCCATAATGCTTTGCGTTTGCTGATGTAAAGGTAATGCTTACACCCTTAGGAGTTTCAAAAAAATCCGTATTTGAGAATTGCGGATATCTTGCTAAGATTGCCGTATTAACCCGGATACAACAGTATGGATATTAAAGCGTTGGATAAGGCTCTTCAGCAGATTGTGAATACGAAGGAGGAACTGCAGAAAATTGATTACAACAACCCGCAATACGATGACCTGGAGGAGAAACTGCACGATATGGAGGATGAGTTCCAGGATACTTATGGTGCTTACCTGGAAGGGGTACTGCAAAAGGTGCACGATGAACACTGCCCCGAAAACGATGTATTAATGCCCATTGCCTACCTGGGCGATGGCGTGCCTATAGAATTGGAGAAACTACCCGGAAAAAACGTGCGGCTTGCCCTGGAAGTAAATCCGCTGCGGATTTTTTTAAGGCTTAAGGATAAGCAGCAACTGGTTTGGGAGGCGAAGTAAGTCCCGATAATTTACCGGTAACCAAGCTTTTTTCTCACTCTTCCCAGCACGTCCTGCGCAATTGCACGGGCTTTATCTTCTCCTTGCTGCAGTTTCTTCTCCAGTTCATCCGGATTGGAATAGAAGTAAATGAAAGCCTTGCGCTCATCGGCAAATTTCTGAAGGATCAACTCATACAATTCTTGTTTGGCATGGCCATATCCATAATTACCTGCCAGGTACTTCTTGCGCATTTCCTCGCGTTGAGTTGCCGAGGCCAGCAGGCTGTAAAGGGCAAACGTAGTGTCGTTGGATGGGTCTTTAGGCTGTTCAAGCGGGGTGCTGTCAGAAATAATGGACTTAATTTGCTTAAGCAGTTCCTTATCGGATAAAAAGATATCAATCGTATTTCCATACGATTTGCTCATCTTTTGTCCGTCAGTTCCCGGAATAGTCATTACCTGATCTTCAATTTTAACTTCCGGCACCACAAATGTTTCACCATAAAGTGTATTGAAGGAAGATGCAATGTCGCGGGTAATCTCCACGTGCTGTTTCTGGTCTTTTCCAACAGGCACAACTTCAGCATCGTACAGAAGAATATCGCAGGCCATCAGCACCGGGTATGTAAACAGCCCTGCATTTACATCTGAAAGGCGGTCGGCCTTATCTTTGAATGAATGTGCGTTAGCCAACATTGGGTAAGGTGTAAAGCAGTTAAGATACCAGGTCAGTTCGCAAACTTCGGGTATGCGTGATTGCCGGTAGAGGTAATTTTTCTCAACGTCAAATCCGAAGGCAAGCCAGGCTGCGGCCACCGCACGTACATTGTCAATGCGGGTTTGGGCATCTTTAATGGTGGTGAGCGAGTGTAAATCGGCAATAAAGAAAAATGATTCGTTGTTTGGTTTCCTTGAAAGTTCAATGGCCGGGATAATTGCCCCAAGTAAATTACCGAGGTGTGGCCTGCCGCTGCTTTGAATGCCCGTTAAGATGCGTGTCATATACTTGCAAATAAATGAAATAAAGCGGTAATGATTTAAGTTTTACATTTGTAAAGCAATGAACAATATGAAACAAGCCCTAACCCTTGGATTGGTTCTGGTGTTGATTACCCCTTTATGGGCTCAATTGACAAAGCCCCTTCGCTTGAGCGAGGAGACCTACGACTTTGGGATTATTAAAGAGGAGGATGGCTCCGTTGCCCATACTTTCTCACTGACTAACTCAACCAACCGCCCGGTTACAATACTTTCGGTGAAGCCCTCGTGCGGCTGCACTACTCCTGAGTGGACGAAAGAACCGATACTGCCCGGTAAAAACGGAATCGTAAAGGCCCAGTTTGACCCGAAGGGACGACCGGGGTATTTCCATAAGTCGCTTACCATTACCACCGATTATGATAACGAGCCGATCGTTCTGTATATCAAAGGGCAGGTATCTTCCAATACCGCTGCTGCTTCTTCCGAGTTTCAGGCGGTTACCGGATCGCTCCGGTTCAGAAGCCTTTCCTTTAACTTAGGAAAAATCTTTCGTAAGGATGAGTTCACCCAACGAAATATTGATTTCGTAAATACCGGTAACAAACCGGTTAATTACCTGGAAAAGGTTGATGCACCGGCACATATTCGGGTGGAGGTTTTCCCGAAGACGATACAGCCCGGGCAACGCGGAGAAATCAGGATTGGGTATAATGGGATGAGGAAGGGACAGTATGGCTTTCAACAGGATAAGATTGTCTTGCAAACCGATGACGATGTGCTTCCTGCTAAAGAGTTTACAGTTTATGCAACATTGGAAGACTACTTTGTTCCCCCTACACCCGAAGTGCTGGCCATGGCCCCTCAACTTCGTATTATGGAAATGACGATTGAGTTGGGCAACATAAAATACCGGCAGTCAGTAACCCGGGAGATTGCCTTTACCAATACCGGGAAATCACCTTTGGAAATCCGCGAGATTCAGGGCAACTGCAGTTGCCTGGTGGCCACTACCGATAAGCCCTTGCTGAAACCGGGAGAGAGTGGGGTAATCAAAATCGTTTTCACTCCGGAGGATCGGAGAGGCACACAAACCAAAGCCGTAACCATTTATTCCAACGACCCGCAAAATCCGGTGCAGCGGATTATGTTAAGTGCATACGCAGAGTGAGATCAAACAAAAGCCTGGATTCCGGTAATCTCTTTTCCAAGGATCAACAGGTGAATATCGTGTGTGCCTTCGTAGGTAATTACCGACTCAAGGTTGGCCATGTGCCGCATAATGGGGTACTCCCCGGTAATGCCCATGCCGCCATGAATCTGACGCGCTTCGCGGGCTATTTCCAATGCAACCTGAACGTTGTTGCGCTTGGCTAATGAAATCTGAGCAGTAGTGGCTTTACCTTCGTTCATTAGCATTCCGAGCCGCCAGTTCAGCAACTGCGCTTTGGTAATCTCGGTGAGCATCTCAGCCAGTTTTTTCTGAATAAGCTGGAACGACCCAATGGGCTTGCCAAATTGTATCCGCTCCTGTGCATAGCGCCTGGCCGAGTCATAGCAATCCATAGCTGCACCAATGGCGCCCCAGGCAATGCCATAGCGGGCTGAGTCGAGGCACATCATGGGAGCACCCAAACCACTTTTTCCCGGTAACAGATTTTCCTTCGGAACCTTCACATTATCAAAAACCAGTTCACCAGTGGCACTGGCACGCAGTGACCACTTGCCGTGCGTTTCAGGTGTGGTGAAGCCTGGCATTCCCCGCTCGACAATCAGCCCGTGTATTCTTCCTTGTTCATTCTTCGCCCACACAACGGCTACATCGGCTTTTGGTGAATTCGAAATCCACATCTTGGCGCCATTGAGTAAATAATGATCGCCCATGTCTTTAAAATTGGTAACCATGCCCGAAGGATTTGAGCCATAGTCGGGTTCCGTTAATCCAAAACACCCCAACCATTCGCCACTAGCCAGCTTGGGCAGGTATTTTTTCCGTTGCTGTTCGTTGCCGAATTTATAAATCGGGTACATTACCAGTGAGCCTTGTACTGAGGCGGTTGATCGCATGCCGCTGTCGCCCCGTTCAATTTCCTGCATAATCAAACCGTATGAAATATAATCCAGGCCACCGCAGCCGTATTCCACCGGCAGGGTAGGGCCAAATGCCCCGATCTCTCCGAATTTTCTAACAATCTCGTGCGGAAAGTGTGCACGCTGTGCCCAGTCTTCAATGTATGGGCTTATTTCGCGCTTTACGAAATCGCGTATGGAACTGCGGATGAGTTTATGCTCTTCGGTAAGCAGCGAATCAAGTGCATAAAAATCAGGATGATCGAATGCATCCTGTTTCAGGGATTTCTTAGTTTTAGCTTCAACTGTATGCGATGCCATAGGATTTTAGTTATTTAGCGCCCGGCCCCTGCAGGCAGGCGCAAGTTAAACAAACCCGATCATAATAATGAATCCTCACCAAAAGCCAGCTTCGGATGCTGACCTGAATGACCAACTGAATAAGCTACGTGAGAAGTATGCCGTAATGGGGCAGGATTTATCCTCCTACCTCGATGGCTTGCTGTATTCGGATTACCTTACCTATTGGGATTATATTCATCTCGATACCCTCTTAAGTTTACAAAACCCAAAAACACGGTTTAAGGATGAAACCGTGTTCATTATATATCATCAAATAACCGAGTTGTACTTCCGCCTGGTACTGTGGGAGATTGAGCAGGTTACCGGCACGGAGCACGTTACAGAAAAATTTTTCACTGAACGATTGGATCGTATCATCCGGTATTTTCGTCACCTCGAGAGTTCGTTCGAAATTATGGTGCAAGGCATGGAGAAGGAACAGTTTCTGAAATTCCGGATGGCGTTGCTACCTGCCAGCGGCTTTCAGTCAGCTCAATACCGCTTTATTGAGATTTGTTCCACTGATATGATCAATCTGGTGAGCATCAATGACCGGCCATCTATAACGAATCCGGAGAACATTGAAGAGGTGATTGAAAAATTGTATTGGCGAAGTGGTGCCACCGAACTGGCCTCCGGAAAGAAAACATTAACCCTTCGGCAATTTGAGGAAAAATACATGGCAGAGTTTTGCAGACTGGGTAATCAATATCGCAACACTAACCTGCTGAAGTTGTACCGGAACAAGTTTAACGGTAGTGCTGAAGTGATCAGGCGCCTGCGCGAGTTCGACACATTGGCCAACGTGCTGTGGCCGCTTGCCCACATGAAATCAGCCGGCCGTTATCTCCAACAGGATCCTGAAGACATCAAAGCCACCGGTGGCACCAACTGGCAGAAGTACCTGCCGCCACGGTTTCAGAAAATCATTTTTTTTCCTGAATTATGGAGCGAACAGGAGAAAGAAGAATGGGGCCGGGCGGCCTTTTTAAGAGGGCATTAGCTCCGGAATTTCGTATCTTCGCTTTGTTAAACCCATCTTCTGTGAAAGCCTTGCCTGTACTTGGTCTGGTACTTTGCTCAGCCGGTGCCTTTGCCCAGGGCTTTGTCAGGCAATCCTGGCACGATCCGGAGAAGAAAAATATGAAGGAAGTGTACTTTGTGAAAGACACCGTCCGGAATATTATGCATGGCCCGTATACCTCGTACTTCCTGAATGGCAACATCGAATCGAAAGGAGCCTTTTTAAATAATGAAACAACCGGCATTTGGGAGTTCTTCTATGAATCCGGTAATCTGAAGATGCGTGGAGCACTGAAGAAGAATACAAATTCTGGTCACTGGGAATATTTTTTTGAGAATGGCCGCAAAAGCATGGAAGGAACAATCAATGGTAAAAGCCGTGAGGGAGACTGGACCATGTACTACGAAAACGGTGCCGTAAAAGAAACCGGGAGCTATTTAAATAACCAGCGCAACGGCCTTTGGAAATCCTATTATGAAGATGGTGTTCTGAAAAGTGAAGCCGAATACACCGATGATTATGGGCGGTGCACGGAATATTATCATTCCGGAAAAATTGCAGGTGAAGGACCGAAAACCGGAACCCGGCCCGTTGGACATTGGCGTTATTATGCGGAAGGAGATGGAACACTTCAAAGCGAAGGTGATTATGAAAACGGAAACAAGAACGGGCAATGGATTTCCTATTTTTCTTCGGGCCGGATTGCCTCACGTGGAAATTATGCAGATGGCCAACCCAACGGATTGTGGGAATACTATTTTGAAGATGGCAGCCTGAGTTCGGCAGGAGCATATTTAGGCGGACAGAAGGATGGATACTGGAAGTCGCTTACGGCCGATGGCAAAACAATCAATGAAGTAACATTTGAAGGAGGAAGGGGCGAGTATCGGGAGTATTATCCAGGCGGAAAACTTAAAGTAACCGGCTCAATTGTGGATATGAAGCGTGAGGGAGCCTGGACATTTTATTACGAAGATGGAAAAAAAGAAGGCGAATGTGAATACGTTAGCGGAAGGGGAATCTACCGCGGGTATTATCCGAATGGTGCATTGCAGACCAAAGGGGAACTGAATGATGATTTGCGCGTAGGCACCTGGGAAATCTATGAGCCTGACGGAACACTCAGCGGGTATTATAAACCCTTTTATGATCAGAAAAAGCTTACCAAGGAAATTGTAGCACTGAGTCAACGCAAAGCTGCACCCAAACGGGCAAACCGGTTTACTTATTTTGATGAACGTACCAATGAATTTCGGGGTGTAATTCTCGGAGGCAACCCGATGTTCATGTTTGCAGGCCGTTTTCCACTGGCAGTAGAGTTTTATTCGCAGGAGCGACTCGGCCATGAGTTTGAGTTTATTGGCATTCGCGATCCCTTTTTTACTTCCGATGAAAGTATTGCACCGAATAAATTATTCGAACGCGGCTACTCCATGGCAATCCGGCAAAAGTTTTATAATCCGATCAAGGCCGGCATGTGGTACTTCGGGCATGAAATACGATTTACCAATACCGGCCACTTCGTTAATCAGGAAGTGACCCCGGGCAATGTTGTTACCTTCAGTTCATCGGAACAACGCATCCAGTATGGCATTGTGCTGGGTTACCGGGTAATGCAGCGTAACAACGGAGGTGGGTTTACGCTCGATATTTTTGTTGCCGGTGACATCGGCTACCGTAATTTCGACTCCGCACCGGGAAACGAACAATATTTCAGCGATGTTAAGCAAAATGAATTTGCAGGCAACCTCAACTTCGGGTTGAATTTTGGAAACATTTTCTCGCAATGATGGCCTATCTTTGCGGTATTGAAGGTTAACTCCCTTCCTCATGCCCATTAAAGAACTCACCCTCCTTCCACAAGAGGCATTTCATCCTGACTTTCAGCAGGTGTTGTATCAGCACCTTGGCCTGCCACCTGGTGGCGATTTTGTGGTAAGGCCTCTTAAACGATCGGTTGATGCCAGGGGAAAGCGCGTGGTTGTGCGCGTGGCCTGTGAGGTGATACCAAAGTCAGCCATTGAAAAGTCAGCACGCATGCTTAACTACCCGGATGTTTCGCGCAGCAAGCAGGTGATTGTTGTGGGTTCCGGACCGGCCGGACTATTTGCTGCCCTTCGGCTGATTGAATTAGGCATAAAGCCTGTTATCATAGAGCGTGGCAGTGATGTACGGAAACGCAGAAGAGATCTCGCTGCCATTAACAAACACCATGTTGTAAATCCGGAGTCGAATTATTGCTTCGGAGAAGGCGGAGCCGGCACTTATTCCGATGGTAAATTATATACCCGGTCGAAGAAGAGGGGAGATGTGCAGCGCATCCTGGAAATCATGGTGGCGCATGGCGCCCGTGAAGACATTCTTTTCGATGCCCACCCTCATATCGGCACAAATAAACTCCCCGTATTGATCGAAGCCATCCGGAATTCCATCCTTCAGGCTGGTGGTGAAATTCGTTTCGACACGAAAGTTGTGGATTTGGTGCTTAATGAGAACAGAGCGACTGGCGTTGTACTGGCTGAAGGAGACAATGTGATTGGTGAAGCAGTGATTTTAGCCACCGGCCATTCAGCCCGCGATATCTACGAACTATTGAAGCGGAAGGGCATCTCCATCGAGGTGAAGCCCTTTGCACTGGGTGTGCGGGTTGAGCATCCGCAGGAATTGATTGACCGGATCCAATACCATTGCACGTCCTCCCGCGATCCGTACCTGCCGGCCAGTTCGTACGCATTGGTTCACCAGGCAAAGCAACAGGGCAATCAGCGTGGGGTATTTTCATTTTGCATGTGCCCGGGTGGATTTATCGTGCCTGCCGCCACTGCTCCCGGAGAAGTGGTTGTAAACGGTATGAGTCCCTCCCGAAGAGATTCGCCTTTTGCCAATTCAGGTATTGTGGTGGCCGTTGAGCATTCTGATTTTCAGTTATACAAGGATGCCGGACCATTGGCCGGCCTTTATTTTCAGGCCGAAATTGAAAAAGCAGCATGCCGTGCTGCCGGGGGCAACCAAACGGCTCCCGCCCAGCGACTAATGGATTTTTTAAACGACAAGGTTTCAGACCGGCTGCTTAGCGGTTCTTATCAGCCCGGATTGGAGGCAGTTGATCTTCGGGCGGTTTTACCGCAGTTTATTTCCGATGCGTTGAAGCAAGGATTTAAAAGTTTTGGAAATAAAATGAAGGGCTATTTAACCAATGAAGCCCAACTGGTAGGGGTGGAGAGCCGCACCTCTTCCCCGGTGCGTATTCCCAGAACACCGGCTCTTAATCATCCTGAGATTCAGGGTTTGTATCCCTGCGGTGAAGGAGCAGGCTATGCCGGAGGAATCGTTTCAGCAGCCATGGATGGTGAGCGGTGTGCCGAGGCGGTTGGCCGGGCATTGAACATTACTTCGAAAACCGTTGTTGCAGTTTGACAGGCAAATTATGGAAAGTAAGAAAACAGTACTTATCGGAGCATCGACCAATCCTTCCCGATACGCCTACATGGCGGCTAACCTTCTTGCCGGTTACGGATACGATTTTGTTCCGGTAGGACTAAAGCCCGGTAAGTTATTTGAAAGAGAAATTCTTGACCTCAACCAACGACCAGGTATAGCAGATGTGGATACGATTACCATGTACCTTAATCCAGATAATCAAACTGAGTGGTATAATTACCTCATCGGATTAAAACCCAGGCGCGTTATTTTTAACCCGGGAGCTGAAAACCCTGACCTGGAAAACCTGCTTTCGGAGCACGGGATTGAATCAGTCCATGCGTGCACACTGGTGATGTTGCGGACAGGTCAGTATTAAGCTATCGAACCGGCTGACTATCCTTTTGCACTGCAATTACGGCTACGCAAACAATTTTCCATTGCCCTTTAATTTTCTCCAGCACACGAACCTCTTCCTGCGGTGGGCGATCTGAATCATCCTTTACGTGTTGCGTGAACCGGACGTAAGCACCCGTTCCATAAATCCGGATGTCTCCCCAGGTTCGTACAATTTGGGCAGTTGATGGCTTTGAGGTATTGAAGTAGTCGGAAAACCCTTTTTCGATAGCCTTCCAGCCGGCAAACGAATTAACATCGGTAGTATCGGCAAACGACCAGAATGCATATTTTTCATGCGCCCAGCAATCGGCCCACGTGGAATAGTCAATTTCAAAAAAGGCTTTGGTTTCCTTCTCAATCAGCGATTTGATAACCAATTCATCATTGGCAGCGGTGGAACTTTTGTTCTTTCCCTGGCCACAAGCCAGGCTGCCGGTCAGGGCAAGTGTGAGGCATAGCAGGATTGCTCTTTTCATAGGTAAACGGTTTATAGGTTAAAACAGCAAATCCAAGACCTTGAAAGCACCGGTAAGGGCGATTTCTGTGGAAGGAAAGTACAAAAAAAAATCATAGCGCGGATGGAAATACAGTGAAATTATGACCTTCGTCATAGGCCATGTTTCAGGAAACCGGTACCTTGATTAATTAAATACCACGACCATGCTATCAGATGATAAGCTTCTTAAAACCAAAGATTTTTATGTTAAGCCCGGCAAAAAAGTCAAGCTTAAAGATTGGAGCACCAAATACAAGGGAAAGGAGCTGAACAAACGCGATGCCGAGGCCCTTCTCGACTTTGGAAGACGTCACCTGGCCGAAATACAGGATAAACTTTATGCCCACAATCAATACAACGTGCTGATCATCTTTCAGGCCATGGATGCAGCAGGAAAAGATGGAGCGGTGAAGCACATCATGTCGGGTTTTAACCCGCTTGGTGTTAAGGTGTACAGTTTCAAGGCACCCAATTCAGCAGAACTTGATCATGACTTTTTCTGGCGGCATAACCTGGCCATGCCAGCACGCGGTGAGATTGCCATTCATAATCGTTCGCATTACGAAAATGTTCTGGTAACCAAGGTTCATCCTGAATGGATTTTGAATGAAAACATACCGGGTGTTGATTCTGTAAAGGATATTGACAAAAAGTTTTGGGAGAACCGGTACAAGCAAATAAGCCGGTTTGAGAAAAACCTGGCTCAGAACGGTACGGTAATTCTGAAATTCTTTTTACACGTTTCAAAAAAGGAACAGAAGAAGCGCTTTATGGAACGGATTGATGATCCATCGAAAAACTGGAAATTCTCGCTTTCTGATTTGAAAGAGCGTGCTTTCTGGGAAGATTACCAGCGGGCATATGAAGATGTTTTTAACAACACGTCAAAAGAGCACGCACCATGGTTTATTATTCCGGCCGATGATAAGTGGTATGCCCGGCTGGCCATTGCCTTTATTATATACCGTCAATTTGAGCAGCTTAAACTTAGCTATCCCTCGGTGTCCGAAGCGCAAAAGCAGGAGTTGCAGAAAGCCAAAATGCACCTGATGTCAGAAAATGGCGCGGCAGAAAATGCCGGAGGGAAACGAAAAAGTTCAAAACAGAAGAAGGCTAAGGTAACAGCCTGATCGGTGTGGTAGTTATCGATTAATGGCACTACTTCACAGGTATTTCCAGATTCGATAGTGGGGATGGGACTCTTCGGCTTTCCAACTAAAAATTCAGCCTGTTTAAGGCTGCACAAACCACTATTTTTCTACGTTTTCAGGGCAAAAATCCGTATTTTTGTCGCTTTATTAGACGTTAGGGAATGAGTGCAACCAAAGAGCGGAAACCCGCCAATTATTCAGCCAGCAATATTCAGGTTTTAGAGGGTCTGGAGGCCGTTCGCAAGCGGCCGGCCATGTACATAGGCGATGTGAGCGTTAAGGGCCTCCATCACCTTATTTGGGAGGTCGTAGATAACTCCATTGATGAAGCTCTTGCAGGCTATTGCGATGACATCCGGGTTACTGTTAATGAAGATAACTCCGTTACCGTTGTGGATAACGGCAGGGGTATACCCACCGATATGCATGAAAAGGAAAAGCGTTCGGCCCTTGAGGTGGTTATGACGGTTCTTCATGCCGGTGGTAAATTTGATAAGGACACGTATAAGGTTTCCGGTGGCTTGCATGGCGTTGGGGTTTCTTGTGTAAATGCCTTGTCGGAAGTGCTTCATGCCACGGTTTACCGGGATGGCAAAATCTGGGAGCAGGAGTACCGCAGGGGCATACCGCAGTATCCGGTAAAAGTTACCGGGGAGTCGGACAAGCGCGGAACGACAGTCAGGTTTCTGCCTGATAAACAGATTTTCACAGTATCGGAGTACAATTACGAAACCATTGCTACCCGTTTGCGCGAATTGGCTTTTTTGAATCCGGGGATTAAGATCACACTTACCGACCTTCGGGAAAAGGATGAAACCGGCACCCCGCGCACCAATGAATTCCTTTCACAAGGGGGCTTGCCGGAATTTGTGGAATACATTGACTCAACACGAGACAAGCTTATCCCCAGGCCCATTTATATTGAAAGTGACCGGGGCGGAATACCCGTTCAGGTAGCATTAAGCTACAACACCTCGTTTAGTGAAAACCTGGTTTCGTATGTGAATAACATCAATACCCACGAAGGAGGCACTCATGTGGCCGGCTTTCGGAGGGCGCTCACCCGAACGCTCAAGGCCTATGCCGACAAATCCGGGTTGCTGGACAAAGTAAAGATCGATATCAATGGCGATGACTTCAGGGAAGGACTCACAGCCGTGATCTCCGTGAAAGTGGCCGAACCTCAGTTTGAAGGGCAAACTAAAACCAAGTTGGGTAACTCGGAAGCGATGGGTGTGGTGGATCAGTCGGTAGGCGAAGTGCTGCAGTATTACCTGGAGGAACACCCTAAAGAAGCCAAGCTCATTGTAAGCAAGGTCATTTTGGCTGCGCAGGCACGTCATGCTGCCCGCAAGGCGCGCGAAATGGTGCAGCGTAAAAACGTGCTCACCGGAACCGGCTTACCCGGAAAACTGGCCGACTGCTCCAGTACTGACCCGGAAATATCGGAGTTATACCTGGTGGAGGGCGACTCGGCCGGTGGCTCTGCCAAACAAGGGAGGGACCGCACCTTTCAGGCCATTCTGCCGTTGCGCGGAAAAATTCTGAATGTGGAAAAGGCGCAGGAACATAAAATTTATGAAAACGAAGAAATAAAAAATATCATCACTGCATTGGGTGTTTCGTTTGGAACAGCTGAGGATGGAAAAGCGTTAAACCTTTCCAGGCTTCGCTACCATAAAGTCATTATAATGACGGATGCCGATGTTGATGGTAGCCATATCCGTACCCTTATTCTTACCTTCTTTTTCCGGTATATGAAAGAGCTTATTGAAAACGGCTACGTGTACATTGCCTTACCTCCGCTGTACCTCGTTAAGAAGGGAAAGGAAGAGCGGTATTGCTGGACGGAGGAGGAACGGGAAGCTACGGTAAAAGAACTTGCCGGTGGAAAAGAAGATTCTGTAAATGTGCAGCGCTATAAGGGATTAGGTGAAATGAACCCTGAGCAGCTTTGGACTACCACAATGGATCCTTCTAAGCGTACGCTTAAACAGGTGAGCATCGAATCGGCTGCTGAGGCTGATCACCTGTTCTCTATGCTGATGGGTGATGAGGTGGCCCCGCGCAGGGAGTTTATTGAGAAGAATGCCCGGTACGCCCGAATTGATATATAACATTTTTTTAATGCGCTACCGGCACATCGGGTGGCATTTTTGAGTAATCTCACAAAATGGAAGCGGTAACAACAGCGAATGACCGGATTGCGAGCACCATTGAGGAGAGCCGTTATATCAGTCGCGATCTGAGCTGGCTGCAGTTTAACTACCGCGTACTGGATCAGGCCAAACACAGCGAACGCAGTATTTTTGACCGCCTGAAATTTCTGTGCATCACGGCCTCAAACCTGGATGAATTCTGCACCATCCGGCTCGGCAGTTTGTACAACTATGTGGATTATGGAAAGGAACGATTCGACTACAGTGGTCTTCGGGAAGAGCCCTTTCGCAGGCTGCTGCTGAATGCCATCCGTAATTTTGTACAGGATCAGAACGAATATTACCTCTACAAACTTAAGCCCCTGTTTGAGCAGAATGGATTTTGCATCCGAGCGTATGCCGATCTCTCCGTAGAACATACAGCCCTGGCTAATCATTACTTTAGCCGCACGATCTTTCCCATGCTTACCCCGATGGCGTTTGATACCTACCACGCCTTTCCGATTTTAAAAAACAACCGGTTATTGTTTGGTGTGGTTACCAAAGTAACAAACGATTCACAGCAACAGAACAGAATTTCATTTATTCAGATACCCAGTAATATTCCCCGGTTTTTTGAAATCCAGGAAAATGGAATGATACTGTTTGTTCCGGTTGAGGATATTGTGCGGCATAACATTCATAACCTTTTTCGAAATATTGAAATTCAGAGCATAAACCTTTTTCGCATTAACCGGAACGGTGACTTTGCGCTTGACGAAAGCGATGACATTGAATCAAACTTCCTGGAAGACTTAAAACAAAAGTTAAAGACACGAAGAACCGGCAGAGTGGTGCGTATGGAAGTGCAGGGCACTCCGGATCCCTGGATGCTCCGCCTGCTTAAAATTCAGTGGGATATTGACGACCATAATGTTTTTCATATTCCGCAGCAAAGCCTGCTGGATTTTGGAGGATTAAATCAGGTGGTAGGCCATAAGGAGTTTAAAGCCCGCAGAACAAAATTCCCCGACCCGATTAAACCCCTCAACTATCCGGATGAAGAGTCGCCTGATTTGTTTGAAGTTCTTAAACACCGGGATATTCTGCTGCACCATCCTTACAATTCAATGGATCCGGTTCTTGAACTGCTTGAAAAGGCAGCGGATGATCCATTGGTGCTTTCCATTAAAATTACCATTTACCGGGTGGCGAGAGAATCACGCGTTACGAATGCGTTGCTGCGGGCAGCTGAAAATGGAAAGCATGTGGCGGTATTGTTTGAGGTAAAGGCAAGGTTTGATGAAGAGAATAACCTGCGTGAGGCTCAGCGCCTTCAGAAAGCCGGCTGCTTTGTGATTTACGGAGTGGGCAGTTTAAAAACCCATACAAAATTATTACTCATAGTCCGGAAAGAGCCCGATGATAAGGTATACCGGTATGTTCATCTGGCCAGCGGGAATTACAACGAAACCACAGCACGCTTGTATACCGACATCGGCCTGCTTACAACGAAAGAAATTTATGCGCACGATGTTTCGGAGTTCTTTAATGTAATTACGGGTCATTCACAGCCTTCAACGTACCGAAACCTCATCACCTCACCGCGCGACATGCGAATTCAGTTGTGTAACCTGGTGAAGCGGGAGGCCGAACATGCACGTTCGGGGGCACCAAGCGGTATCGTTATTAAGATGAATTCTTTGCAGGACAAGGAGCTTATTGACGAATTGTACACCGCTTCCCAGGCGGGTGTGCCTGTTAAGCTTATCGTGCGCGGCATGTGCTGCCTTCGTCCAGGACGTAAGGGATTAAGTGACAACATTGAAGTAATAAGTATCGTGGGCGAGTACCTGGAGCATTCAAGAATTTATTACTTCCACAATGCCGGCCAGCCTAAAGTATATATTGGCAGTGCCGATGCCATGGTGCGCAGTTTCGATCGCAGAATTGAGTCCCTGTTCATGCTTGATGAGGAAATTTTGAAAAAACAAGCAATGAATATCCTACTGTTCAACCTGAAAGACAATATGAATGCGTATGTGATGATGGAGGATGGAACCTACACATTGAAGGCCTCCGATGGGGAGCCGTTTAATGTACACAAACAATTTTACCAGGTGAGCAAAGAGCTGGTGATGGGTGTAACTTTGTTTTAACCCGTCCTTTACGCTGCTTAGCGAGGAACTAAGGCATAAAAAAACCCGGATGAACCGGGTTTTTTGTATGATTTTCTGGAGTGCTGTTACTTAACAACAAACACAAACTCACTTCCGGGTGCATCGTTGCCGAACTTACCAAATTTGGGTTCAGGGTTCAGTTTTTCAACGTACGTAAGGAGTTCATTCAGGCTAAGGATACCGTCATTACCACCGCGGCCTTTCAATGCATCGATTACCCTGGCGGCAAATGGTGAGTGGTGGCCTGGGGTTCCGTCTGATACATATTCCTTACCGCCACTGGTGAGGTACTTACGGGTTTTGTAGGCCAGTTTGCGGGTGATGAATTCACTCTGGGAAATTTCCTTATAGTTGCCGGCATCGAATGCTCCACGCGATGAGGCAATGGCATCATCGAACGTACCACCGAAGCACACATCCATGGTAAGGAGGATATGTTCGCATGGAATGTTGTTGATGTTATTGCGCAGGCGGTTGTGGGAGATATAGGAAGAGTTACCGGCATCGTTCACCAACGATTCCTTTACCACCAGGTAGCCTTCTTTGAAGGTGTCATCAAAGTGGCCGTGACCGGCAACGAAGATGAACAACTGATCGAGCGGCATGTATTTCTTTTCAGCGTATTCCCGAAGCTTTGCCCAGATCTGATCTTGTGAAGGGTTTTCAATAATTTCGACCTTAAAGCCGAAGGCAGTTTGAAGTTCGCGCCCGATGGTACGGCCGTCAAATACCGGGTTGGTTAATTTTGGCCAGTTGTCGTACTTGTCGGTTACGATAATCAGGGCATAATCGGTACGCTGCAGTTTACCGGCATCGGCTGTAAGGGTTTCGCCCACATGCACATAGCGTGAACTGGAAGCCCGGACGCCCTGCTGGTTCTCAGCAATAATCTCCACTTCATTAACACCGTCAAGCAGGGTGATTTTGCGCTCAACCATCATATTATACTTGTCGGCTTCCTTTACTTCAACCGGCATTGAACCGCGGAGTGCGCCCTGAGAAGCGGTGGTTCCGCCACGCAGTGTAGGCGAGGAGTCCTTCTCGCGCACATTAACGGTTACTTTTACCAGCGGGTCACGCGACTCGATGTTGAACTTTGCTTCAAACCTGGTTTCCTTTTGAAACACCGTTTCGTTGACGGGGGTAACCCAGGTGATCTTCGGAAAGGAAGAATTGGTATCGTTCTTGGCGGTGCTGAAATCAACCGATACCTTGTTGGTTTTAGCACTGATCGTTTGCCCGTACAAGGCGGGTATAGCGATGAGAAACAGGCAGAGGGTGATTAGTTTTGTTTTCATCAGTTTAGTGTTAGTTGTTTATGTACTTCATTTTTTAAGGAATTCTTAATTAGGAGGATTTGGAGGGCCGGGTAAACTACTTGGAGGCGTTGTAGTACCACCACCGTCACCGCCACCACCGGCCATTGCAGCAGCAACACCGCCTCCTACCACCGCAAGGCCTATAAGGGCTTTGGCGGCCATTGGCATTTTAGGCACGATCTTAAACTCTTTGGTATAGATCACTTCTTCACGGTTTTTCGTGTCTGTAAATTTCAGGCGGTAATTACTTCCCGGCTTTACACTATTCGGTATCACCCACTCAAATTTACCGCTGTTTGCTACTCCCCGGTCGCTGGTTACCCGGGTCTGGCCATCGTATAATTCAACGTCAATCTGCCCACCCATGTTACCGGAAGTCCACGTCAGCGGGTAACTTTTGCCCTTTTTATACTTTTTTGAGGCATCGAAATTGGTAAGTTTCATGAAAGGTACGAAAATTTTGCCTCGAACCTCAAGTTCCAGATCCCCTTTAAAGCTTCCCAATTCGGCAACAACGTCCCAGATTATCCTCTTATCCTTTCCGGGCTTAATCTCGTTACCCACGTCTCCGGTAACCTTGGTAAGGGGTGCCGAATAGTTGTCTTTTGATGAAAAAAGGCTGATGCTAAACTCGTGGTTTGGATTGCTTGTCTCCAGGTCATAGTGAACAATGATCTTGGTTCCGGCAATCTCCACCCAAGAGATAGCCACTGTTTGGGCATTTGCAGGAATTGTGAGGAGCAACACGAACCCAAGAATTGCGAAAAAGCCACCATGCAACCGCAGGGTTTGTTTAACTACTTGATTGTTATAAGTTTTCATGGCTAGTGGCTGTTTAAGAATAGAATTTTGCCTGTAAACGTGTGGTTTCCGGCTTTTACCGTGTACACATAGAATCCTTGTGCAGAGGCTTCTCCGTCAGGTCTTCGGCCATCCCAGGTGAGGTTGTGAATGCCCGGGCTTAACTGATCTCCATACGAAAATACGGGCTGACCCATGCTGTTGCGGATAACCAGGTTAACAGCATACTTGCTGTTGCTTGGGTTTTCAGGCAAGCCAATGGAAACTGTAACCGGCTGTTTTAGTGAGAACGGATTTGGGTATGGTGTTAAAACCTGAATTTCGTCCGGACCGATCCGTTCGCGGATGTTGATCCCGTAGTACAGTTTAAATTGTTTCGATTGGTCGGGGTTGAAGGTGTACCGGTTTTCTTCGCGCATGTTGATTACACGATTGGTTTGTACATCATACAGGTACAACTCCAGGTTGTTATTACCCATCAGATCGTTAATCCACGAAAGCTCCGCATCATCGGGCTGGCCTACATCGGCATTGAAGCGCCACACGTATTCCGGCTGGGGGTTTACAATATCGGTGGCGAAGGCTCCAAGCTGATGTTCGGGGTGCGGGAAATTGATCTCCACAAAATCAAACAAGGGGGGCGGGTTAAAGTCATCGGTTTCGTCCGCGCCCACTTGCGCTACCGGGTGCATGCCAAACTCGCTGAGTTGGTTAACCAGTTCGCCCTGTCTGATGGTTAACCCGACTTTCCAGTTGGGTTGGCCGATGTCGGTTACGAACTCGGGTTTTTGACGGCCACCCGGTGTGGTTTGGCCCAGGAAGGGAATGGTCGGATTCTGATTCCCTGTAATGTTAACAAAGGCACCCTGGAAAGGCTCCAGTTGTGTGGCATTGGAGTACCCGGAGCTTCCGTAAACTTTTAACTGGCCGAGGGATCCGCCAGTGTTGCCAGGGAATGCTTTTACATCATCCCAGTTAATGGGTACGGTATACGGGTTGGCGATCAGGTTCCAACCGCTGGTGAGAGCCATCTGGTACAAACTTCCCCTATGGTTATTCGGTGCTGTTTGTGACCCCATTTTAAGTACAACATTACTGCGATTGGCTGCCTGGATGATGAAGTAGCCTCTACCTCGTTCAATAGTATTAAATGCATCAGGGCCTTCGGCATAATTTCCGGTGGACTCGAACCGGAAGATGCGGTACTTGGCTTTATCAGCACCACCCAGATCAGTAAACGCCTGGGTAATGGAGCCAGAAAGGGTGTAAGGCACACCGATAATCCGGTAATTGGTAACATTCGATCCATACGACAGCAAGGAGGCAGTAACCTGGGCTGCGGGGTCTGTCATCCTTCCAAACAAGGTACCCGAAGTGGGATGCCTTGTAACGTTAGGTTTGGAGTCAAACGCTTTGAGGTAGTACTCCACACCCATGTTATCGTACTCAGTGGCGGCCAAGGTATTGACATCAAACGTGAAGGCCGTACCCGAAGTAAAGGTCATCTGGGTAGAGTCGTATGCACCGCCTCCGGCTATCGGCCGGTGGAACACATACACCCTCGGTGTTCCTTCGGCATCCTGCGCATTGGCCGTTAAGACACTGGATGTATTCTTGGTAAGTGCCAATGATGGGGTGCCGATAAACGAAGGCGGATTGTTGTCAAGGGCGACATCAAACATCAGGTCAACCGCAACACCAACGCCTCCACCACTGGAGAGTGCAGTTACACGGGGCAACACCATGGGCTGGCCTATGTTACCAAAGGAGGAAACCGAACCGCTGGTAAAGGTTGCGGCACCTCCCGAGATGAACGTTTGCAGGGGTATCTGCTGGGCATGAGCACTCCAGAACCCAATCAGGAAAAGAAAAAGTATATATCGTTTCATAAGAGAATTCACTTAAAGGGTTATTTCGTTTGAGGGAACATCACCGGTAGACCCTGCTATAGTAATCCTCACTTTCTTGCCCGCCACACCGCCAACTGAAGTAAGATCTATGTCTTCTGATGTAACAGGGCTTAAACTGGAGTAGGATTTCATCGAGGTTCCCGTAGCAGGTATTCTTGTTTCAGCAGAAGTGGTTAGGTCGGTGACGGTGATGAAATAACTGAAACTGGCACCCGGGTCATTCTTGAATATCCACTTTAGCCTTGCTGTGTTTATTCCTAAAGGCTGGGCTGCCAGGATCACGTCTTCCGAAAACAATCTCATGGTCACATCCACACATACGCTGCTGTACGGTTGGCATGCGGGATCACAGGCCGTCTGGGAGGCATCCCAGCAAGAGCCTGATTGTGCGACCGGGTCGCACTGGCAGGAATATACCAAATCAGTTGCTGTGCCAGTGGCGGAAGTATACTGTGCGCCCGCCTGGGCAATGACGATTCCGTAAAAGGCATTTGGAGTTGGTGAGTTATTGGTCAAAACGAGGCATACCTCCGTGGTGGGAGGGGGCGCATTGTAAAGCAAATGAAGGCTGGTGCCGGCAGCATCCCTGAAGCAGTTGTCTTCCGTACCCGAGTGTGTTGTAAATGAGGCTCCGGGTGTCATTGCATACATTCTGAAACTGGATTGAACCGGACCGCCCTGCGGATCTTGCCTGAACCGGAAACACGTAGGCGCGGTGAAGAAATCAAGATTAATGGAAGAGAAATGATTGACTTCCGCTTCGTAGGACATCGTCTTTTTGTTCAGAGCTGCCATCTGCCCGTTTTCCTGCTCCCATATTCCAGATTGTTCGTTGTAGTATAACAGCGGTATGCGCTCCGGAATATTCTTTTCGAACTTCAACTTAGCGGGATCGACAGGAACAGCAAGTTTTGCTTTTGCTTTCGGGCTAAGGTTGAATTCTTCGTTTTCGCGGTACAACTCAATGGATACAGCCCCCATACTCACCATTGCACCGGTTTCACGTCCGCTTTGGTAGGTGTAGTCACCGGGCATACCGTCAGGCGACTGGAGGTCGATGGTTGTAATAGCGATCGTTACCCGGCCGGTAGCCGGCTGGCCGGCACTGTTAACCACCGAGTTGGCCGGTATAGTAATGGTCGCCCCGGGATTACATACCGGTGGCCCGGCCATATAGTCGAATACAGCTTTCATTTCCGGTGTAAACCCAAAATCGCGAAGGTTACCTTTCTTGTCGTACACAAGTGGGATCTTTTTGTATTCTGCATCGAACGTCAGGTTTTTGAACCCGCTGCCTGTGCAGGCAGTAGCAGAAACGGCATCGCGAATCACGACTTGTTCACGCGGATCAAAGGTGGTAACAAAGGCCGGCTGCAACTGGTAGGTATAGTCACGGGTTGGGTTTGTAAAAACTTTTGAAACAAAACCATATCCCCGTACCTGAACATTCACAATATACCGGCTCGCGCTGTCCGCTATATGGGCAAAATACCCCTTTTTATCAGCGATGATTTCCTTTCCATTGACAGTGACCCTGGCCCCTGCAAGGGTATCACCGCTTGTTGAAGTGATGATTCCGCTGAAGGTGTAATCCGTTTTTACCGGCTCGGGCTTACGCGGTGGTTCCTTATCCTTACAGGTCATTATAAACAACCCGAGGATAACAACAGTTGTACTTCTTGTTAAGCGCATAGGGTTAATCAACTTTTGTAATGGTATATGTTACCCTGGCATTATATAATCCGATATTGATTTGGTTTTCAACAGTAGTGAATATCAGGAAATAGCTATAGCTGGTGTTGTCAACCACAGGATTTGTAATTGATGACGTTGTAATGTTGGCTTGATTCGGTGCCCCTGTAGAAGATATGGTTGCCATTGGTGTCAAAGCCCCACAGCAGGTACCATAGAAACTCCTGGCAAGGTGAATTCCAGCATCAAAAGTTGCATCGCTGTCAAAAATCCAGGCGGATACAGAGGTTATGGTGGCCCCGTCCGGCAGGTCAACAGGTGCAACAAAATATGCAGCATTGCCTAATGTACCCCCGGAGGTTGTAACAAAAAAAGGTTTTGGAGGGGCACTGCCGGTTAAGGGTCTTCTTGCGAACACGGCTGTATTAACAGAGGCTAATTCAAAGGCTGCGTGGCTTATTACTTTTGTTTGGCTTTTTGCAGAAGTATAATTATATGAGTTGGCTGCCGGAATGGTAATGTTGCCGGCAACATCCAGTTTTTGAGATGGAGAACTCGTGCCAATACCCACGTTGGTTGTAACCAAATCAACAGTCAGTACCGGTGTTCCGCCTGAAAGAAAGTTGAATTTATCACTGGCATCCTGGTATTGAAGTCCCCAGTTTGAGAATGATGCACTATGGGCAATTACCATCCGGTCGGTATTCGATGTGCCCGAGGCAAACATGTGAAGCATTGGGGCATTTGCACCGCCTACAGCCGGGAAGGTTATTGTGGCCTGGGGATCAGAGAAGTTCACATCGCCATCGGTGCCAACCACATTGAATTTGTTTGTACCTACAGAAAAGGTGGTGGTTGGTGCGGCTGTTCCTATACCAAGCCGTAAGTTAGTGTTATCCCAAAACAGGTTGGTATTGGAAGACAAGGCGCTTGTACCAGTCCAAAACGTAACATTCCCATTCGTTCCGCTTCCTGAAAGTGTAGCACCTGCGGCCAGTTTTGCCGCAGTAACAGAACCATCAGCCAGATCGGCAGTGGCTATAGAACCATCAACAATCTTGGCGCTGGTAATTGAGTTATCGGCAAGGTCGGCAGTTGCAATGGTCGCATCCACAAAGATCG
>JBBINY010000018.1:0-5890 GCA_037443645.1 Cytophagales bacterium
TATGCCTCCGGTTTTTCATACATCATTGTAAATGGTGAGGTTACGGCCGAGGCGGGTAAGCACACCGGTGTTCGCAACGGGGTTAGCCTGCGGGCACGGCCTGCGGGTGAATAGGCAGTGTGATGGTGAAGGTAGTTCCCTCGTTTACTTTACTGGCCACCTTAATAGTACCTTTCATGGCCTCCACCTGGGTTTTTACAAGGTATAACCCCATGCCCTTGCCATCGGTGTTGTTGTGAAACCGTTGGTTAAGGTTAAAAATTTTGTCTTTCAGATTCTCGTAGTCAAACCCCGATCCGTTATCCGAAAACAGAAGGTGGAAGTTGCCGTTATCTTCCCATGATTCGATTTGAATGGTAAGCGGCCTGCTTCCCGACCGGTACTTGAGTGCATTGCTCACCAGGTTATAGAGTATGCTGTCAATATATGCGGGGATCACCGTACAATCACCAGCCCGGAAGTTCGTTTTTAATTCAGGTAGGGCACCCTTAATTTTTTTTAGACGAAGTACCAGGCATACTTTCTCAAATCGTTCGCGCAGGTTAACCCGCTCATAGGCGTTGTTTGATCCACCCTTAAGGTCAATCAGTTTAGCCAGGTCATCCAGGATGGCCTCAAGGTCTTGAGAAGAGTCTCTAAGCTTACTGGTAATTTCTTTATCGGGCAGGTTGCCGGTGGTTAATAGATTTACCAGTCCGGTAATCCGTGCTACCGATGAGCGCAGGTTATGGGCGATGATGTAGCTGAATTGTTCAAGTTGCGAGTTTTGCCTTCCCAGTTCAAGATTGGATTGTACCAGTTCACTCGTACGAAGGGCCACTTCATTTTCAAGTGATTTATTGTATTGTTTCAGCAGGGCGTTGTTTTGTTTACGGTGTACGTTTATCCGGTAGAGTAAGAAACTTCCGATAATGAGGCACACCACAGCGCCTGCGGTAACCCATACCATGGTGCGTTGCTGCTGTAACTTGGAGTTCTTCAGCTCTTCAGCCTGGTAAAGAAGTTCATTTTCCTGTGCCAGTTTACGGGTTTCGTATTTGATGCGGAGATTTTCGATGTACTGTAAATTATCTTCGTTGAGAATGCTGTCCTTATACAAATTAGAGATCCGGTAGTTTTCAAGGGCGAGTTGGTAGTTTTCCTGGGCTGCATAAATCTCATACAGTACCTCATATGCCAGGCGGGCGCGGTCGCGGTAGTGATTTTCTTCGGCAATTTCAACAGCAAGATTTGCTGCCTGAAGGGCCTTCGGATAGTTCCCTTGCTTAAGGAAGGCACGAGCCAAACCGATCTCCGTAAACACTCTTCCAAACGAACTCAGCTGGGGCTCGGTGAGCATTCGGGCAAGGCTGTAATAATAGATCGCTTCATCGTAACGTCCTAAATCCGTGTACACTTCGCCAAAGTAGTTGTACACATTACCCAGGGCATACGGTGCTTTTGGTTGGGTGCCTACAAGTGTTACTGTTGCTTTAAGATAAAACAGGGCGCTGTCGTACGCTCTTCGTTTACCATAGTTTCTTCCCAGAAAACTATATGCATTGGCAAGTTCTGGATGGTTCGTGGCCTTGGCCAGTGTTACCGCCCGAAGCAGGTAGGTATGTGCGTCCGTGTAATTTTGCATGGACGAGTATATGTTCCCGAGGAGCAAGTAGGAGTCCAGCAGTTCAAGTGTATCCTTCATTGCTTCAAGCAGGGGTAATCCAGTAAGCGTCAATTCAACGGCCATGGTAAAATTGCCAAGTCTACGGTGAATCCGCCTTACTATTTTAGTGGCCTGGTAAATGGCGCTATCGTTATTTTCCAGCTTAGCCAATTCAATCGCTTCTTCACCGTATTCCATTGATTTTTTGGTTGAGGAGTCATAATACAGGTTGGCCAGCCGAATCAGGATGTTTACCTTTTCCATGCCTTGTGCCTGGGGCAACCGGTTCTGGAGGCTGTCAATTTGCTCTTGTTGCGCCTGCACGATACCGGGAAGATGTAGCAGAATGATTAATATGGCTTGTCGCACATACCAAAAATAGGGAATGAGTTAAATTATTGAAGCAGGCTTTTCAGTTTTTCGAACTGGGCCTGATTGGCCGGAGAATTCAGGGTTTCAATAATGCTGTTTTTTTCGCGGGTTGTTAACCGCCAACTCAGGGAAGCCCGGGCACTGTTTTGCCTGATGCTGTCCATTTTCTGAAGAATGGGCAAATAGGTTTCAGCCTGGTACTGAATGTCTATCCGGTGAATTGGTCCACGGAACCAGCTTCCGGCCTGGCCAATCATTACATCGCTGGTTATATCCTGAAAGTTTTCAAAGTTGTTGTACACCGTGCTGATGGGCTGAGTAATTGCATCTACAATGGTTTGCCCTTCTTTGGGCGCAATGGTGCCCAGTTTCGGTGAGTCACGAATGGAAACAAAAACTACGCCTGATGTGTTCTCCGCTATCCATTCTTTAAAGGCATACAAAAACCTGACTGCATCCGACAATCCGAAATTATCAGAAATGCCTGCATCCATGATCTGAATGGGTGGTTCGGTTGGCAATGTGGTATTGGGTGTGATATACGGAAACGTTGCGCTCATGCGCAGTGCTGAAAGAAACCGCAGGTTTTGAGCTCCCTGGTCTTTAAATAAACGGTGGAAGTCAACACCACCTATTTTCGGTTGCTCATAATCATGTTGCGAAAGGATGTCGGCATTTAAAAACGAAACTGGGCGCGCTCCGATAAAAAGTTTGCGGCCATCATTGACAACGGTGGGGCTTAGAATGATCATCGGTATTACCGACTTACGTTCGGGTTCATCGTAGGCCCGCAGCGGTTTATCCATGAAGCCCTCAGTAATCTGGTTAAGCTGTTCTTCAAACGTATAGCCCCTGTCGCGCACGTAATAATTTCCGGCATACTCGAATGAAGTAAACCCCACGAAAAGGTCGTTCGCAAGCAGGGAAAAGATCAGGGGGTTCAGGTTGTCCGTAGAAATTTTTTCGCGATGCAAGGCAGCAAAAGGATTTACGGGTTCCCCGGTTTTTTGGCGCAGCACCAACTCGCGGTAATAGGAAGCGCCCAGAAGGCCGCCCGAAGCTCCGGTTATCAGCACACTGTTTTCCATTAGTTGGCCTCCTGTAAGGCTGTCGGCCCGTTGCAGGCTGGCCAGTGTCCACAGGGCAGCACGCTTACCGCCACCGCTTACGCATAAAAAAACGAGGGGAGGGTTTTTATCGGCAGCAAATTTTTTACGCCAGGTTTCAAGAATGGAGAGCGTAGCCTGCCTGTCTTGCTCAATGGCAGCGCTGTCGTTCAGTTGTTGAAGTGCTTCTACGGTGTAAGGTGCGGGCTGCGAGGTATAATCAAGTCCGAAGGCATCGTACCGCTTGGTAAAAAAATCCTCACCAACCAGGTGGTTGATGATCAGAAAAATAACCAGCGATGATGTGGCGGCCCAGCTTCCAAACCAGTACTCAAAAGCACCGGCAAGCATCACAAAAATGGTTAGAAAGATCATGAAGCTGGCTGCAGCCGGCAGTTGAAAGGAGGGGTAATCTTTGAATATCCCCAGCACCAGCACAATAATAAAGATGAGTATTTCAATGACCACCAGGTTGAAGTGATTCTGATCAAAAACCTGCAGGATGGTATTGCGATCATAAAAACTGGTATCGTCCACCTTCTTTACCCTGAAACCAAAGTCGAGGTAGTTCTCAACATGGACCTGATTTTTCCGGGCTATATCCAGTTTCTTGATGGCGCTGGCGCGTGTCACTGTTACGCTTTGCTTTAGTTTTTCATCGATGCGGCACACCACGTATTTAAAAATATCTTTATTGGTTACCCAGAAGTAGGCGAAGAAGGCAAGCTTCATCAACGCATAGCCTGTTAACAGGCCCGCAAGGTTTACTGCCAGTAAGGCACCCGTGGTATATTGGTTGTTTACCTGGAAGCTGATGATCTGGTAGATGTACAACCCCAAAAACAAAATAGGGATTAAACTGTTGTTGAGTGAAAATTTTGTGAATGGGCGGGGCAGCGTTCCGATAAACGAAAACCGGTGGCCATCCATAATGTAACTGGTAATGTGAAAGGCCGTAGTGAAGCCTGCCACGACAACGCCAATAATGAAGAAACTGGTGAAGTTGACTTTATTGAGATACTCCGGGTCAAGGAATAGGTAGGGTATGCCCAGGTACTTTCCAAAGTTACCCGTGATCATCGCAAACAGAATAATCCAGCAGAGGATCAACACCTGGTTACGCTTGAAATTATTAAGCAAAAGCTGAACAGGGAAGGAGTAAAAAAGGGCTATAAAAAAATTGTATATCCTGCGCATAGATTAAAACCTGTAAAAGATACGGCTTTTTAGGCCAACAAGCCAGCTTTTAGGAGTCCGTGCACACGGCCGACATAAGCTGTCATCTTATTTCATATTCTTGCAGTTGATCGCGTACTTCGGCAATCATGCTGCAAAAGCCATTTTCCATATACAGGAGTTCAGCAGGATCGGGTAAAACCCGCACCCTGGCCAAAGAGTACATCAGGCTGGCCCTTCAGTTCAGACTGGGCTACTTCCGGCATATCCTGGCCGTTACGTTTACCAACAAAGCCACGCAGGAGATGAAAGACCGCATCATGGCCTACCTCGACAAGTTTGCCAGGGGAGTGAACGATTCGTTGGCCACGGAATTAATGAGCGAGTTGAAGCTCAATCCTCAAACCTTTCGCGACCGGTGCCGCGAAGTTCAAATTGAAATCCTGCACAACTACAACCAGTTTTCAATAAGCACCATTGATGCTTTTTTTCAACGCGTTATCCGTTCGTTTACCCGCGAGGCCGGATTAATGGGCGACTACCGGCTTGAAGTGGAGCAGGATGACGTGCTGGAAGAGGTAATCAACGGCCTGATTGACGAACTTGGCAAAGACCCGCAACTCACCAATTGGGTGGTTGACTTTGCGCGCGAAAGCCTGGAGAATGAACAGGCATGGGATATACGCCAAAACCTCAAAGAATTTGCCGGGGAAGTTTTTAAAGAAGACTTCAAACAAATTGAAGATGAATTGACCCGGACCACCGGTAAGCCCGATTTTTTTGTGAACCTCCGGAAGGAATTGCAAAGCCGTAAATACGGGTTTATCCGTTTTGTGAGGAAGAGAGCAGGCGAAGCCATGGATATCATCCGGGAGGCTAACCTTACTATTGATGATTTTAAGTACGGAAAAAGCGGATCAGCCTATGGTTGGTTCAGCCGGATTGCAACCCTCACATCAGTTAAGGATTTTGGTGAACTGTCCAATCGTGTAATGAATGAATTCATCCATGCGAAAAACTGGCCAGGGAAGAATGTGGCTCGGCAAGGGTTGATCCTGAAACTTGCAGATGAAAAGTTGATATCGATTTTAAAGGAGATCATTGCTTATCATGAACGCAATTATAGCCGAAGCCTTTCGGCAGAGGCAGTGTTTAATAATTTTTACGAATTCGGATTAATGGCCGATATCACCCGAAAACTGAAAGAGTATAAAGACCGGAATAACATCATGTTGCTGGCCGATGCGTCCCGTTTTTTAAATAACGTGATTAACGACAGCGATACGCCATTTGTTTATGAGAAGATGGGATCCTTTTACAGGAATTATCTCATTGATGAATTTCAGGATACTTCTGAATTGCAGTGGAGCAACTTACATCCATTAATTACCAATAGTCTTGACCAGGGATACCAAAGCATGGTGGTGGGCGATGTGAAGCAAGCCATCTACCGGTGGCGCGGGGGTAACCTGAAACTTCTCCAGCAACAGATCGAACAGCAGGTAGGAAAAGACAAGGTGAACGTTGAGCGGTTAAAAAGCAATTTCAGGAGTTCACCGCTTCTTGTCCAATTCTTTAACACGGTATTTGA
>JBBINY010000018.1:5900-40397 GCA_037443645.1 Cytophagales bacterium
CAGCTGCCCGGATTGCTTCGGAAGAATCCGGGGCAACGATTTCTTCTGAAGCATACCAGGATGTAGCTCAGGATGCACAACGAACTGAACGGGGGTTTATTCGTATTCAGTTTCTTAAAGATACTGAGGAAAAAGAATGGAACGATGCTGCCCTGGATAACGTATGCTCCGACCTGGAGCGTCTGCAGCAGCAGGGTATCCGGATGAAAGACATCGCCATTCTGGTCCGAAAGAATTCGGAAGGACAGCGGATCGTTGCACACATACTGGCTTACCGGAATTCTGAAAGAGCAAAGCCCGGAATAAACTACGATGTAATTTCCAATGAATCGCTGCGCATTGACAGTGCGGCATCTGTAAACCTTCTGCTGGCCGCACTCCGCTACCTGCATAATCCGGCCGATGCCATTGCCCGCGCTCAGCTTGCTTTTGAAGCCAATCGCATACATAAGTCAGGCCGACCACTTGCCGAGGCTCTCGAAGTTTCAAATCAGGCTCTCTTCGAAAGTTACCTGCCCGATGATTTTACACGCCAGAAAACAACCCTGCGGAAGCTTCCGTTGCTGGAACTCACCGAAACGCTGATTCAGGTATTTGGCCTGCACAAGATTGAAGGGGAGTTGGTCTTTCTGCAGGCTTTCCAGGACATCGTGCTGAGTTTTTCTTCGCGCGAGCGGAACGATATTTTGGAATTTCTGACATGGTGGGACGAAAACCGGCATACCGAGAAGGCTTCCCTGAAATCTCCGGGCGATGTGGATGCCGCACAGATATTAACCATCCATAAAGCCAAAGGGTTGCAATTCAAGGTTGTCCTTATCCCATTCTGCTCGTGGGAACTGGACCATGCCAACAACATGCCTGCACTTTGGGTGAAATCAGATGAGGATGTGTACAAGGATGCCGGGTACGTACCGGTTCGCTATTCCAGTAAACTGGCCGATACCTGCTTTAGTGAATATTATAAGGAGGAGTTTGCAAGGTGTTACCTGGATAACCTTAACCTGTTGTATGTGGCATTTACGCGTGCTGAAAACGGCCTGTTGGTTACGGCCCCTGCACCTAAGAAAGCGAACAGCCAGGCTAAAAGCGTAAGCCGGTTGCTTCACAAGGCCATTCAGGCCAATCCGGAGTTGATGAAGAGCTGGGACAAGGTAAACCAGGTTTGGATGAACGGTGAATTGCACACTCCCGAACCTGACCAGGTCAGTAACTCATTAGCCACAGTTGTGCTTCGTGCTTACCCGGTTTCAAATTGGCGCGACAAACTTGTAGTTCGCCATGCGGGAACATTTTTCTTTGAAAAAGAGAAGGAGAGTCCATTTCAGAAAATTGAATACGGCATCTACCTGCACGCGGTTCTTTCTGTCCTCCGGTATCACGATGAAGTAGACAGTGGTTTGGAAAGCCTGGTGAATTCGGGATTGATCATTCAGCGTGAACTTGATCAGGTAAAGACGGAGTTGAGCAAACTCTTCGAGAATCCTATAGTCTCCTCCTGGTTCGACCGGAGTTGGACGGTACAAACCGAAGTATCATTGCTCGTGCCCGGTGAGGGAGAAAGTCGTGTAGACCGGCTGATGATGCAGGGCAAAAAGGCGGTTGTAGTCGATTTTAAAACCGGTGTCCCGGCAAAAGAAGATCAACGGCAAGTGCTGAACTATATGGACATCCTCCGGAAAATGAACTTCACTGATGTGGAGGGCTACCTTCTTTATACACGTAAAGGTGAAGTGATGGAAGTGAAGTCGGGTAAAACAAAATCGAAGAGAAAGACTGACGATAGCCAATTGGATTTAGGACTTTCATGACACCCTTCCTTTACAATATTGCCAACGAATTAATAGCGCGTAAAAAGCCGCTTCAACACGTTACACTGGTATTCCCAAACCGCAGGGCGACACTGTACTTCAGGAAATACCTTACGGACTGCATTCAAAACCCGGTGTTCAGCCCCAAACTGCTCACCATCGAAGAATTTATCTCCGGCTTTTCAACCTGGCGTGTGCCCGATCGGCTGGAGTTGGTTCATCGCCTGTACACGGTATATGGGAATGAGGTTAACCTGGAGGAAGCGTTTGATCGGTTTTACTATTGGGGTGAAATGCTGCTTCGTGATTTCGATGAAATTGATAAATACCTGGTGAATGCCGGGCATCTGTTCAAAGACCTCAGTAACCTGAAGGAGCTCGATACGCAATTTGATTACCTGACACCCGATCACAAAGAGTACCTCATGAATTTCTGGGGAAGTATAAGAGCAGGCACTTCAGAAAATAAACAGAAGTTTGTCGAGGTATGGCGCAGCCTGGGAACTGTATATACTAAATTCCGTAGCGAACTGAGTGGGGCTGGGCTGGCGTATGAAGGCATGCTGCACCGTCATGTTGCAGATAACCTCTCCCTTCGTGACGATGAAAGCGGGCCGGGAGAAGTCAGCTTTATTGGTTTTAATGCGCTTACGAAGGCCGAAGAAAAGATTATAGCCTGGTTTGTTGAGAAAAAAGCAAGCAACGTTTATTGGGATGTTGATGAGTACTACCTCAACACCGAATGGCAGGAAGCAGGTGAATTTTTCAGGAAGTACATGAATGATCCTGTTTTCAGGAAAACATTTCCATCGGATATTCCGGCCAACCTCAGAAAAGAAAAGACTGTTCAGGTGTTTGGTGCAGCCCAACCCGTGGGGCAGGTAAAGTTGCTTGGCCAGGTTTTGGAAGAGGCGCTGAGTAAGGGAGTTAAACCGGACGAAACTGTGGTCGTGCTTCCGGATGAAAAGGTACTGCTGCCCGTGTTGCATTCGGTTTCAGGCTTTGTAGACAGCCTGAACGTGACAATGGGTTTTCCGCTAAGCAGCACGCCCCTGTTCAACCTCATCGAATTGATCATGGACCTGCAGATTGGCCGAAGGGGAGATTACTTTAATCATCGCCCGGTGATTGCTTTGCTTGGCCACCCCTACAGCACGGCACCCGATCCGAACGCAGCGCATGCCAAACGAAAGGAGATTCTGGAAAAAAACTGGGTATACATTCCTAAAAATTTTCTGGCTTCTTCAACGGACCTGCATCGGCTGATGTTTGTGGATACTGATGAGAAGTCAATAATTCCATACCTGCGGGCGATCATCCTGTGCATCGGGTCGATGGCGGAGATTGGCAAAATGGATAAGGAATATGCGTACTATTTTCTTAAGGTGATCAACCGGATGGAAGAAGTTCTTGGTCACGATTATTCCTCGCTGCAATCGTTCCTGAAATTATTCCGGCAGCTTGTCCGGTTTCAGAAGATTCCATTCAGCGGTGAGCCACTGCGCGGTTTACAGGTAATGGGTATGCTGGAAACCAGAAACCTCGATTTTAAGAACGTGTTTATTCTCTCCTTGAATGAAGGCTCGCTTCCCTCATATGAAACCAAGGGTTCGTATATTCCTTATTCCGTGCGTAAAGCCTATGCGCTGCCTACGGTAGAGCATCAGGATGCCATGTATGCGTACCTGTTTTATCGCTCCGTACAACGTGCTCAAAACGTGTTTTTGTTCTACAACACCGAGACCGATGTGCTGGGTCAGGGTGAGATGAGCCGCTTTCTCAGGCAATTGATTTATGAAAGCGGCTTGAAGCTGGAGCATCGAATTTTAAACAACACCATACACCCGCATCAGATAGAGCCGATTATCATTCCGAAAGACAGTAAAGTATTGGAAGCCCTGAACAAGCTAAATGAAGGGAGTGCCAGGTTTAGAGGGATTTCACCCTCCGCACTAAGTGTGTACCTGGATTGCCGGCTCCAATTTTATTTGAAGCACATTCTTAAAATAAGGGAAGCAAATGAGGTGGAGGAAGACCTTGATGCCCGCGTTTTCGGAAATCTGCTGCATGAAGTCATGGAGAAGTTTTATGTGCAGCTTGTGGATAGGAAAAAAAGTAAACTGGTTGAGGTGACCGACTTTGATCATGCTGATGACCAACTCAGTAAATTACTGGATGATGCAGTTAAACAGCTGTACCACCTTGACCCCGGCAAACCGGTTGATTATGACGGTCAGCGCCTGATTGTCCGTGAAATTGTTAAACGGTTTGCTAACCAAATTTTTGAAGCAGATCGGAAGCGGGCACCATTTGTGATCGAAGGCACCGAACTGGAGGGGCTTGTGTACACCCTTCAACTGAATACCGAACCGGGAAAGGCCGTGTTGGGTGGAAAGATTGACCGGGTTGATCGCAAAGGGGATGAGATTCGGATTATTGATTATAAGACAGGCATGGATAAATCAGAGTTCGAAAGCATTGAATCCCTGTTTGTGCGCGAAAAGAAGCGAAATAAAGCGGCCTTTCAAACCATGGTGTATGCATTGATGTATGTAAGGAATACAGGCATCGGCAAAGGGCGGGTGGTTCCCGGACTGTTAAGCCGGAGTAATCTTTTTGATGACGCGTCCTCCTTTGGACTTATTATGAACAAGCAGATTATTACGAATGCCCTGCCTTTGCTCCCCGAATTTGAAATGCATTTAAAGTCACTGCTGGAAGAATTATTTGGAACCGACCAACCCTTTGATCAGACAACCGATACCAATACCTGCAGATTATGCCCGTATAACCGGATATGTTATCGTTGAAGATGGGTTTGGGTTATCTATTGCCGCCTGGATTTTCAGATGAATTTGATTTCTTTTTTGACTCAAATGCATTTAACAGCAACCCTCCCATTAACCCGCCATATAGGGTGCTGTTTACAGGCGATGAAGTAATGGCGCAGCTGCCGCTGGCGCATCCGATGTAAAACCAGTACAGATATCCGGCAACAGCACCAAGTGCAATGCCTAATGACCATTTTACGATAGCTGATTTCATGTTGGGACTTGTTTTAACGGCAATACTACGGATTTAAGCAACGATAGTTGGTGACCCTAGTCACCGGGTATCAAAGCCGGGTTATTCAACAAACCAGTTGGTTGCTAAGTTTTATTCATTGCGCAGATTTTCAACCGGGTTGCCGGTAGCGGCACGCAACGCCTGTGTACTTACAATAGCCAATGCAACAAGTAAAGCCGAGAGTCCTGCCAGCGGAAAAATCCACCACGCAATGGTTATGCGGTAGGGGTATTGTTCAAGATGGCCCTTTAAAAACCACCAGGCCAACGGAGAGAAGAGAACAAAAGCAATAATGACAAGGCGCGTAAAGTCTTTGGAGATAAGAAGCACCAATCCTGTAACCGTGGCGCCCAACACTTTGCGAATGCTCACCTCCTTGGAGCGCTGTTCGGCCGTAAAGGCTGCCAATCCAAACAGGCCCAATGCGGTAATGGTAAGTGCAAGCGAGGCAAATACTTTTGCCAGGTTGCTCACCAGGTTGATGGATGCAAATTTCTTATCGAACTCCACATCGGCAAACCGGTAGGCAAACGGGTAGGCGGGATTTAGTTTTTTAAATACTGCTTCCACTTTACCAATGGATGTCTGTAGGTCGGCTGTTTTTTCAAGCCGCAAGGTTATGGTGCTTGTCCAGGTGGGTATGAACACCACCACCATGGGGTCTATCGGTTCATACGGTGAGTTCATGATTACGTTTTCGGTAACACCCACAATGGTCCATTTGCCACCCCACATATCAAGGGTTTTCCCCAGGGGTTCTTCAAGCCCCATCACATCAACGGCAGCCTGATTAATGATTACACCGGTTGAGTCGTTGAATTCTGGTGAAAAGTCGCGGCCTTCAATCAGTTTCATCCCCATGGTTTTTACATAGTCATATTCCGTGGCGATGGTGGTAAACACTACGCGTGTGCCCGGGGTCATGCCGGGCCACTCAACGATGTTATTTGAAAATATGGATGTAACGGGACTGTTTGATTTGGTTACATGCTTCACAGCACCGGTTGCAATCAATTCATTTTTAATAGTCTGGTAGTTGGTTTCCAATTCCTTATTGGTCCACACCATCATCAGATTTTCACGGTCGTATCCTACTTCACGATTTTTTACGTGCATGATTTGCTGGTAGATAACAATGGTGCCGATGATCAAAAAGATGGAAAAGCCAAACTGAAGAGTTACCAATACCTTCCTTGGTAAACCAGCGTGCCTTCCTGTCTGGATTTTACCCTTTAATACCTTTACCGGTTGGAACGAAGACAGGTAAAAGGCAGGGTAGCTTCCTGCCAATGTGCCCGTAATCAGTATAAGTACAACTGAGCCTGTCCACAGGTACGGATTGCCATACTCAATAAATAGTTTTTTACCCACCAAGGTGTTGTACATGGGAAGCGAAACTTCAATCAACACAATGGCCAGCAGAAAGGCAAAGGCAGTAATGAGTATGGATTCGCCTAAGAACTGAATGACAAGTTCTTTTTTCCGTGAGCCAATGCTTTTGCGTATACCCACTTCACGCGCACGTTTCTCCGAGCGTGCCGTGGCCAGGTTCATAAAATTGATGCAGGCAATGATCAGGATAAAAATGGCAATGGCTCCGAACAACCGCACATACTCAATCATGCCTCCGGTTGCTTTCCCATTTTCGAATTTAGAATACAATCGCAGATCGGTAATTCGATGAAGAAACACCTCCGGGTTTAAAACGGTGTCCTGAACATTCTTTTTTACAATATCCTTTATCGATGCACTAACTTCTTCCTGCGTACTCCCGGGTTCAAGTTCCACATACATCTGAAAGGAATTACTTCTCCAGTTATCGCGCGAGTTGCGTACCCATTCCTCTATGGATTCGTAAAATGAAAAAGGAATGAGGTAATGATAGTTTGAAAAGGTTGTTTGTTCTGGAAAGTCCTTCATTATACCCGTTACTTTTAATTCCTGGTTGCTATCCAGTGTAACGGTTTGGTTCATGGGGTCGTCATCCCCGAAAAGGGCTTTGGCAACACTTTCCGTTAAAACAATAGACTTTTGATCGGTTAATGCGGAATTTATATCGCCTTGTAAAAGCGGAAAGGTGAAGATCTTGAAAAAATCTTCGCTTGCGGCAAGGCCAACTTTCGTGATCTTGTTTTCCCCTGCGTTAAGTAAAAAGCCTTCGCCCCAGTTGGTGATAACCGTGTGCTTTATTTTGGGTGAGTGTTCCGGTAGGGCTTCTTTCAGCGGATAGGGAAGAGCAGTTTGTGCTCCCCTTTCTCCCGAAAACGTTTGGTTCATCATTACCTTGTACAGGTTTTCACGCTTCTCGTGAAAGCGATCGAATGCATACTCATCAGCAATCCAGAGCATAATTAAAATGCTGCACGCAATACCAATAGATAAACCAAAGATGTTGATAAACGAATACGTAATATTTCGTTGAAGATTGCGCAGGGAAATTTTCAGGTAATTAAAGAGCATGGTTAAAATAATTATTCGTTACGTAATGAATTAACAGGATTGGCCATGACAGCATTAATAGATTCAATCCCAACCGTGAGCCAGGCAATGGCAAGCGATGTGATTCCGGTATGCTTTGTGTTTGAGTAGGTTTCGAATGGCAATGGTTAAGTAGTTTCGGAACATAATGCGTTAGGTTTTGTACCCAGCTCCCCTGCTAAATTCTTGCCATTTAAATTAATTGGAGAAAAGTGCGAAAATCCAGCTTCACACTGTTGGGTTAGGTCACCAGCGAACAGAATCGTCCGCCAGCGGTCACTTAGCGTTGTTCGTCTTCCCGATCGCGTTTGATCTTGATTTTTGCGGGTGGCCCTACCTGTATGGGTGCCTTTTCGATTTCCAGGTTGGCGGTTTCAATACCGTAGTGTTCTTCGGTTGAAAGGCTGAACTTTTTAAGAATGCGGTAGCCTTGTATAACGAGCCGCTCGAGGCTCGAGATCTCACTGTCAGGCGAGGCCCACGATTGAATAATTACGAATTTAAAATCAGCCGTCTGGCTATACTTATGCAAAGAAGGGTAAGGACTGATCAGGTCAATCTCTCCCGAGTCGGCCATTTCATGTACGATTTTATTGAAGATCAGGTTAATGCGGTGGTCGGCTTTAAACCCTAATTTTATACGCACAAAGAAACATTTCTTTGGAATGATGGTGTCCACGGAGTATTTGCTCGTGAACGGGCTGTCAACGGTATCAATGTGCAGGAACCAGTACACGTCAGCCCGTTTGGGTCGTTTTCGGAAAATTGAATAGATAATATTCGAATCAATGTATCGCTTACTGTCGGCCACGGCCAGAAACACCAGGTTAGTAGCCTCTTTGGGTACCGTTTCATCGGCTTGGAGATCCTTAATCATTTCTACATAGTGTTTCAGATCAACAAACTCGGTATGGCGCGTACGCAGTTTGCGGGCACGGACTTGGACGTACAAAATAACGAAGAACGCAAGGGCAATTATAAAAGTGAACCAGCCACCATGTTGGAACTTGTCGAGGTTGGAAATCAGAAACATCATCTCCAACGTGAAAAAAACAGTGCCAATGAGGATGGTTCGAATCGTTGAATGTTTGGCGGTGCCAAAATAAAATACAAGCAGCAGTGTAGTCATCAACATATTGATGGTTATGGCCAAACCATAGGCTCCCTCCATGGCCGATGATTCGCGGAATAACAACACCACAGCGATACACCCTATCATCAGAATCCAGTTAATGGACGGAATATAGATTTGACCCTTGAGTTGGCTGGGGTAGCGCACCCGGGTCATTGGCCAGAGTTTCAGTTTCATAGCCTCGTTAATCAGTGTAAACGTTCCTGATATGAGCGCCTGGCTGGCGATGATCGCGGCCATGGTGGCGATGCCGATACCAAAAGGCAACAGCCAATCGGGCATCATGGCATAAAAGGGTCTGAGATCACCAAGTGTTTGTCCTTCCAGTCCCATCAACCAAGCTGATTGACCAAGATAATTCAGAAGTAAGCATGTTAACACCATAATCCAACCTATCCGCACGTTCTCTTTTCCGCAATGTCCCAGATCGTTGTAAAGCGCTTCGGCTCCCGTAGTGGCCAGAAACACAGCACCTAAAATCCAGAACCCTCCCGGATACCGGCTTAGCAGGTTTACTGCATAAATCGGGTTCAATCCCTCCATAATAGAAGGATTCTGAAAAATTTCGTAAAGTCCAACTGAGCCGATCGTAATGAACCACACCGTCATAATGGGACCAAAGGTACTTCCTACCACACCGGTGCCGAACTGCTGGAACACGAACAGCCCAATCATAATACCGATCACGATCGGGATTGTAGGAATCGTGGGGTTGATGATGCGCAAACCTTCAATAGCAGAAGAAATACTGATAGCCGGGGTCAAAAATCCATCGGCAAGAAGTGTAGCACAACCAATGATAGCGGGGTAAACTACCCAACCCGCTTTGTACCGTCTCACTAAAGCATACAGGGCAAATATGCCGCCCTCACCTTTGTTGTCTGCGTTAAGCGCTAAGTAAATGTACTTGACGGTGGTAATAATAATTAGCGTCCAGAAAACGCATGAGATACCCCCATAAATAAGTTCTTTGGTGATTACCTTCTCGCCTACAATAGCGGTGAGTACATATAGCGGTGAGGTACCAATATCACCGTATATAATTCCCAGGGAAATCAGCACTCCGGCTGCCGATAGAGGCGGTTGGTGCTTATTGTAGGATTCTAAAGCCATGAACGGAAATAAAAGTATGAAAAATTAAATGGATCCGTTAACCACTGAAGCGAATCGTTGATATACCTATGTCCCTTATCCATCATCGTTAGGATACTCCCTCCTTATTCCGGCTGATGATCAGCCGGTTACTTTTATCATACGAAAAATAACTCCACAACCACGAGAACATAACAAATAGCTTGTTCTTAAAGCCGATAATGTACAGCAGGTGAACAAACATCCAAACGTACCATGCAAAAAAACCCTGAAACCTTAATTTACCCAAATCAACAACGGCTCGGTTTCGTCCAATGGTTGCCATGGAGCCCTTGTCGAAGTACGTGAAAGGCTTCATCGGTTTTCTGAGCATTAAGCGCTTGAGGTTTTTAGCCAGCAGCCTGCCTTGCTGAATTGCGGGGGGCGCCATCATGGGATGCCCGGAAGGGTAGGCTTCATCACCTTCCATCAGCGCAGCATCACCCAGGGCAAACACGTTATCGTAACCAATTACGCGGTTAAAGCAGTCTACGCGCACACGTCCGTTTTTGGTAACTACGTCAGGATTGAGCCCGTCAATGGGTTTTCCTTTTACACCTGCTGCCCAGATTAAGGTTCGTGAAATCAGCTTTTCGCCTGTGTTGAACACCACTTCGTTACCATCATACGAGCGCACCACACAATTCAAATGAACTTTCACACCCATGGTTTGAAGGTACTCAAGTGCTTTGTCTGAAGCTTCCTTCGACATGCCGTTTAGAAGTTGTGAGGTAGCCTCTACCAGGTGGATATCCATATGGGTTAACTCAAGCTCCTTGTAATCGAGAGGGAATACGTGCTTTTTGAGTTCGGAAAGTGCGCCCGCCAGCTCTACCCCGGTAGGCCCGCCTCCAACAATTACAATATCCATGAGGCTGTTCATCAGCACCGGGTCATCGGTGAGCAAGGCATACTCCAGGTTGCGGATAATCCGGTTCCGCAGTTGAATGGAGTCGACTATGGTCTTCATTGGGATAGCGTTTTGTTCTACGTCCTTCATCCCGTAATAGTTTGTTTCCGCACCATTGGCAATAACCAGGTAATCGTATCGCACGCCACCTATTGAAGTTTCGATGTAATTCTCCTCGGGCTTAACAGCGATTACTTCACCCATGCGGAAGAAGAAGTCGTTTTGTTTGGCGAAGCGCTTGCGGAAAGGAAACACAATTGAGCTTGTCTCAAGACCTGACGTTGCCACCTGATAAAGCAAAGGCTGAAAGGTGTGATGGTTATAGCGGTCAATTAATACAACCTGTGCTTTTGCTCCAGCCAGGCCTTTGGCTACCTGCAGGCCGGCAAAGCCTCCGCCTATAATAATTACCCGGGGTTTTCCCAGGTCGGCTATGCGTGTTCTGGTGTTTATTAGTCTGGCCATGCCAACCCTAAAGCGGGCGCAAAGTTAAAAGGCCCGGTGGTAATGCAAGGGTTACCGGGATATAAAAAAATTGCGACCGGTGTATAAATTGTGTCTGAAATCAGGCTTATTTTTGATGTGTTATCAAATGAAGCGTTATGAAAAATTTCCTGTTTCTGGCTTTAATTGGGTTGCTTTTTTCACGTTGCGGAACGAAAGAAAAGGCCGATCTCCAGGCCCAGGTCGATTCCCTCCGGGTGGAGTTGGAGTCTTCGCAGCGGATGACCAACACGCTCATGGAGGTGGGTATGCTGATGGACTCCATTGATGCCAACCGCCAGCTTTTACGCATCAACATGGTGGAAGGTACCACCTATGATGACTACACCTCGCGCATGAGGGATATTAACAATTATGTAAAGGAAACGGAGAAAAAGATTGACGACCTGGAGAAAGCATTGAGAAAGTCGCAGGGAAGTGCGACCACCTATGCCAAACAAATTAAAAAATTAAAAGAGGATCTGCAGGCCAAGACCAACGAGATTGTGACACTGCAGGAACAAGTTGAAAAGTACCGGAATGAAAACAAGAATCTCATCAGTCTTGCCGAAATGCAATCGGCTGAACTTTCGGATAAAGAAGGTCAGATCCTGGCTAAAGAAGCTGAGTTAGCGTTAATTGAAGCACGCATTCAGGAGTTGATGATCCAATCCAAAGTAAGCGAGGCTGACGCACTGTTTGCCCGTGCGCAAGCCATAGAAGAAGCTGCCAACCGCACCAAGCTGGCTCCAAAGAAGAAAAAGGAAACCCTGAAAGAGGCGCTCGATCTCTATAAAAAATCGTTCTCACTGGGAAAGAAAGAGGCACAGGCCAAGATAACTGAGCTGGAGAAGAAGTTGTGACAATTCTACTCCATCCCGATCAGGAACACCGTGTATACAATATAACCGAGAAATAGCAGAAGAGCTTCCCACCGGTCGAGTTTGCGGGTGTTGAGCGTAAACATGAAAACCATCAATACAACAGTTGCCAGGGCTGCCACTTTTAAATCAAAGTTCAAAGCGGGATTGTATTGTATCGGACTCACCAACCCGGTTATTCCAAGAATAAAGAAAATGTTGAAGATGTTTGAGCCCACCACGTTTCCAATAGCGATGTCTGTGTTTCTGCGATAGGCTGCAACGGCTGATGTAGCAAGTTCAGGCAGTGAAGTCCCCGCAGCAAGAATAGTTAACCCGATGAGTTTCTGACTAAGACCGTAGTACTCTGCGAGCTTAACGGCATTGTCCACAACCAGCTTTCCACCGCCAACAAGCATCGCAATACCAAGAACAGAAAGGCCAACGGAAACCGGAATGCTGTACAATTTAATGCTCGCTTCTTCTGCATAGTCAGATGAACTTGTCATGGTGCGGTAGATGTAGGCCATGAATAGCCCGAAAAACCCGAGTAAAATCAGGCTATCAACCCGGGTGAGTTTGTTTTCCGGATCCTTCCATAATACCGCATCGTTAACCAGGATAAAAAGCACCCCTGCCGCAAGCAATGAAATCGGCACTTCATACTTCACCGTGTTGCGTTGAACAACCAACGGAAAGATCAGGCCGGAAATGCCGAGGATGCACAGCAGGTTGAAATTGTTGCTCCCGATAACATTTCCGAAAGAGGCATCGCTGTTCCCGTGGATGGCGGAAAGAAGACTTACCAGGAGTTCGGGTGCCGAGGTGCCAAACGAGACCACGGTAAGACCAATGGCAATATTGGATATACCAAATTTCTTTGCTACCGATGAAGCGCCATTAACCAGGAAATCGGCCCCCTTAATTAGCAAGACGAATCCGGCAAGCAACAGGGCAATTGCAACGAACAGCATCGGGTTTGGGTTGTTACTTTAAAGGTATATGATTTTTTATTCGCAACCGTATCCGCACCCGCTTAATTTCTGATGATGAGGTAACACGTGTACGCGATGTAAAGCATAAGGAAAATTAAGGCCTCCCAACGGTCTACCTTGTTGCGGTTAAGGGTAAACATGGCGATAAGCAACAATATGGTGCCGCCTCCTAAAACCTTTAAATCGGTATTCAGCACGGGGTTGAATGCGATTGGCCGTATTAAACCGTTGATTCCAAGGATGAAGAAAATATTGAAGATGTTTGACCCGATCACGTTGCCAATGGCGATATCCGTTTTCTTTTTGTAGGCGGCAACGGCTGAAGTGGCCAGTTCGGGAAGGGATGTGCCAACGGCAAGAATGGTGAGCCCGATCAGTTTTTCACTTAAGCCGAATTTTTGCGCAATGCCCACTGCGTTTTCAGTTACCAGGTACCCGCCCCCAACAAGCATGGCTACACCAAACAAAACAAGTGATAATGAAACAGGCATTGACAATATTTTGATTCCGTCCTCTTTAAAGTCGGGCTTTTGGCGCATTGTTCGGTAGATGTAGTACATAAAAAGCCCGAAACCAATGAGCAGGATGACGGCATCAGACCGACTGAGCTCATTATCGGGGGCCCCCGATACAAGTGCATCGTTAACCACGATGTACAGCACAATGATGCCCATGAATGACAGGGGCACTTCGTACTTAATGGACTGATGCTGAACAACCAGCGGATAGATTAAGCCGGTCACCCCTAAAATCATAAGCAGATTAAAAATGTTACTGCCAATAATGTTACCAAAGATGGCTTCATTGCGGCCATAAACAGAGTTGATGGCGTTTACTGTTAATTCAGGAGCTGATGTACCAAAAGCAACAATGGTTAACCCGATAACCAGGGTTGAAATGTTCATTCGCCTGGCAATGGAGGAAGCTCCGTTCACCATGTACTCGGCACCCTTAATCAGGATAACAAAGCCGGTTAGCAGTAGGATAACATTAAGAACCACGTTTCAATCAGATTAAAACCACTTTTTCGCTTTAAAATACCCAAGCATACCAAAAGCCAGGGTTAACATAATGATCCAGATTAACCCATAACCATAGGTCCACCGTAATTCAGGCATGTAATCGAAATTCATCCCGTAAACACCAACGATAAATGTTAGCGGAATAAAGATGGTAGAGATTACTGTAAGTACCCTGATCACTTTGTTAAGTTGATTGTTTTGGGTGTTGATATGGATATCGATAAGGCTTGAGGTCAGGTCTTTATAGGTATCAATGGAGTCGGTAAGGTGAATTACGTGGTCATAAATGTCGCTGTAGTACCGCGTATTTTCATCATCAATAAACCCGCTTTCATCTTTCAGTACTTTTGATATTGCATCGCGCAACGGATATACGGCTTTTCGCAGATAAATTAATTCCTTTTTTAAACGCTGGATTCGCTGAAAAGTATTCTCGGTACTTTGATGGGCAAAGCTGTCTTCAATGATTTCGATTCGTTCTCCGATAGAGTCGAGCACGATGTAATAATTATCGATGATAATGTCGATGAGTCGGTATAACAGGTAATCGGCACCCCGCTTGCGTACACGACCCTGGTCCAGGCGGATGCGGTCCCGAAATTGATCGAACAGGTCGCCTTCTTTCTCCTGAAAGGAAATGAGGTAATTTTTTCCGAGCACGAAACTGATCTGCTCATATTCAATAGCGCCCTGCTTTATGCTATACAGCATTTTCAGGGTGAAGAAGAGATAGTCATCGTACTCTTCGGCCTTGGGGCGCTGGTCGTCCAGCACGTCATCGATCAGCAGGGCATGCAGGTTAAAGTGCTCCTGTATTGCTTTGATGGTTTGCTTATCTTCCAGGCCGTCAAGGTTAATCCAGTTCACCCGGTCGGGGTATATTTTTTGAAGCAAGTCATCGATAGCCAGGTTATCGAATTTGTCGTACTCTGTTTTGTTGTAGGCAATCAGTTCAAGAATAACCTTGATTGCAGGATAAGCTTTACGGTCAGGTCTTCGCTTCTTCATGGAGAGGGCAGGCAAAACAATGAGCCAATATAGGCTGTAGGCCTCATTTAACCTCGATCGGGTTCAAAATTTTGGCTTTGAAACCGGGCCTTGCGGTTGTATACTTGTGCCGAATGTCTCAGCGCCTTGACGATATCAAAAAACCGATTGCCCGTGAGATGGAGGAGTTTGAGCATAAATTCAGGGCTTCGATGAAAACCCGGGTAATGCTGCTTGACCGCATTATGAATTACATTGTAAAGCGCAAGGGCAAACAAATGCGGCCGATGTTTGTCTTTCTTACAGCCGGCACATGTGGTAAGATAAGTGAATCAACGTATAGGGGAGCCGCCCTTATTGAGTTGCTGCATACCGCCAGCCTGGTGCACGATGATGTAGTGGACGATGCAAACTACCGCAGGGGTTTTTTTTCTGTAAACGCCCTTTGGAAAAATAAAATTGCCGTTTTGGTGGGTGACTTTCTGTTGTCCCGGGGTCTTATACTTTCTGTTGAGAATAAGGAATTTGACTTGCTGGGTATTGTTACCGATGCCGTGCGGCAAATGAGCGAAGGCGAATTGCTGCAAATGGAGAAATCACGTCAGCTTAATATTTCAGAGGAGGTATATTTTCAAATCATCCGTCAAAAAACCGCATCCCTTATTGCTTCTTGTTGCGCGGTAGGTGCCTCGTCTGCGGGTGTTGAAAACGGAATGGTGGACCGGATGCGGCTGTTCGGTGAAAAAATTGGCATGGCCTTTCAGATTAAAGATGATCTTTTTGATTACGGGGAGGATGAAATCGGTAAACCGTTGGGCATCGATATCAAGGAAAAAAAAATGACGCTGCCGTTGATTTATGCCTTATCCAAAACGGGTTGGCTGGAGAAGCGGAAAATCATCAGCATTATCCGAAACGAAAGCAGTAAGCCGGCAAAAGTCAGGGAGGTCATCGCGTTTGTTAAAGCTTCGGGAGGCATTCAACATGCAGTTTCACTGATGGATCAGTTTCATCGCGAAGCTGTGGAATTGTTATCTGATATTCCGGAGTCCGACTATAAGCATTCGCTTCAGCAGCTCGTGCAGTTTACCATTGAAAGGAAGAATTAGAAGCCATCTCATTGTTGGGCTGGCCCCTTAGCTCCTGTAAATACTCAAAGTGAAATGCGGCTTCTGCCGGCCTCAAGGATGGCGTAATCTCTCCACGTTTTATAGTGATCCGGGTCGAGATGATCGGTGGCCGGGCCGGCTTCACCGGGCACAAAGGTACCGTTGCTTTCCCACCACCTGAGTGCGTACTCACGTGCGGTTGATTTATCGACCTCAAACAAGTTGATACAGGAGTCGGAAATCATCCAGGGCCTCTCAACAGAACTGAATTTATCGAATATCAGGCTGCGCATGTGGGTACCGTCAACCTGGTTTTTAAAATGTGATACGGTATAAGATAGGGTTTCAGGCTCGGTCATAACCATATCCCAGTATTTTCTTGAAGCTACCACTTGCGCTGTGGTGAGCATGTAACCGAATCCGGTTTCAATCGTTTCCTTGGTGATAGGGCAGCGTGCTTTCAGGGCGGGCTTCTTTTTGCCGAGGAGTTTATCGATCAGTGTCATGAGTAAGCTTTTGTAGTTATAGATACTTGCACCGGGGCGAATAGTTGCATGTATGACGCCAAAAAAATAGGGAATGTTACAAAAGGCCTATTTCGGGGCTCTGCTGCCAAATTTCAGGAGTATAGCCCCGCGGTTACACCGGGTAAGGCCTGCCGATACGTACACTTCCGAACAGCATGGTGTTCATTTCTGTGCTTTAACTTTTGGCAGGAGGCGATGTTTTTCGCTTTTGAAAGACCTCGTAGTTGGTAAGGAAGTCCTCGAGTTTCTCGGTAGGAATTTTTTTTCCGATGATCTTTTTCTTGTCGTCAAGGATGTAAAGCGTGGGGGTTGTTTGTGCATCATATAGGTCGTGGTATGACCCTACGTAAGTGCGCGGTCCGTTAACGGTGACCCAATTCATGTTCATTTCTTTAATGTAATCCCGCATTTTTTTCATAGATGTATCTGCGCTTACGGCAAACACTTCCACATCAAACCGGGCTTTGTTTTTAGAGTAAAACGAAACCAGTCTTGGCGTTTCAGTTTTACAATGGCCGCAATCGGGATCAAAAAAATAAACTATGGTGTATTTATTCTTTAAGGAGTACATGGAGCGCGGAACCAGGTTGGCATCCTGCATGATGAGATTAGGAGCTGTGCGTCCGATTAAGCTCTTGCGGAGGTTATCGGCATGGTCTTTCAGGTTTTTCTTCAGCTTCTCGTTGGCCCAGTAGTTCATTTCGCCCGAAGCAAAGTAGGTATCATTCATATAGACAAAAAGTTCATCGAGGCCCATGATTTCCGGGCTTTGATATTTACCGGTAAGTGTCCATACCATGAACTTGTACGTTTCCGGATTTTTCTTTGCCCTGGCTATCAATCCCTGAATTGCCTTTTTAAGTGTATCAACCTGCGGTACAAACAACTTGTCGAGGTACTCGTTTACTTTCTGACTGTAAATGGGTTGGGGCAGGCGGATGAGGGCATCATCGCTCAGGTCGAAATAATCAAAGAAGTGCTGGCGGTAATACCGGAGTTGAAAAGTAGAGTCAATGTGGCCGTCTGCCTTTTTGGGCGGGTCGGGAATTTCCACGCGTCTGGAAGTTTTCAGGAGGCGGGCCGTCATGGTAGCCGGGTGCTTTTCAATCAACTCAAGTTGATGAGCCATTACCTTTTCATTCACTTTGCTGAAGCCTTCGCGGGCAGTATTTTTTTTCGCCTCATCTTTAAGTGTTGTGTCTTGCAGGATTTTTATGAATGGTTCTGCTTCTTTGTTTCGCTCCATGTTAAATCGCATGTTGTCGAAAAAAAGCGAATTATCTTCGTCACCTGTAATGACGGCATGTCTTACATAATCCTCTGATTTTGTTTCAATGGTAAAGTATTGGTTGTGCCCGATAACGATATCAAACAGTCTGGTTTTATTGAGCACAATAAAATACACACCCTGTGGCAAGGCTTGTTTGCCGTCAAAATAAAACTGCCCTTGCTTGTTTACCCGGGCGGTGTCGCGCACAAATGTACTTTCACCATAATAATAGCCCAGGTAAACGGTTGTATCCTGAAGGCCTGATACTTTAAACCGGATGCTGTAACCCGTTTTTGTTTGGGCAAGTGCGGCCAGTGAGCAGAGAAGCAAGATAAACAGGACGTTGAAACGCATGCGGAAGTTTTTCACGAAATTAGTTAATATAAACACATCCATGCAATTCATGTGCCGTGTAAACAAAACCTATATCGGTTACCCTGCCGGTTGAGTAACCAAGGTATTCAATCATTGATTAGTTTAGCGCCCGATGTCGTTGGTAATACAGGAACTAACCAAGGTTTACGGAACGCAGCATGCCCTTAACGCGATCTCCACTGAGGTAAGAGAAGGCGAGATTGCTGCCTTTCTCGGGCCGAATGGGGCGGGTAAATCCACCACCATGAAAATTGCTACCGGTTTCCTGGCGCCTACTTCGGGCAGGGTTTTGATTCATGGTATGGATGTGGCCACCCGACCTATCGATATAAAAAAAATCGTTGGATACCTGCCTGAACACAATCCGTTGTATACGGATATGTTTGTGCACGAATACCTTGCTTTTACCGGGGGTTTGTACGGCTTATCCGGGAAAAACCTGAAAAACCGCATCGGGCAAATGATTGAGATGTGCGGATTGGGGCCGGAGCAGAATAAAAAAATTGAAGCGCTATCGAAGGGTTACCGCCAGCGGGTAGGTTTGGCGCAGGCCCTCTTACACGATCCGCGGGTGCTTATTCTGGATGAACCGACATCAGGCCTTGATCCGAACCAGATTGTGGACATCAGGAACCTGGTTAAGGAAGTTAGTCGCAATAAAACAGTTCTATTTTCAACCCATATCATGCAGGAAGTGCAAGCCTTATGCGATCGGGTTATTGTGATTAATAAAGGGAAACTTGTGGCGGATGATACACTGACGCGCCTGGTAAGCCAGGTAGGTAAAAGCAACGTTGTTGTTGCAGAATTCTCAACACCGGTTATGGACTCAATGTTCCGACAAATAGCCGGAATTCAATCGACCACCCTTCTGAACGACCATACGATACGAATTGAATGGACTGGCTCGGATGACCTACGGCCATTGATTTTCAAAGTCGCAGCGGATTACGGTATGGTTCTGGTTGGCTTGCGCAAGGAGAGTGCCGGGCTTGAAGATATTTTTAAAAAATTAACGGAAGCCTAAACTCCGGACGAAGGAATTATAGTACATTTACCAATCAGGCACTCCAAAATTGAATTCAAGATCATTTCTTTGGGTGGTAGCCAGCCTTATGTTTTTGAATACGCAGGCACAGGATACAGGGCCTGCGCAGGCTATGCAGCGTTTTAGTTACCCGCATTTTAGTTTCCTCTCAGCAGGTCCCATCATAGGTTCTTCCGGTGACTATAAGAAGGGATTCCAACTGGAGTTGGGTTACGGAAAGCGTTTAAACAAAGTAATTTACATTCAGGGCTGCATCAGCTACCAAAAATTAACCAACGACTATACCGGTTACGATTTTTACGTGAGCGAAACGGACGAACCAACTGCCTTTCCTCCGGGAACGATTGACAATGAGGTTCCTTATGATCCTTACGATGACAGCTTTGAGGTGGGCCTACGTGGGGGAGACTTAAGTATGTTTACTCTCAGCGGGGTACTGCGGGTTAACCTTATTCCCTATAGTGAAAGCGCAAAAGTTCTTGTTTATGGATTTATTCAACCTGCTATTGGAGTGGCAGTATTGTCGGATATTCAAAAGGAAGTCAGGCTTACCATTGATTATAATTATGACCAAATAACTGAGAGTACCCGGGCAAGCACCTCGAATTTTGTGTCAGGCATTTCACTAGGTCCGGGTGTTGAAGTGTTGCCAACCCAAAAGTTTTCTTTTTTTGCTCAGGTGGCTTTCGGTGGTTATTTTGGAAATGACATTGTTCTTGATAAGACATCCTACAGCAACAACACCAGTTCAATCAATAATCCTAATTTTCCGGTTAAAGATTCGGGGGCACTTGTTTCAATTTCTGTTAAACTGGGTGTCCAGTATAATTTCTAGCGTGCACCCCTAGACGTTTAATTCCCAAATTGATTTATTTAGCGGAGTTTTAATGCCATGATTTCCATTCTCAAAAAGGAATTCAATGCCTTTCTGGATTCACTGATTGCCTACGTTGTAATTGGTGTATTCCTTACCTGCATGGGCCTGCTCATGTGGGTGTTTCCTGAAACTTCGGTGCTCAGCTACGGCTTTGCCGATATGGACACACTCTTTTCCCTTGCGCCATACGTTTTTATGTTTCTGATACCGGCCATTACCATGCGAAGCTTTGCAGAGGAGAAACGGGCAGGAACGCTGGAGTTGCTTTTTACGCGGCCCCTTACCGATTGGGACATTTTGCTCGGTAAATTCATGGCTTCATTCATGCTGGTGTTGTTTGAGTTGTTGCCAACCGGTATCTATTATGGTTCTGTTTATTTGCTGGGCAACCCGGTGGGCAACCTGGATACATCAGCTGTGGCAGGATCATACATTGGCCTGGCCCTGCTGGGCAGTGTGTTTTGTTCGGTGGGCATTCTTGCGTCAAGTCTTTCAGCTAACCAGATTGTTGCGTTTATTACAGCAGCCTTTTTTTGTTTTCTGCTATTCTCAGGTTTTGATTCCCTCGCTTCCCTTAACCTGTGGGCCGGCAATGTGCTCTTCATCAAACAACTTGGCATTCTGTATCACTATGAGTCACTCGGAAGAGGGCTTATTGACAGCCGTGATGTGATTTATTTTGTGAGTTTAACAGGACTGTTTTTACTAACCACCAAAACCATTATCGCTGCGCGCACATGGTGAACCTGGATCAGAAGAAAATCCGCGACTTGCTGCTGCTGGTCAACGGGGTAGCCCTGGTGATGTTGGTTAACCTGCTGGCTTCGGCTTATTTTTTTCGGATTGACCTGACTGAGGAGAAGCGGTTTTCAGTGAAAGAGCAAACCAAAACGCTGCTTCGTAATCTTGATGATGTTGTATACATTGAAGTATACCTTGAGGGAGAGCTGAACGCCAGCTTCAGGAGGTTACGCAACGCCATCCGCGAGTTGCTCGAAGAGTTCAGAATTTACTCCAATAACAACGTAAGGTATACGTTTATTAATCCACATCAGGCCATAAGCCAGAAGGCACGCAATGAATTTTTTCAGGAGCTTGCCGAAAAAGGAGTTGTCCCTACCCGGGTGGTTGAACGCGAAAACAACCAGACTTCCGAGAAACTGATCTTTCCGGGTGCGCTTATTTCCTATAGTGGTTTTGAAACAGGCGTTAACCTGCTCAAGAACGTCTCGGCCCGTACCCCCGATGAACGCATCAATCCGTCAATCGAAGCACTGGAGTACGAATTTTCAAATGCTATTTTCAAAGTAAGCAACGTAAACCGCAAACGGGTTGGGTTTGTGCAGGGACATGGCGAACTGGATAGTTTACAGATGGCCAGTTTTAATAGCAAGCTGCTTGAATTGTATGATGTGTATAAAGTGGATCTCTCACGCAGGGAAACCGTGCCAGTGTATGATGCATTAATCATTGCCAAGCCGACCAAGCGCTTTTCTGAAGCCGATAAGTTTAAACTGGATCAGTTTGTGATGCGGGGAGGTTCGGTGTTGTGCTTACTCGATAAACTGGAGGCCACCATGGACAGCGCCTCGCGCGAGGATTATGTAGCGTTTCCATACACAACCAACCTCGATGACCTCTTATTCAAATACGGAGTGCGTATTAATAATGACCTGGTACAGGATCGGTATGCCGGGCTTTACCCGGTGGTTACCGGCCAAAATGGTGGAAAGCCACAGCTTCAACTGATGGACTGGCCCTTCTTTCCATTAATTAACCACTATGCCGATCATCCGGTTACCCGAAACCTCGATGCCGTTATGCTTCGGTTCGCCAGCAGCATCGATTCGGTGAAATCTGTAAATGTCAAAAAAACTCCGATCCTGTTTACCTCTGACTTTTCGCGCAAACTCGGGGCCCCTGTGCCGGTAAGTATTAACGAATTGCGCAGAAACGTTAAACCCGAAAGTTTCTCGGAAAGCAATATTCCTGTAGGGTATTTGCTGGAAGGCCGGTTTACCTCGCTTTACAAAAACAGGTTTTTACCGGAGCGGGTTGATACTTCCGGTTTTCTGCCGGAGGGCAGGCCGGCAAAGGTAATGGTTATTGCAGATGGTGACCTGGCACGCAATGAGATTAACCCCCGCACGGGCAACCCGCAGCAACTGGGTGCCGATCTGTTTAGCGGCTACACGTTTGCCAACGAAGAATTGCTGATGAACGCCATGGCCTTTCTTGTAGACGAAAACGGATTGATCATAACCCGGAACAAAGAAGTAAAAATACGCCCCCTTGATAAGGAGAAAATCAGGCTGCAAAAAGCAACATGGCAAACAGTAAACCTGGTTATACCCCTGGTATTGCTGGTGGCATTTGGCGTTACCCGATTTATCCTTCGAAAGAAAAAATTTGCAACGTTCAGCTAATGTACCGCAGGCAAAGCATACTGCTATTGATAACACTCGGGGCGATGGTGACCCTCATAATTTTGGTTTATTTGTTTTTGAACCGCGATGGGGTTGTTAATAAAAATCTCTTTAAGGTGGAAGACCTTTCCGCAATTGATCAGGTTGTGCTGAAGAGTAAATCGGACACAGTAGCAATTGCCCGGGAGGGTTCACGGTGGAAGGTTAATGGAAAATCTGCGGATGCGGAGATGGTACAGGTGCTTATGGCAACCCTGTTGCAGGCAGAACCACGAAGACCTTTATCTAACCGGTTACAGGATTCAACCGCCCGCGCAATGAAAGAGGATGGTGTGTTGGTCACGCTCACTTCAGGCAAAGAAGTTATACACGCCTTTTATGCCGGAGGCAATCGGCAGAAAAGCCAGGCTTATTTTATGAAGCAGGGTGAGGCAACTCCTTATGCTATGGTAATACCCGGATACAGGGTTTATGTTTCAGGTATTTTTGAAGTGGATGAAGCAGGCTGGATAGACAGGCGAATTTTTAATTTCAACTGGCGCAATTTCACTTCACTCAAAGCAAGTTTTGCAGATCCGGCTGATGGTTTTGAGGTTACGTTCGATGGGAAGTTCTTTTCGGTAGCCGGAGTCAAAACCGATACAGCCCGGCTCAATACTTTTCTGGATGATGTTTCCTTGCTGGAGGCTGACCGGTTTGTTGTAAATAAATCCCTTCGAGACAGCCTGGCCGCCATCCAGCCGGAAGTCACCCTGAAGGCAGCCGCGCTTGCCGGAACGGAGTATACGTTGTCGTTATATGGGATAACCGGCATGGGCACGGTTTACGGCCTAACGGGTGAGGAACCGGTTGCGGTTTTTAATCCCCGAAAAATGAGTTTGATAACGAAGCGTAAGCCATGGTTCGTTTTGAAGTAAAGCGCTCACTACGTTCGTTTCCTTAATTCTATTTTCTTTCTAACTTTACCGGTCACAACCAAAAACCACACGTTGTAATGAAGTTCATCGTAAACTCCGCATACCTGCTTAAGCAGCTCTCCAATATTAATGGTGTAATTACTACCAACCCGGTTGTTCCTATCCTGGAAAATTTCCTGTTCGAACTTGATAAGGGCAGGTTAACGGTTACGGCTTCCGATCTGCAAACTTCCATGATCACCGAGTTGCAGGTAGAGTCGAAGGAGAAAGGGAATATAGCTGTACCTGCACGCATTTTGCTGGAGACGCTCAAAAACCTGCCTGAACAGCCCGTAACATTTTCTATCGATGAATCAACCTACAGCGTTGAAATCAATTCCGATAATGGCCGGTATAAACTTTCCGGAGAGAATGCAACCGATTTTCCGAAAGTACCTGCCGTGAGCAACGATTTTTCAGCAGAGGTTTCTTCCGAAGTTCTTGCGCGGGCTATCAACAACACCATCTTTGCAACCAGTAATGATGAATTGCGCCCGGCCATGACGGGTGTATATGTAAATTTAAGTGAGAAGAACACCACCTTTGTTTCAACAGATGGTCACCGGCTGGTTCGGTACCGGAGAACCGATGTGAAATCGGATAACGGGAACACTATTATTATTCCCCGGAAAGCGCTAAACCTGCTGAAGGCTACATTACCCGCTGAGAACACAGTTGTTAATGTTGACTTCAACCTGTCCAATGCATTTTTCCGGTTTGGAAATATCCGGATGATCTGCCGCCTCATTGATGAACGTTTTCCGGATTACGAAAATGTGATCCCCACGCAAAACAACATTAAGATGACTATCGGCAGGGCCGAACTTTTGGGTGCATTGAAGCGGATTTCCATTTATGCCAACAAAACCACACACCAGGTTCGGTTGAAAATTACCGGTAGTGAGATACAGATTTCGGCTGAGGACCTGGATTTTTCCAACGAAGCCAATGAGCGGCTTTCCTGCGAACACGAGGGCGAGGATATTGAAATAGGTTTCAATGCTAAATTCCTGATGGAGATGCTTTCGAATAGTGACTCCGGGCAGATTGTACTCAGTATGTCGGCACCCAACAAGGCTGGCGTAATTCTACCTGCCGATAAGGATAAGAATGAAGACATCCTGATGCTTGTCATGCCGGTTATGCTCAATCAGTACGTTTAACCTGATTACAGTGCACCGCGTTTACCGAGCTCAATTACCTCCATATTCTTTATCATTTTGTCCTGCAACTCAAAGCGCACCAGCGTTTTGACGGAGTGAAATCCATGGTTTCCGGCTGCCCCGGGATTAATGTACATCATGTTGTTCAGGTGTGTGTCGCGCATGATTTTGAGAATGTGAGAGTGGCCGCACACCAGGATATCAGGCGTGTTCAGTACTAACTCCCTTTTGACTGGCGGATTGTAATGCGGTGGCGCACCGGCAATGTGTATCATCAAAACAGCGAAGCCTTCAACGGTAAACCGTAAACTGTGCGGAAATATGGTGGAGAGTGTGCGATCATCAATATTTCCGGACACCGCCCGTACCGGTTTAATTGCTTGCAGGGCATGGATTACATCAAGGCTACCGATATCACCGGCATGCCATATTTCATCGCATGGCTCAACATACCCGGTTACCTGCGGGTCAAGGTACCCGTGCGTGTCCGAAAGCAGGCCAATCTTCATGCGTTGCCGTTTATCAAGAATTATTGTCCAATAGTAAAGTTTAGCGACTTTTTTAGGCTCAAATGTAACCAAGAGCAATGATTATGAGTATTCAGCGTTGTTACCCGATCCATGACCCTAACCCCAACGGTATTCCTTTCAGTCGTGCTCAGTGCCGGCATGGCGGCTGCAGTCTTTGCTGACGAAAGGAGGGAATTTTCAGCCAGACGGGTCGCTCAGGCTCCCAGAATTGACGGAGTACTTGATGATGCAGCATGGCAGCAGGGTACTGAGCGGGTGCAGTTTTATCAATTTGCTCCGGTTAATGGCAGGGAGTCTGAATTCTACAGCAGTGTTCAACTCGTATACACTGATAAAGGCATTTACATTGGAGCTTACCTGCATGACCCTGATCCCGGAAAAATCCTGAAGGAGTTCGGTCAACGGGATGACATGGATCGGAATGCCGATTACTTTGGAATTTTACTGGACACCTACAACAGCGGACTTAATGCATTTGCTTTTGTGGTTTCGGCTGCCGGTGTGCAGAGCGATATTTATTTTACGGCCAACGATGAGGATAGCTCCTGGGATGCCGTTTGGAACAGTGTTGTGGCGATAACCGATGGGGGATGGGTGGTTGAACTGGAGATCCCATACTTTGCATTAAGGTTTCCGAAACAGGAAGTGCAAACCTGGGGGATTAATTTTTACAGGAATGTGAAGCGAAAGCAGGAGGAGTCGTTCTGGAATCATGTTGATAATTCCATTCGGGGAATTATAAATCAATCGGGTAGGTTAACCGGGCTGGAGAATATACAGCCACCGCTTCGGCTGGCGTTGTATCCCTATGCTTCAACTATTTATAATCATGATGGGCATTCGGGTAAAGGAGAGCTATCATTTGCCGGTGGAATGGATGTGAAATATGGTCTTAATGAGAGTTACACGCTGGATGTCAGCCTGATACCTGACTTCACGCAGGTACAATCGGATAACATCGTATACAACATTTCTGCATTCGAAGTCCGGTTTAATGAAAACCGCCAGTTTTTCACCGAGGGAACCGAGTTGTTCAACAAGGCAAACCTATTTTATTCCCGCAGGGTGGGGCAGTCATTTGGCAGCATAAACTTTGATCCCGAAACAGAGCGGGTCTTAGCGCGACCAACGGGTGCCAACCTGATCAATGCCATCAAACTTTCAGGACGTGATAAAAAAGGATTAGGAATAGGCTTTTTTAACGGGGTAACAGCCAAAACTTACGCTGCCATTGAGAATACCGAAACCGGAGAACGGAGAAAAGTTCAGGTTGATCCACTGACAAACTTCAACATGATTGTTGTAGATCAGAATCTGAAGAATAACTCCAATATCAGTTTTACAAATACAAGTGTCATTCGCGATGACGGTGGGCGCGATGCCAACGTGGCTGGTTTGAATGCAAGCCTTCGGGATAAGAAGAATAACTATCAGTTTACCTATTCAGGCAGCATCAGCACCATCGTGGAGGATAAGGAAGCGGGCCGTTCTACCGATAACGGCTATAAGTATTTTGTTGAATTTGCCAGGATAAGCGGTGTGTGGCAATACGGATTGAGCAGGAATGTGGAGAGCTATAATTATAGCATTAATGACATGGGCTACCTGCAGGCCCCTAATGAAGTTTCGCATTTCGGATATCTCCGGTATAGTATTCTGAAGCCCGTGGGTAAAATCAACCGCATGCACACATCCTTCAATACCAGCTATCAGCGGCTGCACAAGCCCGATGAATTTACATCGTTTCGTATGGGATTCAATCTGAACACGCAGTTCAAAATTTCTGGTGGGCAGGGTTAAATTTTAATGGTAATCCGGTGGATTCGTATGATTACTTCGAGCCTCGTGTGTGGGGTTATAAATTCCGGCAGCCCGAAAGTTTTAATTTCAATGTTTGGGTTGAGAGTGACAGCCGAAAGCCCCTGCAGGTTAATCTGTTCACGGGTCAATGGCATCGGCCAGTATGGGATCAGCAGTTTGTATGGGGCGGTTTTTATATACGGTACCGGGTAAATAACAAGTTATCATTCAACACCGAGATTAATCATGAGCAGGGATTTGGAAGGGGGTATGCTACTAAGCTATATACTCCTGAGGGCAGCCTGGACGATATTATTTTTGGCCACCGGGAGGTGCAGGAAACGACCAATATTCTTGGGCTTAATTATACCTTCAATAACAAAATGGGTATCCGGTTACGCTTACGGCATTATTGGTCAAAAGTGCGTTACGAGAAATTTTATTCATTGGGTACCGATGGTGAGTTAGCTGATACCCCGTATGATGGCTTAACGGAAGAGGGCTCACCGAAACACGATGCCAATTTCAATGCAATTAACCTTGATCTTGTGTACTTCTTCCAGATTGCTCCAGGTTCGTTTCTTAACCTGGTATGGAAGGATGCCATCCAGACCTTTACCAACAATACCCGCCCTGATTACCTGGAGAACCTGCAGGACTCGATGAATGCTCCGCAGGTGAACAGTATTTCACTAAGACTTACATACTTCCTGGATTACGTTACGATACGTAACAGTTTGAAACGGGGTGATAGGTAACCGGTACCTTCTCTTTTTTTTCATCGGTTTTAAAACGAGGCTTATCGCATTCCTTGTGGGGTTATCCGGCTTTTCTTTGGGGATATTGCAAGGGTAGTATACTTGTGCAAGTGTCTGACCAAAAATCCAAAGAGATGAAAAATGTACCCCTTTGCTTCCTGTTCTTGTTGGCCTTTACTCGACCTGCATTTGCCACTGAGCCTGCCCGGCCATCAGCGAGTCCCCTCAGTCACCAATACCAGCAGTTGTTGACGGGCGCGGAGGTTTTTGAAGGCTACCGCATGCTTAAGGTATATGAAGTTGACCGGTTGTGGAGGGCAGTGATGGATTCAATCAGGGAAGGAAGTGTTTCTGCTGCTGCGGTCAGGAAAGAAAATGACCGACTTCGCAGCGAGATCAAAGTCATTACGTCTACTATGGAACAAAAAGATGCAGTTAACGCACACCTTGAATTTGCCGGAAAACACATTAGCGTATTTGGTAAGGACCTGAAGAAATCATCATTCATTACAATGGTTGTTCTCATTACCTCATGCCTTTGTGCCTGCATCGTTGTATTGATTAGTATGGGTAAAATAAACTACAAAGCTTGCCGTGATGCCCGGAAGCTATATGATGAACTGTACGTAGAATTTGACCAGTACCGTCATGGGGCAGTAGAGCGGCAGATCAAACTTTCGCGCGAATTGCAGGATTATCGCAACCGCCACGCTGACTTAAAGAGTGCTTAGGTTATTGATAAACCCGAACGAAATCAATTTCCAAGCGCTGGGGCCAAATGGAGTCATCAATGCCTTTCATGCCGACCCAATTTCCGCCCACCGCAATATTCATAATCAGGTGAAAGCGCTGGTCAAAGGGCCATCCGGAATATGTATCGAGGGGGTTACGCGTAACGGTATGGAATAGGGTATTGTCCACGTAAAAGTCAATCTGGTTTTTACGCCACTCAATGGCATAAACATGAAAGGATGCATAGCAGTCGGTTACGTTTCTTATGCCTTCTTTTTGTGTCTTTTTCAGGTGGTTGTATTTTTCGGTATGAATGGTTACGTGAATTACACCGGGGTTGTGACCCACGTGCTCCATAATATCAATTTCACCGGAGGCAGGCCATCCTCCATAGGCCCGATCAGTGGGCAGCATCCAGATGGCCGGCCAGGTTCCGTTGCCCTGTGGTAATTTAGCCTTTACCTCAATGCGGCCGTACAGCCAATCGCCCTTGTTTTTTGAAACAATGCGTGAGGAGGTGTACGCTCTTCCTCCAAGTGAATCATTATGGACTTCAATAATGAGTTTCCCGTTTTCGACTCTGACATTGGTCGGATTGTTCGTGTAATACTGGAGTTCGTTATTTCCCCAGCCGCAGAGGTTGGGGCAGCCATCACCAAAGTCGTAGTTCCATTTCGTGGTATCGGGCACCCCGGTATAGTCAAACTCATCAGACCAAACCAATACGGGCTTATTTGAATTGCACGATACAAGGCTTAGCAGAAGCAGGGGCGTAGAGATGAGGGCGTATAAAATTTTCATGGACAGTGGATATTCAAAAACAAATATCTCTAATTTTAACGACCATTTGCGGGAGTAGCTCAGTTGGTAGAGCGTTGGCTTCCCAAGCCGAAGGTCGCGGGTTCGAACCCCGTTTCCCGCTCATCTGATTTTGAAGTCTTTGAAGTGCAAGTAAGTTTGGTTTTATTGATAGCGACCGAGGTCGCGCCTGCCTGCCGGCAGGCAGGGGTTCGAACCCCGTTTCCTGCTCATCTGATTTTGAAGAAAAAAAGCTACCGGAAAAGTTGAGGCTCCCACCGGAAAACAAACCCGGCACGGATTTCCACCATCTCCACATAGCTGCTGTATAAATAGCCAACATGGTGTTCGTGCACAACTTGTGTGTGGGTGTTAATGAAACGGGCTGTTACATCGGTAGTGTGGTGCGTGTGTCCGGGTTCTGGTCCATCGGTATTCATGTAACTTACACGACCACCCAGGGTAAGGTTTGCGGATAGGTTAAATAACAAGGTATTGGGTGGCCTGCGCTTGAAAATGCTGCTCAAATCCCAATGAAGGCCTCCTCCACCTGAAATGGAAACTGTCCCATCCTTCATCAGTAAGTCCTTATCAACGGGTTTGCAATGATCGGTATCATCCGGGTCATAAATGTTGAGATTGGTCCGAAACCAGGTATACCCACCCCTCACGTTAATGTAGGGCCTAACAGCCTTGCCTTCGGCTCCGGTAATGTAATAGCGGGTACCAAGCATAAAATTCATAAAGGAATTGTTAACAATGATATCCATTGGTGCAACAGAACCATCGTTGAAGGTGTATTCCTGGCGACTTTTGTCAAACCCGTAAATGGTGTAATTAAAGTCGGCTCCGAAGGCCAGCCGGTTATTATTGTTGGGGATGAGGTAGTAATCCAGTGTGAAACCATTTCCACTGCTGATATTTCGTTTCATAGTATTGATCGGGGCGGCATAGGTATAACCGAAGCCCAGTTCAGCCTGACTGAATTGCGCCATCGCTGGAATTGCGCTAAAAATCAAAGCCAATTGCGATAAGATTCGCATACATGGTAAGTTACTAAAAAATTTAGAACAATTTTGGGCAATGAGTCTGGAAGAAAAGGTAAAGGCTGTGGGGCAGGTTTTTAATAACCTCGATTTGGAAATTTCAGCGTTTCAGGGATGGTCGGGGTTGCATTGCCCGACTGGTTGCGGCAAATGCTGCTTTAAGCCGGATATTGAAGCTACCATTCTTGAATTTCTACCCTTTGCCTTTTACATCTATAACCAAGGCAATGCTTTAGAGTGGCTTAGCCGCCTTAATACCAGTGAATCGCCTGTTTGTCTGATTTTAAATCCCATACAGGCAGGTAAGGGCCTGTGTAGTGAATACAGGCATCGGGGGCTGATCTGCCGGCTGTTCGGATATTCAGCCCGCACCAACAAATATGGAAAGCGGGAATTGGTAACGTGTGAGATTATTAAAGGAGAAGACTCGTTTGCTAAAACTAACGCAGCCCTTGATGCCGGTGAACAGGCGATTCCGGTTATGAGTCAGTATTACATGCAACTACATGCAATTGATATCGATCTGGCCCGCGATTTTTATCCGATTAATACAGCGATCAGAAAGGCTCTCGAAATGGTTTTACATTATTATGCCTACCGCACTTAATGGTTGGCAGGTAGCAACATGTTAATGATTACGCGGGCTGCAGGTAGGGTAATTTTAGGGAGTGAGCTGTTACCCGTGTTCAGCGATTGGGCATTGATGGGGTTCAGCCAGATGGCCATCAGGATAATGAGTGCCACTACCACGCCAAGGGCAATTGAGAACTCTTTGTATGTTAACCTCCTGAACATGTTTTCTACTTTGACCAAACGCATGCCAACTGCGTATAACCTTATTTTCAGCAAATTCCGGCCCGCTTACCAGACCCACCTGTGCGGTTTTGAACATTTTAACGAGTATTTCCGTACAGATATACTGACCACCAAAGGGTTGGTTACAGGCTGCCGGTAAAATTCGTTTATTGACCATGCCCGAACCTCGTTATGTGCTAAATTTGTTGCCGGTAAGGCAGTTGGATTACATATGAATAAAAGAATAAGTACCTGTTTTTTTGCGGCCGTACTGGTTGTTTTGACCACGTCCTTCTCACCGGTAGCTGACGGACCGGTGAAGTGGATGACTTTTGAAGAGGCGGTTGAGCGTTCGAAGTCTGAAAAGCGCAAAATATTTGTTGACGTGTATACCGACTGGTGCGGTTGGTGCAAGGTTATGGATAAAAACACGTTCAGTGATCCGAGGGTTGCCGAGATTCTGAACACCCGGTTTTACCCGGTGAAGTTTGATGCCGAACAGCGGGAGGATGTTGTGTTTAATGGAACCACCTTCAAATTTGTCCCTTATGGGAATAAAGGAACACATCAGTTGGCAGCCGCTCTCCTAAACAATGAACTCAGCTATCCGACCGTTGTATTTCTTGATGAGGAATTCAGGATGATTCAACCCTTAAAGGGCTATCAGGAGCCACGGCAGTTTCACCCGATTATTCAGTACATCGGTGAAGGCCATTACAAAAACACGAAGTGGGAAACCTGGCAAACCCAGTATAAGTCGCCCTACAATTAATTGCTCACCCGCTCAATCCTTTTTTTGTTCTTTGGTGGTTTTTAGAAAATCGACATAGCCAAGTGCAGCGGCAAACCCGATGATAACCGCTACAATGATGATGAAAAGATCAGCGCCTGAACCTACGTAATGACTGAACATAACCAGAAATATTTAATGATTCAAAGATATGTCTTTTTGTCGTGTTTTCAATCAGCCCATTTTAAATCGCTAACTCCTCCTTATGGTGCTTTAAAACACCAATGATAAACGCAATATGTGTGGCTAAATCAACCCCGAGTAATTCAGCACCTTTGTACACTTCGTCCCGCTCTACCTTCGCTGCAAAACTCTTGTCCTTGAGTTTTTTAATCACCGATTTTGGTTCGAGGCTGCTGATGCCATCGGGCCGTACCTGGCAGCAGGCTATAATAAACCCGGTCAGTTCATCGCAGGCTAACAGGGCTTTGTCAAGGGTGTTGGTGTAGGGTACATTCCATTTGGTGTAATGTGCGGATATGGCATATGCAATTTTTTCTTCCCCCAGGCTTCGCATTTTCTCAACAATAATTGCGGGGTGTTTATCCGGATGCGCCTCATAGTCGGCATCATGCAGCATACCGGCAATGGCCCATTGCTCTTTGTCTTCACCGAATTTTTTAGCGTAAGCTTCCATCACCAGCTCCAGGCTACGCATGTGCCGGAGCAGGCTGGGGCTTTTGGTTAGTTCATGAAGGATGTTACGCGCTTCGGCCCGGGTCATGGGTTAAAAAGTTCTTTGCGCTTGTTCATGAAATAGAAATTCACCGCGGCAATGACTACCAGCAGACCAAGGATTGATAAAACAATAAACAGCCGGCTATTGCGTAATTGAAGGGCACTAATCTCGGCTTGTTTGCGAATCAACTCGTACTCCTGTTCTTTCTCGTTTAGTTTAAGGGCGATTTCCATCTGTGCGATGGACCGGCTGCTTTCTTCTCCATAAATCTTTTCGCGGGCCGAATCATACTTCAACAGGGTTTCGTAAGCCTCTTTAAGTTTGCCAAGCCGATAGTAGTTGATCGAATTGTTTTTGAGGATATCGGGTATACCCGTAAAGGCCCGTAGTTCGCGTGCCATTTTTTCGGCTTGAATCAGATACTCCTGTGCAGGTTTTGGTTGCCCTGCTTTGGTGTAGGCAATGCCGATGTTTGTAATGGCATTCAGCATGCCAAGCCTGTTGTTGTTCTCTTTCTCAATTTCAAAGGCTCGCTGGTAGTGTTCTATGGCTCGCTGATAGTTTCCTTGCCGGAAATAAACATTGCCGATGTTATTAACGGGGTCGGCAAAAGGCTTTCCTGCTTTCTGGCTAAGCTGGTATGATTCAGAGAAGTAACGCATGGCCTTTTCATACAATTGCAAATCGCTGTTCAGGTTACCTAAATTATTCATTGAGCCAATAATTTTAGTCTGATCCCCCAACTGCAAAAGGAGTTTATGCGACTCCTCCAGAAATTTCATTGCCTGGCCATAGTCCTTCTTCATCGAGTAGATGGTAGCAATGTTGTTTTTAGTGGTGGCGATTCCTTCCTTATTGTCAAGTTGTTCGTAAATCTTGAGTGATGTTATATAGTACTGAAGGGCTTTATCAAGTGCTCCCTGATTACGGTAGGCAACCCCAAGGTTATTGTAGGCAGCAGCCTGGCCACGTTTGTCACTAATCTCGCTGGCCAGATTGAGTGCTTCGCGGGTGTACCCAATCGCTTTTACAGGATTTGTATGAATAGTTGCTCTGAAGAGTTCGTTTAGTGTCTTAACTTTCCGTTCGTTTCTTGCCGTATCAAGCACGGCCATCAGGCTGTCAACAGGTTGCCCCACAACAAGGTTATGCATGCTCAACAAAACCACCAACAGTAACCAGATCCGATTCATAGCGTAATCGTTTAAAAGCTAAAGTTAGACCAAAATGCGATATTCTCCGCTTGCGTAATTTTTCATTATCTTTTCACGCAGGGTTTCCAAATTTCATAAAATCAGCCGGAATGAAAAAACTAACTATCGGACTGGCAGGGCTGTTTGTAAGCATGTGTCTATATGCCCAAAATGCCCCCGAAGAAGAAGTAAAAGCGGTTATTGAAACTCTGTTTAAAGGAATGTATCTGGGCGATAGCGCCATCGTAAGATCAACCTTATCTGCGGATGTTCAATTTGCTACCATCGTTGTTGGAAAAGATGGCATTTCAACCCGTACCACAGAGCAATCCGCTGCACCCTTTTTAAAAGCCGTTGGGACGCCTCATCCTGACCCATGGAATGAGGAGATCTGGAATCTAAAAATTTCAATCGATGGTACCCTGGCCCAGGCCTGGTGTGATTATGCATTTTACATTGGCAAACGGTTTAGTCATTGCGGAGCGGATGCTTTTTTGCTGCACAAAGGCAAAAATGGCTGGAGAATTTTTCACCTGGCAGATACCCGGAGAACCTCACCTTGCCGGATTCCGAAAGAAATAGAAGAAAAGTATAAATAAAAAATACTATGGGTATGAGTCGATGGTTTGTGTTGATCCTGGTTCTGACTTTTCATGGAGCGATTGGTCAGGAAATGCCTACGGTTTTTATTCTGGTGCGTCATGCAGAGAAAGACATGACCCAAAGCACCAACGATCCGGATTTATCAAC
>JBBINY010000018.1:40497-48698 GCA_037443645.1 Cytophagales bacterium
TGCGTCATGCAGAGAAAGACATGACCCAAAGCACCAACGATCCGGATTTATCAACTGCAGGAAGGAAGCGTGCAGAGCGCCTGGTGCAATTGTTTGATCGTACAACCATTACGGCTATATACAGTTCCAATTACAAACGCACACGGCAAACGGTAGACCCGGTGGCCCGGGCCAAGAGATTGGAAATACAATCTTACATACCCAATAAAGAGGAGGATATCGATATGATGCTGACTAAAAATCAAGGAGGCACCGTGTTGGTAGCAGGGCACTCTAACACCATTCCCCAATTTGCTAACTACCTTGTTGGCCAATCAACCTATCATACCTTTGAGGATGGCGATTACAACAACATTCTGGTGGTTTCGGTTGTTAAAAAAGGTATAGGGGCAAAAGTAATCTGGATCAAAACCGACTAGTTTAATGAAACATGATGGAATACAGACGTCTTGGTAAATCGGGCCTACCGGTAAGCGCCCTTTCACTGGGCTCATGGTTAACATTTGGCAAGCAGATTGACAATGCTATTGCGGATGACCTGATGACGGTAGCGTATGACGGAGGCATTAATTTTTTTGACAACGCAGAAATTTATGCACGGGGTCGCTCCGAATCGGTAATGGGCGAAATTCTGAAAAAGAAAAACTGGCCGCGCGACAGTTTCATCATTTCGAGCAAGGTTTATTTCGGCTACCTGGGCAAGGAAGCAAAGCCTACCCAAAGAGGCCTGCATCGAAAACATCTGGTAGAGGCCTGCCATCAGGCGATGCAACGCCTTCAGCTGGATTACCTCGATTTATATTTTTGCCACCGTCCGGATAAGGAAACGCCCATCGAGGAAACGGTATGGACTATGCACAACCTGATCCTGCAAGGGAAAATTTTATACTGGGGAACCAGTGAGTGGAGTGCACAGGAAATCATGGAGGCGCATGCCATAGCCGATCGCCACGCACTCATCGGTCCAACCATGGAGCAGCCTCAATACAATATGCTGGAACGCCAAAAGGTTGAAGTGGATTACCTGCGCATTTATAGTACGTATGGCATGGGTACTACCATTTGGTCACCGCTGGCCAGCGGAGTGTTGTCAGGAAAATACAACACCAGCTTTCAACCCGATACACGGTTATCTATTCCGGGCATGGAATGGCTGAAGGACAGAGCACTGGCCGATCAGTATCTGGAGAAAGCCAGAAAGCTGCACGGTCTCGCCCGCGAACTTGGTCTGTCACAGGCTGTGTTGGCAATCGCCTGGTGTTTGAAAAATCAACATGTCAGCACGGTAATCCTCGGAGCTTCCAAAGTTGCTCAGCTTAAGGAAAACCTGACGGCATTGGATGCAAAGAAACTGTTAACTGAGGAGGTAATGGAGCGGATTGAAAGCATCTTGAATAATAAACCAAAGCAACCCGATTATTAGATCTGGGGAGAGCACAATGCGTTGATAGTATATATGCGTCAACACTTGATTTACATCCTGCTGCTTAGTGCCGGCATAAGTTTCAGTCAGCATCCTGACGAGGTTCGGAGGAGCATCTATTTTGGCGGAGGTAGTTATTCTATAGACGAAGTACAGGCAACCGACCTGCTCAATTGGCTTGATTCCATACCCAACTTGCTTACCAAATACGAAGTTCACCTCATCAGCCATACCGATCCGATCGGAGGTAAAGCCTACAATGAGTGGCTTTCTGAAATGCGCAGCACCTCGGTAAAGGAAATTTTACTGAATCATGGCATTCCGGAAAGTAAAATTTCGGTCAAGGACTGGGGACTTGAAAACCCTGTTTACAGCAACACCACCCGAAGCGGCATGAGCATGAACCGCAGGGTAGATGTTATTCTCTACCCAATTGTTTACTGAAAGCCTGGATTTGTCCGTTTTCAGACACCATTGTGCATATTCGGACGCACTCCCTGAGTTTACTACCTGATTAGTGCGATTGAATGAGCAATTGCCCCTTGGCACCATAATTGGCTAGGAGGAACGGCACTTAGGCTTCGCAAATCAATTGGATACAGCTATGATTAAACTCCTCGACATCGATAAGTATGTTGACAGCCGTTTTCAACGAACATTTATCCTGAAAGGCATCGGATTGGACATTCAGCAAGGGGAGTTCGTAACCATTATGGGACCCAGCGGGGCAGGCAAATCAACCTTAATGAACATTATTGGTATGTTGGATGAACCTTCGGCCGGTGAATACTTTTTTTTCGATGAGCCGGTTCATAAAATGAAGGAAAAGCAAAAATCTGACATGCATAAAAACTACATCGGTTTCATCTTCCAGGCCTACCACCTCATCGATGAGTTGACCGTTTATGAAAACATTGAAACACCCTTGTTGTATAAGGGTGTTAGCGGCAGCGTGCGCAAAAGCATGGTGGCCGATATGCTTGATCGGTTCAATATGGTTGCCAAGAAAGATCTTTTTCCCGAACAGCTTTCAGGCGGGCAGCAACAACTGGTTGGGGTGGCCCGTGCCATCGTGGGCCAGCCAAAATTATTGCTGGCGGATGAGCCAACCGGGAACCTGCACTCAGAACAGGGGAAACAGATTATGGAAATCTTTAAGAAGTTAAATGAGGAAGGGATGACGATCATCCAGGTTACCCATTCGGAAGAAAATGCGCGCTATGGTAAACGCATCATCAGGCTGGCCGATGGTGCCGTTGTAATTGATGAAAACGTAATGGCACATGAATAAAGCAATGAAAAGGATTTGGATTGCATTTTTTGGACTGATAGTGACCTTCACCGTTCACGCACAACAGCAACCTGCCAAACTCAATTTTAAAGAAGCTGTTAAAATCGGATTGGACCGAAACCTGTCTCTCAATCAGGAAAAAAATAACCTGGTAACATCATCAATTACCAAAACATCCAGTTTGTTGCAACTTACCCCTGCTGTCAATATTATCGGAAATGCCGGACGAAATGATGGTAACTCGTTTAATCAGCAACAGGGTGCCGTAGTGAATGGTATACTCGATTTTGTGGGTGCCAACATCAATGCTTCCATGCCCTTGTTTAACGGGCTTAATAACCTGAACACTTATCGTCAATCGGTTTATTTACTTGATGCACAAACACAGGTCGTTAACCGAACAAGCCAGGATGTTATCCGGAATGTTGCTGCGCAGTTCCTTATTTGCTTGCTCGATCAGCAACTGTTGATTATCCAGGAGCGGAATCTTGAGACTCAGCAAAAACAGTACGATCAGATCAAAGAACAGGTAGCGGCAGGAAGCAGGGCCGAAGTAGATTTGGTGGGTCAGGAGTTCCAGGTTAAGAATGCGGAATTATTGGTACTCCGCGCTGCCAACACATTAAAAAATGATAAAATTATTCTTGCGCAAACCATCCAACTGGATCCGTCAGTGCCGTTTGAATTGGCCGAGCCGGAATGGGATATCAGCACGGTACTTAACGAATTGGAGATCAGTGAGATGTATAACACAGCCCTAGAGCGAAGAGGTGACCTGGCCTCGGCTCGGTTAAATGAAAGAGCTTCTCAACTTGGTTATCAGGCCGTAAAAGGCACGTATTATCCGCGTATTACCTTGTTTGCTCAGTATGGGTCACGTTACAACTATGTTCACCCTACCGAAACGTTTACCCCGGACAACAGGCCATTCGACCAGCAATTTTTTGAGGATAACCTGCAATTAACCTACGGCATGTCTTTTTCAATCCCCATATATGGGGGCTTTAACACCCGGTCGGCTGTGGTCCGTAACAAAATGGCATATCAGAACTCCAGGCTTGCGGCAGACAACACCGAGATTGTGGTGAAGAGTGATATTCAGCGGGCTTATCAAAACTATTATGATGTAAGGGCCAATTACGATGCAACTACGGCCCAGCTAAAGGCAGCGGAGTTAACCTTCGGGCTGGAACAGGAACGCTATAACCTTGGAATAACGGACATTGTTTCGCTCACCCAGGCTAACCAGAATTACACCCGTGCCCAAGCCGATTTTGCCAGTGCGAAATATACCCTGTTGTTTCAAAAAATCCTGATCAACTACGCCATCGGCACCCTTAAGTTCGAGGACATACCCTAAATCAGCCCTTTTCATACATTTTAGGCCTGTTTGCACATCAATTCAAAATCAGGGTAGCCTTCATTATTCTGCCTAAAATCAATACCTTTGCAGCCCTGTCCGAACGGGCAGGCCATTCCTTAACGAATGGATTGTTAAACCTTAAAAAGTGTTGCGGGCTGGCCCGGCCGCTGCATGTATGTGTGGGCCAATTTTAGTTTATGGCAAAAGAAAAAGAAAAAAAGAAGGTAACTCCCGAAGAAGCATTGGTAGAAGAACTGAAAGCTGCCAAGAAGAGATTAAAACCAGTAGGGGAGATTGATGAAATTGATCCGCTGGAAGAAGCGAAGGCGTTTAAAAAGGAAGCTGAGGTAATAGACACCGAGGCCATTCCGGTAACAGAGCTTAAAAAGGGGCTTAGGCCACAACTTACTCCCGGTGAATTTGATTGGGATGCGTTTCAACAAAAAGGATTTGGCGAGGGCTACTCCGCTAAAGACCGCGAAGAAATGGAGAAGCTTTATTCCGGCACAGTTACTACGGTAAACCGGGGTGAGGTTGTGAACGGAATTGTTGTGGGTATTAACGACCGCGATGTTATTCTGAACATCGGTTTCAAATCAGACGGGTTGGTGCCCCTGGCCGAATTCAAAGATCAGCCGGATTTAAAGATTGGTGATCCGGTGGAAATCTTCATTGAAGAGCGTGAGGATAAAATGGGCCAGTTGGTTCTTAGCCGCAGGAAAGCCAAACTGGTTAAAGGTTGGGAACGCATTCAGAAAGCCTTAGACGAAGACCTGGTAATTGAAGGCTTTGTTAAGCGCAGAACAAAAGGAGGGTTGATTGTGGACGTATATGGCATTGAGGCATTCTTACCCGGATCACAAATCGATGTGAAGCCCATTCGTGACTTTGATATTTATGTGAACAAAGCCATGGAAGTGAAAGTGGTGAAAATCAATTACACCAACGACAACGTGGTTGTGTCACATAAAGTGCTGATCGAAAAAGACCTTGAAGAACAGAAGGTGGCCATCCTCAGCAACCTGGAGAAAGGTCAGGTGTTGGAGGGTACCATTAAGAATATGACGAACTTCGGGGTATTTATCGACCTTGGTGGTGTAGATGGATTATTGCATATCACCGACATTTCATGGGGCCGAATAAGCCATCCGGAAGAAGTATTGAAGCTCGACCAGGTTGTGAAAGTGGTTGTGCTGGATTTTGACGAAGACAAGAAGCGGATCAGCCTCGGCATGAAGCAACTTACCCCGCATCCGTGGGACTCACTGCCTGCCGATATTCAGATTGGTTCACGCGTTAAAGGAAGGATTGTTAATGTTGCTGATTATGGTGCCTTCCTTGAGCTGCAGCCTGGTGTTGAAGGGTTGATTCACGTTAGTGAAATGAGTTGGTCGCAGCACCTTCGCAATCCGCAAGATTTCATGAAAGTTGGTGATGAGGTAGAAGCCGTAGTGCTGACCATCGATCGGGAAGAGCGCAAAATGTCATTGGGCATCAAGCAGCTTAGCGAGGATCCATGGACCCGTCAGGATGTGCTCACGAAATACGCCATCGGTTCGCGCCATGAGGGGATCGTTCGAAACCTCACAAACTTTGGGTTATTCATTGAACTGGAGGAAGGCATTGACGGCCTGGTGCACGTGTCTGATCTGAGCTGGACCAAAAAGGTAAAGCATCCCTCTGAATTTATTAAAGTGGGTGAACGAATGCGTGTAGTTGTTCTTGAATTGGATGCTACCAACCGCAGGCTTGCCCTAAGCCACAAACACCTGGAGGAGAACCCGTGGGATACGTTCGAGACCATCTTTACGGTTGGCTCAGTACACAAATGCACCGTTATCAGTAAGAACGATAAGGGTGCCATCCTTGAACTGCCTTATGGTATTGAAGGATTCTGTGCGTTGAAGAATCTTGCCAAAGAAGATGGTTCGAAGACTGAAGTCGGTGATTCACTGGAATTTAAAGTGCTTGAATTCTCGAAGGATGACCGTAGAATCGTTCTTTCTCATAAGGCCATGTATTCAACAGCTGAGGAAGATAAGGCTCCTGCAAAGAAAGCAGGCACTAAAGCAGCCCCTAAAGGCAAAACGATCGATAAAATTAATCAGGAGGTTGAAAAGTCAACCCTGGGTGATCTTGAAGCGTTGAGTGCATTGAAAAGCAAAATGGATGCACCCAAAGGTGACGGCAAAGCCGGGTAAGCTTTTTGAATGTAGTCAAAAGGTGGTTTCGGCCACCTTTTTGTTTTTTGTAGGGCATTATGAAATTCATAGTTTTGCTCACAATCAAGGTTCCGTGGCCGACTTGCCTGCCGAAGGCAGGGTGGCTATAGAGCAAGACCTGAAACCAACGGGGTTAGTTTAAAGGTTCCGTGGCCGAGTGGCTAGGCTGAGCTCTGCAAAAGCTCCTACAGCGGTTCGAATCCGCTCGGAACCTCTTCCTGTTGGTATAGCAGTTCACCTTTTTATTCGCATCATGGTTATGCCGGGTAGGGTGATACTATTAAGGCTATTATCCTCAACCAGTTCAGGCACTTCAAAAACATCAGGATTTACTTTCCCTTGTTTGATGAGTACAGCCGTATGAATTACCTCCATGCCCATTACACTTTTAACAATTTGCAGAGGGAGGCTTCCGGATAATTTTAGAAACTCGGACAGTCCTTCGCTGGTATGTTTGGCGAAGAGAGTCGGGTCAACTTTAGCCTGTGTGTCGTTATAGTAGTAGTCATACTGCCCCAGGCCCCATTTCAGACGGATAATTTTGCAGGGAAAACCCATGATGGTCACAGTACTGTCAACAACGCTAACTGCTGGCTTGTCTGCACCACCCTTCAGATCGAGGTCTAATGCCTGCTGAACAGAACAGATATCCTTCCCTGAAACCTGGTATGAATAAATAGTATTACTTGACGGATCATAAATTTTAGTGGTTTCGGCTGCGTCCGATCCAATCTGGGAATAGTTCCCCGCCCGGTAGAAAACCCATAAGGTATCAAACCACGAACCATCCGTGTTCATCTTTTCACGAAGCATTTCTTTGGTAATCCCCATATCTCTCCATGCCTTCCCAATATCAATATCCTGTACATACTGTAATTACCCCCTGAAAACTCTGATCAGCCTCCGCATCCTCCAGTTCGGCTCTGCGCTTAAATGTGGCCAGGCCGGTTTCACGGCATTGCTGCCAAACGTACTCCCACAATTTTGTGAGTTCGGCTTCAGTTGCCTTGTCGAGGTCTATAACCTTTTTCTTTTTAAATTCTTTCTGATGTTTGGTTGCGGAATTGACAAAGCATGTGCCTACCTGTTCGTTGATTGCTTTACTATGGGTGCTTGCCTCGAGGTTTATCTGCTTCAGGCAGGAGCAAACATCGTTGCCAAATTTTACGGTTACATCCTGGGCGACAGCCAGCGTGCACAGGGTAATCAAAGGAATAGTCAGGTAATATTTCATGGTAAAGGGGTTAGGGTCTTACAAAATATAAGCGTTACGCCTTATTCGCTCAAACCATGCAGGTGATTGTCAATACGGAAGAAGGCTGGAATTTTTCGGGTTCCGGAAAAAACAGAGCTCACCAATTCGCCCAATGCGGGGCCATGTTTAAACCCATGCCCCGAACCTCCTCCCAGAAAAAACAGGTTAGCGGCCCTGGGATGGTGATCAAATACGAAGTTTCCATCCGGGGAGTTTTCATAAGGACATACCCGGTTTTCAATGAGTGGGGCATTTCTAAGATCGGGAAAGCGATGGGCAAGAAACTGGCGCGCCTTACTAAGCACTATCGGATTATAGGTACGATCGCCTGTGGAGGGATTAAACGATTCACCGCGTTGATCAACCCCGATTTTAAAACCCCGGTAAGTATTGCCTGGTATTCCGTAATAAAAGTCCTTGCCGTCCACATCAACCCATACCGGAAGTTTATCGAACGCTTCCGCCTTTTCAGAAGGAACACCAAAATAATAGACTTCCTGTTTGGTACAGGTAATGATAGTACCAAGCACATCGGTGAATAACCCACCAAGCCACGATCCGCAGGCGAATACGAACCGGTCGGCATTAACGGTGCTTCCGGTTGAAAGAACAACTTCTTCCATCCTGTGGTTGGCGATTTTACCGGG
>JBBINY010000019.1:0-14051 GCA_037443645.1 Cytophagales bacterium
TAACGATCTTTCCTCCACTTACGCGGATGGCGCCCAATTTGTCGGCAACCATTTGGTCAAGTACGTCCCACGATGCGCTTTTCAATTCGCCAACACGCGGGCCGCGTAGTCGTGCGTTATCGTAAAGTGAAAGAACGGACGCTTCAACTTGCGCACTTGTTCCTCCTTTTGTAACGCCCGACAACGAATTTCCATCAACCTTTATCGGCCTGCCCTCACGCACCTTAACAACAATACTGCAGTAATCACCCCCGTTTGTATACGTAGAAGCGTAATAGTTTGGAAGGCTTGGGTCAACATCGAGCGGCTTATTTACATAGGGAATGGCCTTTCGAATCGGTGCTTCACAAGCGGCCAGCGAAACCGCGGCCACACCAAAGCCCATCATCTTTAAAAAATCTCTGCGGGAATGGCCCAGATCATCTTCCGGAGCAGGAGGCTGACCGAACTCATTATGAGCATGCTTAACAAATTCAGGAGCATTGCTTAATTCATCCAGACCTTTCCAATATACCTTGGTAGCTTTTTCTTCCATGTTTTATTGCGAAGCGTTTATTCGTAAACTCTTAAAAAACTGCTCATTAATAATGGCACTTGGCACATTCCAATCCGCCAATGTCTTCTACCTTCATCGGTTGCTTGCTGGCTGTGTTGTGCAATTCAACCAGTTTATCATAATAGGCGTTCCCTTTGGAATTCACATCGGTTTTTCGGTGACAATCGATGCACCAGCCCATGGTTAATAAGGAGTATTGTTGAACCACATCCATCGTTTCAATCGGTCCATGACATGTTTGACACTCAATGCCTCCCACAACAACGTGCTGAGCATGGTTGAAGTAGGCCAGATCAGGCAGGTTGTGGATGCGCACCCATTCAATGGGCTTTTGATTAGGACCGTAGCTTTTGGTTTCAGGTTGCCAATCGGCAGCAGCCCACAGCTTTTGAATTTGCGGTGACTCTGTTTTTACAGCACTGTGGCAGTTCATACAAATGTTTACCGAAGGAATTGTAGCGCTCTTACCTTTGAGAGTACCTACATGGCAATACTTACAATCGATTTCGTAAGCACCTGCATGCAACTTGTGTGAGAATGCAATAGGTTGCTTGGGAGCATAACCCTGCTGAACACCAATTGAATACAAGCCATTGATTACGGCTTTGAAAGTCAGGGTACCTACTATGAAGACTACAAAGAAGGCAAAACCCGGACTCCGCATGATGGTACCCAGTGTAATAGGCGATTGAACAACTTCGCGGTCTTCTTCACTAAGACTCTTCTGAGCTAAAAAGCGCTTCAGGGCGGATACCAGAAAACCAAGTATAACGACTAAGAGCAATAGAATGATTACCATGCCGATCAGGATGGCGTTGAGGTAGGCTGAAGGCACTCCCGCTCCTCCTCCATCAGCCGTGGCGGCTGGTGTTGCGGCCACCGGTGGGCCTTTTTTCGTTTCATCCTGAACGTAGGCAAGAATGGCCATGATCTGCTCATCCTTTAGTCCGGTAAAGGCAGTCATCTGGGTTTTGCCGTAATCATTATATAGCTTTACAGCATATTCATCGCCAGAGGCAATTACAGCCGCTGAATTTCTTATAAAGGCCTTGATCCATTCTATGGAAGGAGCGCGGTTATAAACATTCTCCAACGCGGGCCCTACAAGCTTCTGATGAACCCGGTGGCATGTTTTGCAGTTGGCGTTGAACAGTGATTCGCCCTCTGCAATAACAGCTGCATCGGTGGGTATGTCTTGTGAATAGGAAGCGGAAAGAAAAATGACAGAGGCGAATGCAATGATGACACGAGAGAAGAGTGGCGGAGAAACTTTTATCATGATAGGTTTAGTATCCGTTTTACATCAAGGTGCACAAATCTACTATCCAAAGGGGTTTTTTCAAATTAATTTTGGTGACCTGTTCCATTTATTTCACAACGCTTTTTGCGATGTTCAACCACGGTTATCACCACCTTGGACATGAATTAAAAAGCAGGGACAAATTATTTAGAAACAATTTAAATAAAATCTAAAAACTGCGAAAATGAGTCCTTTTGAATACGTTGTCGTTCTCATTTCCATCATCCTTGGGTTAGGAATTACCGTAATACTCAATGGAGTAGCCAGGCTTGTCAGCCGGTGGGGCAGCCTCAGTCTGTTTTGGCCGTACCTCATTTGGGTGGTGTTGGTGTTTGTGATGCACATCCATGAGTGGTGGATCATGTATGAATTGCGAACGATGCCGAGTTGGAGCATCCTTACTTTTCTGCTCATCATTCTATATCCTGTTCAGTTGTTTATTTTGGCGAATTTACTGTTTCAGAAAAAGCAACAGGATTTGAAACAGTACTACTACGTTATGTATCCAAAATTTCTTCTTTGTGCGTTACTGCTGATCGCTACCGCGGTGTTAACTGACGTGTTGGTTTCGGGCAGGCCCTTTAACGAACAAGCTGTTAAAGTGGTGCTTTTTGGAATTCTTTTGGCCGTATACCTCTTCAGGCCTAAAAACGATTGGATCCACGGTGCCCTTGCCCTATTCCTGCTTACCGTTATGGTTATCAGCCTTATTGTATTGAGTGACGAGTTGGTTATCCATTCCTGATTTTTTTAAAAATGCCCTAAAATCTTACATGGCCCTTCCGGTTACGCACCGCCTGATTACCTTCGGAAAATGGTTTAGCATTCATGCTGAGGAATTACTGGACGATAGCCCTCCGTTCATTCTCACGCCAAAGAAATAACGTTAGTGTTTTATTTCTTGGGCTCACCGCAGGCATTACGTGTTTTATTCTGACCTTTCTTTTTATAAAGCACGAGTCAGATTACGACAAGTTCCACCAAAATGCCGAGAGGATATTCCGGGTTCAGCAAAACCGGTACAACAAAAACGAACTGACCAACAGCATGGTAGCTTCTAACTTTGGCATCGGGACGGACATGGCCACCGACTTGCCTGAGGTGGAGAGCTATGTCATGCTCTCAAAGAATACCTGCGTGGTGGTGAAGGATGGTCAGATGTATAAATCGGAAAAGTCGTGTTATGCTTCCGAGAGTTTTTTTAAGGTATTTTCTTTCCGTTTATTGAAAGGAAACGATTCCCTCGTACTTAGCCGGCCGTTTACCATTGCACTATCCGAATCCTTCAGCAAAATCATTTTCAAAGACGAGGACCCTATTGGCAAGATCTTGAAGTGGCGCGGTGTGATAGACCTGGAAGTTACGGGGGTGTTTGAAGACATGCCCGAGAAAAGCCACATGCGTTTTGATGCCCTTTATTCAATGGAATCATTCAAAAAGAGAGCCAACCCGTTTGTATTAGAGGAGCCATGGCGGTGGGATGGATTCTATAATTATATATTACTTCATCAACCCGGCCAAATCACAGCGGTTGAAGAAAAACTCCCTGATCTCATCGAACGAAAAACCGGCAACTGGCTTCGCGAAACCGACCAGAAACTCGAAATCAGGTTTCAGCCCCTGCATTCTATCCATCTCGAAAGCAATTTCGGTGACGAGATCAGCCCCAATGGCAACAAACAAACGGTTTACTTTCTGGGTGCTGTCGGGCTGATGATGCTGGTGATTGCATGGGTTAACTATGTGAGCCTGGCTACCGTGCGCTCGCTCGACAGAGCCAAAGAAGTGGGCATTCGCAAAGTGGTGGGCAGTTTGCGAAGCCAGTTGATCGGTCAGTTTATGACCGAAGCCTTTTTGATCAATCTGCTTGCGCTTTCTTCGGCATTGCTGATTGTGTGGCTCTTATTGCCCCGGTTTTCGGAATGGTTCCAACGGAACCTGGAACCCGATTTTACAGGGTCACCGCAATTTGTTGTGGTTTGCATTCTTCTTATAGGTATCAGCACGCTGGCCTCAGGATTGTATCCGGCTGTTGTGATCTCCGGCATAGCACCTGCCCAAATTCTGAAAGGTAAATTTGCCTCCGGAAAACAGGGCCAACTGCTGAGAAAAACTATGGTGCTGATTCCCTTTGTCATCACCGTTGTGTTGCTCATCGGCCTGTATGCCATTGACCGGCAAATGAATCTCATGAAAAGGAAGGACCTTGGTTTTTCACCCGAAAACCTTGTGGTTATTCATAACACCGAGTTGTTTGATTCAACACGCGACAGGCGTATGAATGCCTTTAAAAAGGAGCTCGTAAAAATTGCAGGGGTTGAGCACGTGTCGTTCATATACACAATACCCGGGGAATTCATCAGGCCCTATGCAAACAGCGTACAGCGCATCGGCACTGCAAAGGAAGATGTAAACCAATACCGGTATTTTGAAATTGACGAACATTTTACAGAAACCCTGGGACTTTCTTTTCTGGCCGGTAAAACGTTTGGCCCGGCTGCCGTTCCAGACAAGGAAGTTTTAATCAATGAAACAGCCAGTAAGTTGCTGGGTTTTTCATTGCCTGAGGAAGCCGTTGACCAAAAAGTGTTCTTCAGGGACGATACAGTTATGATTCGCGGGGTCATCAACGACTACCACCACGAATCACCTAAGAGTAAGATTCAGCCGGTTTTTTATGTGTACAATCCGAACCGCGGATACTATTACGTGATTAAACTGCAAGGCTCATCTCCTCAGACCCGGCAACAACTAGACGCGCTTTTTACAACTCAATTCCCTGGGCAGATTCCTGTTTCGTACCTGCTTATGGATAAATACGATGCTCAATATGCCAATGATGAGCGACTAAGCAAGATCATCACTGTATTTACAATGGTTTTGCTTGTCATCACCTGCACGGGCTTATTCAGCCTGGCTTCCTTCACCGCAAAATTCAGAATGAAAGAAATCGGGGTGCGTAAAGTGATGGGTGCCACAACACACGATGCCGCCTACCTGCTTATGAAAGAGTACCTGGTTATTGTACTGATTGCTCTGGTAGCAGGAATCCCGATAGCTTTGAAGGTACTGGATGAATGGCTTGCGTCATTTACGCTCCGCATACCGATCACCTGGCCGTTGATAGTTCTGCCCGCGATGCTGGTTCTATTGATCGCCTTGGTCACTATTCTTTGGCAAACTCTGAAAGCGGCACGCACCAATCCCGTTGCGGTACTCAAACACGAGTAAGGTTCCGTTCAAGCCCAAGTCCAAACAAGGCAAAGTCGTATCGGACCGGATCTTCCGCGTCAAGTTTTCGCAGGTTGTCGGTAAGCTCCAACGCAGTAAGCCAATCGGTTTGTTTCCGTTTGATCAATTTTAATTCGCGGGCAACGCGTTCCACATGTACATCGCACGGACAAACCAGTTGCGAAGGTTTTATTCCCGTCCAGAGGCCAAAGTCTACCCCCCTATTATCGTTACGTACCATCCAACGCAAAAACATATTGAGTCGCTTGCAGGCCGACTTCCGCTCCGGAGTGGCGATATGCTTTTTAGTGCGTGCAGGATATTCGGGCAAACTGAAGAAAAGATTGCTGAAGCGTACCAGACCTGCTTCCACTGTTTGGTCCGCCTCCGAAACCCAAAACGCCTCCTCCAACGATTTATGTTCCGTATAAAACCATTTTAGAAACTCAATAAAATAAAGCGCATCAGTAGCATTAAAGGTTCGGTGCCGGAACTCAATAAAAGGTTTCAAATCGCTTTCGCGATGATGCATGATAAAGGCATGGGGATCATTATCCATCCAACCCAAAAGCTTCCGGCAATTATTAATAATCGTAATGCGCTGACCCCACGCCAGGGTTGCTGCAAACAAACCGGCAATTTCTATATCCTGTTTCTTTGAAAACAGGTGAGGAATCTGAACGGGATCATTTTCAATGAAGTCCGGTTGATTGTATTCCGCTGTTTTGGAATCAAGGAGTGCTTTCAGCTGGATTTGCGCGAATGGTTTTGATTTCACGATAAACATTATCCGGGGCAAGTAATGACAAAGATCACATTACAAAAAGCACAAAACTCCTAAATTTCATCTCGAAAACTGTCATGATGGGTTCGGAGATAAAAATTATCGAGTTACTGGCCGGCATCGGTATTTTCCTGTTCGGTATGTTTCAGTTGGAAGAATCCTTGAAACAGCTTTCGGGTGGCGCGTTCCGGAAGATGATCCGGAAGTTTACCGAGAACTGGTTCAGGAGTGTGTTGAGTGGCACGCTTGCCACGGCCGTATTACAAAGCAGTTCGGCTGTTTCGTTAATGGTGCTGGCCTTTGCCGGTGCAGGAATCCTTGGAATGGAGAACGCCATCGGGGTCATCATAGGTTCCAACCTTGGCACCACCCTCACCAGTTGGATTGTCGCTACTGTGGGCTTCAAACTTAAAATCGAATTACTGGCGTTGCCCTTTATTGCGGTTGGCGGTATAGGATTAATTCTTTTCAGCAAGTCAAACCGGGGCATCAACATCAGCAAGTTCATGGTAGGCTTTGGCTTTCTTTTTCTGGGGTTGGATTATATGAAGTCGAGCATTGAAATGCTGGCGCATAACTACGATTTAAGCGCACTGAAAAACTACCCGGGCATTATCTACATTGCTATTGGTTTTATCCTCACCATTCTGGTGCAATCCAGCTCTGCTTCCATGGCAATTATTCTCAGCTCACTCCATTCCAATGTATTAACCTTTTCATTGGCCGCGTATATGGTTATCGGCACCAACATCGGAACAACCGTAACGGTAATCATCGGATCACTGGGGTCGCAAACGATAAAAAAACGAGTCGCATTCAGTCACCTTATGTTCAATTCCATTACAGCCGTGTTTGCGATAATCCTGTTTCCGCTGCTTCTTACTTTCATTCAAAAAGTTATTCACCTTGAAAATGATTTGGTAACAGGCATTGCCCTGTTCCATACCTTATTCAATTTACTTGGCGTACTGATCTTTCTTCCTTTCATAGGTCCCTTCACAAGGTTCATTGTACGTGTAGTTAAAGTAAAGAAAGTAACCCTCACCAAATGTCTGCACACCTTACAACCTGATATACCGGAGGCCGGTATTGCTGCATTGAAAACTGAAATCCGCCATTTGATCGTTGAAGCAATCCATTACCATCTCCGGGTACTGAAACTTACCAGGCGGGAGCCTTTTCAAACTTTTCTAAAGAAAGAGGATAATATTTCGATAGCCGAAATGTCGGTGGACGATCAATATCAGATGATCAAAGCACTGGAAGCTGAGATCTATACCTTTGCTTCGGGTTTGCAGATGCATGAACTTACTGATGCCGAGGCGCGGGAATTGAACAAACTGCTTCACGCCACGCGAAATGCTGTTGCATCCGCCAAAATCCTGAAAGACGTTCATCACAACCTGCAGGAGGCTGAGAACTCGGACAATGCCGAAATTGAAAAACTGATGCAACACTTCAAGGAAAAATGGGACACTACCCATCAGGAGTTTATAAAAGTACTTGATGAAAAAGAAACCAGCACCAACATCAGCATTGTTCACGCTCTTACCCGTAAAAACAAAGAAGATGATGTTGCCTTTACGCAACTCATTACTTCGGCTATTGCCTCAAAGCGGATAGCCCAGGCGGATATCCCCACACAAATCACCATAAACCGGGCTTTCAACATGTCAGTTCGCCAGATGATCCACGCCCTGCGCGATCTGTTATTCACTGAACCTGAAGCAGAGATTGTTGAGAAACTCAGTGAAACCACGTCTTAAATAACCGGCAAGCCGCATATCCAAAAGGGCGGGCAAAAGAGCAAAAATAGTGGTACCTTAAAGGTGCATTTTGAGTCGCTATGTCAAAGAATTTAAGCTATCTGGCCGGAAGAAAAGGTGTTCCCACAACACTGTTTGAGGAACTTGGTATGGTGGCTGCTGAAACGGGTACGCCTTCTGTCGAAAAAATGGAGGTGTTGCGCAAGGAATTTTTGGTCGGCAAAGCAACTGTTTATGGCACCACAACTTTTTACGATTTTCTTAAGCCTGAAAATCAAGGCAAGAAAGTCTATGTATGCAACGGAAGTGCCTGCCTCTGCGCGGGAACGCAACCTGTACTAAAAGAAAAACTTCAAAAGTATTTTAAAGAAGAAGAAATCGGTGAAATGTGCTGCCTGGGCAGATGCCACGAGAATGCAGCTTTTCATTTTGCTGGTAAGAATTATTCAGGAAAGGCCATTGATGCCCTGCCTGAGATAAAAAAAAATAAGACAGCTGTTGCCGATACGTATCGCATAGCCTCAACAGGCACACCCATACTTACACCGAAATTCCCAGGTGTAGAAAAATATTATAAAATCCTGAAAGACTGCTTTGAAAAGCCCGTTCAAGAACTTCAGGCTGAACTTCAAACATCCGGCCTTCGGGGCCGAGGTGGAGCAGGTTTTCCGATGGCCATTAAACTGGAGTCGTGTCGTAACACTTCCGCTAAACAACGGTTCATCGTATGCAATGCCGATGAAGGCGATCCGGGTGCTTATTCAGATCGTTATCTTTTAGAACAGCAACCCCATGCCGTGCTTATGGGCATGATCATCGCAGGACACCTGGCTGATGCTTCCGTTGGTGTTATCTACATCCGGGCCGAATATCCTGAGTCCATTGCCGTGATCGAAAAAGCCATTCAGGAACTACACCGGCATCAATACATTGGTGAGAATATTTTCAATTCAGGTTTTTCCTTCCACTTCAAAGTGATCAAAGCACAAGGCGCGTACATCTGCGGAGAAGAAACAGCATTGCTTTCTTCCATTGAAGGACAACGTCCGGAAGTTCGTGTGCGCCCACCCTACCCAGCCCAACAGGGTTTGTTCAACCTGCCAACTGTGGTCAATAATGTTGAGACACTGGCCAACCTTCCATACATCATGCAGCACGGGGGTAAAGCATTTTCCCGTATCGGCACCGAAAAATCTACCGGCACAAAACTGATTTCACTGGATGGGTATTTCAACAAACCCGGCATTTACGAAGTGCCTATGGGCACACCGTTAAAAGTTGTGGTCGGTGAATTAGGCGGTGGTTTTCGCGAGCCCGTAAAAGCCATGCACATTGGCGGGCCTTTGGGTGGACTGGTGCCTGTATCAAAGATCAACAATCTAACCATCGATTTTGAATCGTTCTCCAAAGAAGGATTTTTATTAGGCCATGCCTCTATCGTATGCATTCCTCAAAACTTTCCACTCTTATTATATATAGAGCATTTGTTTGAATTCACCGCCCATGAAAGTTGTGGCAAGTGTTTTCCATGCCGGTTGGGTTCTACCCGGGGAAAAGAAATGGTCTTTAAAGCGAGAACGAGCGATTATAAAATCAATCGCAGGTTAATGGATGATTTGTTGGAAACATTGGAAATCGGATCGCTATGCATGCTGGGTGGCGGATTACCACTGCCGGTTAAGAATGCATTGCAGTATTTTGAAGATGAATTGAAACCTTACTTTCAACCCCAGTGTAGTTGATATGGAAGCGGTGAAGACAAAAACAACACTTAATATTCACACCAACGGCAACGGTGCGGAAAAGGTGAAACTTGCGTACATCAACAACAGACCTTTCGAAATTCAGGAAGGCGAGACCGTGCTTTCATTTGTGCGCAGACATCTTGGCAAAAACCGTGTACCCACCTTATGCGATGCGCCCAACCTTGAGCCGTTCGGATCATGCCGGGTGTGCAGTGTGGAAATGGCGTTGAAGCCCAATGGCCCCGCCAAAACAGTAGCCTCATGCCACACTCCGCTGATTGAAAATGCCTGCATCTATACCGACACGGAAAAAATTACCCGACTTCGTAAAAACATCATTGAACTGGTGCTTACCGATCACCCGCTGGACTGCCTGACCTGCGAGGTAAACAATAATTGCGAGCTGCAAACGGTAGCCGCACAGGTTGGCGTTCGAACAGTTCGCTATCCGGAAGGTAAAACGCACCTCGACCGCAAGAAAGATTTAAGTCACCCCTACATGACTTCCGATCTCTCCAAATGCATCAACTGCTTCCGGTGTGTTCGCGCCTGCGATGAAGTGCAGGGCGAAATGGTGCTGAGCATGGCGGGCCGCGGTTTCGACAGTCGCATTATCAAAAGCTTTGACGATAATTTCCTGAATTCCGATTGTGTGAGCTGCGGTGCGTGTGCACAAGCCTGCCCCACTTCAGCTATTTCCGATGTCTTTGAATCGAAAAGTATAAACGTTCAGAAAAGAGTAAGAACGGTTTGTACATACTGCGGTGTGGGGTGCAACCTGGAAGTAGCCGTGAATGATGATACCATAAAATCCATTCAGGCGCCTTACGATGCCGAAGTGAATCAGGGACACACCTGTCTGAAGGGGAGGTTTGCTTTTTCTTTCTACAACCACCCCGAACGATTGCGTACACCGCTCATTCGTAAGAACGGAGAACTGCAGCCTGCAACCTGGGATGAAGCCTATGATTTCATCGCAGAGAAACTTACCAACATAAAAAATACTTACGGTTCGGATTATATCGCGGGTATTTCCTCAGCACGCTGCACCAACGAAGAAAATTACCTGATGCAGAAATTCATTCGCGTAGTTATCGGCACCAACAACATTGACAGCTGTGCCCGTGTATGCCACTCGCCTACCGCACTGGGCATGCAGCGAAGCTTTGGAACCGGGGCAGCAACCAACTCTATTGATGATCTGAAAGATGCTGATTGCATTCTTGTTATCGGTGCCAATCCAACAGATGGGCACCCGGTTACAGGCGCCAAGTTCAAGCAGTTTGCAATGAAGGGAAAAACTACTATTGTAATCGACCCGCGCAGAACAGAACTTGCACGCTACGCAACGTATCATCTTCCCCTTCGTCCCGGCACCAATGTAGCCATGCTCAACATGATGTTGTACTATATCATCACCGAAGGACTGGAAGACAAGCAATTCATCGAATCGCGCACAGAAGGTTATGAAGAGTTCAAAAAGCAAATTTTGAATGTCAGGATTGATGAACTGGAAAAGATTACCGGAGTTGACCGAAATCTTGTGCGTGAAGCAACGCTTGCCTATGCCAGTGCTAAGGCTGCCATGGCCTTTCACGGGTTAGGTGTTACCGAGCATTCTTACGGTACGTATGCCATCATGCTCATTACCGATCTGGCCATGATCACCGGCAACATCGGTCGCAGAGGTGTTGGAGTTAATCCGTTACGCGGCCAGAATAATGTGCAAGGCGCAGCCGATATGGGTTGTCAGCCGCACCAGGGTGCGGGATATTTTGATGTTACCAATGATGAGTATCATAAAATGTATGAAAATTTCTATGGTGTAAATCTCCCTAAACACATTGGTTACAAAATACCGCAGATGTATACCGCTTCACTCGACAATAAACTGAAAGCGTTGTGGCTGATGGGCGAAGATTTGGTGCAAACTGATCCCAACACAAACAAAGTGACGGCCGCGTTAAAGAATCTTAATTTATTGGTTGTGCAGGAACTGTTCATGACCGAGACCGCCAAGATTGCTACGGTCGTGCTGCCGGGCGCATCGTTCCTCGAAAAAAGCGGAACATTTACCAATGGCGAGCGGAGAATTCAACGCGTAAACAAAGTGGTTGAACCGATAAAGGGCACTAAGTCTGACGGACAAATTGTAGTAGATATTATGAACCGCATGGGACATGCTCAGCCCGATTATGATCCGGATTGGGTATTAACTGAAATTGCACAAATCGTTCCGTTCTTCAAAGGTGTGAAGTGGGGTGAGTTGGGCGAAAATGGAAAACAATGGCCGGTGAAAGAAGATGGCACCGATACAAAAATCCTTCACACCGAAACGTTTAAGCGCGGCAAGGGTAAGTTTCATTATTTTGATTTTCAGGAAAGTCAGGAGATCATCAACAACGGCAAGGAATATCCCTACATCATTACCACCAACCGAGAACTGGAGCACTACAATGCCGGCACCATGACGCGCAGGACTAAAAATGTAGAGTTGTTAACCGAAGATGTGCTGCTGATTAATCCGGCCGATGCCGAAAAACATTTCATCAAAGAGGGCGATATGGTCTGTGTGGAATCCGCGCGGGGAAAGGTGGACTTAAAAGCACGCATTACCGATGAAGTAAAACCCGGCATACTCAGCTCAACGTTTCACTTCCCGGAGATTGGCCTGAATATTATCGGATCAGATGAGCACGACAGCGAAGCCATGTGCCCGGAATACAAAGTGATAGCCGTGAACATCCGCAAGAGCAAAGGCATGCGAAAAACTATCCCGGCATAATACGTTAACCACAAGGGCACAACTTTGCTCTAAGGCACAACGTTTAGCCGATGGCCATCTCAAAATACCTATGGCGTCATTGCGAACCTGCCTTAGGCGGACGGGCGGCAGTGAAGCAATCCCAAGAAAACCGCCAACTATATATGGGATCGCCACGCTTTGCTCGCGATGACGACCCCTTATGATTTTGTGATGGCCTCTACGTTTCTTATGATCTTTGCTCTTTCTTCATGTACTTTGTGGTCTAACTCATCCATTCTATGCGAAAGATAATTCTCCGCTCGGTGCTCATCCTTTTTCTGGCTGCATTAAGCTATGGTATATATTATGCCTGGATTGCTTTCCCCATCATAACCGGATATGGAGCGAAAATTCTCTGCTCCTGCACCATGCTGGCCGGGCGCACCCAAAACGATGTTATTGCCAACGAGCTCGGATCCGGACTTCTCAAGTTGGGCTCCTACCACACCAATTACCAGGATTCTACCGCTTCGGCCAGTGTTTTTGGCGTGGCTACCCGAAAAGCAATTTACCGCAAAGGTCTCGGATGCACCCTGGTGAATGGCCTGACAGAGAGCGAACTGCGTGCGCAAGTCTGGAGTATAGCAAAACTTCCTACGCTTGATGCCGATACGATTCCATGGCCGATGGGTAACCTCCTGCCCGATTCAAATACCTATACGGAATACGATATGGGGCTCCTTCATAAAACAATTGATGAGGCCTTTAGCGAACCGGGGGCAGAAAACAACAGGCGCACCCGCGCTCTGATTGTAGTGCATAATGAAAATATTATTGTTGAGCGATATGCCGATGGGTTTGATAGGACTACCCGGCAAATGGGGTGGTCTATGACCAAAATCCTTACCAATGCCATCTTCGGTGCGTTGGTGCGTGACGAAAAAATCTCTCTCAATGATCCGGCACCCATCAAAACCTGGCAGCAAGACGGCCGGCAAGCCATCACTATCCATAACCTGATGCAGGCCAGCAGCGGCCTTGAATGGCAGGAAATTTACAGTGGTCCAAGCCCGGCAACCGATATGCTTTTTAAAAAGAGGGATGCAGGTATTTATGCGGCCACATTTCCACTTGCCAATACCCCGGGTGAGGAATTTTATTATTCAAGCGGAACAACCAATATCCTTTCGCGTATCGCCAGGCAATTGATTGGTGATGAGGCTTACCCCGCCTACCCGTATAGTACGGTATTTCATAAAATCGGAATGCATTCACTCGTGATTGAGCCGGACCCGGGCGGAACATTAGTCGGTTCTTCATTCTCTTATGCCAACGCCCGCGATTGGGCCCGGTTTGGATTATTGTTTCTGAATGACGGGTACTGGAAAGGCAACAGAATTCTTCCGGAAGGATGGGTCGAGTATTCAACAACTCCGGCTAAAGCGGCCAAGCGTGGTGAATACGGTGCACAGTTCTGGCTTAATGCAGGCAACTCTGCTGACAACGTTCCACCAGACTTCCCGGATGTTCCGGAAGACATGTTTTATTGCTCGGGGTATGAAGATCAATATGTCTTCATCGTCCCGTCAAAAAACCTTGTCGTGGTACGATTGGGCCTGACCACAACCAAAGAAGCAGAGATTAATTACAATAATTTGTTGCGGGATATAATTTCATCATTACCGCACTGAGTAAATTCCTTTCTTTTCGTTTGGTTCAGTGACAAAAAACACTCCGTCACTGAATGGCGCTCCTCAGCAAGGACTTATCACCTGTCATCTCCCAATGCATGAGAGATGTAGGGATGCAACCAATTGCGTTGAGCCGGTCAAAAAATTCCTTTACCCGGAAAGGCTCGCGTTGTGCTTCCTTCTTCCTCGCAAATTCTGCCAGCGCCTCCTCCAGCAGGTACTTACCGGTGAT
>JBBINY010000019.1:14061-37101 GCA_037443645.1 Cytophagales bacterium
GTAGCTGGTGCCATATCCGGGTTGGCGCAGGTACAAATGTTGTTCGAAGATCAGGAGTTCCTTTTCCGTTTTCATCCACCCCCGCGGGGTGTACTCCGAGTGCACTTTGCCGGCTTCTTCCATGGTCATTTCGTTGGCATGAGCATACAATGAACCTAACCCCCGGGCAGCCCGCTGCGCGATCATGATGTATACAATTTCCCTGACACGCGGATCATCAGTATACAATCCGGCCTGCATAAACATTTCCTCTACGGCCGTAGCCGTGCCTTCATTGCGCGAATCAAAAATATTATAGAGTAAAGGGATCCTGCGAATTTCACTGGTGTGTGGTTCATTATCCATGCGTGCCAGCTCAAACCAATGGTAAAAATGCGAGTACAGCGGCCGTGGATCAATATGCATACCGATCACAAAAAAGTTTCGCTTTTCAGCCGGCACAAACTGACCAAGATGTTCATGCAAGGCTGGCTCAAAATAATCCTTAACGCTTACGATCTCATCCTGCTCCAAAAATTTCAACAAACTTTTGGCTGATCGTTCTGCCAGGGCAGTGAATGCTTCCGGAGTATCGGCTGCTTTTAATTCAGGCAGGTTCCGGTTATTGTGTTCCTCCAATTTTAAGGCTGTCCAGGCTCGGGCCAGTTCACGCTTCAATACCATCACTTCATCATCCCAGGTAAGCGGAACCAGATGCACGTTGCGCTGATACCAACTGTAATTGTCCTTGCCAATACCGGAAGGACCGGTTTTGGACGCAGATTCTTTTTCCAACCAGGTGGCCAGATCGGCAGTGGACCGTATGGCCTCTTCAATTACCGTAACCAAGTCACTATGGTGCCGCACTTCCGGAAACTCCAGTAAACGGGTAAGATCAGCTTGTTGTGTTCTAATGTCGCGGATACCGGCTATCCATAAATCCCTGGCGCTACCTGTGAGGTTGACTTTCGCCTGGTTGTTAAGCGGTACAATACCATTCAACTCACTTATCAATTTCTCCTTGCTTTCCGCTGTCAACGGGAAGGTGTACTTCCACAGTTCAATAATTGCTGAATGTGTGGGGCCTTCATGCGCTGGAACATCGCTGCGCTCCATCCATAAGGTTTTATAAAAAGCGGGGTCACGCTCCCACGGCCGAAGCACACGATGATCAAAATCAAGCCCGTTCATCTCGGCAAACATCAGATACCAATCAACCTGGTGCTTTACCGGCCAGCCGGTGGTATCAAAAGCATACAACTTCTTTTGCCAGGTTTTCAGTTCACCATGCTGCTTCTTCATGGCCTGTACGGAATAATCCGGGACGCCATTTACCAAAGCAGGCTTTTGAAATTTTCGCCACTCATGAAAAAAAGTGACCAGCTGATCATAGGTCTTTAGTGTTTCCTGAGGACCGTTTACGGGTGATGTGCATTGTGTGACCGCAATAAGCAACACAACAAAGGCAATCGGGCTGAATAACCTCTTCATAATACAATGGAATTAAATTTCACGAAGCAGCGGTCTTGTTAAGCACGTGGGCCCACCCCCACCCTTCACACTGATTTCATTTCCCTCATATTCGTATACGGTGCAACCCGCTTCAACAAGCCGCTGGCGGGTTAACGGGTTGCCCGAAACCATAATACACTCCCGGGGTGCAATGGCCAGCACATTGCATGCCATGGAATCCCACTCGGAGTCTGGCACTTCCACCAACCGGTATCCCCGGTCGAGTAACATGTTTCGAAACGAGATCGGCATCAATGGAGAATAAATAACAGCCAGGTCCTTATCTACAGGACTGAACACCGACATCAGGTGAAACACATCGGAAGGGCCTTTGTAATGCGGCATCTCAGTTGCTACAACGGATACTCCGTTCGGTTCGAGCATTCCTTTCAATTGCCGGATACCTTCTTCATTTGACCGATACGTGTGCCCCACGGCCAGCGTGGCTTTGTCTAGCCATGCCACGTCACCGCCTTCCAGTTTTCCGGGGAATTGGATAGCGCCAAGCACAGAAATGTGCTGCTTTCTGAATTCCCGTTCTTCGGCAGCCGGCTCATTTTTACGGGCAACCTTACCCATGTTGCAAATGACCATACCAAAATCGGTGGCAACGGATGCATCGCGGCAATAAATTGAATCCATCGTCACGGAGTCATCAACCGGGAGGAAGTGAAGAGCGGCTCCTGAAGCTTGAATCAGTTTTTCAAAGCGCTGGTACTCGTTAATTGCTTTGTTCAGGTCGGGCTTTGCAAGAAAGTTAAGTTCCTTCCATTGCCTGTCAACCTGTTGCTCGCTGACAAAAGCCTGTTCCGGTCGTTTCAGAAACACCGACCTTAATTTGCCGTACTCAGAATGGTGCGTTACGCGGGTCATTCGATTAGTTTCTTTTCATCAACATGCGGGTATAAAACGGAAGTCCGGCCATCAGCAGAATAAATCCCCAATACACTGTTTCTTCGCCTGAGCCGATAACCGCCCACATCGAATACACAAAAGCCAGCAGGGCAATGAAGTAGCGCGTACTGTTTTGTTTTGTTATTCCGTGTAACCGGTTTTCCAGGATCACAAAGGAAACTGTTGAAAACAGAAAAGCGACCAGGGAAGTTAACGTTGAGAGCAAGATGATAAACTTATACGTGTCGGCCAGACTCCGGCTGAAGTTCATGCTCATCATAACCGATACAAGCACGCTGGAAACAATGAGGCCCACTACGGGCGTATTGTTCTTATTCTCGATGGCAAACAGTCTCGGAAATAGCCGGTCGCGGGCCGCAGCAAACGGCATTTGTCCCTGAATCAGTATCCATCCGTTGAGCGCTCCAAAGGTGGAGATTACGGCACCCCCCGCTACCAGGTATCGTCCGCTTTCTCCAAATACCGAAGCGGCTGCATCGGCAAAGGGCGCAGATGAGGCATGCAGGGAGGCCGGTGGTATTAAGCCCATAACAGCCACCGTGCTGGCGATGTAGATGACGGTAGTGAGCAATGTGCCAATGATGGTTGCCTTTGAAATGGTGGTTTCCGGGTTCTTCACGCTTTCGGATGGTATGGTGGCACATTCAAGGCCAAGGAAGGCAAACAGGGTAAGCGTGGTTACGCTGGTGATGGCCGAAAGGTCAGACTGTGTGCTTACGTTAAATGGGAAAAAATTATCCGTATTAAGGAAAATAATACCGGCAATCGTTATGACCACCAGCGGGGCAAGTTTTAAAATGGTTGTCACCACCTGCACGATGCCTGCAGCCTTCACGCCACGTGCATTAATGTACGTCAGCAGCCAGATGGCCGATAGCCCGGTGATGACCGCAAGAGGCGGATTAGCATCAAGATGGGGAATAAATGCGCTCAGGTAACTTACAAACGCAACGGCAATTGCTGCATTGGTACACCAAACCGAAATCCAATACCCCCATGCTACCAGGAATGCCGCAAAAGGGCCAAGCCCATCGCGGGTATAGGCATACGGCCCACCGGTAGCCTGCGGATTTATTTTGCTAAGCCAACTGAATACCAAAGCCAGGCACATGGCACCCGCGCCCGACAGCAACCAGCCGATAATACTGATGCCACCATAAATGCCCAATGTTGCCGGCAACATGAACAAGGCAGATGCAATCATATTGCCCATCACCAGCGAAATGCTGGTCCACAACCCGATTTGTTTTGGTGGCCTGGTCATGATATCCGTTCAGCTCCTGAATATATATTAAACCGGTTGTCGCGGACAAAGCCGATCAGCGTGACCCCGCAATCCAAAGCAAGTTGCACCGCAAGACTGGAGGGTGCTCCCACTGCAACCATCAGTGGAATACCTGCCATGGCCGCTTTTTGAACGAGCTCAAAGCTGGCCCGACCGCTTACCAGCACCATAAGGTTTGTTAATGGTAGTTTACCCATAACCAACATGGCTCCGATTACTTTATCCAATGCGTTGTGTCTGCCCACATCCTCACGAAGTAACTCCAGCTTGCCGGCATGGTTAAATAGCCCCGAAGCATGAAGTCCGCCTGTATGCTCAAAAACCTGCTGAGCTTTCCGGAGGGTTTCAGGCAACTTATAAATTATTTCTGATTGGATCGTCCAGGTAACAGGAATTACCGCACAGGATTGAGCCACCGCTTCAATGGACGACTTCCCGCAAACTCCACAACTGGACGTGGTGTAAAAATTTCGTTGAAGTTTTTGCCAATCAATGGCAACATCGGGCTTCAGTTCAACACGGACAATATTTTCCTTTTCTTCCTGCCGGCCGGCATCTTCGCAATACTTGATGCTTTCTACCTGATCGTAACTCCCGATTACTCCTTCCGTGAACAGGAAACCCAGCGCCAACTCAAAGTCATGACCCGGGGTACGCATGGTTACCGAGAGACTGCGCTGCTCACGGTTGCCGGTTGGGCCGTAACCAAGCCGGATTTCGAGGGGTTCCTCAACAACCACCAGATCGGTCTTTTCCGTTATACCGGAGGCCTCGTGTTTAACGATCTTAAGGTGATTAACCAAACTCATGGCAAAGTTGCACTAGTTAGTAATTTATTGAATTTGTTATGAAAATTAAGAAAACAACTCCTGAAACAAGATTCAGCGAAAAAGAAGCGTACTTCCTGAAACTTTCCATTAATGTTTGTGTGTCATTTTGACCTCGTTCTTGAATTCCTGCTCTTTCCAAGTGTATATGTTGTGTAGGATAATGAAATAAAACAGCCCACTCTGAGTTTTTTGGCATACTCTATTTCAGACTTCTCATCAAACTCCCTATTCAAAGGATCCAGATACAATTCGGATTTGAGAATATCTGCCTGCAAAACAGCTGCTCCGAATGGAAAACATAGTTGCTGTTTGTCTCCAAAACGGGTTGTAAGTCCTGAAGGCAGACAGGCCGGGGCTTTTCTTCCATGGTTATGCCGGCACCGAGTGAAAATGCTCCACCAAACCAACTGGAGAATTGGGTTCTAAAATTAGCGAGTGCCAGTAAACCAATGTACTCGCTCGTTTTGCCCCCCGCAGAGGCCAACTATTCGGGTGAATTGTACTCTGAAACAGCTTTACAAAGCCTCATTTAACTAGAGGCCATCTCAAAAATCAATTCGTCATTGCGAAGGCCGGCAGGCAAGCGGCAGTGAAGCAATCCCTGAAAAACCGTCAACTATGTATGGGATCGCCTCGCTTTGCTCGCGATGACGGCACGCTTAGGATTTTTGAGATGGCTTCTAAATTTTAAGAGCCTGTCAGTGTTTAACAGTAACAGGAAAGCTGCAATTCACAGGCGATTCATGAACTGGCTATGATAACACCGCTGCCCGGCTAGCGAGTAATTTTCAGAACCTTTATTGTTTCCGATTCAACGTCTGTCCATGCAGCCATAACTCCCTGTTGAGTTTTTGTAAGCTGCGGAAAGCCACTGGAACGCGCTTCGCTGGAGGTGGCAACGGTTACCCGGTTCAACTTTTGCCCATCCTTTGTAACCTCTATCATTTTTATCTCTGCTCCCTCCATCCAACTTACCAGTGCACGTTGTTCATCCAGTAATACCAGGTCAACCCGGCCTATGGGATTGCCTTCGTCAACACGAGTGGGTTTTCCAAAAGTGGCACCTCCATCATCTGAAAAAATTACCTTGACCTCAGCCTGATCATCAGCCATTGTAAACCATGCAATCGCCAGGGTATTACCAACGGCCTCGCAACGAGGACCGTTAACAGGGCACCCGTTAATTGTCCAGTTATCAGGGTAAATGGTTTGAGGTGCTGTCCACCGGTTGTCGACCAGCCGTACGATGGAAATATCGCGCACCTCTTCCCCGGAGCGGTCGCGGTAAATCACTACGGGTCCATTCGCGGTGATGGCCGCTGTAGTCTGGCAACAATCGCAGACCCGTTCATCCAATTCCCACTCGTTCAGTTTCGTTCCGTCATATTTTAGAACAGCTGCCCGCAGACTCATCGCCCCATGATGGCCGTGATCATCATGATTTACAGATTCTTCACTGGCCGTATTCCGTCCATCCAACCAGGAAACAACTACGTGATCGCCATAAGGAACAAAATACACAAAACCATGCTCCGCCTGCTTTCCATCATCATGCAATATGATCGGTTTACTCCAGGATATACCGTCATCCGTATGGGTCATAGCAACATCATAGGCAAATGTTCCTTCCCCGCTTTTTTTCAGGATGTGTGCTAAATATTTTTCCCCGCCATCACTTACTGCCATCGGGTAATCAGCCCAATTCACAAACCAGTCGGTACCTGAAGTAATGGTGACCGGATCAGACCAGGCCTCATTTTGCCAATGCGCAAGCTTTAGGTAATTAACCGTGTCAATGCGTTCAATCCATGTAAGATGAACCCTACCGGAGGGATCAGAAAACAGGTAAGGAACTGCCGAGTTTTGAGTTGATGGGAAATTAACCTCTTCAACCGTGAAGCGGGCCTCTTGCCTGGAACATGAAATAAGAGCTGCCGGCAACACGGCAGCAACTAATAACCACTTCATTTTCACTTATAAATCTTTGCGGTTGAAGATACGCAATGCAATCCATACAGGAAGCACGATCCATAACAATAAAACAGACGATGAAAAAATCAATCCCATGCTGCTCCCGAAGAATTCTTTATAAAAAGCCCCGGTGTATCCCATCAATGCCGAGATATCAAGCTGCAACAACATGAGAATACGGGCCAGGTCAACCGGGTTTAACGACACCAGCGCCAGTGTTACTTTCTCAAGCGGATAGTCCATGAATGTGTAGATGAGCCACATCAACAGCCCATCGTAAATCAATGAAAAGTAAAACCAGAAAAGCAGGGCAATGCCGATGGCTTTTGCCTTATCGCGGGTTAGCACAGACGACAGGAACGCGAGGGATACAAACACAAGCGAAAGCATAAGGCCCGAATACAACAGCGTAAATCCACTGGCATTGGCACCGTACAATACCAGCGGCACACCTATTCCGGCCATAAATGCAAAGCAAAGTGAAAAGGCTACCGCGAAATATTCGCCCAGAAAAATTACCCTCCGGTTAACCGGCTGAGCCAGCATTAATTCAATGAACTCATAGGAATTATAAAAATGGATGGTGCTGAACACAATGCTCACCAGGGGCACCGCCATTAATACAATGCTCATCAGACTTAAAATAACTTTTCCGCTGTCCGTATCCAGTTGAAACATGGCAATTGAACTCACCAGCAAAAACAAGGTATAGAGCATAATGAACCGGGTGCGGAGAATGTCGTAGAAAACATATTTGATTACACGCGTCATACTCTTTGGCGGTTACTGTTGTTTACTGCTTGCGGCCACGGTCCTGCTTTCTGAAAGACTCCTGATCATTTTCGCCATGGCTTTTCCCAGTTTTTCTTCTCCGGTAATATCCTTCAGTTCTTCTATTGAATTGTTGTAGCGCACCAGGCCTTCCTGCAGGTAAACCACTTCCGATGCAAGTTCATCCAGGTCGCTCATAATATGCGATGTGATAATCAACAATTTTCCAGCCTCTTTCTCTTTCAGGATTTTCTCCTTCAGTACCTCTACCGAAACAGGATCCAACCCGGCCGTGGGCTCATCCAGAAACAACACAGGCGGATTAAAAAGAAACGCGAGGGCTGCACTCACCTTTTGCCGGGTGCCTCCGGAAAGGGTGTGCATACGCTTATCCTGAATGGCCTCCAACCCGAACGCTCCCATCAGTTCCTCGTCTACCAGGGGCGGCTTTTTCCGGATGTTTCGCATCATGTCAAAAAGTTGCCTGATGCGCATGTTGTCCGGGTAGCGGCCGATCTGAGGCATGTACCCGATTTTCTCCCGATAATGCCAATGATTTTTAATCGGTTCTCCATCGATCAAAATACTTCCTGATGATGGAATAACCATTCCCAACACGGCTTTTATTAAAGTAGTTTTTCCACTGCCATTGGGCCCGATTAATGCATACGATTTCCCCGAACCAAACTCAACACTTACCCCGTTAAGTGCCTGAACCCGACCAAATCTTTTCTTAAGTTGTTGTATCGAAATCATACGGCCTCATGTTGGGATAATCGTCTTTTAAATTCTCTGGGGTAACAGCAGGAAACACTTTTTCTGCCCGATCGAGTAAAAAAACCAAAAAGCTACGCCACAACAACACTGCTGTGGGTATGCGTTCAACGATCATGGTATACATGTTTACCGGGCGGTAGGGCACATCGCCTGTGCCGTCTTTATTCAGGTCGTAGCCCTGGTACTTATCCCAGTAGTTCCCATTTAACCGGTTGAGCACCAATGTGCCATTCGTAGAAAAATCGAATGTATTACTTTTAAAGTTATTCCCCGTAAACTCGTTGCCATCGCAACTGGCCTGAAGTTTAACAGCCCAGCCATTTCCACTAAAACTATTCTTTGTAAACAGCGTTCGGCTGGTTCCCTCCATGTAGACGGCCACCGTATTATTGGTAAACCGGTTTTGGTTCACCTGGCTGTCGCTTATGTCTTTTAGTAATAATCCGTAGGCGCTGTTGCCCCAATTCTCTTCAAACCGATTATGGGTCATCGTCACCTTGCGGGAGTACATCACCGCAACGCCCGCTCCGTTTTCGCGGAAGGTGTTATAATGATACTCGTCATCATGGCTGAACATAAAGTGCAGGCCGTAGCGTTGGTTTTGTTCACTTCTATTGCGTTCAATAACCGATTGCGTTACGAACTCAAAATAAATTCCATCGCGATGGTAGCGAATGAGATTATTACGGATAGCAGCATTGGAACATTTCCAGAGATGGATGCCGTTGCCTGTTTCGTACTCATTGCGCATGGATGCTTCAAACCGGTTATCTTCAATGAGGCTGTGGTGACTATCGGAAAAATGGACTCCAAAATAAGTATTTACAAACTCACACTCCTTAATTGTTATGTAATCAGCTTTGAAAACGCCTACACCGGCCAGGTCCTTTACGCTGGATACCCCCGAGTTGATGAGTTTAAATCCGCTGATGGTAACATGAGAGGAGGAGATACTAAAAAGCTCAACTTTATTTTCACCATCAATAACCGGCTTGTCCTGGCCTATCAAAACCACCGGCTTGTCAATCTTTATATTGCCCTCCTGGTAAATTCCTGCTTTTACAATAATGGTGTCACCGGGCCGCGCAAGGCCCAAAGCTTGTGTTATGGAATTGATTTTACTACCCGGCTCAACCGGGATCCGGCTGGCCCGCACAAGGCTTGATTCTGTACTTAGGAGTATGGTAAGATATATAATGAAACGATTCATTTTGCGTGGCGACAAAATAACTTCGCAAATTACTTAAACTGTGTGGTCAATTCACCCCAGGTTAAATAAATGCTGTTCGTCCATTGCTTTTTAAATTCATTTTTACTTGCATCCGTTGCAAACGAGGCTACCTGGCTTGCCATGGGGCTGCGAATATCAGGTGATTTAATGAAAAAGGCCTCATCAGCGGTGATGAATTCACCCGGCCGGCTGAAATCAATAACCAGCCTGAAGGCAACATCGCGCTCATCAAGAAATCCGGAGTTCAGAAAATTAACCATGCAATTCACATCATCAAACTTGAATACCTTCCCCTTCGCAGTTACAACCTCGGCCCCGAATTTCCTGTCCATTATGGTCATTTTGCACAGGTGGCAATTGTCCGTTCCGAACAAAATCGGCTCGGGTTTTACAGAGCATCCGGAAACACCCAAACAGAGAATTAAAAAAATCGTGATTCGCATTCTATTGTTTCTTACCGAATTTAAAAATTTCAAGACCCAGAACAGCATACAGAGTCAGCCCAATCACTAAAAAAATCCAGCCTCCGATATCGGGCCCTGAGAATGCCGTAAAATTCAACAACTGCTTTGTGCCGATAAGCGGGGGCTGATAGGCCATACCCGGAACAATGATGGGTGCCGTAGGATCCAGGTTATGGCCATAGTCGTATCCCCAAAGGTACAAGTCGACCAAGGCAGCAATGCCGGTTGCTGTTACCAGCACCACCAGCGTTAGCAATATCCATCGCCTGTTAACAAGCGCTGTTATAAATCCAAAAGCAACCAAAGCCATTACGAAGTATTTCATGTATACGAATTCCGGGAACATGCTTACTTCAATATGCCGCATACCGATGTAGTGATTAAGTGCGCTGATGATCTTCACATCACCAGTGATATTGTCAATCCAGATTTTCATTTCCAGTCCTTCCGGATATTGTGGTGCCCACATCAGGATTTGCCAAAGTGGAACGTACAAGGCGCTGATCATTGCCAGGGAGGCCACTACAATAACAATTCGCGTAATTTTACTGAGTTTCTCCAAAGGATTTTGTCTTTAATTAACCCTGGCGCCCCGCTTACGCAGGGGCCAGGGCTTTCAACCTGCAAACTATGAATTTGTACTGCTGCCAGCGCCACTATTTCTGGCTTGCAGCTTCACCGGTTGAAAATTTCAAAGGTGTATTCGATCCGGCCGGTGATACGCGCGCATATCCCTGCATCTCCTGGTGCAAAGCCGAACAGAAGTCGGTGCAATAAAACGGCACTACACCTGCTGCCAGCGGCTTCCACAACAGGGTTTGCGTTTCGCCCGGCATAATCAGGATCTCCGCATTGGCGGCTCCCTTTATTGCAAATCCGTGCGGTACATCCCAATCCTGTTCAAGGTTTGTTACGTGGAAGTACACATTATCGCCAACCCGAATGCCTTCAATGTTATCGGGTGTGAAGTGCGAGCGGATGGCCGTCATGTATACATGCACATCGTTGCCTTTCCGTTCAACGCGTGCCATCTTTTCCCCTTTCGCGGCATAGGGGTGTTCGTTCTCCTCGATCGGGAAGATCTTAACCGACCGGTCTTTGATCAGACTTGCCGGAATGGCTTCTGCATAGTGCGGCTCGCCAATGGTGGGGAAGTCGAGCAGCAGTTGCATCTTATCGCCATCTATTGAGTACAACTGAGCGCTTTGTGTTAATTCAGGACCTGTTGGCAGGTAACGGTCTTTGGTAATTTTGTTATAGGCAATAACATACTTGCCGTGGGGCTTGGCCGTAGGACCACCCGGTACACACAGGTGTCCTATTGAATAATAGGTGGGTACGCGGTCAAGAACCTGCAGGGTCTCCACATTCCATTTCACAATTTCTGATGACACAAAGAATGAGGTGTATGCGTTTCCATTGGCATCGAACTCGGTATGTAATGGTCCAAGGCCCGGTTTTTTCACTTCACCGTGCAGGGCCGATTCATATTTGATAATCGGAATACCCGCAAAATCGCCTTCATAATCTTTGTTGGCAATGGCAGTTTGAATTTTTCCGAATGAGAACACCGGCATTACAGCAGCCAGTTTACCACTTCCCACAATATACTCACCACTCGGGTTAACATCGCAGCCGTGAGGTGATTTAGGGCAAGGAATGAAATAAACCATGTCCGGAAGTTCCATCACATCCAACACGGTAACCTCTTCTATGATGGTACTTGTTGCACTGTGTTTCTTATGATCGTACACATTATGTGCATACCGTACTTTTTCTTTTTTACCTTTTCCGGCAGCAAGGTATTCTTCAGCTTTCTTCCAGTTTACCGCCATAATAAAGTCCTTGTCGTTACGTGAAGCATTCACTTCAAGCAGCGTGTAGGCCTGCTCGGTATTGTAGCAGGAGAAGAAGAACCATCCGTGTGACGGGCCTTTGCCTGCACGACTTAGGTCATAATTGAAACCGGGTGTGCGCAGTTGAAATTCAATGTTCATGCGGCCGGTTTGCGGATTGACCTTTATAAAACTGATGGATCCTTTGAAGTTTTCTTTATAAGAACTAATAGGTACATCACGGTTCTCACCAAGGGGTACGCTAAAGCGGGTACCGGCCACTACGTATTCGGTATTTTCTGTAATAAAGGGTGAGGAGTGATTGCCCCCGCTGTTTGGTATTTCAATAATCTCTTCCGTACGAAAAGTTGCCAGGTCGATACGCGCAATGCGGGGTGTATTGTTTGCATTGCCAAACACCCAGCGGCCATCGTGCTCGCCTTTTGTTGTTGAAATAGCGGGGTGGTGCAGGTCATCCCAGGGCACAAATCCATGCGATGTATTGAGCATGGCCTTGGTTTCTTCACTGTATCCGTAACCGCTTGTCGGGTCAACAGAAAATACCGGAATATTTCTGAACAACCGTCCTGAAGGAAGGCCGTACACGGCCATCTGGCCGTTAAAGCCACCGGAAACGAAATTATAAAATTCATCGTACTGGCCGGGGGCCACGTACACTTTTGAGGCCGCATCGCCTGTGGTTACTCCGGCAGGCCCTTTCGGTTTGCATCCGGTAAACGCATACAGAACGCCAGCAATGGCTAACAATAAAATAAATCGATTGTGTTTCATGGTTATATAGTTTTGAAGGTTGAATTATTTCTTATCGGGAGGCAGCAGTACACCATCAATCACGTAAACCGTTCCGTTGCTTGCGCTTACCGAACCGATTACATTTACTCCGTTGATAGTGATCTTACCGTCAGCAGTTTTGTTAAGGGTTACATTATCCAGGTTAACCTGGTTTAATGTCATTCCGTCACGTATCTGTTCTTCCCGGATATTGCCGACATACACATGGTATTCAAGAATGTTTTGTAGTGTTGCTTTGTTCTCCGGCTTCACCAGGTTTTCCACCGTTCCGGCCGGCAACTTAGCAAAGGCATCATCGGTTGGTGCAAATACGGTAAAGGGTCCTGCGTTAGCCAGGGCATCTACATAATTAGCCGCCTGTAAAGCGGCCACCAGTGTTTTGTGGACACTGGAGTTTACGGCAATGCGCACAACATCAGGTTTTGATGTTTCATCTTTCACGTTCGACTGCCCGCCCGGTAGCGGAGCAGAGGAAACTTCGGCACTCCCCGTAGGCTGTTGCGTACAAGCCAGGAGAAGAATAAACGGAAGAATAATAAGTCGTTTCATATACAGTTGAATTTAAGGTTGCTTATTTCTCACCATCGTTCTGACGCATAAACTCCAGGATGTCGCGGGCATCACCAATGGAAACGTTCTGGTTGGGCATCCGGGTTAAACAGAGTTCAAGCAGTTTTTGCGCTTCCTCATCCTGATCGAGCATCACCTCCACGTTGGTGATCATGTTCATGATCCATTCAGGCCTTCTGCGTTTGGTCACGTTATGAAACCCCGGGCCAACAACGCGCTGATCATCCAACCGGTGGCAGGCGCTGCATTTCATGTCATAGATGTCTTTGCCGCGTTTTACCCGGTCTTCATCCAGCGGATTATACAGCGTTACACTTTTAACCTGACCGATACCCTTGGTAGGATCAACCACTTCTTCAACGGCACTGCTTTTTTTCTTTGCACCCTCTTCAAATTTGGGTTTGTCGGGGGAGCAGGCGGCCAGTGTGATTGTGACAGTCAGTAAAAGGATTGATTTTTTCATAGTTATCAGGATTAGTGGCGGTTTGTTCTAATAAATCGATTAAAATTAAGTGAGCGTTAGCTCGGAAGAATATGAGGCTGGTCATATCTGTTGCCTGATTGTAATCAGTTCCCCGAATACTTTAGAGTTGATGCCTTTTTTGCCTGAAAACAGGCAGCTTTGCTCAGCAAAATTGTGCAATTCAACACCTTTTTCCAGGCCCGAATAGGTTGACACTGCCTGAAGGATTCAATGCTATTTTTTACGAAAAAATAAGTAAGGCAGGGGGACCTGATTACTTCTGCCCGCTTTCAGAAGGTTCTTGTTCATCCGAGGGTTTTGACGGATCAAACAGCATCCGTACAGAGGGTGTATAGGTATCATCGTACTGCCCGTTCTTCATGCTCCAGTAAAAAATAGCCAGGAAAATTGCGGCAATGGAAACGCTGATCAATATCAACAATACAATGATTTTCATTTTTTCAACGTTCTGATGGCAACAAAGTTAACCGACAAGGTTGTAAATACCACCACACTGATGCTGCTCAGGGGCATTAATACAGCCGCAATCAGCGGGGTAAGGTGCCCGCTCACTGCAACGCTGATTGCTACGGCATTATACAGGAACGATAAAATAAAGGCCGATTTAACGATGGTTGTGGCCGATTTAGCCAGGGCAAGATACCGATCGAGGTAACCAAGTTTCTCACCCTGCATAATACCATCGCACGATGGCGTAAATACACCCGTGTCATCCGTTACCGCAATGCCCACATCCGCTTGCTTTAGTGCACCTGAATCGTTCAGCCCATCGCCAAGCATCATTACCGTGTGGCCGCTCTGCTGAAGGTTGGCCACATAATCCAGCTTATCGTGCGGATTTTGATTGAACAGCAATTTCGCCTTTGCTTCAAACAGATTGCTCATTCGGCCACTGTCAGCTGCATTATCGCCTGAAAGCAGGGCAATGAATCCCTTCCACCGGTTAATCATGGGTTTGAGGTTTTCGCGAACGGCTGTTTTAATCTGGAAATAACCCCTCAGCTCTCCATTAACGGATACATAAACCTTTGCCGTTGCCACATCCTGATAGGAAACGGCACCGGCAAATTCTGCAGAACCAATCAGGTACTCATCTCCATTTACAGTGGCCGCTATCCCCTTAGAAGGCGTCTCTTTAAAATCATTTACGTCAACAATTCGCTGTTGTTTTAGTGCCTCATGTATGCGTGTGCTGTAGGGATGGGTTGAAAAACCGCACACTTGTTTGATGGCGGCCATTTCATCACCTGATAAATCGCCCACAAAACTAATTTGCGGCCTACGTCCATGGGTGATTGTTCCCGTTTTGTCAAACACAAGCGAATCAATCTTTGCCATTCGCTCGATCACGTCTGCGTTCTTCAGATACAACCCATGTCGTCCGAATTGCCTGAGCATGTTGCCATAGGTAAACGGAGCAGTAAGCGCCAGGGCGCACGGGCAAGCCACCATAAGTACAGCCGTAACAATCAGCCACACCTGCGAAGGATCGGCTACATACCAGTAGGCTGCCGTGATTACTGAAATGCCCAACACAATCCATGTAAACCGCTGGGCGGCCATATCGAGTATTTTTTTGTACCGGCTTTCGTTGGGCTTTTTGAAAATGGCGTTATTCCAAAGGCTGGTCAGGTGGCTTTGAGAGGTTTCTTTCTCAACCCGCAGCGTAACAGGCTGGCCGATTAACCGGCCTCCTGCATACACATGACTTCCCCCGACAACCCTCACAGGACGCGATTCACCGGTTACAAAACTGTAATCCATAAATCCCTCACCGGTAAGCAAGGTGCTGTCGGCAGGAACAATCTCCATGTTTCTGATTTTCACTTCGTCTCCCTTCGCCAACTCATAAATAATAACCGGATTCCAGCTGTCCCCTTCGCGCTTCTGAACAGCCAGCGGAAAATACGATTTGAAGTCACGGTCGAACGCGAGGCTTTGATACGTTTTACTCTGGAACCACCGGCCAATCAAAAGAAAGAAAACCAGGCCGGTGAATGAATCGAAATATCCGGGCCCGAATCCTGAGGCGATTTCCCAAAAACTCCGGCCAAAAAGTGCAATCAGCCCCACTGCGATGGGCACATCAATATTGATTTGCCGTTGCTTAAAACTTTGCCAGGCCGACCGGAGGTAATCGGTACTGCTATAGAGCAGAACGGGAATGGAGAGCAGAACATTTAACCAGGAGAAAACACCCCGGAGTGACTCTTCGCCTTCAAGTCCAAGGTACTCCGGAAAGCTGAAGAGCATGACGTTACCAAAACAAAAACCGGCTATGGCCAGCTTGGTAATCAGTTTTTTGTCGGCTGAGAATGACCGGGTGTCCTTCGTTTTATCCTGCCGGTCATCCAGGGTAATAACAGGAGCATATCCCACCGATGCCATCAGAGAGGCAACACGTGCCAATGTAATGTTTCGGGGATCAAAATCAACAATAACGCGCTTCCGCGGAAAATTTACTTCAGACCGCAACATGCCGCTGTTCAATCGCTTCAGGTTTTCGAGCAGCCAGATGCAGGAAATACAATGAATGGCCGGAACATAAAATTCAACCCTGCTGAAATTTTCCGAACTGAAGGTTACCAGCTTTTGGCAAATGGAGGGTTGATTCAGGTAGGCATAAACCGATTCATCAACGGGCCTGGTAACCTGTACTCCCGGATTTTGCTCATAGTCATAATATGCGCAAAGGTTATTTGCCGAGAGTATCTCAAAAACGGCTTGGCACCCCGCGCAGCAAAAAGGCTTGTCATCCTTCCATACCAGATCCTGGCAAGGTTGTCCGCAATGATAACATTGCACCTCAACATCCACCTCGGATTGTACCTGCATGCCGCTATCTCTTCAACGCATACGTCCAGATGGGGCATTCAACGTGGTTAACCACATCTTCGGCAACACTGCCGCTTAACACATGGGCCAGTCCTTTGCGTCCACGCGTGCCCATGGCGATCATGTCGGCATTGATGGCGTGTGCGTAGTTGATGATGCCCGATTCCTCAAAGGGATCGTTATACACGCTTACCGTAACATCCTTAAACATAAACCGCTTGGCAAATGTATTTAACCGGGTTGTAGTAATCCGGTCAGGTGTAAAGTTGGTGGGGGTATTAATCCACACAATGTGTATTTGTGCCTTAAAGAAATTCTGGAGGGCTTTCACCTTCATCACCAGGTCTTCCTGGGCTTCGGTGTCGAGCGTATTGGGGAACACAATATTTTTAATGGAGGATGCTTTAACGTACTTCTTAATAGCGATAACCGGCACGGGTGATCTGCGCACCACTTTCTCGGCATTGGAGCCGATCAGCACTTCTTTTACGCCCGAGGCACCCTTGGTTCCCATCACCACCAGGTCAATGGCATACTCAGCTACGTAATCCGTGATCATGCGTGACGGTGTACCAAAAATAACGGTACTGATAATTTTGCTGTTGCCACCATACTTATTCGTTAGTTTTTTAAACTCCTTTTCGGCCTTCTCACGTAATTCCTTCAGCAATGCTTCTTCAAACGACATCACCGGCATCAGCACCGAATCGTGCATAACGGGTAACTCAATAACATGCACCAGGTGCACCTCACCTTTCGACTGCCCGGCAATATCAATTGCAAACCGGAAGGCATTCACCGCCTGTTCGGAAAAATCGCAGGGAACGAGTATTTTTTTCATGGCACTACGGGTTAAAACCTTCCAAAAATAGGCTTCGTACCTCGTCATCAAAAGTGATGGGGGTCATTATTTTTAATGATTTAAATCAGACCGGAAACGCAGCTATTGCTAGTACAAGCCCATCTCAACCAGAGGCCATCTCAAAAATCAATTCGTCATTGCGAACCTGCCGGCAGGCAAGCGGCAGTGAAGCAATCCCCGAAAAACCGTCAACTATGTATGGGATCGCCTCGCTTTGCTCGCGCTGACGGCACGCTTAGGATTTTTGAGATGGCTTCTAATAAAAAAAGCAGGCCTGGCAACGGTTCATTGACTTTTTAATAAATCTTTACAAACCAACAATTAACTTTGACGAAACCTGGCCCTTCTGGCAAGGCGAAGAGAAATCTCTACCAAAGCAGATGAAGCAGCTCTTGCAGTTTAAAAAAACTTTCCTGCTTAGCTTAATCGCGTATAATCTCTCCGCACAGGTTGATACCGCCTGGCAGCAAAAACCAGTATTTAAAATTTCCGGATACGCGGATGTGTTTTACGTGTTCGATTTTAACCAACCAAAGGGGACAGAAAGGCAACCCTTTTTAGTCAATCAAAACCGACACAATGAGTTTAACCTGAACCTGGGGATTATTAAACTTGGTTTAGAGCAAGCCAGGTACCGGGCAACTGTTGCCCTGCATGCCGGAACATATGTAAATGATAACTATGCTAAAGAACCTGAGTTATTAAAAAGTATTTCTGAAGCGCGGATTGGTGTGTCACTGAATAAAAAAAACAATCTTTGGGTGGATGCAGGCGTACTACCATCACATATCGGATTTGAAAGCGCCATATCCATCGATCAATGGACTTTAACACGTTCGCTGCTGGCAGAAAATTCACCGTATTTTCTTACGGGCGCAAAACTTACTTACACCGTGGGTTCTAAATTAGAAATAGCAGGCCTGATACTCAATGGCTGGCAACGCATTCAACGATTGCCCGGAAATTCTCTGCCATCCTTTGGCACACAAGTAAACTACAGTCCAACTGACAAAGTGATGCTGAACTGGAGTTCGTTTGCTGGCACCGATGACCCTGACACCACCAGGCGAATGCGATACTTCAGCAATTTGTATGGTGTGTTTCAATTAACAGAAAAATGGGGTTTAATCATTGGTTTTGACATTGGAACACAACAACGAATAAAAAACAGTTCAACCTACGACTTATGGTTTAGTCCTGTATTCATCAGTCAATTCGCAATCAGTCCACATTGGAAAACTGCATTCCGCGCAGAATACTATCAGGATAAATCAGGTATTATTATTCCAACAGGTATGCCAAACGGTTTTAGAACATCCGGAATTTCCTTAAATCTTGACTATTCACCCACACAACACCTGGTGTGCAGGCTTGAAGGGCGATGGTTAAAAAGCAAAGACAATATTTTTGAAACCCAGACAACCCCGGTAAACAATAACTTTATACTGGCAACTTCATTGGCAATTCGCTTTTCGGAGACAGTTAAAAAATAGCAACAATGCTTGCGGAAACACCTTGGCTACACCAACATTCCCATGCCGAACAATACCACAAACAACAACGTGGAGAGCGCCAGTTGCTTCAGGTAAGGATCTAACTCATGCGCGGGTTTGCGACTTACAGAAAGTCCGTTTAAAAAAAACAAGGGTGCAGCAAGTATAAATAGAAACTCCCAACCCGATGTATAGGTTAATGCAGCATAAACCACAGCCACCACCAGGCCTGCGATCAGCAACACCCAATGGTAGAAGATGGCTCTTTCTCTGCCGATGCGAACCGGGATGGAAAACTTACCCGCCTGCCTGTCGGATTCAATGTCACGGATATTGTTGATGTTGAGCACGCCCATTGAAAAAAATCCGCAACTCAGCGCGGGCAATACATGGAGCATATTCACGCGGTGGGTAAACAAATAGGCGGACCCCATAACGCCCACCACTCCGAAAAATACCAGCACTGAAATATCGCCCAGGCCTGCATATCCGTATGGTCGTTTCCCTACGGTGTACGCAATGGCCGCCAGGATGCTCAGCACCCCCAATCCGAAAAAAAAGAAAAACGCACTCCACTTAAACCCGAAAGCAGTCCACAACAACCACAGGCCGCTCAGCAGGCAAAGCGCTACAAACACTAAAAGTGCGGTGCGCATTTTTTCCGGAGAAATGGCACCGGATTGAACCGCACGGCTGGGGCCTGTCCGTCCTGAATGATCCGCTCCATGAATCGAGTCGCCATAATCATTGGCCAGGTTGGATAAAATCTGTAGGAAGATGGTGGTAAAGACACACAGCAGGAAAACATTCCACCGGAACGCATCAGCCGATGCCGCCAGAAAACTTCCCATACCAATGCAGGAGAGTGCAAGGGGCAGTGTGCGTAACCGGAAAGCCTTTATCCATGCCTGAACGTGCATCTCGAAACGCTTACTTTATAATTTCACTGATGAAGGCCTTGTCAACCGGCTGAACGCGTGAATTAAAGTAGCGCACGGTTTCACCGTCTTCGCTTACCAGGTACTTGGCAAAATTCCAATCGGGCTTTTTGCCGGTTTTGCTTTGCAGCCATGTATACAGCGGGTGCTGGTCGTTGCCCTTCACCGAAATTTTTTCGAACAGTTGAAACGTAACACCGTAATTCCGTTCACAGAAGGCAGCGATCTCCTCATTGGTTCCCGGCTCCTGCCACAAGAAGTTGTTAGCCGGAAAACCCAATACAGTTACCTGATCACCGTATTGTTCGTGCAACGTTTGAAGGCCTGCGTACTGCGGGGTTTTTCCGCATTTGGATGCGGTGTTAACAATAAGCAATTTTTTGCCCCGATACGTTGAAAAGGGGATCTCCTTACCGTCCAGCCCATTCATGGTAAATTCGTAAATGGAGCCCATGGCAGGTTTACTTTTATTCTTCGAAATTTTCCCGGAAAAGAATGCCGCTACACCCATAACTCCAACAACCAATACACCAATCTTAACCAAGTTCATCAATAATGGAGGCATCGAGCGGTTTCACTTTCGAATTGAAGAACTTAACTGTTCCATCGGGCTTCACCAGGTATTTGCAGAAATTCCAGGAAGGTTCACTGCCGGTTTTTTCCTTCAGCCATTTGTAAAGCGCGTGCTGGTCATCGCCTTTAACCGAAATCTTTTCAAACATCTGGAATTTTACCCCATAGTTTTTCTGACAGAACTCGGCAATCTCAAGGTTTGAACCCGGCTCCTGTCCGCCAAAGTTGTTGGCCGGAAAGCCCAGCACCACTACTTTGCTGCCGTACTCTTCGTGCAGTTTCTCCAGGTCGGCATACTGAGGTGTGTAGCCGCATTTGGAAGCCACATTAACAATCAGCAAGGTTTTGCCTTTGTATTTGGAAAAATCGATTAGCTCGCCATCAATGGAATTCATTTTAAAATCGTAGACAGAAGAAGTGTTCATCATAATAGCCAGGAAAAAAACGAATGCAGTTTTCATAAGTTAAAGGGTTAACAGTGTTGAAACAAGATTGAAATCGAAATTGTTTCGGCTGCGAAAGTTCGTGCTTTTTAGCCGATAATGGGATTAAAAATCCGGAAAATATAAACCGGATTATCCTTGTAAACCGTCTGCTTCTCGATTTTCATTCCGTTTTTAGCGGCTACCTTCTGCGAGGGGATGTTGGTGAGGCTGATGATTGAAATAAGGGAGGGTGAAAACCTGTTGGCGAAGGCATATGCTTGACAAATTTTGGCCGCTTCCGCAGCAAACCCTTTGCCGCGAAAATGAGGTTGAAGGGAGTAGGCAATTTCCAGTTCTTTTGCGCCATCCACTACCTGCACGAGCAACCCCGCATGACCCACCAACGCCCCGGTGGATTTGTCGATCAGCGCATTCATTCCGCCCAGGTTATTTTCATACCGGTAAAACTGGTACTCATACCATTTGGTGCATTCCTCTTCGGCCGTTCCCCGTTCACCCTGCCAGTGTTGGTAATAGGAATCATCCTGAAAAAACGGAAGCCAGTGATCATAATCAGCCGACTGGATTTTTCTGAATTGCAGTCGCTCCGACTCCTGGCCATCAAGTAAGTACGTCATGGAATTGATGTGCTGTTTACATTCGTTCTGGCATACGAATACCCAAAACACCCATGGCCTTTTTCAGCACATCGGCAACCACGGATGAAAAGGCGATCCTGAATTTCAGCTTCGCCTGATCAGTCTCATTAAAAATAGGAATGGACTGATAGAAGTGATTGTATGCTTTTGCCAAATCATACGCATAATTGGCAATTACGGCCGGAGAATATTGATGTGCCGCCTCCCGCAGTTTGCTCTCATACAGGCTAACGATAAACAAGGCATCGCGCTCCGCTGGTTCAAGGGTTGAATCTCCGCTGAAATCATTTTTGGTTACACTAACGTTCATTGCTTCGGCCTTGCGCAGAATGGCTTTTATGCGTGCATGGGTGTATTGAATAAAAGGCCCGGTAAAACCCTGCAACTGGATGGACTCATTCGGATCAAACAGCATGCGCTTTTTCGGGTCCACTTTTAACAGAAAAAATTTCAGCGCTCCCAGTCCGATCATTTCAAATAACTGATTCGCCTCATCGTCACCCAATCCTTCGATTTTACCCAGTTCACGGGTTTGCTTCTCCGCTTCCTCAATCATCGCAGTCATCAGGTCATCGGCATCCACCACCGTGCCTTCGCGCGATTTCATCTTGCCGGTTGGCAGATCAACCATTCCATACGACAGGTGGTAGCATTTTTTTGCCCATGAATAGCCAAGCTTACCGAGAATAAGAAAAAGCACTTTGAAATGGTATTCCTGCTCATTCCCCACGGTGTACACCTGTCCTTCAATTTTTGGAAAATCGCGGAAACGAAGAATGGCCGTACCGATATCCTGCGTCATGTACACGGAGGTGCCGTCAGCGCGCAATAAAACTTTTTGGTCCAGCCCGTCAGCGGTGAGATCAACCCACACTGATCCATCTTCTTTCTTAAAAAAAACTCCACGCTTCAATCCGTTAAGTACCTCTTCTTTGCCAAGCTGGTAGGTATCTGATTCGTAATACAATTTCTCAAAGTCGACACCCATGCGTTTATAGGTGACGTCAAACCCGGTATATACCCAGCCGTTCATCATCTTCCACAGTGCAAGGGTTTCTTCCTCTTTCGCTTCCCATTTGCGAAGCATATCAACAGCCAGTTGCATAATGGGCGCCTGCTTTTCGGCTTCTTCCTGCCTCACCCCTTTATCAACCAAAGCGCTTACCTGGAGTTTATGATTCCTGTCGAACTCAACATAGTATTTCCCCACCAGGTGGTCGCCCTTGATGCCGCTGCTTTCAGGGGTTTCACCATTCCCAAAAAGCTTCCACGCAGCCATGGATTTGCAAATGTGGATGCCACGATCGTTGATGATCTGCACTTTGTGCACGGTATACCCGATGGCTTTGTACAACTCAGCCACACTCCATCCCAAAAAATTATTCCGCAAGTGTCCCAGGTGTAGCGGCTTGTTGGTATTGGGTGAAGAGTACTCCACCATGATTTCCTTGCCGGTTGCAGGAAGGGTACCGAATTGCTTGGTAGCGAAAATGGATTGAAAAACGTTTAACCAGGCTTCATCCGCTATAACCAAATTCAGGAAGCCCTTCACCACATTGTAGCGCGATACCACCGGAGTATTGGCTACCAGGTATTCGCCAATGGCTTTTGCCGTTTCCTCAGGATTCTTTTTTGAAATTTTTGTAAGCGTAAAACAAACCAGCGTGTGGGTGCCTTCAAACTCGGCATTGGTGGGTTGAATCTGCAACTGTTCAGCCGGCTGATTAAATAAAGTCGAAACCGCCTTTTGAATTTCAGAGCGGAGTGTTGATTCTAAATTCATGAAATTTAGTTGTTAGTTGCTCGTTGTTAGTTGTT
>JBBINY010000019.1:37113-47644 GCA_037443645.1 Cytophagales bacterium
ATTCCTCAGAACAACCAACCAACAACTAACAACTAACCATTACATATCCAAAATATACGCAAACATCAAAGGTGCTACTATTGTTGCATCCGACTCTATTATATATTTAGGTGTTTCAATGCTCAGTTTTCCCCAGGTGATTTTTTCATTGGGTACCGCGCCCGAATACGAACCATACGATGTGGTTGAATCGCTGATCTGGCAGAAGTAGCTCCAGAAGGGAACATTGTCGCGCTCCAGGTCCTGGTGCAGCATAGGCACCACACATATCGGAAAATCACCGGCAATACCGCCACCAATCTGGAAGAAACCGATGCCTTCGGTGCCCGCGTTGTGTGTATACCAGTCGGCCAGCCACACCATGTATTCAATTCCGCTCTTCATGGTAGATGCCTTCAGCTCACCGGTTACACAATAAGAGGCAAAAATGTTACCCATCGTAGAATCTTCCCAGCCGGGTACCACCATCGGAAGGTTTTTTTCAGCCGCGGCAACCATCCACGAGTTTTTTGGGTCGATTTCATAATACTGTTTCAGGTCACCGCTGTTCAGCATGCGGTACATAAACTCATGCGGAAACAGCCGCTCGCCTTTATCTTCGGCATCTTTCCACACCTTAAATAAATGGGCCTGTAATCTGCGGAACGCCTCTTCTTCGGGTATGCAGGTATCGGTTACGCGATTCAGATGATTTTGCAATAAATCCCACTCCTGTTCGGGTGTCAGATCACGGTAGTTCGGAATGCGCCTGTAGTGCGAATGCGCCACCAGGTTCATGATGTCTTCTTCGAGGTTGGCTCCCGTGCAGGAAATGATGTGCACGTTGTTCTGGCGTATCATTTCGGAAAAGCTTATGCCCAGTTCGCCTGTACTCATGGCACCGGCCAGGGTTACCATCATTTTCTTTCCTTCAGCAATGTGCTTTTTATACCCTTTGGCTGCGTCAACCAGTGCGGCTGCATTAAAGTGGAGGTAGTGCTTTTCAATAAATGACGAAATTGGCTTTTGCTGGCTCATGGTTGCTTGCTTTCGTTGTTAGGAGGAGCAAAATTAAGGAATAAGACCTATCGGGCAACACTAAACCGCGGAGCAGGATGTTACCGGATCAATTCACCCGGTTTGGTTTCGAAGATCACCAGGTTATGCAGGGGTTGAACAAATGAATTTCGATCGCACCACCAATTTCATAGCGGCTAAAAACCCGACTACTGAGACATAACAAACAGTCTTCAGGCTATGTCTTTCATACGTTGAAATATTATCCAACCATAACCGGTCTGTCAACAATGGCACGGGCTGTTGCCTCGAGAATTTCAAATGCACTTTCCGCCATCCGGTTTTCGGTATCCAGGGTAGGGTTTACTTCTACGATTTCCCAGGCTGCCAGTTTGGGGTTTTTGGCCAGTTCTACATTGAGTAGTCTTGCTTCCTCAACCGTAAGGCCGTTGGGTACGGGTGTGCCCGTTCCGGATGAGATGCGGCTGTCGAGGCTGTCAACATCAAAGGAGACATAAATCAGATCGCAGTGATCCAGCATTTCAAAAACCCGTGCGGCTATTTTTGAAGCGCCCTGCTTTTTCACCTCTTCGGCTTCGATAAAATTAATGTTGTATTTATTGATTAAGTAGTTCTCGGGCTTTTCCAGGTCGCGTACCGCGATGTACACGATATCCTCGGGATAAATTTTTGCACCGGGCATACCTACGTTTTTAATTTGCTCCCAATATTCCAGTGTCTCCCCGCGAGGGTCATTTACCTTGCACTCCAGGTTATCAATACCGCATGCCATGGAAAGAGGCATGCCGTGCATGTTGCCGGAAGGTGTTGTGAACGGTGTGTGGATGTCGGCATGGGCATCAATCCATACCACGCCAAGTCGTGCGCTGGGGTTTGCTTTTTTTATTCCTGCAATGGTGCCATACGCTGTGCTGTGATCACCCGCCATGATCATTGGAAAGTAATCATCCCAGATGGTTTCATATACTTCCAGGCATACACGCTCCTCCATGATCATGACACCGTCAATGAACTTGGCATACGCATGCTTGGCCCCATCGAACAACAGCTCGTTTACGTGTTCCACTTCAATGGATTCGTGTTGCTTGAAGAAATCAGATTTAAGGTCGAGGCTGGCAATTTTCATGGCCTCCACACCCAGGCTGGCGCCACGGGTACCGGCACCGATCTCTGATTTTACTTCTATGATTTTAATCTCTTTCACAAAATATCACTTGAAACTACTGAATAAACCTACCCCAGAACAAGAACGGAAAATACCAGACCCCGGGTTGCCTTAGAAATCGGGCAACGGGTTAAGCCCCTTATAAATTTGGGCGAAAATGAGGTTTTTAACGCGGTTTACCATGGGTATATGCATTGCAAAGATGGTGAAATTATGGCAATATTGCACCTCTTTTTGAGTTTGTTGCTCGTTGTTGGTTATTCTTTCGAAACCCCGCCTGCGAAATGAATAACGAACAACGAACAACGAACAACGAATAACGAATAACGAATAACGATAATGAAGAGCTACCGTGAGCTGATTGAACAAACCTTTGAGTTTCCGCAAAAAGAATTTAAAGTTCGCGACCATGAGTTGCTGTTTAATGACGTTCCGTTAACCGAAATTATCGCGCAGTACGGTACACCCCTTAAACTTACTTACCTTCCCCGCATCAGCGAGAACATCCGGTTTGCACAAGCTACATTTAACAGCGCCATTGAAAAGTTTAAATACAATGGCTCATACACGTACTGCTATTGCACCAAATCGTCACACTTCTCGTTTGTACTGGAGGAGGCGTTGAAAAACAACGTCCACCTGGAAACATCCTCATCGTTTGACATCCCCATTGTGCGCAGCCTTTACGAAGCCGGCCGGATTACCAAAGAAACCTACATCATTTGCAACGGCTTTAAAATGCCCTTGTACCTGCAATACATTACCGAATTACTGAATGAGGGGTTCAACTGCATCCCCATCCTCGATAACATGAATGAACTGGATGCCTACGAGAAAAATGTAAACAGCCCGTACCGGCTTGGCATACGTGTTGCCGCTGACGAAGAACCGAATTTTGAATTTTACACCTCTCGCCTGGGCATCCGATACAGCGACATCTCCTCTTTTTATAAAGAAAAAATTGCTACGAGCCCAAAGGCATCACTCAAAATGCTGCATTTCTTCATTAATACCGGCATAAAAGACACCGCTTATTATTGGAGTGAACTGAGCCGGTTTATCTTTAAATACTGCGAACTGAAGAAAATTTGCGCTACACTCGATTCCGTGGATATCGGGGGCGGCTTTCCGATAAAGACTTCACTCACCTTTCAGTACGACTACAAGTACATGATTGAACAAATCGTTGAAAACATTAAGTGGATTTGCGATAAGAATAATGTGCCGGTTCCCCATATTTTTACCGAGTTTGGAAGCTATACTGTGGGTGAAAGCGGTGCAGTACTCTACAAAGTGATTGACCAGAAACTGCAAAATGATAAGGAACTCTGGTACATGATTGACGGATCATTTATTACGCATTTGCCCGATGCCTGGGGGCTCAACCAGAAGTACATTCTGCTGGCCTTAAACAAGTGGGATGATCCTTTCCATAAGGTGAATATCGGGGGCTTAACCTGCGACAGCCATGATTATTATAATTCAGAGGCCCACACAGGCGAAGTGTTTCTTCCAATGATCAATGATGAAGAGCCACTTTACATCGGCTTTTTCCATACAGGGGCTTACCAGGAATCGCTGGGCGGATATGGCGGCATTCAGCACTGCCTGATACCAGCACCCAAGCATGTGCTGATTGACCGGAATGAGGACGGAGAGATTTTAACTTCCCTTTTTGCACCCGAACAAACCGAGGAGAGCATGCTGAACGTTTTAGGTTATAAAAAGACATTCGCACATCCCTGATCAAGGACAGCAGCGTATTTGTATTAAAAAAACCTCCCGGTGGGAGGTTTTTTTTGTTTAATCCGAATCGCCAGGATCAGAAAGAAATCACACCCTGTATAACAAATCCTTTAAATTCACCATTGGCAAACATGCTGGTGTCTTTAAAGCCGGCAGCGGAGGTTGAACGGTTATCGTAGAATTCGGGGAAGCCCGAGTACGTCTGGATAACATATTCTCCTTTCAACAGGACATTGTTAGTTATAAACCAACCCGCTGCAAACGCCTTGCGATCGATGGACACATCAAACCGGTCGCCCTGATAGATATAGGTTGCTGTATTGGTTGCCTGGCCAAGAGCAATCTCAGCATCTACCGAATTGTATTTTCCACCAATGAAGAATTGTTCTCTTTTACCAAAGCGATAGAGCAGGTCTATCGCAGCTTGTGTAGCCGTGCGTTTGTCTAATTTGTCGAATACAGGTTTTAACGAGCCATCATTATTGGTCGGGTCGCTGTACTGAAGTTCTCCGTTTTCAACGGGTGAATTTCCTGACACTACTTCATAGGTACCAAATAGTTCAAGGCCCTTGAATTTTATGAAAGGGTTGATCACCCACGATGTAATGTTATCCGTAATGGCAGGGTTAAACCGGCCGGAAGTAAAGGCAGTGGTTACCGTTGCTGCGTTGTTGTCCATCACAAACTGGTAGTTGGAGCCGGTACGGTCGCCACCATACAATGTATTGCGTATCGATGATTTCGTTGTGAGGAAAGTTCCGCTTAGCCTAATGCGCAGGTCATCGTTTACATTTTTATCGTAGGCGGCTTTCCAGTAGAAGTTCGGATCGCGGTCCTTCGGTTTTGTAACATTCCCCTGGATTTCGCCATCTGTGTAGCCCATCATCAGCATGAAGTCGTTTTTATACCAATACAATTCCCAACCAATTTCGGTGGTAAAGGCATCCATGATATTATTTTCAATAAACGGATTCCACAGGGTATGGCCACCGTCAGACCTCCGATAGTGAGCATCCCCATAGTTAATTTCCATATGACCAACGCGCAACGAAAGGTTTGTCCAGAGTTTGTCCATGAAGGCACTGTTCAGGAATCCCACCTTATCCACTTGCAGGTATCCCCCTTTTACCCAGAATTCGTTGTGATGGTGTGATGCCATGTAATTTGCAAGATGCAGCCGTACACCATCGGCAAGTTGAACATCAAAATAAAGATTGGCCTGTGCTAATGGAAACCCGGCCGACATTTCATACAACTGGTTGGAGTTTGTAAGCACCCGTTGAGTATTCGGAGCTCCGATAGGATCGGGTGTGTAGACCCAGGCTCCATACACGTTCGGATCCACAGCAAACGCACCCGGAGCAGCAGCACCACTTGCCCGGTTAATAAAATCTCCATTGTCATCCTGAATCCAGGTGGTTCCTCCGTCAACTAAAACTACCCGTGCTGAATTGGAGTGGTTAAACTTCTGGAATCCCTGTGTAAACCCTGCTCCGATGCGCAGTTTAAAACCATCATACTGAACGGTGTCTTTGTGCTTGTTGATCTCAAACACATTAACCCCGCGTTGATCATAAGGACGCATGTACTGGATAGCCGGTTGTTGGGCCAGCACCGTCCCGGCAAGAACAATCAGCGCAACCGCACTGACTATGCTTATTCGTTTTGAGTTATTCATAACATTTTTGTTTTAGGTTATAGTTATATTATTTAGTTTGGCTAAGTGTCACATCAAATTTCACAGTCACCTCTTCGCCAACTTTGATGGTGCCCATCATGGCGGTTGGAGGATCCATTTTGTAGTCTTTAAGCTTTATGGTATGGGAGCCGGTTAATCTCAGCTCACTGCCTGGCAGCACGGTGTAGGTAACCTCCAGGTCTATTGCCTTTGACGATCCGGCCATCGTGAGTGTTCCGGTGGATTTCAAAACCTTTTCAGCGGGGGTAACAGCGGTTAGCTTGTAGGTGATGGCAGGGTTTTTTTCATATTTAAAGGCTTCCCAGGTCTTGTTATCCATTGTTTTTCCTTTTGTGCTCTTAATAGAGGTTACCGGTATTTTTAACTGAACATCCTTTACCTGGCTAATTCGTGTACCCTCCACCAAAAACTGACCGGTCAGTTCAACCTTGGTTACATCGGATGTCCAGTCGTGAAGTGTAGACGTTCCATCCACCGTCATTTTGGCTGCTTTGAGCGAATACGTGCTTTGAGATAATGTGGTGAGGTTTAGAAAAATCAAACCCGGTAAAAGAAATGCCAGGCAGGTGTATTTAGTGTTCATAAGAGTTACCGGTTAAGTGTCTTATCCTTGCTTTAGTATGAAGGTAGGTGTGGGAAAATTTGTAGTTTAATGATGGTCGTCATGAACCCTTTTGATTTAAGTCACCCAAAAGTGTGTTCTTATCATGCCCCCAGGACGGGTATGCTAGTGTGATTTGGCCGGGTTATTTACTCTTAATTTGTTGGGTGGAATTTGCACTTTTCTGTATATTAAACCCCCCATCAAGTTTGTTTGAATGTTCATCTATAAATATGCACGCCTATGAAAGTCTATGATGAAAAACACCTGAAAAACATTGTTTTGCTGGGAGCCCCGAAAAGCGGCAAGACCCTGCTTGCCGAAGACATGATTTTTGAAGCCGGTATTACCCACCGCAGGGGAACCATTGAAGGAAAAAACACGGTGTCGGACTACCACGAAATCGAGCAAGAACGGGGCAACTCCATTTTTGCCACCGTATTACACACCGAATGGCGCGACTATAAAATAAACATCATCGATACACCGGGGTTTGACGACTTCGTTGGCGAGATGATTTCTTCCATGCGTGTTGCCGATACCTGTGTGATGGTGGTGAACGCACAGCATGGGGTTGAAGTAGGCACCGAACTGATCTGGAAGTACGTAGAGGAGTTTAATAAACCCGTACTGTTTGCAATAAACCAGGTTGATCACCCCAAGGCGAATTTTGATGAAACCCTTGAATCACTCAAAAGAACCTACGGCAAAGCCGTTACCCAAATGCAGTACCCGGTAAATGAAGGCGAGGGATTTGACTCCATCATTGACCTGCTTAAGATGGTGATGTACAAGTTTCCGCCCGAAGGCGGCAAGCCGCAAAAACTACCCATTCCGGATGGTGAAAAAGAAAGAGCCAACCAACTGCACAACGAACTGGTGGAGAAAGCAGCCGAGAACGATGAAAAATTAATGGAGAAGTATTTCGAGAAAGGCACGCTTGATGAGGATGAAATGCGCGAAGGCCTGAAACTCGGGATGATCCACCATGATGTGTTCCCGGTATTTGTCATGTCGGCTAAAAAGAATATGGGCAGCGGCCGCATGATGGGCTTTATCGATAACGTAGCACCCTCACCGCGAGAGGCCAAACCGGAGATCACCACCGAAGGCAAGGAAATTCATTACGATCCTTCAAAACCCACAGCGCTCTTCGTTTTTAAATCACACCTTGAACCTAACCTGGGCAAGCTCTCTTTTTTCAAAGTCATTTCCGGAGAAGTGACCTCCAATACAGAGTTGATAAACAGCCAGACAGACGGTTTTGAAAAATTCCATCAGCTTTTCATTATGGATGGAAAGACACGAAACCCGGTTGACAAACTGGTGGCGGGTGATATTGGGGCAACCCTAAAACTTAAAGACACCTATACCAATCAAACCCTTCACGCCAAAGGATTTGACATTACCATTCAGCCCATTCAATATCCTGAACCACGCATCCGCACTGCTATTGTGGCACAGAGCAAGGGAGACGATGAAAAAATCGGTGAAGTGCTAAACAAGATCCATCAGGAAGACCCTACCCTTGAAGTGGGTTACTCCCGTGAATTGAAGCAGTTGATTATTTCCGGTCAGGGCGAAATGCACCTGGCTGTATGCAAATGGTTTCTTGAACAGATGTACAAACTCCATGTTGAATACAAAACTCCCCGCATCTCTTACCGTGAAACCATCCGAAAGCCCGCTACAGCCATGTACCGCCACAAGAAACAATCGGGAGGTGCCGGCCAGTTTGGTGAGGTGCACCTGAAAGTGGAGCCCTATTATGATGGAATGCCTGAACCAACAGAGTATTCCGTGCGCGGCAAGGAATTTATCGACCTCGAATGGGGCGGCAAGCTTGCCTTTTACAATTGCATTGTTGGGGGTGTAATCGATTCACGGTTTATTCCTTCAATCCTGAAAGGGGTGATGGAAAAAATGGAAGAGGGGCCCATCACCGGATCGTATGTGCGCGATGTCCGCGTATGTGTATACGATGGCAAGATGCACCCTGTCGATTCAAACGACATCTCCTTTAAGATTGCCGGCATGATGGCTTTTAAAGAGGCCTTCATGAATGCCGAACCTACATTGCTTGAACCCATTTACGATATTGAGGTGATGGTACCCGAGGAAATCATGGGCGATGTGATGGGCGACCTGCAAACCAGAAGGTCAATGATTATGGGTATTGATTCAAAAGGAAACTTCCAGGTAGTGAAAGCACGCACACCGCTGGCTGAACTGGATCGTTACTCCACCACCCTCAGGTCGTTGTCGCAGGGGCGGGCCAGCTTTACCCAAAAGTTTGCCGAGTATGTACAGGTGCCGTTTGAACTGCAGCAAAAACTGGCAAAACAAACCCAGGAGGCTGAGCTTGTTTAATACCATGCCGGTGCCAAAAATGTTTAGTTTTGCCGGGTAACCAGGCCCACGGTGAGCGAGACAATCGTTATTATACCCACGTATAACGAAAGGGAGAATATTGAAGCAATTATTGCTGCTGTATTTTCCCTGCCTCAGCCTTTTCACATTCTGGTAGTGGATGACAATTCGCCCGACAACACGGGCGACATTGTGGAGTCGCTTCAACTTCAGTACAACACCACATCCGAGCGCCTGCACCTGCTGAGGCGCAAGGAAAAACAGGGATTGGGCACCGCCTACATTGCCGGTTTCCGGTATAGCCTGGATAAAGGGTACGCCTACCTGATGGAAATGGATGCCGACTTCTCGCACAACCCTGCCGATTTACCACGCCTGCTTGAAGCCTGTAAAGACAAAGGCTTTGATATGGCCATCGGTTCGCGCTACGCCACGGGCGTTAACGTAGTGAACTGGCCCATTGGCCGGGTACTGCTCTCCTATTTTGCCAGTTGGTACGTGCGCCTCATTACCGGAATGCCCGTGCACGACACCACGGCCGGATTCATCTGTTACCGGAGAAAAGTTTTAGAAACCATACCGTTGAACGAAGTAAAGTTTGTCGGCTATGCCTTTCAGATTGAACTGAAATTCAAAGCCTGGAAATATGGTTTTAAACTCACCGAAGTGCCCATTGTTTTTACCGAACGGGTACGGGGGCAATCCAAACTTTCAGCCGGAATATTCAAAGAAGCTTTTCTCGGAGTGATTCAGATGGAACTGCAAAGTTGGTTTAAAAAATTTAAGCGTGAGGCTTCCTCCTAAGCCCTTAACCAGCCTGTATGAAATTTCTTCGTGTGGCAATTGTCCTAATCGCGTCCGGGTATGTTCTTTTAATGATACCCGATAATGCTGCGCCTCCCTTTCGGCCGGCAACTTCTACACCCTTTACCTGGAGGCTGGATGAACGCTGGCAAAATCTTCAATCACAGTTCGAAGCGCTGCGCATGCTGCCTGCCAAACAGCTTGATTCATTGGCACAAATTCATCAGGAAAACCTGACTCACACCTTTACTACGCTTCAGCAAACTGACACAGCTTCCGTCACTTCCCGTTGCGATGAATTTTTAGACATTTTTTTCGATGCCGCCCCGGTCATGGCTGCCTCCCGCAACTCTTACCGCTACCTGGAGCTGTATCTACAGTTTCGGAGATGGGTTAAAGAACAGTCGGCCTTACGCAATGTCAACCACTTTACCCATCGGAATACCCTCTACAAATTGTTGTACGGCACACGTGCAGCGGTAGAGGAAGTGTTGCTGCAAAGCGATACCGTCAATTTTAATCCTGCTCAATTCGTGAGGGATGAGCCCTCGTCAACACCCCACACCGTTCTTCAGGGCATCCGTGTTCACAGTGGCGATTTGCTCGTATCGAGGGGCGGTGCCGAGGTATCGGCTTTTATTTCACGCGGCAACGATTACCCGGGAAATTTTTCGCACGTAGCCCTGCTGCATGTGGATGATGGCGGGGTTGCCCGTTTCATTGAAGCCCACATCGAAAAAGGTGTGGCCGTAGCCACAGCAGAAGATTACCTGAACGACAGAAAGTTGCGCTTTATGGTATTGCGTCCGCTGGCCGATTTGCCGCAGATAAAAGAAAATCCGATGCTGCCTCACCTGGTGGCCACATTCGCAAAACAGAAAACAGAACAACGGCACATCCCCTACGATTTTAAAATGGACTTCTACGATTCTGCAGCCATGTTCTGCTCGGAGGTCGGATCATTTGCTTATAAAAAATATGGTATTCAACTGTGGCAGGCGGAGTCAACCATTTCCTCAGCCGGCACGGCAGAATGGCTGAATACTTTTGGGGTTGAGAATTTTGTGACCCAGATGCCCTCCGACCTGGAATACGATCCGCAACTTTCTATTGTGGCCGAATGGTGCGA
>JBBINY010000020.1:0-38691 GCA_037443645.1 Cytophagales bacterium
TTGCTGCCGTCTTTGTACGTCCACTCAATAACCAGCGGTGTTATTAAACCGCCCGTGTTTTTGAATTTCAGTTCATACACATTTTTCCCGGCAAGTTTTTGCCGCACAGCCTGGTCATTGATCCGGCTGCGAAATTCACCGTACACATTTTCGGGTGTGTTGAGAACGGTAAACTCCTGCGGGCCATTGCTGAAATTGGTTGGCTTTCCGGTATTCTTTCCGCCAGCCGTGAGTTCACCGGATTTTGCTTTCGTTTTACCTTCCGGATCCACGGCTTCCTGCCGCAGGCGGAACCACCTCACTTCATCGAGGGTAACATCCACATGATCGGTGGAGTAAAACCATCCGCGCCAGAACCAGTCAAGGTCAGCCCCGGAAGCATCCTCCATCGTACGAAAGAAATCGGCCGGCTTGGGATGCTTGAATGCCCAGCGCTGGGCATATTCCTTAAAGGCTCTGTCAAAAAGTTCAGGGCCCATCACGGTTTCGCGCAACACCGTAAGGGCTGCGGCCGGTTTAGAGTAGCCGTTGTTCCCAAAACTTGCTCCCTGGTTGTCGGAAGCCGCCATTACTGGGCGCATGATGCTCTTGTCGCCTTTCATAAAATTCACAATGGCTTTTGGTGTGTTCTCGGTGTAGTTAAGATGCGGGTAGCGTTCGCGCATCGTTTCCTTTTCAAGAAATGAATTCAGGCCCTCATCCATCCAGGTGCATTGGCGTTCATCCGAATTGATGATCATCGGAAAGTAGTTATGGCCCACTTCGTGCACAATAATGTACACCATCCGCACACGGGTGCGTTCAGAAATGGTGCCGTCTTTTGCCGGGCGGCCCCCGTTAAATGAAATCATCGGGTACTCCATGCCTCCGCCCACCCAGTTTACCGAGTAAGCTGTGGGGTAGGGATAATCAATTGTTCGTGATGAGTAAATATCAAGCGTGTTCTTAATTGCCCGGGTCGATTCTTCCGCCCACAGCGGATTGCCCTCTTTCGGATACAGCGATTGGGCCAGCACCGTGTTGTTGCCGTTCTTCACGGCCATGGCATCCCAGATAAACTTGCGCGAGGTGGCAAATGCAAAGTCGCGCACATTTTCGGCATGGAACTCCCAGGTCGATTTCTTTTTAACTTTTTCTTTTTCCTTTTTCCGTGCTTCGGCTTCAGTTACAATAAACACCGGATTATCGAAGGTCTTCCGGGCCTTTTCGAAGCGTTCCAGTTGCTCTTTGGTCATGACTTCTTTTGGATTTTGAAGCCAACCGGTGGCTCCCACGATGTGATCGGATGGTACGGTAATACGAACCTTGTAGTTTCCAAAGGCAAGGGCAAATTCACCGGCCCCGAGAAATTGCTTGTTCTGCCAGCCTTCATAATCATCAAACACGCACATGCGCGGAAACCACTGCGCGATGAAGTAAATGTAGTTGCCGTCATCCGGAAAATACTCCATGCCGCTGCGACCGCTTACCTTCATCATGTCGTTAATGGTGTAGCTCCACTCGATGGAGAAAGTAACCTGCTCACCGGTTTTTAGCGGCTCCGGCAAATCAATACGCATCATGGTGTTATTGATCGTGTGAGATAGCGGCTTGCCCGAAGCATCCATTACCTTACTGATGGTGTATCCTCCCCGGTAATCATACAAGCCGAGTGGGCCAGCTATAAACCGTGCCGCTACCGAATCGCGCAGGCTGGTGGAGCGGGTCTTTGCCAACGAATTCTCAGAGGCGTTGATATTCTGATCCAACTGTACCCACAAATATGTAAGGGTTTCGGGTGAATTATTGAAATAGGTAATCGACTCCTTACCGGAAAGGACCTGCGTTTCATCGTTGATTTCCACATCAATCGTGTAATCTGCACGCTGCTGCCAGTACGCAGGCCCGGGTGAACCGGAGGCTGTCCGGTAACTGTTAGGAGTAGGCAGCAGCTGATCGAGCTGCTCAAACTTACCTTTCCATTGCTGGGCCTGCACAATCCCGGCAACCAATATCAGCATTACTACACCAAAGCCTTTCATCTCTAATTCCCTTTCTTAAATGTATCGAATCTGGACGGTTCGTTTCGTTTGGGAAATATGTTATCGCCTGTGTTCACATCGGTTGTCTCCCGTAAAGGATCAAGCACAACCGAAACAACTTCTTTTTCCTTAACAAATACTTTGGTAACGGTTTGTTCGCTTGTTCTCCAGATTTCAGCAGGGATGCGTTCAATTTCCTTACTGCCGTCTTTGTACGTCCACTCAATAATTACGGGCATCATCAGGCCGCCTTTGTTGGACAGCTTCACTTCGTACAGGTTTTTGTTCTGAAGCTTGCTGATGATGGCCTTGTCGTCAACGCGACTGCGGAATTCGCCATAAAAACGATCATCGGTAGGCAGCACCGTGAACGGTTCGGGGCCGCCCGAAAAATCAGTAAATGATTTGCCCCCTGCCGAAGCCGATGCGCTGCTCTTTTTTGCTGCTACATTCTTTTCAGGAGTCTGCACATCGTTGCGCAGCTTGTACCATTTTACATAATCAACCGATTGATCCACGTTATCAGTGGTGTAAAACCAACCCCTCCAGAACCAATCCAGATCAACAGCCGAAGCATCTTCCATCGTGCGGAAGAAATCAGCCGGCATGGGGTGTTTGAATGCCCAGCGCTGCGCATACTCTTTAAAAGACTTATCAAATAATTCTTTGCCCATCACCGTTTCGCGAAGGATGTATAAACCGGTTGCGGCCTTTTGATATTGCTCCGCACCAAACTGCAGCACCTGTTCGGAATTGGTCATTAAAGGCCTTTGATAATTTCTGTCTCCTTTCATGTAATTCACCAGGGCTTCGGGCTTCCCCCGGTTCCATTCATCATTCGGGTAGCGCTCCAATTCTGTAATCAGTTGCACAAAGCTGTTGATGCCCTCATCCATCCATGTCCATTGGCGCTCATCGTTATTGATGATCATGGGGAAAAAATTATGCCCAACTTCATGCACGATTACCCCGATCATCCGCTGCCGTGTAGAAGCTGAGTACGTGCCGTCTTTGTTGGGCCTTCCAAAATTGAAGCAGATCATGGGGTACTCCATGCCAATGGAAGCCGCATGCACCGATATGGCCACCGGGTAGGGATAATCAATGGTCATTCTGGAATACACTTCTATTGTATTCTTAACTGCAAGCGTTGATTCTTTTTCCCACAACGGGTTACCCTCTTTTGGGTAGAACGACATGGCCAGGAGGGTTCTGTTGCCAATCTTCACGGCCTGGGCATCCCAAATAAATTTGCGTGAAGTGGCAAACGCAAAGTCGCGCACATTCCCGGCATGAAACTCCCATATTTTCTTTTCAGTCGATTTTGTCTTTTCCTTTTGGGTTGCTTCGGCCTGCGTTACAATAATGACCGGCTTATCAAAAGAAGTTTTGGCCTTTTCAAACCGTTCCTGCTCCGTTTTGTTCAGCACCTGTTGCGGATTTTGCAGCATGCCTGTGGCAGCCACCACGTGGTCAGCGGGCACGGTGATTCGTACCTTGTAATCGCCAAACGGAAGGGCAAATTCTCCCTGGCCGAGGAACTGCTTGTTTTGCCATCCGTTTACATCATCAAACACACACATGCGCGGAAAGAACTGTGCAATGGTGTACACGTAGTTTCCATCCTCCTGAAAATATTCAAGCCCGCTGCGCTGGTTATCCTTCATCCGGTCGCCAATGTTGTAGGACCACTCCACGGAGAATTGATACCGGGAGCCTGGCGTTAAAGCCTGCGGAAGGTCAACGCGCATCATGGTATTGTTTATAGAAAAAGGCAATGCTTTCCCGCTGGCATCCTTAACCGATTTGATCTTGTATCCACCGTCAAAGTCGTAGAGGTTGAGTGCACCGGCAATGGATTTTGCCGAAGAGGAATCGCGCAACTGGGTAACCTGTGTGCGTGAGGTCAGGTTATCTTTTGCAAGGATGTTTTGATCCAACTGCAACCATAAGTAGGTAAGTGTTTCAGGGGCGTTATTGTGATAGGTAATGGTTTCACTTCCGGTAATCGATTGATTGTTGTCATTCAATTCAACGGCAATTACATAATCGGCTTTTTGTTGCCAGTATTTTGGCCCTGGCGAACCCGATCCGGTCCGGTATTCGTTTGGTGTGGGCAACAGGTGTTCCAATTGTTCAAACTTTCCCTGCCATTTAGCGGGTTCCTGTGCCCACGAAAGGGCGGCAGTCATCATCATCAGTAAAAACGTTATTCTCTTCATTAGTTTTCAGGATTATTTCTTACCAGAATATTTTATCTTTTAAAAGCACAAGTGCCATACCGGCAATCAGGGAGGAAACCACCAGTTTCCAGTCTCTGCGGTTAACGGAAAACAAATCAACCAAAATAAACGTCACCGTTAAAAACACAATCACAATAATTATCTGACCGAACTCCAGGCCAAGATTAAAGGCAAATAACTGGGATACAATGCTGCGATCACGGCCCAAGATGCTCCGCAGGTAATTACTAAAGCCTAACCCATGGATAAGGCCGAAGAAAAGTGCATAACCGTAACTCAGCCAAAGCGCCCGGCTTGAGAGTTGCTGGTCATTTTTGAACAGGTTTGAAAAGGCTGTTATCAAAATGGTTAACGGTATCAGAAACTCGATCAGCTCAGCATTTACTGAAACAATATTAAGGGTGGCCAATGCCAGGGTTATGGAGTGCCCGATGGTGAAGGCTGTTACCAGGATAAGCACTTGTTTCCAATGGCGCCATCCATAAAGTATGCATAAGGCCATGACAAACAGGATGTGGTCGTACCCGTTTTTATAATCGAGGATATGATCTTTGCCCAGGCCAAAATACACCTCAAATTCGCTCATGCGCAAACAGTTTTCAGGTTGCAAACATACGGTATTCAGCGAACTTGCCCGGACCGTATGGGGCAATCGGTTTGGGCTGGCTTTTGTTTGTAATATTGCCAATGGTTTTCCCGGTCCTTCTATCGTACATCCTGGTTGCATGGCATCCGCTGCATGTGTCGGTAACCGAAATTGCTTACGATGAAAAAGAGCGTGAGCTTGAAATTATCATGCGCATTTTCACAGACGATCTCGAAACAGCCATCCGGGCCCGAAACAACCAACCGGATTTAGACTTGTTAAATCCGGCTACCTCCACAACCAATAACCTGGTAAAAGAGTATGTACTGGAACGGTTTTCTGTTACCCTTGACGGAAAACGCCAAGCGTTGAACTTTCTGGGCACCCAACCGGAAGGCGATGCCCTGCTGTGTTTTATCCAGGTTCGTTCGGTAAAGAAATGGAAGACCATTGAGGTAGTGAACAGCGTAATCACCGAAACCTATGACGACCAATCGAACCTGGTACATGTTACGGTTGGCAGTGCGGTACGCAGCCTGCGGCTGATGAGGAATAATCCTTCGGGTAAAATCGGGTTTTAAAAATTTTCTTTCAAGCCATTAGCTGATCGCGGCTTTGTATTTCCTGAAGATGGCCAGCGCGTCTTTAAAGCTTGTATATCGAATTCCGCGTTTATGGTTTGCTACACTGATGCTGTACAATTCGTCCCAATGGCGAAAAATTGTTTGCCAGGCTTTAATTAATGAAAATCCTGGCTCATAAATATGTGCCGGTTCGGCTCCGCATCCGTTGAGTTCAAGTATTTTCACACGACCCTCGTAAAGCGCCTCGAGATTTTCGCACCGCAAATCAAAGCGCCCATAATAAAATCCGTCAATGTGTTTGCTGATCTCGTCAAAACGCTGCTCTAATTTAGGAGTAATAAATCGCTCACCATTAATAAACTTTGTGCCAAGGCAGTGGTTGCCTATGGAGTTGATCTCCCATTGATCACCCCCGGGCAACACAGTTTCGAGTTGATTTTGGTATCTTATTTTTAAACGCTGGTATTGCAGTTTAGCGCGTTCGTTGCTTAGCATCAGTTCGCGAAGCGTATGCTTTCCATCACCCCGAACGGTGAGCATTTCTTTCAGGTTCAGTGATGTTACCTTTCCGTTTTTCTCGGTTGGTTTTCGAATATAAAACACACCGCACTCCATGGGTAAATCAACCAACTCCTGAATCAGGAAATCGGCTTTGATCCTGGTGCAATAAGTCCGTACGTCTTCTTTGGAAAAAATGCGTTCCACCATAAAGCCGCGCTCGCCTACATCGGGTTTAAACACCAATGGATAGGCCATCTTATTCTTCTCCAACCCGACCAATACCTCATCCGCAGAAGCCGGAAATTTTATACGCATCATTCTGGGTCGTAGCCTTTCAGGAATTTTCATCAGGATGTCATACTTTGATTCACCCAGCATACCGCCCAACGGAATGCCCGGATTTGATGCCGAGAAAAAAACCAACGATCTTGCTTTAGCCGATAACCACAGCCAGTATAAAATGACAGGTGCCTGAAAAACTTCAAAGGGCCAGTACTCCCAGCTCTTTAATCGAATGATAAAATTGCTTTTCAGAAATTTTCTGAAGAGGCTCATAACGCCTTTCAGGAAGTAAGGGCTGCTTTTTCCTGATAGCGAATCGTTGAAGCAGCAATTCCAAAATCGTCAGGCAGGGTAATGTATGGGGCTATCTCACGAATACCAATTTTTATGATGGCCATGTGGTGAACGGCATGCTCGATGTTGTACACCAGTTCGCGCCTGAAATTGGTTTGTACTTCGGTAAAGTCATCCTGCTTCAGGTCATAGCCCACCTCAAGGGTTAATGCGATGTCCGCAGGGTGCGTTTCAACAAATGCCACAATTTTCATCAGTGCAGACATTGCAATGAACTTATCGCTTTCGATAAGTTTGTCATGCGCGCGTTTATCGTAATTGATTGTACCATGGGGGTAACCGGCTTCCAGGCACATGAAAAATTCAAGTGTATGGCGGAGGTGTTGACCGATAGTGCTGTTTCCAAGGGTAGGGATGGGTCTCGCAAAATCCTGCGGAGTGATCTGTTCAACCAGGCCTTGTAGATGCTTTAAGATGCTGCAGCATGCGACAATGAGCTTCATAGGGTATGTGAATTCTACAAAGATAACGGAAAAGAAAATGCAAATTAAAAGCCTCCTGCCGGGGTTATTTTTTTACGCTAACGGACAAATTTCGCCCAGTTCCGGTCGGCAGCCTCCTTCAATTGTTTCTCATTCTTGTTCCAGGTAGTGAGGGTGTTGTTTGTCCAGAAGTTGTAAAACAGGTACACCCGGCCGTTGATGATTTTATAGGTTTCAGGATCTATTTTCACTTTGTCTCCATTTTCACCCATTGCATAAGCGCACCACCCGCCATAAGCGGGTTCGTATTTCTCAGGGTCGGCCATGAACCGGTTAAGGTTTTCCTGGCTGGCAAACCGATACGTTACTCCCCTGTACGTAGTCGCTAAATCAACTCTCCCTTCGGTGGGCTTAGCCATGAAATAACTCACCGGATCATATCCCTGAATGGCTATGTTGTTTTTTAAATTAAAATGCTTTCTGCGCTCGTCATCTCTTTGGGCGTTCCCGGCAAATGCAGTGAGATAAATGAACAGTAGGAAACCGGCTCTCATATAAAGATTTTGTGTTGTGATTTTCAACGTTGATCGATTTGGGTTTAATGAATTGTCGTAACCACTACAATTTGCTTTACCCGGGCAATTGTTTTTTCACCTCACTCCAAACCAGCTCAGGTTCATATCCCTTTAAAATGAGCGATTTTGCAACCTTATCGCGCAGCTTGAATTTATTGGCATCCATAAATTGATTTAACTTCTTTTTCACCAGGTTTTTCAACATGTGAGTATACTCTTTGTCATCAATTTCCTTAAGGCCTAAGCGAATGCATGTGGGCGTGAGGCCCCGAATTTCCAGTTCACGACTGATTTTAATCTTTCCCCATTTTTTTAACCTGAACTTGCCACCGGCAAAGGCTTTTGCAAAACGCTCTTCGTTCAGGAATCCTTCGGCAATCAGGTGGGCCATCAGTTCATTGACCTGGCCTGTATGCAAGCCCAGGTCATACAATTTGCTTTTTACTTCCTGATGTGATCGCTCCTGGTAGGCACAATACCGGTAAATTTTTTTTCTGGCTTCTTCGAACGATGCTTCGTTCATAGCTTACCGGTTGGTGTTCGTTGGCTACCTGATGTAGCCCTTTGTCTTAAGAATACTCGCCAGGAATTTGCGTTCATTCTCTGTATTGAAGATTTTAAATGGCAGGTAAATAAGTTGTGCTTTGTTTACAAACAGCACAAAGTAGTCTTTGCCGATTGACGCCCGCTTAATCTGATCCCACTTCAGCGGCATTCCTTCGCGCGGGTTAATTTTCATAAGTACCTGTTGGCTGCTTATTTCATACGAAAGCTTTTCAAAGAGCATTTTTCCTTGCTCCAGTTGGGTCACACCAAAAAATTGGATCCACCAAAACAACACATATAGTCCTAACCCAATTATGGCAACAATAAACCACCAAATGCTTGGTACCCAAAAATAGAAAGCGCTGATAGCCGCTGCTGCCAGCAAGGCAATCCATCCTTGCTGCTTTATTACGCCTTTCAGCGCCAGCCGGATATAGGTTTTCTTTTCAAGTTTATAGTTCTTCGTCTTTACAATCATATATCCTTAGTCAATCAGATATTCACCTTTAGGCTCATGTTGAGGCTCCTGGCAGAGTGAGTGAGTGCACCTACCGAAATAAAATCCACTCCGCAGTCGGCTACTTCACGAATGGTTTGCTCCGTGATGTTTCCGCTGGCTTCCGTAGCGCACCGTTTGTTAATTCGTTTTACAGCCTCCTTCATGTCTGTAAGGCTCATGTTATCGAGCATGATTACATCAACTCCGTCACATTTCAACACTTCATTAACCTCGTCCAGGTTGCGCACCTCAATTTCTATTCTCAACTCCAGTTTCCGGGCGCGAAGATACGCTTTTGCCCGACTGATTGCCCCTGAAATACCGCCAGCCATGTCAATATGGTTATCCTTAAGCATAATCATATCATACAATCCCATCCGGTGGTTCTTACCTCCGCCAATCACCACCGCCCATTTTTCCAACAGCCTGAAACACGGGGTGGTCTTGCGGGTGTCCAGTAGGGTTGAGCCCGTACCTTCCACACGCTTTGCCAACCGGTTGGTGAGCGTAGCAATCCCGCTCATCCGTTGCATGCAGTTTAATACCAGGCGCTCCGTGGTAAGGATGGATTGTGCCGGGCCCTCTACAGTAAAGGCAACGTCACCGGAAGTTGCAGCATCCCCATCTAAATGGTTGACTTTAACATTCAAGGTTGGGTCATATCTTGAAAAAATTTCAACGGCAAGATCAACACCACACAAAATACCCGGTTCCTTTATGAACAGTCGGGCGGAGGCTATTCTATTTGCCTCAACAACGGCAAGGGTCGAATGATCTCCATCTCCGACATCCTCAGAAAGTGCCGCTTGAATAAACTGGTTCAGAAACTGGTCGGTAATATACGGTGGGCGCACCGTGCAAAAATAGAAGGCGAAGGCCTGGAAGTCTATTGCTTCACAAAAGAAATTTCCTGAATGAATTGCTGGTTATCGGTAACCTTCAGTTTCATCCATACCCTGTACGTTTCATTCTGGCTCTTATATTGACCGATAGCAAACGGTTGCCCCCCCTTGGATTGCCCCTGGTGAATAATTGAAAACTCATTGGGCGGATGTGCCTTAAAAAAGTCGCGCAAAACAAATTCTGCCTGGGCCTTGCTGTAGTTTTCAACCTTGCCTTCGATGGTCACATCTACCGATGGATTTAAGAAACGGGTTAGCTCCTTTGCACTTCCTGCTTTAATGGTTTCTGTTACCTGGGCAATAACATCTTGCCCTTGGGCCAGTGACCCTCCGCTCAGGATAATCGCTGCAATAAACACCGGCAAACGCTTTACCATACCTGCAAATTAACCCAAAATTATGCCACAAAGGATGAATTTCTACTTGTAATAAATGGTTTAAACATCAAGTTCACTACCAGCATGAATTCGCCAAGAGGGCGTAAGTAACCCAAAGGCACAGGTCATAACTGGTATATTTGCACTTTTAAATTAGAGCCGGATGAACAAAAAGGTGCTGTTGATGATCCTTGACGGATGGGGAATTGCCACCAATAAAAAGGTATCGGCAATTGACCAGGCTAAGACCCCTTTTATGGATTCGATTTACGTGCGCTATGCTAACAGCCGGTTGGAAGCATCAGCCCTGGCAGTGGGCCTGCCGGCAGGACAAATGGGGAACTCGGAAGTCGGCCACATGAACATCGGTGCCGGGCGGGTGGTATACCAGGACCTGGTACGGATCAACAAAGCCATTGATGAAAGGGAACTTGATCAAAACCCGGTTTTGAACAATGCTTTTACTTATGCCCTCCAGAATGGTAAAGCAGTTCATCTTATCGGATTGGTTTCTGACGGTGGGGTTCACTCCCACATCAATCACCTCAAAGGGCTGTGTAGCCTTGCAGATGCAAAGGGAATTAAAAAACTATTTGTTCATGCATTTACCGATGGCCGTGATACCGATCCGAAAAGCGGACTTGGTTTTCTGAATGATGTCCAGGAACACCTCCTAAAAACCACCGGCCGGATTGCCAGCGTGGTGGGCCGGTATTACGCCATGGATCGTGACAAGCGATGGGAGCGGGTAAAACTTGCCTATGACCTGCTGGTTCATGGTAAGGGAAAGGCCGTAACGGATTTTCGTGCCGGGGTGGAGCAGTCGTACGCTGAAAACATCACCGATGAGTTTATAAAACCACTGGTTGTTGTTGAGGATGGAAAGCCTGTGGCCGTTATCCGTGATGGTGATGTGGTTATCTGTTTTAATTTCCGGACTGATCGGGGCAGACAAATAACGATAACGTTAACGCAGAAAGATTTTCCGGAACAATCCATGACGGCCCTTAGTCTACACTATGTTACCCTTACCAATTACGATGACACTTTCCAGAATGTGAAGACTGTTTTTGATAAGGATAACCTCGAAAACACACTGGGCGAGGTGTTGGCAAAGCATGGGAAGAAACAAATACGCATTGCCGAAACAGAAAAGTATCCCCACGTTACTTTCTTCTTTTCAGGTGGAAGGGAAGAGGTCTTTGCCGGTGAGTCACGCATACTGTGTCCATCTCCTAAAGTAGCTACCTATGATTTGAAACCGGAAATGAGTGCGCACGATATCAAAGACAAGATCATACCCGAACTTGAAAAAAGAGAAGCCGATTTCATCTGCCTCAACTTTGCCAACCCCGATATGGTTGGCCATACCGGTGTGTTTGAAGCGGCCATGAAAGCCTGCGAAACAGTTGACGAGTGTGCCGCTAAGGTTACCGAAGCCGCGCTGCAAAATGGGTATACCATTCTCATCATTGCCGATCATGGCAATGCCGACTGTATGATTAACGAAGACGGCTCGCCTAATACGGCACACACAACCAACCTGGTGCCCTGCATTTTGGTTGATAATGCCTACAAGGGTACATTACAAGATGGAAAGTTGGGCGATCTGGCACCCACCATCCTCACCTTAATGGGATTACCCATCCCGAAAGAAATGACTGGCCATGTACTTATTCAGACAAATTGATTTTTATATACTTGCTGGGTTTCTGTTCGTTGCTTCTTCGTGCACACCGAAAACAGACAGCATTTCATCTGTGTATTATCCGGTTAACAGCCTGATTCGGGCGCAGGCATATCAGCTGGTTGAATTGAACGCTTCGCTTACCAAGCATGCTCAGATTAACGGTGCCGAAGAAACCACCCTGTACACTCCGGCTGATACCTCAGCCTGGCTAAAAGAACTGGACATTTTTACTTCCCTTAACTCAATTAATAAGCCGGTTAATGCAGGCAATTATGAAGTAACTGACGGAACGGACGATCAGAAAACCAACCTGAAGGTTCGCACATTTACCAGCCGAAACAGTTTGCCGGTTGTATGGTTAAAGGTTTATTACCTGAACACACCTGAAAACGTGCTGCGATTGGAGGCTCTCTACCGGGAAGAAAGCTCCCTGATGAAGGGCTCACGCATGCTGATCATGGAATTTCAGGAACTGAACAATAAAACTATACTTGCATCCTACTCTATTGAAGGCGGGCAAGAAATGTTTCTTGGCTCGCCCGTTGAATTTTCCATTACAGGCTCCATATCCTCCACTTCATGGCACGAGGCAAACACCAACCTTTGAGCAAAGAAGATAAGAGGCCGGTCAACCCTTCAAACCTCAAAAAACTTGTAGGGATTTTCCGGTTTGTATGGCCTTACCGCTGGCTTTTTACAATAGGCCTTATTTCGCTGGTATTGTCCAGCGCCACGTTGTTGTCGTTTCCCTACTTTGCCGGACAGTTGCTTGATGTTGCTTCGGGTAAACCGGTACCCTATTTTACCGGCATTAACCAGATTGCGGGAGTTTTACTGCTGATTCTTTTTGTTCAGGGAATATTCTCGTTCACGCGGGTTTATACGTTTTCGGTTACCAGCGAGCGCACCCTGGCTGACCTGCGCCAACGCATCTATCAGAAAATAATCTGGCAGCCGCTCAGTTTTTTCGATAACCGGAGAGTGGGTGAGCTGATGAGCCGGATTACATCGGATGTCAGCACATTGCAGGATACGTTCACTTTTACCCTGGCCGAGTTGCTCCGTCAGTCGCTTACGTTGCTTTTGGGTGGCGCGGTGATTTTTTATCTCGCACCTACCCTAACGGCTTTTATGCTGCTTACTTTTCCGGTGCTGGTTATCCTTGCCCTGATTTTCGGTAAGTACATTCGAAAACTTTCTAAGAAAACACAAGACAAACTGGCCGATGCTAATGTTGTAGTTGAAGAGTCCCTGCAATCCATTCATGTAGTGAAGGCCTTCACCAATGAGATCTTTGAGTTGGGGCGGTATACCAAATCGCTGGCCGAAGTTGTCGCGGTGTCTGTACGCACAGCAAAATACCGCGGGTTGTTTATCTCCTTCTCGATCTTTGCATTGTTTGGAGGCATTGTGGCTGTAGGCTGGTTCGGAGCAACATTGGTTCAACAGGGTGTGTTGTCGATAGGAATGCTTTTTTCATTCATCATCTATACATCTTTCATTGGCGGATCCATTGCCGGTCTTGGCGATATCTACACACAACTGCAACGGTCTATCGGGGCATCGGAGCGGCTGCTTGAACTCCTCGACCAGCCTGACGAAACCGATCATACCCATCAGTCGATTCAAAAACTTCATGGTCAGATTCAATTTGAAAACGTTTCATTCAACTATCCTACACGGGCAGACTTTCCGGTTCTGAAAAAACTAAACTTTACCATTGAACCGGGGGAGAAAGTGGCTTTGGTAGGGCAAAGCGGCTCAGGTAAGTCAACGATCATCAACCTACTGATGCGCTTTTATCCGGCAGGTTCAGGCCTTATCAAAGTAGACGGCACCGCCATCGAAACGTATCCACTTACAGCCTACCGAAAGAACCTCGGCATTGTACCGCAAGAAGTAATCTTGTTTGGCGGATCAATCAAAGAAAATATTGCCTATGGAAAACCGGAGGCAACCGAAGACGAAATTCGTGAAGCAGCCCGCAAGGCCAATGCCCTTGAATTTATTGAGAATTTTCCCGACCGGTTTAACACACTGGTTGGCGAGCGGGGCATAAAGCTTTCCGGAGGTCAACGGCAACGCATTGCCATTGCACGGGCTATTCTGAAAGACCCGGCCATTCTTATTCTTGATGAAGCGACCAGTTCACTTGATGCCCACTCCGAAACCCTGGTGCAGCAAGCGCTCCGGCAATTAATGACCGGCCGTACTACCATTGTAATTGCTCATCGGCTCAGCACCATAAAAAAAGTAGATCGCATTTTTGTGATAAATCATGGCGAACTTGCGGAAATGGGTTCCCATAATGAACTTTCGCAAATGGATAACGGTCTCTACAGCAATCTTCTTAAGCTCCAGCTACACGAACAATGACGGGGTCAAAAGAAATACTGAAAGATTTTGAGCTGCGCTTTACCCCCAGCCGGAAAGCCATTTTGAATTTATTCCTGAAAAAAGGCTTTGCCTTATCGCATGGCGACATCGAACATGCGGTGCCCAGTAATTTCGACCGGGTTACTGTTTACCGCACCCTGAAAACCTTTCTGGATAAGGGGTTAATTCACAAAGTGCTGGATGATGAAGGGGGGATTAAGTACGCATTATGTTCAACCGCCTGCAATGCAATGGGCCATCACCACGACCATGTCCATTTTAAATGCACGGTTTGCGGCCAAACCAATTGCCTGGATGTTGACATCCCTTCTATAAAACTCCCACGAGGTTACCGGGCCTCCGGGTTTAACCTGCTGATTCAGGGAGTGTGTGAAAATTGTGTCTGAAATTCAGAATCATGCTGGTTTCCTTTGCCGTATGTACTTCATTAATCGCCACATCGATTTTTGCGTTTGAAAAATAGTTGTACTTTTGAAATCTACGGAGCTTTGAGTGCTTTGATAATGAAGGGCTTAGACCTCCCAAACAACCCCTGAAGACCGGACCTTATTGCGCAGCCCTCTCAACATACTGCTAATCTCCTTATTTGACGGAAACGAACGAGAGTTACTCCTCTTTGGGATTTTCGGGGCCATCATCATTTTATTTTTAGCCCTCGATCTTGGCCTTTTTCATAAACAAGCGCACAAGATTTCTACCAAATCGGCCCTGTATCAGTCAATTTTCTGGGTGACGATCTCGGCCTTATTCGGGTATTTCATTTACGTGTATGATGAAAGTGGTACGGTGGGGGCCGTAGAGTATTTCTCCGCCTACTTAACCGAGAAAGCGCTTTCGGTTGATAACATATTCGTGATCCTTCTCATTCTGAAATACTTTCAGGTGGATGAAACCTACTACCACAAAATTCTCTTCTGGGGCATTTTGGGTGCCATCGTAATGCGTGCCTTCTTCATCTTTGTTGGCGCTTACCTGATCCACAAATTTCACTGGATACTCTACATCTTTGGTGTATTCCTTATCTATTCAGGCATACGCATTTATTTTGAAGACGGGGATGAGAAAATTGAGCCGGAGAAGAATCCCGTTCTGAAATTCTGTAAGAAATACCTTCCCATTACTACGGATACGCATGACGGAAAATTTCTTGTGTTTCAGAACGGCAAACTTTGGTTTACGCCTTTGTTCCTGGTGATTGTTTTGATTGAGACAACCGATCTGATCTTTGCCGTTGATTCGATCCCGGCTGCATTCGCCATCACTCAAAATGAATTTCTGATTTACACATCAAACATCTTTGCCGTTATGGGCTTGCGTGCGATGTTCTTTTTGCTTTCCGGGATCATCGATAAATTTTACCTGTTGCAGAAAGGGCTTTCCATTATCCTCTTTTTCATCGGGGCAAAAATGCTCCTTGAAATTTTCCACATTGACATCAATGTATACCTCTCCTTCTCTGTTATTATTGCCACCCTTACTCTCTCCATTATATTTTCGGTAATTATTCCGCGCAGATCAAAATTGCTTTAAGCATCAGGCCCTGTAAATAAATTTTTAGGAAGTATTCTCAATAGAACTTTCAGGGTCAAAAAATTCTGAGGCAAAGCAATAATGCTGAACGATGGAATCGTCCGCAATACCCAGAGAAGGTGCTGCCGCACCACTTCACTTTCTTCGGTGGTTAACTCTTCGGATTGAGCTTTTAACAACAGGCTCATGGCAGTTTTATTCTCCTGCAATTCCTTCAATAATTTGCCACGGTTCTTTTCGGCCACACGTGCTACACTGGCAATGAAGTGTTCACTTACCCGCTCATAATCCTGCTTGTCTTGCAGGTGTTGCAGTTGCTCCCAATGCTCCAGTACAAAGCCTTCAATGGCAATCACACTGTTTTCTAGATCATCATTCGTAAATCCCAGGTGAGTGCAAAGCTGTTTCAAAAAATCATATTCCGACTGTTCAACTCTCCGGTCAGCCCACATCGTTAAGATGGCTACCTCCAGGTAAAACTTCCTTAGAATCCAGGAATTATCGGATGGCAGGTTTATGGCTTCCGTGGCTACCCCTTCTTTGAAAATCGCCATCGCCTCCTTTCTTCGCTCAGCCGGAATATTCGTGCCCTGTACAAAGTACTCAAACAGTTTTTGCTCTTCAAAATCAAGTACATTATCAGAGTGAGCTGCTGCTGCTATTACTTTAACCACAGAAAATCTGAGTTCCTCCCGTTCGTACCGGAAAAAATCTGCCACAACGCGATCAGCATTTGTGTGAATCCATTGACCGAAAATGAAGATGTCGAAAAACAAGATGCTGTTATGAAAGAAGTAAACCCAAAAATTGCCTTTGTATTCCTGCGCCCGCTCGACTCGCTTATCAAGAATTCGCTCAACCAGCTCGAGTGTTGATCTTTTTTTACCAAACAATGTTTTTGTGGGTGTTGCCAGTTCAGGGAATATGGTATTGTAAAAAGTGGTGATATTTTCCAACACGCGCATTATCAGGTCAAACAACTCTTCATCCCTGTTGATCGCCTTTCCGTGAAATACTACTGAACTACTTACCAGGCATTCTGCCAGCAGCACTTTCATCCTGTCTTTTTCGTCCCAGGTGCTTGCCGATGGGTGGTTGATGACACCCACAGATTGCCCATACATTAACCCGGTTGGCTGAATAATCCGATATAGGGCATATTCAGGGCGGGAATCTTTAGGGCTACCTGCGAGTTCTCTAAACTGCTCTTTCCTGAAATCAAGGTATTCGTTGAGCCAACCTTTGTTACCTGGCTTCATAACAGGATGAAGGTACCTATTTTTTTTGTAACAAAATCAGGAGAGCTTTCGCCAGCCTTTCTTTTCTATGTCGCGGGCTGAGGTCTCCACTTTGCTTTGAAGGCTCTTCTTAAAGGCATCAAGTTTCTTGGCAACCGCTTTATCGACCGAGCCAATAATCTGCGCGGCTAATATTCCTGCATTGCGCGCACCGTTCAGCGCCACCGTAGCCACAGGCACACCGGAAGGCATTTGCAGAATGGACAAGACCGAATCCCATCCATCAATCGAATTGGACGACTTAACAGGCACTCCGATTACCGGCAAAGAGGTTATGGATGCAACCATGCCCGGCAAATGGGCGGCACCACCAGCACCAGCAATGATTACCCGAAGGCCCTTGCTGCGTGCCCGCGTGGCATAGTCAACCATCCGAAGGGGGGTCCGGTGTGCTGAGACCACTGTCAGTTCGTATTGCACTCCGAACTCCTCAAGTACCTCAGCTGCCTCCTTCATCGTCTTCAGATCAGACTGGCTGCCCATAATAATACCAACCACCGGTTTTGTCATGCCACAACTTTAAGTGTTCTCTTTACAAAGTCGGCTTTCTCGCGCAAACTCACAACATCAGGGTCAACAATCGTTACATGGCCCATCTTGCGAAAGGGTTTCGTGATTTTCTTTCCGTACAAGTGAACATGAATGCCCGGCAGGCTAATCACTTTCTCAAACCCTTTATAGCGTGCCTGCCCGGTATATCCCGGCTCACCCAATAAATTAACCATGGCGCTGGGAAGAATCAGGTGCGTCTCGCCAAGGGGCAATCCAAGTATGGCACGAAGGTGTTGTTCATATTGTGAGGTGGCATTCGCCTCAATGGTGTGATGACCACTGTTGTGCGGACGGGGAGCAATTTCGTTAATCAGAATTTCGCCTTTACGGGTTACGAACATTTCCACAGCAAGAAGCCCAACCATTTTCAATTCATCAATTGTCTTGCAGGCAAGGGCTTCGGCTTCCAGTTCTATTTGGCGGGTAAGCCGGGCGGGAGCAAACAGATACTCAACCAGGTTTTTCTCCGGATGAAAAACCATTTCCACCGGAGGATACGCTTTTATTTCACCGCGTTCATTACGCGCAACGATAACTGATATTTCCTTGTCAAAATCAATTAGCTGCTCTAATATTCCCGGAGCATCAAATGCCTTTCGCACATCTTTTTTTGAACGAATAACCTGTACGCCACGCCCATCATAGCCCTCGCGCCCAAGTTTGTGCACGGCAGGCAAAAAGGTGTAGTGCTTCTTTACGTCCGCACGATTCTCGGTCAGGTGAAAAGGGGCCGTAGGAAGCTTGCACTCACGGTAGAAAATTTTTTGCGTACGTTTATCCTGAATCAGTTCTATAACTTCGGGCTGGGGATACACCCGTTTTCCTTTTCGGACAAGTTCTTTGAGGGCCCGCGTATTCACATTTTCAATTTCAATGGTAAGGATATCACACGCTTCACCAAATTTCATTACGGTGCTGTAATCGGTTAGTTTACCGGTTTGGAATGGTGCCAGCCCGTTGCAGGGAGCATGTTTATCAGGATCGAGTACGCGAAATGGGAGGTTGTAATCAATGCCGGCCTGAATGAGCATGCGGCCAAGCTGGCCTCCGCCAAGTATACCGATCGTAAAATCTTGCTGAAACAGTTTTTTCACCGAGTAAATGTGTCGCAAATTTAGATAGTTTCGCCCATACTTGTACGAAATCTATTCTCTTACCCGTTTAGTCATTAAGCAATCTTTCACTACCTTCAGCATCATGAAAACATATTGTCTGAGTATGGTTGTCGTGCTGGCTTCGTGGGGAAACACAATAGCCCAGGTGATAGGGAAACCATTTCCTGTCATGGAAGCGGAAACCGTGGAAGACAAAAAGGTTGTTTTACCGGATGCCGTTTTCGGTAAATTCACGTTGCTGGGACTGGCCTATTCAAAAAAATCGGAGGACGAGTTGAATAGTTGGTTCCAGCCGGTTTTTGAGAAATTCATTCAAAAAAATAAGGGCTTGTTTGAAGGATTCGGCTATGATGTCAATGTGTACTTTGTGCCCATGTTTACCGGGGTAAATGCCGCGGCAACCGGTACGGCTAAACGCAAGGCCATCAAAAATGTCGACCCGCAACTGCTGCCCTATATACTGTTTTACAAAGGAGAGCTTAAACCGTATAAAGATGCGCTGGACTTTGAGAAGAAAGATATCCCATACTTTTTTGTACTGGACAAGGAGGGTAAAATCATTTATGCCGCAAGCGGAAAGTTTAGTGCATCCAAAATGGACGCTGTAGAAAAAGCGCTGGATTAACTCATGAACATCATAATCCTCCTTGCGCTCGCTATGGCACCTGGCATTGCCATAGGTATTTACATTTACCTGAAAGATGATCATGAACGCGAGCCGATCGGATTGTTGCTAACCAGCTTTCTTTACGGTGCTCTGAGTACCCTGATCACATTCGCCATTAGTTGGCCCCTTGATTTTCTGATGAGCCTGAAAGACGAAGACGTGGTGGATCAATTCACCAATGCTTTTTTTAAAGTGGCTTTGGTTGAAGAGTTCAGCAAATTCATCTTCATCCGGTTTATTCTGTATTCAAACAAGAATTTCAACGAACCGTTCGATGGTATCGTTTACGCCACCATGGTGGGAATGGGGTTCGCCACATTAGAAAATATTCTCTACGTATTCCATTACGGAGTTCCAACCGGCATTTTACGAATGTTCACAGCCGTCCCCGCTCATGCCTGTTTTGCAGTACTCATGGGTTACTTTCTTGGAAAAGCTAAGTTTACACACCGCAAGGAATTTTATTATTCCGTAGTTGCCCTTCTGGTGGCCTCAGCTTTCCATGGTGCTTACGATTACTTCTGGTTTATTTCCTTTATGCCGGGCGTTTGGGTGGGTGCTATTGTTTCCCTGATTGTGGCTTTTGTTCTGGCACAGAGAGCCATACGACTTCACCAGCAATCGTCACCATTTATCAACAGGCCCTCTCAACCTGCTGATAAAAGTGACTGAACCGTATGCGTTCAGGCATTCAACTGAATTTCCTCGCCCTCTTTATTAAGAAATTTAAACTCCGTAATTCCCATCGATGAATCAATTTCCATATTAACCCATCGCTTGTACTTGAAGAACCACTTAACCCGTTGCGAAAAAATGCTTTTGGTAAAATAAGCGTGAAGGTACGGGTGAACAGCCAGCACCAACTGCCGCTGGTTTTGCTTTATCAACAGGTAGTCTAATGTTTTTTCAATCTGATCGGATACCAGAATTGAGGCCCCGATTTTACCGGTGCCATTGCACGCTGGGCAAACTTCCTTGGTAGCGATATTAACCTGAGGCCTAACCCGCTCGCGGGTGATCTGCATAAGTCCGAATTTTGAGAGCGGGAGTACCGTTGATCTGGCCTTGTCCTTTTCCATCTCGTCTCTCATATTCTTATGAATCTGCTTCTTGTTGTCGTGGCTCTTCATATCAATGAAATCCACCACGATGATGCCACCCATATCGCGTAAACGCAACTGGCGGGCAATCTCCTTAGCAGCCTCGAGGTTCACAGAAAGGGCTGTGTTTTCCTGGTTCTCCTCCCTGTTCGACTTGTTACCGCTGTTTACATCAATCACATGAAGTGCTTCGGTATGCTCAATGATGAGATACCCTCCGCCCCTCAAACTTACCGTCTGGCCAAAAGCCGATTTAATTTGTTTCTCAATTCCGTAGTGCTCAAAGATTTTAACCCGGCCGGTGTAGAATTTTACAATCTTCTCCTGCTCGGGTGATATGGTCCGAATGTAGGTACGGATTTCTTCGTAAATCTTCTTATCGTCAACGTGGATGTTATCGAACGATTCATTGAGCAGATCACGTACAAGCGATGAGGTTTTATTTAACTCACCGATCAGCTTATCGTTAGGTTGGGCCGTAGGCAGACGGGCAATACCCTCTTCCCACGTTTTAACCAGATTGCGAAGGTCACGGTCAAGTTCAGCCACTTCAACGCCTTCGGCTACGGTACGTACAATTACCCCGAAATTTTCTGGTTTAATAGATTGAATGAGTCGCAATAAGCGTTTGCGTTCATCACTGCTGGTAACTTTTTTCGATACATTAACCGTGTTCGAAAACGGCACTAGCACCAGGTAGCGCCCGGCCAGCGATAGCTCACAGGACAGTCGTGGGCCCTTGGTCGAGATGGGTTCCTTTACAATTTGCACCGGTATAAGCTGGCCTTTGGCCAGTTGCTGGCCAATTTTGCCGTGCTTATCTATGTCCGGCTCAAGTGTAAATTTTTCCAGCTTGCCGAAAATCTTCCTGGCACGCACCAGTTTGGTAAACTTCTGTAACGAACTGAATTGCGGTCCCAGGTCAAGGTAATGAAGGAAGGCATCTTTATCATACCCTACATCAATGAAGGCTGCGTTTAATCCTTGCACCACTTTTTTTACGGTGCCCAGATAAATATCACCAACGGTGAACTTGCTGCCTTCGGTTTCCTGATGGAATTCAACAAGTGTTTTATCCCGAAGAAGAGCTATACGACATTCGTCCTGAGCAGTACTTATAATTAGTTCGTTGCTCACAACGTATTGGTTTAAATGTGTATAGATTCCGGTGTTGAAATCCGCTCTGAGCGGACTTCAACAAATAGCTTACTTCTTCTTATGTCTGTTTTTTCTCAAGCGTTTCTTCCGCTTGTGAGTAGCCATTTTGTGTTTTTTTCTTTTTTTTCCGCTAGGCATAATTTTGTTAATGTTTTGCCTCTTTCAATCAAAAGAGGTGATTCTAAATTTATTTTAAGTCCTTCAGATATGAGTCCGCTGTAGCCTGCACCGCGGGATCCATATCCAATTGTTTTACTCTTTCGAACTGTTCCCGCGCCCGATCCTTATCTCCTTTGTTCATGTAGGCCACTCCTAAAAGCAGCCGGCCCTGAACATGATTGGAGTTCACAGCAATCAATTCGCTCAAGCGTTCAATAGCCCGGTCATTTTGCCCGGACTGAATAGCGAGCATCCCCAGGTTAAATAAAGCCGTCTCATTCTTTGGATCTGCCGCCAGCACTTCCCTGAGCAGGGTAATGCCTTGCATTGGATTTGCCGATGACAGGTACGTCATTGCCATTTTTGATTTAACATCAAAATTGGCAGGCTGAACGCTCAGCACTTTCGTAAAATACTCCTGCGCCTTCAGTGCCAGGTCATTCTGCCTGACCGGGTCTGTTGCAAAGGTGTATGCCTCATAGTAGGCGTTTCCTGCCCTCGTCCAACTCTCAACCGTGTTAAAGAACTGTGCCGCCTTTTCGGCAAACCAGGCTGCGCTATCAAACTTGCCTGCTTTACTGTAAAGGTCGGCTAACGAATCGGCAAAGATAACACTTTTTTCTTCGGCTGAAGTACGGTAAGCCCGCCTCAGGTTGCTGATGGACTGTTTAAGCGATGTAGGCACAGCATGGGGGTCTGATGCAACAGCCTGCACCGTGGTGTCTGAAAAATCACCGGCTTCATCATTCTTAACAACCACTTTCGGTAAAAGGAACAAGGCTGTAATCAATGCCCCGCTGGCCACCACCAGAATAAGTCTCTTCTTCAGCATGCGTTGGTGTGCACGTGCCCGGTCAGGCCTTTTCGGCAAGTTGCTTTACTTTGTCGCTGTTCTTGATTTTGCTGACAAAAATTTTTGCCGGCTTGAAACTGGGAACGTAATGCTCGTCAATAACCAAAGCCGTATTGCGCGAAATGTTGCGCGCTATTTTCTTCTTCCTCTTCTTATTCACAAAACTGCCAAAACCACGGATGTATACATTGTGTCCATTGGACATATTGGTCTTGACCACGCTGAAGAACGCCTCCACCGAGGCGGTTACATCTGCTTTATCTACTCCGGTCTTTTCAGCGATTTCATTAATAATGTCTGCTTTCGTCACGACTGTAAAATTTTAGTAATGCTTTTTCGGGAGGCCAAAGTTAATTTGTGGCTTCAGATTAAAAAATGAATATTGAAAAAATTGATAATCAAGAGGATGGACTCTCGCTATTTCTCTCAAAAAGTCGTTGAATGGTACCTCGAAAACAAACGAAATCTACCCTGGCGCGCCACCACTGACCCATATCGCGTCTGGATTTCCGAAATAATCCTTCAGCAAACACGCGTTCAGCAAGGTTTACCGTATTACCAACAATTTGTTAAAAAATTTCCTTCTATCAGAACATTGGCGCAGGCAAGCGAGCAGGAGGTGCTCCGCGCGTGGCAGGGGCTGGGTTATTACACCCGTGCCCGCAACCTGCATCGCTGTGCGCGCATTATCGTCAGTCAATTCAACGGAAAATTTCCGCAGCACTACAAGGATTTAATGAAGCTGCCGGGCATAGGAAGCTATACTGCTGCTGCAATAGCCTCTATATGCTTTGGTGAGCCTGAAGCTGTAGTAGACGGCAACGTGTTCCGGGTATTAGCCCGGGTATTCGGTATTGCTCATCCTGTTAATACCACAGCTGGTAAACGAGCATTTACCGAATTGGCTAATGCGCTGCTGGAAAAGAGTCAGCCTGCCCTGTTTAATCAAGCGATAATGGAATTCGGTGCATTGTATTGCACCCCAAAAAATCCGGTGTGTTCAGATTGTATATTCAACAAAAGGTGTGAGGCGAATGCTGAAAATCTGCAAACCAATTTACCGGTTAAACTAAAAAAGAAGGAAGTCCGCAAACGGTACTTCCACTATGTAGTATTTCGTTCAGGCAACAACTTGTTCATGAAAAAGCGTTCGGCCAACGACATCTGGAACGGGCTGTACGATTTTTACATGCTTGAAGGCGCCCGACCTACTTCGCTCCACTCGTTGTTGAGCAAAGAAAACTCAGGCCTTGCAAAACTTAATAAACATAGCGGGCTTCCCTCGTATAGCCCGCAGTATAAACATGTACTTAGTCACCAGGTTGTATTTGCCCGGTTTCTGATCATTAACACAACTCCCGAAAAAAAATACGGCTTACGAAAGTTCAGTCTGAAAACCGTTGAAAAATTACCAAAACCGGTGTTAATCAGTCGCTTTTTGAAGGATTCCCAACTTTTATAGTTGGCTTAAGATTGGTACTTTTGCTACCCAGTTGGTTGTCATTGCAAGGCACGCTGAGGCGTTACCCGGCAATGACTTCGTATTTATTAGGAGTTAACGAAAATAACACAACCATGTCGGGCGTAAATAAAGTGATACTTGTGGGTCGGTTGGGAAAAGACCCTGAAGTAAGAAATTTAGAGAGTGGTGTTGCCGTGGCCAACTTCACAATGGCCACTTCTGAAAGCTATCGTGATAAAACTACCGGTGAGCGCAGGGAAATTACAGACTGGCATAATGTGGTGCTCTGGCGAGGCCTTGCCGAAGTTGCTCAGAAATATTTGCACAAAGGAGACCTTGTATACATTGAGGGTAAACTGAAAACCCGATCATGGGAAAAAGACGGCATTACCCGCTACACCACCGAAGTGGTGGCCGATAACATGACCATGCTGTCAACCCGTGGAAGTGGTTCGGGTTCCGGAACCGAAAGCCCGGGCTATGCTTCACCGAAAAGTGCCGGACCAGAGAGTATGCCGATGCCTGCCGATACAGGCGGCACCGATGATTTGCCGTTCTAACTCGATTACCCTAACTCCCAAATCCGTTGGACGAGCCCCCCAGTCAGCCCTTATTGCAATTGCTTTCGGGTATCAGCCCGATGATTGTAATAAGTCTGGCCATGATCCTCCTGTTGCTTATCGCTTCGGGTTTAGTATCGGCATCTGAAGTTGCCTTTTTTTCTTTAAAGCCGGATGATCTTGACCGCTGCCGTGACCGGAATTCAAAGCCCGACCGGACTATTATTGAGTTACTGAACAGTCCACGTCAGTTGCTGGCTACAATACTGATCATGAACAACACGGTTAACGTGGCCATTGTTACACTCTCCACTTTTCTGATGTGGGAACTTGCCGAAACCCGAAGGCCAGAAGAACTTATTGTGCTGGGGGTAACACTTACCGTTACCATTGCTATTACTTTTTTTGGTGAAATTATTCCTAAAGTATATGCTACCAAACACAACATGAGCATGGCCAGACTCTTGTCGGGCTTGTGGAAAGTGCTGATCGTTATATGCCGTCCGGTTTCTGTTCCTCTCATGGCAATGAGCAACTTTGTTGAAAAGCGATTTGAGAAAAAAGGATATCAGGCTACCGTTGAAGAGCTTCATCAGGCCCTTGAAATCGCAACCAGCACCGATAAAACTTCACAGGAAGAAAAGGAAATTCTGCGGGGCATTGTAAACTTTGGCACCATTACCGTAAAACAAATTATGCAATCACGGGTAGACATTGCTGCCGTTGACATCGACAAGAATTTTCATGAACTGGTCGACTATATTAAGGGATCAGGTTTTTCACGGATGCCCGTTTACCGCGAAACACTCGACAAAATTGAGGGTGTGGTTCACATTAAAGACCTGTTGCCGTTTATTGAGCGGGAAGCACCATTTCATTGGCAATCGCTCCTCCGGCCCGGATTTTTTGTTCCTGAAACAAAAAAGATTGACTCCCTGCTCAAAGATTTCCAGGAAAAACATGTTCACATGGCCATTGTGGTTGATGAGTATGGCGGAACTTCAGGGTTGGTTACCCTGGAGGACGTGATCGAAGAAATCATCGGAGAAATCAATGACGAGTTTGACGAGACCGGCCAAACCACTCAGCGCCTTGATGACAGGAATTACATTTTCGAAGGCAGAACCACCCTGCACGATTTTTGTAAGGCGCTTTCCATCCCGGCCGATACATTTGATGATGTCCGCGGGGAGAGCGAATCGCTGGGCGGGTTGATTCTGGAGTTGAACGAAGGATTCCCCGTGGTTGGCGACCGTGTTATCCACCAACAGTTTGCCTTCACGGTTGAATCGTTGGATAAAAAGCGCATAAAAAGGGTGCGCGTAACCGTTTCCTGACCTGCATCATGAAGCGTGTAAAAAAAATTGCGGCCACAATGTTATCGATCAGCTTTTTGCTTGTTATCGGCTCTTTATTATCAGCCTGCCAGCGAAAGTTTCTTCCTAAACCCATTGGCTTTAACAGGCTGGTGCTCCCCAAGCCAGCCTACCTTGCCCTGCCTGACTCCTTGCCCTACCGCTTTGAATATTCCAGCCATGCCCGGTTGCTGGCCGACACATCGGGCTTTAGCGAACGGTACTGGATCGAGTTGTACTATCCATTGTTTAAATCAAACATTCATGTAACCTATAAGCCAATTCAAAACAGTAACCAATTGCTGAAAGAGTTCATGAATGACGCTTACACGCTCGCAGCGAAGCATCAGATAAAAGCCTATGCGATCGATGAAGCCATCGTAAAAACACCGCTCGGAAAAACAGCTATCGTTGTGGAGTTGCAGGGCGAAGTGCCCAGCCAGATGCAATTTACTATTACCGACTCAACAAAAAACTTTTTGCGCGGGGCGCTTTATTTCAATACCAAAGTGCACAATGATTCGCTGAAGCCGGCTATTGAATACATGAAGAAGGATGTGATGCACATCATTAATACGTTTGAATGGCGAAATCACTGATCAATACTCGAGGATAATAAACTCGGTCCTGCGATTGGCTTTTCGCCCCTCCTCTGTATCGTTTGTTGCCACCGGGTTTAGTTCGCCATAGCCTTTGGCCTGCACCTGCCCTGACGGAATTCCGCCTGGTTTTCAGAAATGCTTGAAGCGCATACGAACCTTTCATTACCTTGGCCTGTACTACCAATTAGTTACATCCATCTATGCTTTTGTGCAAACGCAACAAATTTTCTCTGCCGCCAGCAGTAACCTACCTTAATTGCGCGTATATGTCCCCCCTGCCAAAACGTGTTGAAAAGGCGGGAATCCGTGCGCTAAGGAGGAAAAGGAACCCGGCATCGATTACTACACAAGATTTTTTTGCTGATACTGAGTTGCTGCGACATGCGTTTGCCCGCCTTATAGGGGCACCTGATCCAAAGCGCATTGTACTCATCCCATCGGTATCTTATGGGTTGGCCAACGTATCGCGTAATCTCAACATCAGGAAGGATCAGCAGATCGTCATAGCCTCGGAACAATTCCCGAGTAATTACTATCCCTGGAAATCGGTGTGCGATGAAACAGGTGCTGCGCTTACTGTAGTTACTCCTCCCGAAGATTCTGCCGGCCGTGGTAAAAAATGGAATGAGCGGATACTGGAAGCCATTAACGCAAACACCAAAGCGGTAGCCATCGGCAATGTGCACTGGGCAGACGGCACGTTGTTTGACTTGCAGGAGATCCGAAAAAGAACCCGTGAAGTTGGCGCGTTACTTATCATTGATGGTACCCAATCGGTTGGCGCCATGCCCTTCGATGTACAAAAAATTCAGCCCGATGCACTGATCTGTGCCGGTTACAAATGGCTGCTGGGTCCTTACTCCATCGGCCTGGCCTACTATGGTGAGTATTTTGACAACGGAAAGCCGATTGAAGAGAACTGGATTAACCGGCAGGACAGTGAAGATTTTGCAGCCCTTATAAATTATAAAAATACCTACCAGCCCGGATCACTGCGTTACGAAGTTGGTGAGCACAGCAATTTTATTCTGGTGCCGATGCTGCTCAAAGCCGTTCAGCAGTTAAATAATTGGGGGATTGCCAACATTCAGCAATACTGCAGGCAAATCAGTGCCGAAACCATTCTTCAGCTTAAAGAGAAGGGGTATGTAATTGAAGATGAAGCGTACAGGGGTTCACACCTTTTTGGCATCCGGTTACATCGCGGTATGGATCTGGCGAAAATAAAGACCTCGTTGCTGAAGCATAAAGTTTTTGTTTCCTTTCGGGGTAATGCCATTCGGGTTTCGCCCAACGTATACAACACACCGAAAGATTTTGATAAACTGTTTAAGGCGCTCTCTTGATTTACCAGTCTTATCACCTTAAATAAAAATCTTTAAACTTCTCCCATAGCCTTCCATTGTGCTTTAATAACGTAATGGAACTCGCTTTAAAGCTACCTTCAAATGGCTTGTCTTTAAACTCCCTCCACGCCTCGTAAAATGCGGGCTTTTTCAAATCACGAAAGGCTATGGTTATGTGAGGATTGAACGGGAGCTCCTTGTAGTTGGCATTAAAGAGGTTGAGGTTTTGCTTGCAATAGGATGATAAGTTCCTTTGAAGCCTGTCGAGCTGTTCAGATTTCTCTATATCTATAAATATTACCCGGGGCTCAAAGCAACCAAAGTTGCTAAACGTTATCGTGAAAGCTGATTGCCGGGAGCAAAACAAACTTAACTTTTCAATTAATTCCCCCTCCCCTTTCTCGCGCCATTGAAACGGCATGTGCAGTGTAATATGTGGAGGCGAGTTGAGAGAAGCTTTGCTGTTGTACCTTTCTTTAAAATCAAGTTTTAATAAATGAACCACCTCGCGATAGGGCTCTTCAAGGAGGATGGCAACAAAATAAAGCACTTTGATGACGACAAGGGTAAGTGGAAAGCTAACCGAACCCTGTAACAGGCTATAGCTTCTCCAAAATAAATTCAGTCATCATCGTATACAGGTGATGCCGCCTTCTGCCTCCCCGTATGCCATGCGGCTCATCGGGGTAGTAGAATGAACGAAATTGTTTTCCGGCATTGATTAAGGCATCCTGAAGGGCCACTGAATTCTGGAAGTGCACGTTGTCATCGCCCGTTCCGTGAATCAGCATGAAATGACCTCGCAGCCGGTCAGCATATTTTACGGGCGAGTTGTCATCATACCCGCTGGCATTATCCTTGGGCAGGTTCATATATCGCTCCGTGTAAATATTGTCGTAATAGCGCCAGTTGGTTACAGGGGCTCCGGCTATACCCAGCTTGTACACACCTGCACCCTTCGTCATGACCAGCGAAGCCATAAAGCCTCCATAACTCCAGCCGTAGATTCCCAGGCGGCTCCCATCAACATAGGGCAGCGAGGCAAGGTATTTGCCTCCTGCCAGGAGATCCTCCAACTCCATTTTGCCCATTTCCTTGTATGTCTGTTTAACAAACTGTTCGCCCCGGTAGCCGGAACCGCGCGTATCAAGCGTTACCACAACGTACCCCTGCTGCACCAGCAGTTGCCCCCAGGCATCAACCCCATATGCATGGCGCACACTTGGTGCCCTGGGGCCGCTGTATTGAAAGACCATAACCGGATATTTCTTTGACTGATCAAAGTTCCGTGGTTTCATCATTGTGGCATCTAGTTGGGTGGCGCCATCGGCTGAGGGATAAGTAAAATATTCCCTGTTTACCAGGCCATATTCACCTGCCGTTTTGATGAGTGCCTCATTCTTCTCAAGCGTTTTGATCAGCTTATTTCCTTTGGTTTGAACCAGCGAAACAACAAGAGGTTGGGTTAAACTGGAATGGTAATCCAGGTAATACTGAAAGTCGTTGCTCATGTTAATGGAGTGCGTTCCCTCTTTGCTGGTCAGTACAGTCTTCTTCTTTCCATCGCCAGAAATAGCATACAGGTTGCGGTTCAGGTGGTTTCCTTCATTGGAGATGTAATACACAGTTTTCGACTTTTCATCCATTCCCAGAAATTCAACAACTTCCCAGGTGCCCTTCGTAATCTGGTTAACCAGTTTGCCATCCATGGTGTACAAGTACAAATGCTTGTAACCACTCTGCTCGCTGGAGTAAATAAAATGCTTGCCATCGGCCAGGTAGGTAAGGTCATCGCAATAATCAATATCCACGTATTTCTCATTTCGTTCCGTCAGGATAACAGCCGATGACCCGGTTGAGGCCTCCACATGAATAATGTCTGACACATTTTGCTGTCTGTTGAGTTTTCGAATAGAAAGGATGTTTGGATTAGCCCACTTTACACGTGGGATGTAGATGTCCTTCTCTGAACCGATATCGGCTTTAACCTTTTGGCCGCTGGCAACGTCATAAATCCAGATTTCTACCCGCGAGTTATCTTCGCCTGCCTTTGGATACTTGAAAACATAATCTTCCGGGTATAGGGCACCTCTGTTCCATTTTTGCATATTGTACTGCCTTACATTCGATTCATCAAACCGATGGTACGCCAGTTTTTTCCCATCGGGAGACCAATAGAATGCCTTTGCAAAGCTGAATTCTTCTTCGTACACCCAATCTGTGCTGCCGTTGATAATGGAGTTGAACTTACCGTCATCGGTTACCTGTACCTCCTTGTTTGTTGAAAGGTCAACATAGTAAAGGTTGTTTGCCCGCACAAAGGCTGCGCGGTCTGCATTCGGGGAGAACGAAGCATAAGACTGCTTGCCATTTGGTGAAAGTTTTTGAAGTGATTTGGCCGCCAAATCATAGATGTAATACTCAGCCCTGAATGACCTCCTGTAAATTCCTTCACGGCCAGTAAGCAGCAACAATTTTTTTTCATCGCTGCTGAATTCGTAGTCTTGTATAGAGATTGAAGGAGTTAGCGCATCACCATCAATCAGCGTTTCTACGGCTTGCCCTGTAGTGATGTTATACCGGATAATCTTGTTGCCTTCCTGCGAGGAGTAGAACTTTCCATCTTTCATCCAGTTTATGCCATACACCGATTGCTGTGCAAAGGTATTGCGCAGGGTAAAATCATCAATTGTAATTTGCTTCTGTGCATAAAGCCCGGCCAATGGAAGTACGAAAAGTACAATTCGCAATATTTTCATGTGATCTTGGTTTCTGGAATGTGCAAGTATTGTAAATAAAATCGAATTCACAATTCATCCCGAAAGGAGCGAACCTTAAGTTCAGCCACAACGGAAGTTCTAAAACTCAATCGGAACGGCCACCACCGTTTGATCCCAAAGTAAAATCATCTCAACCTCTTCGCCCATCTTTTCGAACTGAATAGTGAACTGCTCGAATACGCGTTCCTGCTTTATCGCTTGAACAGGTACGGAAAGTACGTCCAGGGCAGGGTCGCGGTTCGCTTCCATTTTACTGTTAACTCCCCACTGGCCGTGTTCCGAATTAAAAATAACGGTCCAGACTATCGAGTCTGGTATCGTCCACAAGCTGTATTTGCCGGGTGCTAATTTCTTATCCTTGATGGTTAGGGTTTTGTTGGTTTCGAACAACGTTGCTTCGTTAGCGCCTGTGCGCCACACTTTGCCGTAAGGAACCAGGGCGCCAAAAATCTCCCTGCCCTTTTTGTAAGGACGATTGTAAAGCACCCGCAGGCGCACACCATTTTCATTGAAAGTAACTTCTTCCTCGGGACTAAAGGACTTGGTATGCTTATACCGGATGAATTGAACCGTTAAGACCAGTGACGTTACGAGCACAGCACCTACGGCTGAAAAAATGAGAAACTTCTTCATGGTGAATGGATTAGGGAGATACCACAATCATAAAGCTTAAAAACTATTTTTAATTCTGCTATAAAAAATGAGCTATTCGGACGTATTTTTACAGGTCTTAATCAATTCCCTGTTTATGGATGCATCCTGGACACCCTTTTACGTTGTAATTGCCCTGTTTGTTCTGGCCATTATCTCACCATGGATTTTTCCGAACAAGATGGTGAGCAAGGACAAGCACGATAACAAGTTTTAGGTTCACTTTCCACCATGAATGTTGGAGTTTTCTGCGGTTCGGCCACAGGTAAAAATCCTGTGTACGCTGATGCCGCACAAGAACTCGGTGCTGTATTGGCACATCATGAGCATACGCTGATTTATGGCGGTGGCAACATCGGGCTAATGGGCGTCCTTGCCGATGCCGTTATGAGCTACGGTGGCAATGTAATTGGTGTTATTCCCTCCTTCCTGTTCGAAAAGGAAGTTGGACATTCAGGCATTACCCGCCTTGAGTGTGTCGGCAGCATGCACGAAAGAAAAAAACGGATGGCCGATCTGGCCGATGCGTTCATTATGATGCCCGGTGGTTGGGGCACATTAGATGAAGCCGCAGAGATATTAACCTGGCGGCAACTGGGGCTAATCAGCCAGCCCCTGGCCATTCTCAATATCAATTCATTTTTTGATCCGCTGATCGAACAAATGAATCGTATGGTTGAAGAAGGTTTTTTAAAACCCGCACACCTCAATTCCGTTATCATAAGCAACACACCCTCAACGCTTGTTGCGAGGCTGAGCGGTTTGGGCGCTCAGTGAATAATTTGACTACCTTGTTGGTATGCACAGCATAAAAAATTACCTGATTCTGGCAGTGACAGTTCTTTTTGGTGGTAATGGGAATTGTCAGACTCTGGGCTTTTCGATTGTTAGTGGAAAGTCGCGCGTGGATATTCCTATTGAAGTCGTGAACAACCTGATTGTTGTTCCCGTAATTCTAAATGAAACGCTTCCTCTTAAATTCATTGTTGATACCGGAGTTCGTACAGCCATTCTCACTCAAAAGACTTTTTCTGATATTCTTCAACTCGAATACAGCCGGAAGTACTCCATATCTGGTGCTGGCGGTGAAAAGATTATCGATGCCTATGTTACCAATAACGTTTCATTGCGATTGCCCGGAGTAGAGGGCAGGGGGCACGCCTTATTGGTGTTGGAGGAAGACTACCTCGAGTTGCGCAACTACCTTGGTACTGACGTTCATGGCATTCTTGGTTACGAGCTGTTCAGCCGGTTTATCGTAAAGATTGATTATCAAAAAAAAATAATGACGTTGATTACAAGTGAGAAATTTGCACCCGGAAAAAAATTCAGCGCCATTCCAATTCGCATCCAGGACACCAAACCCTACTTACTGGCACCGATAAGCATTGATGAGGACCACTCACTCAATGCCAAGCTATTGGTTGATACAGGGGCCAGTCATGGACTAATGCTTGAGCCTGAATCCGACAGTCGCATTTTTCTTCCGCAAAAAACTGTAAGCGGAACCATAGGTAGGGGGTTAGGTGGCCCGATTTCCGGTAGGATCGGGCGTATAGAATCTATTGAACTGGGAGGCCGTCTGCTCCGAAAGGTGCTTGTTAATTTTCCGGATAGCAGCAGTTATTTTCCGGATTCGCTCTATACGATAGCACGGGTCGACCGAAATGGAACGCTCGGGGGCGAGATCCTGAGTCGGTTTATTGTTATCATAAATTTTCCAAGAGAAAAAATTTACCTGAAGCCGAACAGTGAGTTCAACAGGGCATTTTACTTTAACCTGAGCGGAATATACGTGCGGGCCAAAGGCTCTTTGCTAAATGCGTTTGAGGTGTCAGAAGTCCGGCCTTTGTCAGTGGGGGAACAGGCGGGTGTACAGCCTGGCGATAACCTGGTGGCCATTAACAACATCCCGGCAGGTGAATTGAAGCTCAGCCAGATCAATGCGATGTTTAATTCAAAACCCGGTCGCAGAATGAAACTTGAAATTATTCGGGGCGGACAGAAAAAAATTATTGAGTTTACCCTCGAGAGTCAGATTTAGCGTAGCAGTTTCAGTAATTCGCGCTTCCTTTTATGGTAAGCCTCAGCGAGGTACAGCCTGGTCCTTCTGAATTTCAGTGAGTTTTTCAGCGCATTATACAACGCCTCCCCGGTAAGATTTCTCTTTAGAACATAATCAGCAATTGCATTGGAGGATGCAGCCTCCTCGAAGTTTGAATTTTTCAAAACGGTAATTGGAACATCTTTTGTTTTCTTGTTTGCTGAAAGCGTAGCGATTGTCTCACTTAATTCCTGCCTTCCAATATTATCGTCAATCAAAATAAAGTTAGGCCTGAATCGCAACAGCCGCTGCCATATACTTTTAAGATCGAATGCAATTTCAGCGATTACCCGGTGCCCGGGTACCCGTTGCAACACCTCGCGCATTTTGCTTAACTCAATCGGGTTGTTTCCAACCAGCAGAATATTCACAGGCCGGTCAGGTTTGGTGGTTGTTTTGATTTTCGTTTCCATAAGCCAACTATATATTAAACATCCGAATAACGAAAAAGGTTACTCCTGGCACATGTCTTTTTTATTACCTTTTGTAAAAAAAGATAACCAACTCAAGTAATCCTTCAATCCATTTGAAACACGTAGCGATTATTGGTGGAGGTTTGGGTGGTTTAATTGCCGCCATCCGACTGGCAAGTGCTGGAGTTTCCACTGTGCTATTCGAAAAGAAAGCGTATCCGTTTCATAGGGTTTGTGGTGAGTATGTATCGAATGAAACGCTCCCTTTTCTTAAGCGAAACAAGCTCCTTCCAGCCAATCTGGAGCTACCCCTCATCACCCGTCTTAAATTAAGCGCAGTAAACGGAAAAAGTACAATCCTTCCGCTTGACCTGGGCGGTTACGGCATTAGCCGGTTTGCTTTTGATTCATTCCTGGCGCAAAATGCAAAACAAGCGGGGGTTCAGCTTTTTGAAAATTGCGTGGTAAATCAAATCCAATTTGAAAATAGCCGGTTCGTTATTCAATCTGCCGAAGGATACCATGAAGCAGAAATTGCTATCGGCTCTTTCGGCAAGCGATCAAAGCTTGATGTTCATTACGGCCGGGCATTTACAAAAAAGCGTTCGCCTTACGTTGGAATTAAGTACCACGTCCTCACTGAACATCCGGCCGATCTGATTGCACTGCATAACTTCAACGGAGGCTACCTGGGTATCAGCAATATTGAAGGTGGAAAAACCAATGTTTGTTACCTCGTTCATCGCACTCAGCTAAAAAATTATGGAAGTATTAATGCATTAGAGGAAAACGTTCTTTCTAAGAATCCGCTGATTAAAGCCATTTATAACAACTCAACTTTTTTGTTTGAAAAGCCCGAAGTAATTAATGAGGTCTCGTTCGCAGAAAAAGAACCGGTGTTCAACCACATGCTGATGGTTGGTGATGCAGCCGGGATGATTACACCTCTGTGTGGCAATGGAATGGCGATGGCTATTCATTCAGCCGTATTGGCTGCCGACCTGATCATACAGAAAGTTAATGAAGCCAAATCAAGAGAGTGGTTGGAGCAACAGTATTCACGCGTATGGAAGAACCATTTTCACAGTCGCCTGGTATTCGGCAGGCTTGTACAACATTATTTATTCAGCAACTCCTTGTCATCAAACCTGGCTGTGCACCTTGCTTTGTACAGTAAACCGCTTGCACGACAACTCATCAGGCAGTCGCATGGAAGGCCTTTCTAAAAGGCATCCAATACACGTGTTGAACTCAGAAACAGGTACACAAAAAAGGCATTGAGGCACGTGGCAGAAATAAAATTCATGCGCATGGTATTTGTAAAGTCTGCTTTCGTGTTGTCCTTCTTCGCCAGCATAAACCAATATGAGAAAAACATCAATACCGGAAGCATGGCCACCAGAAAATAAACGGCATACTTGATTTGAAACTGACTTATCAGAAGGATAACAAAACCGAGCACGGCCAACGAAAAGAGTGCCCCGGCAAAATAGAATGTACCATTAACTCCCAACCGCAAGCTCAGGGTAATATCGCCCCGCTTTAAATCTTCTTCGTGTTGGTAAACCTGCGTTATTGGGTAGCTGCCCCACAACATAATGCTCGTCAGCATAGCGGGTACTAACACAGTCGGACGGAATGCCAGCTCAATTGAAAAATCATTCAGCCCCACGTAGCAGGCAATAAACATGTAAAAACCCTGAAAGAAACCTGTGATGAGCCATCCGCCAATCGGAAATTTTTTTAACCGGGTTACTGGATGGCTGTATGCCTTGGATGCCAGTCCATAACCAAAAACCATTATGGCGAACAGCGTGTTAAGCTTCACGTAGGCCAGTACAATAGCCGCCAGATCGAACAGCAAAGCGATTGCGTACAAACTTTTGTTAACGGGTGGTGGATTCTTTAATCCGCCAATGCTCTTTTCGTCCCGGTCGAAATAGCTGTTGTAGCCATTGCTTGCCGGGTAAAGAAAAAGATGTAGGATGATAAACACCCACAGCAGCCGGTCCTGGTTAAGATTAGGAGCAAAACTGAGGCTGAACAAATACACGGGGAGCAGAAAAAAAGAGAATGGTATGCGCAAGTGTAAAACAGACGACAGCATAGTTCAGTGCGATTAGCCAAAATAGGGTAATTTAAAGTATTATTGAAAGCATGAGTTTTATTACCTCCATTGGCACAGCCGTACCTCAATACCGATTTAGCCAGGAAGTCATTGCCGGTTTCATGGTCAAAGCCATGAACCTCGGCCGCGATGAAAGCCGCAAGCTTCAAACTATTTTCAAATCCAGCGGCATTGGGTGGCGTCATTCCGTGCTTAACGATTACGGTAGAACTGAGAACTTTTCGTTTTACCCGGAAACGTTCGACCCCTTTCCGTCAACAGAAAAGCGACTGGAGGTTTATCGAAACACAGCAGCCGATTTAAGTGTGAAGGCTATTATCGATTGCCTCCGCTCTTTTCCATCATTCGACTTTAAAACAATTACACACCTTATTGTTGTGAGTTGCACCGGCATGTATGCCCCGGGGCTTGATATTGATTTGGTTAAACGCCTCCACTTGCGCGAAAACGTAAACCGGTTATGCATCAACTTTATGGGCTGTTATGCCGCGTTCAATGCCATAAAAACCGCGAATGCGTTCTGCCAAAGCGAGTCGGGTTCGCGCGTGTTGATTGTATGTACCGAAACCTGCAGTCTTCATTTCCAAAAAGAGCCCACGGATGACAACCTGCTGGCCAATGCACTCTTTGCGGATGGCGCTGCAGCCCTGCTGGTAGAATGCGAACCGCGACCAGGCTTCAACCTGAAACCCGCTGCATTCAATAATGCCCTTGTCGCAAACGGAACAGACCACATGGCCTGGAGCATCGGCAATCTCGGTTTCGAAATGAAACTTTCAAGCTATGTGCCCGATATCATAAAAAACGGAATCAAGGACCTGACCGATCCGTTGCTTTGGAAATTAGGGAAAGACCTTTCCCAAATAAAGCACTGTGCCGTTCATCCCGGTGGAAAACGGATTGTAGGGGTGATTGAATCGCAACTGAAACTCTCTGCTGATCAAATCAAATACACTTACGAAGTACTACATCATTACGGAAACATGTCATCACCCACGGTGTTGTTCGTGCTGAAGCGAATTATTGATCAGCTGACTGACTCCGATGAAGGTGAACACATTCTGAGCTTTGCCTTCGGCCCGGGGTTAACCATGGAAAGCATGATGCTGAACATAATAAAGGCATGAGCCGCTTTTCTGTAAGAAGCACCCGCGAGGAAATCATGGATGACCTGACCTGTTCTGGCGAGGTGGTTGATCAAACCCTGCGCGAACTGGACTTTATAAATCAGTGGCTTGGTGGGAACCAGGTAACACTAAACGGGTTAAATGTTCTGGTCAAAAAATGGGGTAGAACGGGCACATTGCACATTGCCGATCTGGGTTGTGGCAGTGGCGAAATGCTGAAGTTGATCCATCGGAAGTTCGGGGAAGTTTATCCAAAAATTCAATTAACCGGCATTGATGCCAATCCGAACATCATCGCCTTTGCCGAAAAGCATTGTGCTGATGTACCTGCCATACAATTCAAAACGGAGAATATCTTCGATGTGGCTTTTCAAAAAAATGCATATGATATTCTTATTGCAACGCTGTTCCTTCATCATTTTTCGCATCATCAACTGGTTGCGCTCTTCCGCACGCTCAAAAAACAGGTAAGAGTCGGTATTGTGATAAACGATCTTCATCGTCATCCGGCAGCCTATTATTCCATTAGAGCACTTACCCGTCTTTTTTCAAAATCGGCTATGGTAAAGTACGATGCCCCGCTTTCTGTGCTTAGAGGTTTTACCCGAAAGGAATGGGATTTAATACTAAAGGAAGCCGGAATCACTCATTATGCGTTGCAATGGAAATGGGCTTTTCGGTGGCAGGTAATCATAACAATGCCCGGCTCAGCTTGAGCAAAACTGAAGTCTGGCACAATTTTTCGTATTTTTCGAAGCAGACCATCACTCAAAAACTTATGAAATCCGCTAAAATTCTTTTGTACCCTGTCCTCGTCCTGGTGATCGCTGCCTGCTCATCGGGAATACTCGGCAAAAAAGTTCGCGAGCCCTTTCAGGGTAATGCTTATGAATCAAACAACCGCTTCTGGCGCGGAACAGGTAAAGGCACCAGTTCGCAGGATAATATTGCCCGGGGCAAAGCCGACCTGGATGCAAAAGCTCAACTGGCCGGCCAGGTAAATACTACCATGAAGCAGGTGGCCGATCAGTACCTGACTGATACCGGCAATGAACGTGCGGCCGATGTAGCAGAGAAATTTCAAAGCCTGGTGCGGCAGGTTATGAACACCGACATCTCCGACCTGCGTAAAATTGGTGAGCAGAAGTACTACAACGAAAAAACCAAAGAATACACTGTATTTATGGCCTACGAAATCAAGAAGAATGCCATGCTGCGCTTTATGAAGAAACAGGCCAAGGTTGATCAAACCATTAACGAGCGGCAGCGTGATCTGATTGAGAAAATCATTGATGAGGAGTTGAAAAAAGCTGACGCAGCCGATAAAGATTGAACGGATTCACAGTGCATCTAAAAGAGGCTTTCTCAAAAGCCTCTTTTTTATTCTGACCGAAATACAACTCCGTCCTTCATTACAAATTTTACTTTGCGCAGGTCAGAAATGTTTTTTGCCGGATCTCCTGTAACCACAACCAGATCGGCCAGCAGGCCCGGCTTTATTGAGCCAATCTCATGTTCCATATAGAGGGCTTTTGCATTAACAATTGTTGCAGCTTTTAATATTTCCACCAGTTTCATTCCGTACTCCGCCATCAACTCCATTTCGTATACATTCTGGCCGTGGTGATAAACGCCAACATCGCCTCCCATTCCGATGGTTACACCGGCATCAAGTGCGATCTTAAAACTTCTTTTTTTCTGTTGAACCAGGGCAGGCTCCGGATCCTTGCCCTTTTTCCACCCCCGGTATTG
>JBBINY010000020.1:38791-42630 GCA_037443645.1 Cytophagales bacterium
TTGTGCGTGTGCATACCCTGCGATAAGAAATAACACAAGAAACAACCATGCATTTTTCATGAAGAAAAGTTAGTTTTATTTATGATAACTGCAACCATGAAAAAGTTTCTGATATACTTCTTTTGTCTTTATGCTGTCGGCTCACTGGCACAACAACCTCCCGGAGCGGACATCTACCTGTTTGACGTGAGGGTCAAAAAAGGTGTGGTGAGCATGACCAACCCAAAAAACATTTCCAATAAGCCCGGTTACGATAACCAGCCATTTTTTCACCCGGATAAACCGTTGCTGTATTATGCCTCGGCCAATGAGGAAGGCCGGACAGATATTGTTGAATACGACTATGCTTCCGGCACGTCACGAAAAATTACAGAAACACCCGAGCGCGAGTACTCCCCTACTGTAACACCCGACAAGAAATTTCTATCGTGCATCATCCAACGCGATAACGGAGCGCAGGATCTGGGCAAGTACCCGGTTGACGGGGGAGTGCCCACAATCATTATTGATAACCTCACAGTAGGTTACCATGCATGGATGGATGAAGATCGGTTAATCGCCTTCATCCTTTCCCAACCGTTTACCCTTCAACTCATTGAACTGACCACAGGTAAGGCCACCGTGTTGGCTGAGCATATCGGCCGATCCTTACACAAAATTCCGAATCAGGCAGCGATGAGTTTTGTGCAGCAGATGCCTGATAAAAGCTGGACGATCAAGCGGCTTGATACCAAAACCCTGGCTGTAACCGATATTGTTTCAGTTTCCACCGAAAAGGAGCCTATCATTACTTGGACACCCGATGGCTATCTTTTAAGAAGTGACGATCAATCTATTTATTACATTAAACCCGATAAAAAGCAAGACTGGAAAAGGGCTGAAAATGCAACGTTATCCGGAAACTTTTCGCGGATGGCCATGAATAAAACGGGCAGCAAAATAGCGATAGTCGTAAGCGAGTGATCTTGTCCTATATTTGCTTCTGCCCTCAGAATGAACCAACTCAAGCACATCGCCATTTGCGGAAACATCGGTTGCGGAAAAACCAGCCTCGTTGAAAAACTAAGCAAACACTACGGATGGACACCGCTGTATGAATCGGTTGACAAAAACCCTTATCTGCGCGACTTCTACCATGACATGACCCGCTGGGCCTTTCACCTGCAGATCTATTTCCTCAACAGCCGCTTCCGCCAGGTAAACGAAATCCGGACTAACACCAAAACAACCATCCAGGACCGCACCATCTATGAGGATGCCTACATCTTCGCTGCCAACCTGCACGCGAGCGGACATATAAACGACCGCGATTACCAAAGCTATCTCGATATTTTCAACTCGATGATCAACTTTGTGCCTGCGCCCGACTTACTGATTTACCTGCGCAGCGACATTCCTAAACTGGTGCGGCAAATCCAAAAACGCGGCCGCGATTTTGAATACGCCATGCGCCTGGACTACCTTAAAAATCTGAATGAGCATTATGAAAAATGGATTAGCGGGTATAAACTTGGAAAACTGCTGATCGTGAACACCAACGACCTGGACTTTGTTGAGCGCATCGATGACTTCGCTTTTATTGTTAACCGCGTAGACCTTGAATTGAATAATTTATTCACGTAGGGTAACCATTCCTGTAACTCCACGTTACTTGTAGCGAATTTTTTTTAACCTTGAAATCAACCATTGCCTTATGAAATACATTCCATTACTTATTTACTTGTTGTTTGTAGCGTTTAGCGGAGCAGCACAGGAGGAAACAAAAGCCGATTCTACAAAGCAGGAAAAATCAAAAAAGAAGAAAGATCTCCCGTTGGAATCCGGCCGGACGGTACACATAAAGTCCACCGAAGGAACCTGGATGTCGCTGGATGTTAGCCCTGATAGCAAAACCATTGCATTCGATTTTCTGGGAGACATTTACTTGCTCCCTTTTGCCGGTGGCAAAGCCGAACGCTTCACCAGCGGCCTGGCCTTCGACTCCCATCCGAAATTCAGCCCGGATGGAAAGCATCTGTTATTCATATCCGACAGGAGTGGCGGAGAGAATGTATGGCGCTTCTCGCTGGATAAAAAAGATTCACTGCAAATCACAAAAGGCAATACCGATACCTATCAATCAGCCGAGTGGTCACCTGACGGAAACTACATTGTGGCTTCAAAAGGCAGAAGAAATCTGAAAATGTTTTTGTATCACAAAGATGGTGGCGGGGGCGCACAGCTTATCAGTAAGCCCGATAACCTCAAAGTTGTTGAACCGGCATTCGGTCCGGACAGCCGATACCTCTGGTTTGCGCAACGGATTGGTGCGTGGAATTACAATGCACAATTGCCGCAGTATCAACTGGCCACCTATGATCGTGAAACGGGTGATACCGAAACACAAACGAATCGCTACGGCTCAGCCTTCACGCCAACACTTTCGCCTGATGGAAAGTGGCTCGTGTACGGCACGCGCCATAATGAACATACCGGTTTAATACTTCGCGATTTAAAATCGGGTGAAGAGCGTTGGCTCGCCTATCCGGTTCAGCGCGATGAGCAGGAATCTATTGCACCCCTGGGTGTACTTCCCGCCATGTCGTTTACACCAGACAGCAAGGAAGTTGTTGCTTCTTACGGTGGTAAACTCTGGCGCATACCGGTAGCCGGAGGAAAGGCTGTGCAAATTCCATTTGAAGTTGATGTTCAGCTGGAACTCGGACCAAAACTCGATTTCAAGTACCCGATCAGCGATGCGAAAGAAATGATCGTGACGCAAATCCGTGATGGAAAAGTATCGCCAGATGGCAAACAGCTTGCCTTCACTGCGCTAAACCGGCTTTACCTGATGGATTTACCAAATGGCACACCGAAGCGTGTTACGAATTTTAATTTCACAGAAGCCATGCCTGCGTGGAACCCCGATGGAAGCCAGCTTGCGTGGGTAAGCTGGGAAGAAAATGTAGGCGGCAGTTTGTACAAAATAAATTTCAAGGCAAAAGGAGCAAAGCCGGTAAAAGTCACTTCATCAAGTGGCGTGTATTCCGACCCTGCGTGGTCGTATAAGAGCAACCGTATTGTGTTCTTGCAGGGCCCGGCTCAGTTCTTTAAAGATGCCGATGGTCCCTTTGCCTTCAAGGCAAAGGAAAGCCTGGCGTGGATTTCAACAGAAGGCGGTGCTGTAACAGTAATCGACAAATCCAAAGGAAGGGGTGCTCCGCACTTTGTAAAAAATGATGATCGTATTTATCTGTATCATGGTGGGAAAGGATTGATCTCCATCCGTTGGGATGGAACCGATGAAAAAGCCCATGTAAAAGTTACCGGCATAACGGTTTACGGAACCACATCCGATGATGTGCATGGCTATGTTAACCATTGCATGCTTGCCGAAACCGAACGCGAGCCCCAACAGGAACCATCCAATGCTACAATGGTGATGATGGCCCCGGAAGGCGACCAGGCGATAGCACAAATCAATAATGAAATTTATGTTGTAACCATTCCCAAAACCGGTGGTGAAACTCCGAAAATTTCCGTATCCAGTCCTGAAAGCTCACAGTTTCCATCACGCAAATTAACCACCATCGGGGGCCAGTTTGCCTGTTGGAACAACAACGGAAAGAAAGTATACTGGTCAATTGGCAATGCCTTCTTCACCTATGACCTGGACGAAGCAAAGGCGAAAGAAGAAGAGCTAAAGAAAAAGAAAGCAGAAGAAGCAAAAGCCAAGGGTCTTGACACTGATGAGGTTCTGGCTAAGATTTCCGAGGCAACCCTCAAACACCAAGTAGTTTTAGCTGATGTTTACGAAAAAGTTCCGGAGCAAGCAAAATCAGCTATTGAGCGAGCAATGC
>JBBINY010000021.1:0-39347 GCA_037443645.1 Cytophagales bacterium
ATAACGGTTTTAATACCGTTGTACCGATTCGATAAGCCATCCTAACCGTTCAACTGTCTTTTAACGAGAGCAAGACCATCAGGGAATGAATGGGGTGAGTAGCCCAGTTCCTGTTTTGCCTTGGTTATGGAAAAGCCGGTTTTGAGCGGGCGTTTTGCCGGTTGCTTAAATTGTGCTGAGTTGGTTGCGCGAATGAGTGATTGGTCGAGCCCAAAAACTTCAGCGGTTTTGAGTGCTATGTCGAATGGTGTCATCAGCTCATCGCCTGAGACATGGTAAATGCCGGTTGCTTTTTTTTTCACTGCGAGGTAGCAACCGGTAGCCAGGTCTTCAGCCAATGTTGGTGTACGCCACTGGTCGTTCACAACCTGAATGGTCTTCCCTTCCTCCAGGCTTTTCATTACCGAGAGCACAATGTTCGATCGGCCTGCCTTCCGGACAGGCAGGCTCATATCGGGGGTAACACCGTAAACCAGCACAGTACGAATAATGCACCATGAGGGTGAATGCGATTGCAGGTATTGTTCGGCCAGCAACTTGCTGGTGCCATAGTAATTCACTGGGTCAGGGTTATCCGTTTCGTCTAATCGTGCTTTATCTCCTTTAAATACAAAATCGGTTGAGAGTTGTATAAGATGAATATCATACTTTGCGCAAGAGTCAGCAAGGTGCTGCACGGCAAGGGTGTTGGTTTGGTAGCAGGCTTCCTGGTTTTGCTCGCACCAGTCGACATGGGTTGCAGCTGCTGTGTTAATGACCACATCCGGTTTGGTTTTGAGCAGCACGTCATTAATCTGGCTCGGATCAGTGATGTCGAGTGTGTGGAATGAATAGCCTTCAGGTAGTTTACCCGGTTTCGTGCGCGCAGTGGCTATTACATTAAGCGCACGGTCATCGAACAGTTTTTTGACCAGCTTCTGTCCGAGTAGTCCGTTTGAACCGGTTACCAATACATTCATTGGGCTACCCGAAAAGCCGGGTTACTTGACTGAAGGGTACTTATACCCATATTGTTTTTCAATTTTAGCTTTCGGCATCTCTTCCACAATCACCGTCATCCGCACATCGGTTACAGGGCGGTCGCCAGGAGCTTTTTCAACAGCAGCAATCTTGTCGATCACGTCAAGCCCGCTGATGACCTTGCCGAAAACGGTATACTCACCGTCAAGATGCGGAGCCCCGCCCGTGGTTTTATAGGTTTGCTTTTGAGGATCGGAGAATGCGAAGGGGGTGTAGCTTTTCTTAGCCTTGGAAATAAGCGTATCGGCATTTTCGAAAAATGAACTTAGCCAGGCGCCATCGCCAGCGGTTTGTTTTTGCATAACCAGGTCTTTAAGGGCTGCATATTCGGGCATAAACAACACCTCCCGAAGGGCCATATTTTTGCGCTGATACTGCATGCCCTGCTCCAATTGAATCAGCTCATCATCGGTATAGCGTTTGCCTTGAACAATATAAAATTGACTGCCGCTGCTTGCTTTGGCAGGGTTCACATTATCGCCCAGACGTGCTGCAGAAAGAGCTCCTTTTTCATGATAAAACCACGGGCGAATCTCCGCTTCAACCGTGTACCCCGGGCCTCCATTGCCGAGACTCTGTCCGGGTGCGGCTTTTTTTGAGTTCGGATCGCCACCCTGAATCATAAAATCCTGAATTACCCGGTGAAACAGCAGGCTGTCGTAGAACTTTTCTTTTGCCAGCTTGATAAAATTTTCTTTGTGTTTTGGAGTTTCGTCATAAAGAACGGCAACCATATCACCAAAATTGGTTTTAATGGTTACCACATAGTCAGAAGATTTATGTTGAGCACATCCGGTAAGCATCATTGTTAATGTAGAAAGTATGAGTAGGATTCGGTTCATAATATTAAACTTGAATAGAGGGCAAAAATAGAAATTTCTGAGGAAGGTTGTATGGTATGTGCCGGTTGCTTCTCAACTCATTTGGTGATGACTTCGGAAAGATTCAATGATAGATCAAGAAAAATCATTTTTGCGCTCCCGTTTCGTTCCAGGTGGTAGCTTGCAGTATTCAGCAGATTAACCGATTGCTCAATCTTTTTTAAATCCATTACGGTGCTGAATTTTCTGAGACCTTCCAGTTCTTCATCGTGCAGCCGGTGAAGTTCATGAGCCCCTGTTTTTTCCAATAATGCTTCGCGCATCATGGCAAGACTGTACTGGAGCAGGTTTTTCTGGCCAAGGCGGTCTAGCTGATGGTACTCTTCGGCAAGCGTTACAAGCCCGGCAAAGTTTTTCTTATAACAGTTTCGCATCCAGTCAAAAAAAACTGGGGCGTGTTGTGTCACCTCCTCATCCAGCAGGCGAAGCGCAAGGCCGAGATCACCCTCGGCAAGCTGAGCGGATTGCCCGGCACGCCTTGATTCAGTTCCGCGCTGAACCAGGTATTCGGCAACACTAGAATCGTCAAGCAAGGGCACGGTAACCAATTGTGTGCGTGAGAGGATGGTAGGAAGAAGTTTGTCGGCCGCGTAGGTTACCAATACGAAGTACGTGTGCGGGGGTGGTTCCTCAAGTATCTTCAAAATGCTGTTAGCGGCTGCCACGTGCATCAACTCCGGATACCAGATGATGACCACCTTGTATTTGCTCTCAAAAGGTTTGAGCGAAAGGGTTTTAATCATGTCGCGGCTTTCTTCTGTTGATATAAGTGCCTGCTTGTCTTCACCACCATAAGCTGTAATCCAGTCGTCCAACATGCCAAAGGGTTGTTCAAGAAGAAAAGCCCTCCATAACTTCCGAAGCTCAGCCTTAAGGTGTTCTTCATCGCCTGAACCCCCGATGTCTTTCGAGTTCTTCATGTTCCCGACAGGAAATACAAAATGTGTATCGGGGTGAATATGCTTAAGGCTTTTCAGGCATGCTGCACACGTGCCGCAGGCATCATCTCCCCTGACTTCGCAATGGAGGTAAGCGGCAAAGGCAAGCGCAAGGGGTAAACCAAGCGACCCGGGTGGGCCTGCAAATAACTGTGCATGGCCCACGTGGCCTTTGTGGATGCCATTTAAAAGCAGCGCTTTTCTTTCTTGCAGTCCGGGTACTGAAGCAAACTTCATTTCTTTTCCCAGATGCGGTTAGCCGCAGTATTGTTAAACACCTGTTTCAGAATTTCCTGATCAGCGGAGTCCAGCGATTTGTTTCTTCGGGCCATAACTTTCGAAGCTGTTTCGCAAGCTTTTGCGAGCTGAAAGGTGGTAAACCCGCTGGCACCTCCCCAGGCAAAAGAAGGAATGAAGTTGCGGGGGAACCCATCACCGAAAATATTGGCAGAAACTCCCACCACGGTGCCTGTGTTGAACATGGTATTGATGCCGCATTTACTGTGGTCGCCCATCATGAGTCCGCAAAACTGCAGGCCGGTGTCTGCAAATCCGCCTTTTGCATAACTCCAAACCTTTACGTTTTCATAATTATTTTTCAGGTTAGACGTGTTCGTGTCGGCACCGAGGTTACACCATTCGCCTATTACTGAGTTCCCCAGAAAGCCATCGTGGGCCTTGTTGCTGTATCCGAAAATAACGGAGTTGCTTATTTCACCACCAACTTTTGAGTAGGGGCCAACGGTTGAATCGCCCCTCATTTTGGCGCCCATGTTTACCTGTGAACCCTCACACAATGCAAACGGACCTTTCACAAGGGCGCCTTCCTGCACTACGGAATTTTTTCCCAGGTAAATCGGGCCGTCTTCGGCATTCAGTACCGCTGCACGCAGCTGAACGCCCTCCTCCAAAAAGATACCGGACGGATTGTATACGCTGGTATAAGGATCGGTTATGGGCATGCTTTGCCTGCTTTCTGTAAGGAGCGCAAAATCACTCCGCAGTTGAGCGGCATTGAATTGGAAAATTTTCCACACCTGGTCAATTGCTGTTACTGCTTTCGGATAGTCGAAGAATGCTATGGAGGGTACGGCAGTAAGTGAAGCTTGTGATGAGCGGAATGCAAGCACAAGGTCATTGCTTTTAAGGCCCTCGCCCGGTTTAAGTTTTTTCACGGCATCCGCAAGGGAAGCGTCCGGACAAACAACAGCGTTAACGAGCAGGTTATCGGCAGATGGGGTCAGGGTAAATTTTTTCGAGAGGTAATCCTCCGTCAGGTGAGAGGCAGATTGGTTAAGCAAACGCTCCCATTTTTCGGCAATGGTCAGGATGCCAATCCGGATGGCCGAAACAGGCCGGGTAAATGTGAAGGGCAGCAGGTTAATGCGAATGACGGGGTCATCAAACAGAACAAGATTCATAGGGTAAATATAGAGCACTGCCGGTACAATGCGATGGTTGCCCGATGATGCAAATAAAAAAACCCTGACGGTCACCGTCAGGGTTCATGCATATAAGAAGAAGTAATTAAGATTTCTTTTGATATTTTTTCTGGAATTTCTCAACACGGCCTGCGGTATCCACAAAAAGCTTTTTGCCGGTGAAAAAGGGGTGTGAAGCAGAGCTAACCTCAATTTTTACAAGGGGGTATTCCTTGCCGTCTTCCCATTTAATTTTCTCTTTCGATTTTATGGTTGACCGGGTCAAAAACTTAAAATCGCTCGAAGTATCGTGGAAAACAACTTCTTTGTAGTCGGGGTGAATGTCCTTTTTCATCTCGTTTCGTATCGTTTTTCCTTAAAAGGACTGCAAAGATAAGCGTAAAGCAAGCAAATTCAAGCCACAGGCCTGCTTTTTTGGGACAACCGAAGAACCTGTGTATTTTGCTCAAATTGGTTCGGTTTTTAATGAATTTCCGTCTTCTGATTGCCTTTTTGTCGCCCTTACCTGCTTTCGCGCAAAGCAGTTATGCTCCTTTAAATGAGCTGTATTATCACGGCATTGACCGCTATGAGATCCTGACAGGCAAGGTATTGCCCCAGGTGTTTACCACGGTTAAACCGTATAAGCGTTCCGAAATCGTTGCGCTTATAGATACTGTAACTGCCCTGGACCGGATCATCTCAAAGGGCGACTCTTTTAACCGGGAGTATTACCTCAACGACAACTGGGAGTGGTCGCGTAGCGAATCCAGCGATAGCAGGGCGCCAACATTGAGGCATTTCTATAAAAAGCAATCGGATTTGTTTTATGTTGATGATCCGTCTATTGACTTGCACATTAACCCGGTGCTTTACCTGGGTGCCGGGACTGATTCACGAACCGATGAAATGCTATTCACAAACACACGGGGACTTGAAGTGCGCGGCATGATTGATAAGAAGGTGGGTTTTTACACGTACCTCACCGATAACCAGGTTCGTCTTCCGGCTTATGTTACCGATTTTGTTGCCGATACCATAAACAACCATCCTGTGATACCGCATGAAGGTTTCTGGAAAACATTCAAGGAGGATCAGGGGTATGATTTTTTACAGGCGCGCGGCCACATTACATTTGAAGCTACACGCCACATTAACCTGCAGTTTGGGCACGACCGGTTTTTTATCGGAAATGGGTACCGGTCGCTTGTCTTTTCCGATTTCTCGCCACCTGCATGGTTCATCAAAGGCAATGTTAAAGTGTGGAAATTGAATTACCTGTTCAGCACCTTTCAGATGACGGGTGATGTGAGGGGTAATGCCAGCGGATTAAAGTCAGTAAGCGGAGGATACCCTCAAAAGTTTATTGCATTGCACCACCTAAGCATCAACATCGGCAAAAAGTTTAACCTTGGCATTTTTGAGTCCGTAGTATTCAATGCAGATGATTCCACAGGTTCAACGCCATTTCGGCTGGATTATCTTAACCCCGTAATTTTTTATCGGGCTATAGAGCAGCAAAACGGCAGCAGCGACAATGTTATGCTGGGGGTCGACTTTAAGTGGAATTTGTACCGGGGCGTTCAATTGTACGGACAATTTGTACTGGATGAGTTTGTGCTGGACAGAATTATGGAAGGCAATGGCTGGTGGGCAAATAAATTCGGGGTGCAGGCCGGTGTTAAATACATCAACGCATTCGGAGTTAACAACCTTGATGTGCAGGCTGAAACCAACATTGTACGGCCCTACACGTTTTCACATAACACCTTGTATGGCAGTTACTCACATTACCGGCAGTCGTTGGGCCACCCGCTGGGAGCAAATTTTACCGAAGTAGCAGGTATTGTGAGATACCAGCCATTGCCCCGGCTTACCCTTGTCGGAAAGCTCATTCTTACCAATACGGGGCGTGATTCCACCGGCCTCAATTTCGGAGGCGATATGCTGAAGGATAATTCAACACGAAACAACGGAACCGGCAATAAGGATTATGGGAACACCATCGGACAGGGTTTTGGAAATCAGATCGCGTTTGCCACGCTTTCGGCTTCGTGGATGGTGAAACACAACCTGTTTGTTGACTTTGGGGTTATCATAAGGCAGAGCAAAAGTGATCTTGGCTTTTACAACAACAACGCAAGCATAACTTCGTTAGCTTTGCGCTGGAATATTCCGCAACGGCTGTACGAGTTTTGATTCATGAAGATATACTTTCGCATTTTACAGTACGCCCCGAACATCATACCTCGGTTAGTCCAGTTTTTTATCTACTCCATTCTTGGTGTAGTGTTCAGCGCTTCTTATCTGGGCCTGATTATGCCCATGTTGGAAGTTTTGTTTGTGCAGGATGTGAGTACCACCGTACCTGCACCTCCTGAGGCTTCGTTCTCCATCGGGTACGCAACCGGGTTATTCAAGTATGAGTTTGCCCGCGTTATTGCCGAGCAAGGCCGCGTAAATGCCTTGTTGTTTGTTTGTGTGCTGATTGTGGCTGCTGTTTTTCTGGCAAACCTGTTTCGCTATCTGGAGCGGATGACGGCCTCGCGCATTAAAGTGGATATCGTTAAGCGGATGCGGGTACACCTGTTTCAGAATGTATCCCGTCTTCACATCGGCTATTTTAACCACCAGCGCAAGGGCGATTTAATCTCCCGTTTTACAAATGATGTGGGTGAAGTGGAGACAGCCATAGTAAACAGCCTGATGAGCGTGCTGAAAGAACCCATTACCATTATTGTTTACTTTATCATACTGTTTGTCATTTCGGCCAAGCTAACCTTGTTTACGCTCATCCTGCTGCCGGTTACCGGAGGCATTGTTGCCGAGATTATCAAGCGTCTGCGCAGGAAAGCACGCCAAAGTCAGGAGGCGATGGGCAGGATCGTAAACATTCTGGATGAAACCTTTAGCGGCATGCGTGTGATCAAGGCGTTTAATGCGCGTAATTTTATTCTTAAGAAAATTGAAGATGAAACAACCTATCACCGCAAAGTAAACCTATCCATTTCGCGCAAGAATGAACTTTCATCCCCGCTGTCTGAATTTCTGGGAGTGATTATAGTGGCCGTCATCATGTATTACGGAGGGCAGCTGGTCATGGAGGGCAATGGGTTGAGGCCCGAGGTATTTATGGGATTTCTTGCCTTTTACGCCTCCATGATTCAGCCGGCAAAGAACTTTTCAAACGGAATCACCTCCTTACAGAAGGGAACCATCGCGGCTGAGCGCATTTTTTCGGTGGTGGACCTGGAGCCAGCCATTATCAGCAAACCCGGTGCGCTGCCGGTGAGGGAATTCAGGCAAGCCATTGAATTCAGCAAAGTAAGCTTTGCATATGAAAAGGAGATGGTGCTTAAAGACATTTCCCTGAAAATTGAGAAAGGAAAAACCATTGCTTTGGTTGGTCCTTCAGGTGGCGGCAAATCTACATTGGCTGACCTGGTACCCCGCTTTTATGATCCAACCTCCGGATCTGTTTTGCTTGATGGTGTTGATCTGCGTGAGTGCGACCTTGAATCACTAAGAAAACTTGTGGGTATTGTAACTCAGGAATCCATCTTATTTAATGACACCATCTTTAACAACATTGCGTTTGGCATGAGCGATGTAAACGAAGAAGATGTTATATATGCTGCCAGGGTTGCCAATGCACATGATTTCATTTCGGCAACGGAAAACGGATACCAAACGTTTATCGGTGAGCGCGGTTCAAGGCTTTCAGGTGGTCAACGCCAGCGACTGGCCATAGCACGCGCGGTGCTGAAAAACCCGCCAATACTGATTTTGGATGAGGCCACTTCAGCCCTCGACTCGGAGTCAGAACGGTTGGTGCAGGATGCCCTGACCAAGCTCATGAAAAACCGCACGTCAATCGTAATTGCCCACCGGCTGAGCACCATTCAGCATGCGGATGAAATTATTGTACTCCAGGATGGCCGCATCGTGGAACGAGGCCGGCATGATGAACTGGTTAGTCAGGGCGGGCTCTATAATAAGCTTAGTGAAATCCAAAAGGCTTAAACGCACCCTTTTGCCTTTGTTCTAAAAAGGCTAAGTTTGTTCTCCAATTCGCTGGCTTATGATGAAGAAAAACAGGCTCATTTTCTATACTGTATTTGGCGTGCTGCATTTGTTTATTTTTCTTTTCAGTTTGTACATGGACGGACAGAAGGAAAACTTCCAGTTTCTTATCCAAATGCAAGGCAGGATATGGATGTTAAAGTATGGTTCGCTCATTTTACTTTTTATGTTCATTACCAATGTAATTCTGCACTACCGCGATAACCGGAGAAATACAGCAGAGAAAGAACAGCTTGTTTCTGAGCTTAACACATTAAAAGCCAAGATGTACGATTTAAACGAGGCTTCCAGACTCTCAGGATCGGCCGGTCAGCCGAAGTAGACCAATGGATACACGACATATCATTACCACCGAATTGCAGCAGGCAGCAACGGTTCTTGATAATTTTTTGAAGGAACCAACCAATTACCTGCGCATGGACGAAGCCGCCAAAGTTATGGTTCAGGCTGTAAACAACGGTGGAAAGATTATCGCCTGCGGAAATGGAGGCTCGCACTGTGTGGCCATGCATTTTGCTGAAGAACTTACAGGACGGTACCATGAAAGCCGCACACCGGTGCCGGCAATTTCCATTTCTGATTCCGGTCATATATCCTGTGTGGGCAATGAATATGGATTTGACTATATTTTTTCCCGGTTCATTGATGCGCTGGGCGGCCCAAACGATGTGCTGCTTGCCATCAGCACCAGTGGTAATTCACAAAATGTATTACTCGCGGCACAGGCAGCCAAAAAGAAAGGGATGAAGGTAATTGCACTCACAGGAAAAAACGGAGGCAAGCTGGCCTCCCAGGCCGATGTGGAAATTCGCGTTCCTCATTTTGGGTATGCCGATCGGATTCATGAAATCCACTACAAGATTGTGCACATCCTCATCCTGCTTATCGAAAAACAAGTGTAAGTATGCTGGCCAAAACCTACGGCTGTGCAGTGCATGGGGTTGAGGCACGAAAAATTACCGTAGAGGTAAGTGTTGGCCAGGGCCTCCGCTTCCACATGAGCGGCCTGCCCGATACGGCAGTAAAGGAAAGCGAACACCGTGTTGAATCGGCAATCAAGCAATTCGGGTTTTTTATGCCACGCGAAAAAACGGTGGTTAACCTTGCTCCTGCTGACATCCGCAAAGAAGGCTCGGCCTATGACCTGCCCATTGCCCTGTGCATCCTTCAGGCTTCCGGGCAGATTACAACCGGCCAACTCGAAGATTTTGTAATCATGGGTGAACTGGCCCTCGATGGTTCTCTTCGTCCGATAAAGGGTGTACTCCCCATCGCTATCCAGGCCCGAAGGGAAGGGTTTAAAGGTTTTATTCTTCCGAAAGACAACGCCTGTGAAGCGGCTATTGTAAACGAACTGAATGTTTATGGGGTTTCTTCGCTTAAGGATGCCGTTGATTTCCTGCGTCAGCAACTTACCATAGAGCCGCTGCGGGTAGATACCGGGCAGGTTTTTGCTGCTCAGTTGAATGATTACGACACCGATTTCAGCGATGTGCAGGGACAGGAGAACATTAAGCGGGCTATGGAGATAGCTGCTGCCGGAGGACATAACGTGATCATGATTGGTCCTCCCGGAGCAGGCAAGACCATGCTGGCTAAACGGCTTCCAACCATTCTGCCTCCGCTAACATTAAACGAAGCACTCGAAACCACCAAGATCCATTCTGTTGCCGGAAAGGTAGGTCGCGAGACTGCACTTATTGCAACCCGGCCGTTTCGTGCGCCCCATCACACCATCTCCGATGTAGCCTTGGTAGGCGGGGGTGGCAATCCGCAGCCCGGGGAAATTTCGTTGGCGCATAACGGAGTACTCTTCCTCGATGAACTGCCCGAGTTTAAACGAACTGTTCTTGAGGTAATGCGCCAGCCGATGGAAGACCGCAAGGTTACCATTTCGCGTGCAAAGGTGTCGCTGGATTATCCGGCTAACTTTATGCTGGTGGCCAGCATGAATCCCTGCCCGTGCGGGTATTACAATCATCCGGAGAAAGAATGTGTGTGCGGCCCCGGGGTGGTGCAACGCTATTTAAGCAAAGTGAGCGGACCCCTGTTGGATCGCATTGACCTCCATGTTGAAGTGGTTCCTGTCAGTTTCGATGAGATGACGGCCAACCGAAGTGTGGAGACCAGTGCGCAAATCCGGGAACGGGTGGTGAATGCACGGGCCAAACAGTCACAACGCTTTGCGAAGCAGAAAAATATTTATTGCAATGCAATGATGCCTTCCAATACGGTTAAAGAGATCTGTGAAATTAATGATGTAGGTAAAACGCTGCTGAAAACCGCCATGGAGCGATTGGGCCTGTCGGCCCGGGCATATGACAGGATATTAAAAGTGTCGCGCACCATTGCTGACCTAGCCGGATCTTCCGAAATAAGAACAGAACACCTTGCTGAAGCGATTCAATACCGGAGTCTTGATCGCGAGGGATGGGCCGGGTAATCAATTCCTGGTTTCAAGAGGTTTGGTTTTTCTTGCCAGCACAACAACCACCGTGGCGGTGATAAACATAATTAAGCTATAAATAGCCGGTGGAATGGCCATTGCCGAATTGTTGAGTATAACCGGGCTTAACGCGATGGCTATGGCAAGGGTGCCATTTTGAATGCCGGTTTCAATGGAAATGGCCACTTTCTGTCGAAAATCCAATTTTGCCAAAAGGCTTGTAACAAAGCCAACCACCAGGGCAGCTACATTAAGCAACAAAGCCGGAATGCCCGATTGCTGAAAGTATGAAACAATATTAGCCCGCTCTTTCAAAATTGCCAGCGCCAGTATCAATACAAAGAAGATAGCCGAAGCAATCGTTACGGCTTTCAGGCTCCGCTCGGTAAAAGCAGGAAAACGCTTTTTGATCATCATGCCGATGGAAACGGGCAGGATGGTGATTACAAAAATCTGCACCATGGTTTGCATAACCGGCAACTGGATGGCCTGCTTGCCTCCCATGAAATGGAATAGCGATAAATTAAGAAGGACAGGTATTGTAAAATTGGTAATCGCACTGCTGAATGCTGTTAAGGAAACCGAAAGGGCAAGGTCGGCTTTAGCCAGGTGTGAAATGATGTTGGATGTCGGGCCTCCGGGGCATACAGCCAACAGCATGATGCCTACGGCAAGCTCAGGTTCCAGCGTAAACGATGAAGCAACTGCAAATCCGATAATGGGGAGCAACACCAACTGGTTGGCCAGGCCAAGCAGCATGGCTTTAGGGTAAACAAATATTTTCCTGAAATCGGCCAGGGTAAGGGTCATGCCCATGCCAAGCATTATAACACCCAGCGTTAGCGGAAGAAACAATGCAGTTATTGTACTTTGCTCCATATCCTGTTAAGTAATAATTTGGCAGTTCAATGTTAAGAAGAAAATTTTCAAATTAATTGCTTGAAGCAGACGATTCTGATATATGGACTGGTAATGGCAGTCGCCATTTTACTTCTTAAAATGATTGAGTTCCAGTTCTATTTCCAAAAATTGTCGGCTGAGGTGTATATCGGGATAATCGGAGTGTTATTTACCCTTGTGGGTATATGGGCCGGGCAGCGAATTGCACGAAAGCGAAAAATGCAACAAGGCATACAACAGGGAGAATTTAAGCTGGACGAGGAGGCTCTGTTACGAACGGGAATCAGCAAGCGGGAGATTGAAGTGCTTGAATGGATGGCCAGGGGATTATCGAACCAGGAAATTGCTGATACGTTGTTTGTCTCCCTTAACACGGTAAAGACACACACCGCAAGCTTGTTTTTGAAGCTCGATGCCAAAAGACGTACACAGGCTATTCAAAGGGCGAAGGATCTTCGGCTGATTCCGTAACTCACACCTTCGGGTGAAATCGAAAGTTTTAAGTTGATTCATACTTTTGGGTGAGGGATTGGAAGTATATTAGATAGTGATTTGAAGCAAAAAAAATGATATGAAAAAGACAGTTCTAACCTATGGCCTTCTTGCCGGTGCAATTGTATCGGCCATGCTTCTTATTACGCAACCGTTGTTCCGCAACGGCACCCTTAACCACGATAATGGGGTATATGTTGGCTTTACCAGCATGATCATCGCCTTTTTGCTCATTTTTTTTGGGGTGAAATCGTATCGTGATGAACAATTAAACGGTTCTATCACATTTGGAAAGGCCTTTTCGGTTGGGATATTAATAGCTGTGGTTGCCTCCTTCTTTTATGCTATAACCTGGGAGTTTACATTTCGTTTTGTGTACCCTGATTTTATCGAATGGTATAACCAATGCCAGCTTGAGGCCATGGCAAAAGAGGGTGCTTCCGGAGATGAACTTGCCGACAAGAAAGTTGAATTGGAAAAATTGGTGAATTGTATACTAACCCATTAATCCGATTTGGGTTTACGTTGATGGAAATATTTCCGGTTGGTCTTATTATCACCATTGCCAGTGCCGGGATTTTGAGAAAGAAGGAAATTCTCCCTGCATAAGCCCGATCAACAACACCCGGCAAGCCATTCTAAACCATGCAATCCAAGGCCAAAACTGTTAATGCGTATATCAAATCGCTACCACCCCCTCGGGCCGAAGCGATCAGCGCTATCCGGAAGGCAATACTCAGCAACCTTCCGAAAGGCTTTGAGGAGATCATGCAGTATGGCATGATTGGTTATGTGGTACCACATAAACTTTACCCCAAGGGGTATCATGCAAATCCAAAAGAACCATTACCGTTCATGTGCCTGGCATCTCAAAAAAATTATTTTGCCCTCTATCATATGATGATGTATCAGGGAGTCCTCCACGATTGGTTTGTGGAGGAATGGAAAAAGTTATCGGATAAGAAACTGGATATGGGTAAATCCTGCATCCGGTTCAAAAATCCAAACGACATCCCACTGGACCTTATCGGGAAGTTGGCGTCAAAAGTAAAGCCAATGCAGTGGGTAGCTGTTTATGAAAAATCGCTGAATTCGAATTAACCTAGGGTTGGATCAGGGGTAAATTGAAAAACTTATCCCAGGCCGATAACGCAGGTTTAGGTTGAAGCTCTTCATCAACCAATCCGATAAATGCAAAATACCGGATGTTGTCGCTTATTCCGGGGGGTAATCCGGTCAGATCAATATCGGTAAATGTTAGTTGAAAATAGGCTGTTGCATTAACCGTATTCAGCAATGCATGATGGTGCAAAATATAATCGCGTTGTTCTGCCGGTGAGCTGACAAAAGTAACAGGACCTGATGTAACAGACTCCGAAGACCAGCCTCCTTCGGAAATAAACACCGGCATGTTCCTCCCTTCAACCAATTTGGAGTAGTAGTTAACAGGAATATCAGCGGGAACACCCCACGCAAAATACGGATAGGAAGAAAGGCCCAGTTCCTCGATAAACGGAAAGTCGGTAAAATCCTGTGCGATACCGGTATAGGGTCCGCCCGCCAGCTTACCCCACGCGTGGTCAACCTGCACACTGATGCTGATTTTTACCCCCGGGTCCCGTGTATTGATTTCTGCAGCAACATCCATGGCGGCTTGTTTCACCCCGTTATAGATGGATGCCGGAGCCGCATCGCGGATGAGGTTGGTTTCAAGGGCAAGTCCCAGGTGTTCAGGGTTGAGCACGCTGTCCATCACCACAACAAACCTCCGGTATAATGCCTGTATCTCGGGTTCGGCAATGCTTCGCCCGGCTGCCACCAGTTCTGCGGCATCGGAGGTGCGGTCCAGTCCGTTTTGCGGATCGATGTATACCCATAACTCGAAACCCTTGCTTCTGTAATAATCAACCAGGGCTTTGTAATTATCAACCACATAGGCAACCGGGTTATGTCCCGCCAGCAGTTCCTCCCAGGGAGGTTCGGTGGAGATAATGGCGGCATCGGCACGCTCCGACCACATCAGCAGGGATTGGATAATCAGGTCAAAATCATCGAAACGGGGAGCGGAATTTTGGAAGCCCATTTTATAGGTTCGATGTTGATGCGCCTCATCGTCTGCACAGGATAAAGCAATCAGCAGTATACCCATCAGCCAACCTGTAAATCTCATAGTCAAAGGTAAGAAAAGAAAGTCAGATTATTTATCTGGCACGCTGACGCCTGGCTTCAAACACCACCACCGCGGCAGCTGTGGATACATTCATGGAATCAATCTTTCCATGCATAGGAATAATGATGTTGGCATCTGAGTTTTTTACCCAGCTGGCTGAAAGCCCGGTTGCTTCTGTACCCATCACAATGGCGCAAGGTTGTGAGTAATCTATTTCTGTGTAGGGTTTTGAAGCGCCAAGATAGGTGCAGAAAACGGAGACGTTGTTTTGCTTAAGCCATGCAATTGTATCTTCGCTGGAGCCGGTGGCAATTTGCGTGGTGAAAACGCAGCCAAGGCTCGAGCGGATAACATTGGGATTGTAAAAATCCGTTTGGGGATCACAACTCACCACCGCATCCACACCTGCCGCATCGGCCGTTCGTAAAATGGCACCGAGGTTCCCAGGCTTTTCAACCGACTCCACCACTAAAAGGAGGGGGTTGGCTGAAAGCGTAATCCGTTCAAGGCTATGCGGCTTCATTTCAGCAACTGCAATTACACCGCCAGAATTTTCCCGTACGGCAATTTTGTCAAACACATCCCTTGTTACGCGGGCATTAAACTTATCCTGAAGCCCGATGTCCTTCAGTTCATCGGCAGAAATAATATCCTCGCAATAAAACAGGTTACCAATTTTATAGCCTGCCTGAAGTGCCATGGCAATTTCTTTCCTTCCTTCAATAATAAAAAGTTGCTGGCGTTTCCGCTCGCGGGGCTTCTGAAGACTCAGCAAGCTTTTAATCTTGGGGTTTTGAGCACTGGATATAAGGTCACCTGATTTCATTCAGTACAGTATTATCGAAAGTTGCATCTTTCCTTTAAACTTTCCGAAAGTTTTTAACTTTCGGAAAGTTGACAATTGAACCTCAAACTCCTTTACCCTGCCAGTTGGGCCGACTACGAACTGATTGACTCAGGCGAAGGCCGCAAGCTGGAACGCTTCGGACAGTTTGTGCTGATTCGGCCTGAACCACAAGCCATATGGAGTACGGTATTGTCTGAAAAGGAGTGGACATCCCTGGCCCATGCCCGGTTTGACCGGGAGCAAAAAGACCGCTTTCGGTTTACCGATGAGGTGAAAGGAGGGTGGAAGAAGATCAAACCCATACCCGAAAGCTGGCACATTCAGTATGCATACAACGAGATGCATCTTGTCTTCCGACTGGCCTTAACCGGGTTTGGCCATGTGGGAATTTTCCCGGAGCAAGGCGAAAACTGGAATTTTATCCTGGATACCCTGGACAGTTGGAAACTCTCCAATCCAAAAGTGTTGAACCTGTTTGCCTATACCGGTGCGGCATCGGTTGTTGCCCGCTATGCCGGGGCACATGTTACACATGTTGATGCCTCACGCCCCGGACTTAACTGGGCAAACCAGAATATGCAGTTGAACAACCTTGCGGATATTCGTTGGGTTTATGAAGATGCGTTTAAGTTTGTAAAGCGCGAAGTAAAACGCGGCAATAAATACCACGGCATTATAATGGACCCGCCACCGTATGGCCGTGGCCCCGATGGCGAAAAGTGGATGCTGCAGGAACACGTGAATGAGTTGGTAGGTATGAGCAGCACATTACTCGAAAAGAAAAATTGCTTTTTTATCCTGAACATGTATGCCGCTGGGCTATCCAGCCTGGTGGGATTAAATATAATGAAAACGTATTTTGAGGAAAGCCGCATTGAAAGCGGTGAGTTCTTTCTAAAGTCAAAACATCGCAACAATTTGCCGATGGGCACCTTTTTGCGGTATTGTGCGTAACCAAATCAGAGGGTGTGGTATAAAGTCAGTACAACCTCAATCCAAACGCTGAACCTTGCACCTTATTGGTTATCTTTGCGGCCTTAATTAAACGGGAATTTACTTTTCAAGCGGATTTTGAGGATTATGGACGTAAATAAGATCAGGAACATTGCAATAATTGCCCACGTTGACCACGGGAAGACCACCCTGGTGGATAAACTCCTTCACGCAGGTCACCTTTTTAAGGATCATGAGAATCCTGGTGAACTCATCATGGACAGCAATGAACTGGAACGTGAGCGTGGAATAACCATTCTGGCAAAAAATGTATCGGTTCGGTATAAAGATTACAAAATCAATATTATAGATACCCCTGGCCACAGCGATTTTGGCGGGGAAGTAGAGCGGGTACTCAACATGGCCGATGGATGCCTGCTGCTGGTGGATGCCTTTGAGGGCCCAATGCCGCAAACCCGTTTCGTTCTTCAAAAAGCGCTGCAACTCGGCCTTAAGCCCATTGTAGTAATTAATAAGGTAGATAAGAAGAACTGCACACCCGATGAAGTGCACGAGCAGGTGTTTGATCTGATGTTTGCGCTGGATGCAACTGAGGACCAGCTTGATTTCCCCACATTTTATGGTTCGGCCAAGCAAGGCTGGATGAGTACCGATTGGAAAAAACCGACTTCGGATATTACACCATTGCTGGAGGGCATCATCAAATACATTCCGGCACCGAAGGTGGAAGAAGGAACAACACAGTCGTTGATTACTTCGCTGGAGTATTCGTCTTACATCGGGCGGGTAGCCATTGGGCGAATGCACCGGGGTGTATTAAAAAGCGGCCAGCCCGTTGCACTGGTTAAGCGCGACAGCAAAGCTGTTGTAAAAATGCGCATCAAAGACCTTTATGTTTTTGAAGGATTTGAAAAGCAGAAGGTAGAAGAAGTTAAATCAGGCGAGATATGTGCCATGGTGGGGCTCGAAGGTTTTGAGATTGGCGACACGGTGGCCGATCCGGAGAAACCAGAAGCCCTGAAAACCATTGCTATTGATGAGCCCACCATGAGCATGCTCTTCACCATTAACAATTCGCCATTCTATGGAAAAGAAGGCAAGTATGTAACATCGCGCCATATCAAAGACCGGCTTGATCTCGAACTGGAAAAGAACCTGGCATTGCGGGTTGGCGATTCGGGTTCAGCCGACAGTTTTATTGTTTACGGCCGTGGAGTTCTCCATTTGTCGGTGCTTATTGAAACGATGAGGCGCGAGGGATATGAATTGCAAATCGGACAACCGCAGGTAATTTATAAAGAGATCAATGGAGTTCGTTGCGAACCGGTAGAAGAACTTACCATCGACTTGCCCGAGGGCGATGCCGGCAAAGCCATTGAGACGGTCTCCATCCGCAAAGGCGAGATGATGAATATGGAGCCGAAGGGCGACCGGATGGTTCTCAAGTTTATGATTCCGTCACGGGGCATCATTGGTCTTCGCAATTACCTGCTCAATGTAACGGCTGGTGAAGCCATCGTTACGCATCGCTACAAGGAGTACCAACCCTATAAGGGAGAGATTCCGGGGCGAATTAACGGTTCACTCATCGTGATGGAAGAAGGTGAGGCCATTCCTTACAGTTTGCACAACCTTCAGGATCGGGGAAAATTCTTTATTGATCCGGGTGAGCCGGTTTACGAGGGCCAGGTTATCGGTGAGCACAGCCGTGCGGGCGATCTGGTGGTGAATGTGACGAAGACGAAAAAACTCACCAACATCAGGGCTTCCGGTTCGGATGAGAAAATGAAAATTGCTCCAGCTGTAAAGTTTTCACTGGAAGAAGCATTGGAGTACATCCAGTCTGACGAATACGTGGAGGTAACCCCAAAGTCCATACGCTTACGCAAAATCTTTTTGAAAGAGCACGACCGCAAGCGCGAACGAAACAAAGGATAATGGTAAGGCTGATTCTCCTGCTGTTGCTCATCGGCCTGGTCACTCCGGGTCATTCACAACATGCATGGACAAAGCTGGAAACAGAAGCCGATACCCTCCTTAATAATCAACGGTTTTCTGAGGCGGTAGCAAAGTACAATAAGGTTATAGCCGAGCAGAAAAAAAAGAAGTATACCGGAGCATCGTTGGCATTGTACAAGCGGGCCATTTGTTACTACTACCTGCAGGTATTTACCAAAGCCCTTGCTGACCTGAACATCTTCATTCCGGCAAACCCTTCTTTTTACGAGGCGCGACTGTTACGGGCCTTTATTTATCGTGAATTGGATGAAACGGGTAAACAGCTTGAAGACCTAAACAACATTTTGGCCGGGGATCCATGGAATACCGATTTGTTGCGGTGGAGAGCCGGGGTTCTGCTGGAGCAGGGTAACTATGAAGAAGCGAAAGCAGATTTACTGAAGGTTAAGGAAATTCAAACCGATGAGGAGGTGGAATTATATCTTGGACTGGCCTGGTATTACCTGGATAATCCGGACGAAGCGCTTGACCAGTTTAATAAGGCTATTGAACTGAATGGTGGCTATGCACCCGCCTATCAATATGCGGGCATCCTGTGTGTGGAACAGGAGGCCTATACTGCGGCATTAGGGTATCTTAATCTTGCCTTGAGGCTTGAACCCGACAATTATCAGGTAATTCTTTATAAAGGAATAGCGCTTGTTGAAGCCGGAAAAACCGATGAGGGATGCCGCCTGCTGAACAAAGCCTTTTATGCCGGAGTAGATGATGCTGCCGGTTACTTGATGGAGTTTTGCTACAAGGTTGAGGATTAACCGGTGGTAATTATTAACCCATCGGGCGTTTGGTGTGCACCAACACCCTGCTATTTTTGCACATGCCAGAGCAGGTACTCATCCTTGATTTCGGCTCCCAATACACCCAGTTAATAGCCCGAAGGGTAAGGGAGCTTAATGTTTATTGCGAAATCCATCCGTTTAATAAGATGCCGTCAATCACTGATCAGGTGAAGGGCATTATCCTTTCGGGCAGCCCCTGCTCCGTGCGTGATGCAGGCTCACCCGATGTGGATCTCAACCTGTTCAAAAATCTACCCGTGCTTGGCGTTTGCTATGGGGCACAGTTAATCGCCCACAAAAATAAGGGCACGGTGTTGCCATCGCATGCCCGTGAATACGGACGCGCACACCTGACCTCCGTTGACCACCACAGCGAGTTGTTAAAGGAAATTTCAGTCGATACCCAGGTTTGGATGTCGCATGCCGATACCATAGCTTCCGTACCTGAAAATTTTCAAATCATCGCCAGTACCCCTTCCGTTAAAATTGCGGCTTACCAGGTTATGGGCAAAAGGCAATATGGAATTCAGTTTCATCCCGAAGTAACTCATACCGTTGAAGGCAAAAACCTGCTGCGAAATTTTGTAGTGCATATCTGCGGTTGCTCTCAAGACTGGACGCCCGATCAATTTGTGGAATCCACCATTGCCGATCTTCAGAGGAGGTTGGGTAACGATCAGGTTGTTATGGCGCTTTCTGGCGGTGTCGATTCAACGGTTGCCGCTACACTCATTCACCGGGCTATCGGTAAAAACCTGCATTGCATTTTTGTTGATAATGGCCTGTTGCGCAAAGGTGAATTTGACCAGGTATTGCATTCCTACCAGGGGATGGGACTTAATATTAAAGGAGTTGATGCAAAGCAGAAATTCTATTCAGCCTTGAACGGTCTCAGCGATCCGGAAGCAAAACGCAAGGCAATCGGCAAAACATTTATTGATGTGTTCGATGAGGAAGCGCATGCAATAAAGGATGTGAAATGGCTTGGCCAGGGAACCATTTATCCCGATGTGATTGAGTCGGTTTCCGTAAAGGGCCCTTCCGCAACCATTAAGTCACACCACAATGTTGGAGGCCTTCCCGAAACCATGAAGTTGAAAGTGGTTGAGCCGCTGAATACGTTGTTTAAAGATGAAGTTCGAATGGTGGGCAAAACACTGGGCATTGACACGGCCATTCTCGGCAGACATCCCTTTCCGGGGCCCGGGTTGGGCATCCGCATATTAGGGGAAATCACCCCGGATAAGGTGAACATTCTGCAGGAGGTAGATGCCATTTTTATAAATGCATTAAAACAGCATGGTTTATATGAGTCGGTATGGCAGGCAGGTGCGGTGCTGCTTCCGGTTCGCTCGGTAGGGGTGATGGGCGATGAACGCACCTACGAACAGGTTGTTGCGTTACGGGCGGTTTCCAGTACCGATGGCATGACAGCCGATTGGGTACATTTGCCATATTCTTTTCTGGCTGATGTGTCAAGCACCGTCATCAACCAGGTAAAGGGTGTTAACCGCGTTGTTTATGATATCAGCTCAAAACCACCGGCTACTATTGAATGGGAATAAACTCATGCTGAGGCGATTTTTATTTCTAACCATCACAGCCATTGTTTTCAACTGCACGTTGGCCGTGTGGAATGCGTCATACGCGCAGGTAAACTATCAACAGCAGTACGCCAGTGCCAAAGCCCTGTTCAAAGACGGCAAATACAACCTGGCAATGGAATCCTTCAAGCCGCTTGTTCAATACGATGCGGCCAATCCATTTTCATTGTATGCTTCCTTTTTTTATGCACTCAGTGCCTATCACCAGGGTTATCGTTCAGTAGCTAAAGACATGTTCAACCAGGTTAAAACCCTGTATCCTAACTGGGACCAGCTTGATGAAGTGAACCTGTGGCTTGGTAAAATTCATTTCGGGGCGCAGGATTACTTCCAGGGCCTGCAAGTGTTGGCTCAAATAAAAAGCGGTAAGCTCACCAAAGACGTAACCGCCCTGAAACGAAGCGGCCTTGCCTCCGTAACCGATGCGGAGTCGCTTAAGCGGATGCACGAAAACTATCCCAGCGATGAAGTGATCGGTGAAAAGCTTGCTCGGTCATTAACCAAATCAACACTTCCCGAAGACAAGGCACTTCTGGATAAGCTGATCACAAAATTCAAATTAAAGAAGTCGGATTTTATTGATGAAGTGCCGCCCACGGTGTTTAAGGAAGTGTATAGTGTTTCTGCACTCTTTCCTTTCATGACCTCCACGTTGGATCCCACGCCTCCTCGTAAGCGTAACCAGTTTGTGCTCGATCTGTACGAGGGAATGAAACTGGCAATTGATACCCTGGCCAAAGAAGGGGTAAAGATCAGCCTGCGGGCGTATGATACGGAACGGAATCCGGAGAAAATCAAAGAATTGTTAACGAAAGAAGAGTTACAGAATACCGACCTGCTGGTAGGTCCGTTATTTCAGGAAGAGAATAAACTGGTTCAGGATTTCTCGCGTACCAACCGGATCAACCTGTTCAACCCGGTATCCAATAATTTTGATTTGGTCAGGAATAATCCGTATGGGTTTTTATTCCAGCCTTCATTGGAATCGCTGGGATCCAATTCGGCTGAGTTTCTTGATTCGTACAAGCGAAATAAAAAATGCATTGTATTTATTGGAGAAACCAGGCGCGATTCGGTTCTGGCGATGAGTTTTTTGAAACGAGCGGCCACCACCGGTCTTGATATTATTCAGATTGAGCGAATACCCCGCGCGGAATCCGGCCGGATCATGACCATACTGGCTACACCAACAGAGTTTGACGAATTTAAATATCCAAAGCAGTTCAGCCTTCCCAAAGACAGTCTCGGGTGTGTTTTCGTAGCTTCTGATGATCCGCTTATTTATACCAAGGTCATCAGCAGTGTGGAGGCGCGAAAGGACTCGGTAACTATTTTAGGCTCGGAGGCGTGGCTCGACCAGACAGCCGTTGATTTTGATAAATACCAGCAATTAGGTGTTGTGCTGTTCGCGTCCAACTACACATCTCCGGGTAATGCCCATTACCAGGCCTTTCAGCGAAAGTTCATCCGTGTGCACGGCCGGGTTTCAACCACCAATGTGTATTCGGATTACGCCAAAATGGGCTATGATTTTATGCTTTTTGTAGGCCATGCACTGAAACGCTATGGTGTATATTTTCAGGATGCCCTCAGTAAACAGAAACTTAGCGGCTACCTTACAGAGGGGTACGATTTTGAGAATGCCCGCGATAACCAATTAGTACCGTTTGTTCAATTTCGGGCTGGGAGGTTAACATTGATTGACAAAAAATAATACACTGCCATGAAAGGATTCAGGCAATTCAGTGAACTACACCGAAACACGTTAATGCTGTCGGGGTTTGGAGTCATCACCATTATTATACTTGTACTGGTTGTTCGGAATATCAACATCGTAAATAGTCAGGCAAAGAGCTATCAAAACCTTTCTGCGCAGTGCAGGGTATGGGTAATGGAAAGCCAGCTTCATTACGTGCAACTTGTTGCTGGTGATCATTCCGTTGACCTTGCAAATGAGGTGTCTGCTCCACTTCAGAATGCTTTGACTAAACTCGAAGCAGCCTACACGGGCAGTAAATCCGGAACGGATCATTTTCCGTCACCCGATGAAAACATTCAGGCACTAATAAAAAATGTTCAGTACGATGTGCGGCAACTGCTTACAATTATCCATCAGCAAAAGCATTCAGGAAATTATAGCAGGGTGGATGCGGATCAGGCATTTTCGCAGGCCTCAAAATCATTAACCCGCTTAGCCGATTACCTTTCAGAGCGTATGGATACGGTTCAGCAACGCGCCCGGTGGATATTCGATGCCACACTGATTGGCTTGATTGCTGCCGTTACCCTGACTGTGTTTTTGTATTATCGATTTCACCGGAATAATGAAAAGCTGATGCGCTTGACAAAAACCCGCCTTGACGAGGAGACTAACCGGGTAGAAACGCTCTCGCGGTTTATCGAAGCCATTAGCAATGCTGACTATTCCATTGCCCTTGAAACGGAAGACAGCAGCGGTTTATCCGAGCGGCTACTGGCCATGCGCGACAAACTAAAGGCCAATGCCGAGGAAGAAGCCCGGAGAAGTTGGGCAAGCCAGGGCATGGCTCAGATAGGTGATATTTTACGTGAAACCAGCCAGTCTGGGTTGCTTTATGACAAGCTGGTTAAGTTTGTAGTTAATTACACCGGATGCAACCAGGGTGGTCTATTCCTTGTGAATGATGACGATGGGCGCCATCCTTTTCTGGAATTGATTTCCGCCTATGCATTTGAGCGGAAGAAGTTCATCACCAAACGAGTGGAGATCGGGCAGGGTATGGTAGGCCAATGTTATCTCGAAGCCGATAGGATTTTCCTTGCAAAGCTTCCTGAAGAGTATGTACATATTACTTCGGGGTTGGGAAGGGCCAACCCAACATGCCTGCTGTTGATTCCGCTGAAGGCAAACGAAAAAGTATTTGGGGTACTTGAACTGGCTTCATTCAAACGGCTGGAGGAGCACGAAATTCAGTTGATTGAAAAATTCGCTGAGAGTATCGCGTCAACCGTTTCATCAGTCAGAAGCAACGAAGGAACCCGTCTGCTGTTAGAACGCAGCCAGCAACAGGCTGAGGAAATGCGCGCCCAGGAAGAGGAGATGCGCCAGAATATGGAAGAACTCTCGGCCACCCAGGAGGAAATGGCACGCAAAGAAAGGGAATACATCAGGCGCATCCAGGAGCTGGAAGCCCAGGAGCAGGCCCGGGCAACGGCAGGCTGAAATTCAGCAAAAACGCCTTTTCTATTACATCACCCCCTCCTGAGGCTATTACGTAAGTGCTTGATTCGGTATAAATTCCGTATTTTTACCTTCCATAATGCTTTTATGATACGTACTGATCAGCGGTTTACTATTTTTTGCCTGCTCCTGCTCCCGTTGGTAAGTTTTGCTCAAGGCGAGCGCAAGGACAAGACTGCCGTAACCTATGAGGAAATTTATGACGAGCCCTACTCGGTAAACAAATTGTTTGTGCATTTGCAGCCCCTGTATGGTGAGGTGTTCGCTACCAACATTAATGCAGGTTTCGGCCTGGAAGTGAATTACTACCTGCGCGACAAGGTGGATTTCAGAGCGCATTTCCGGAAGACCTACAGCAAGAGCTTTTATGATTTCTCACGCGATCTGGCATCAAAAACGTCAGATGTTGATAACCGCTTCGAAGTATTTAATTACTACGAATTTGGATTCACTTATCACCTGAAAGACTTTGAAGAGAGTTCCAAAACCAAAATGTTCCTGTACAAGAGCAGTTATAAGGGGAATAAATGGGCGGCACGCGTTCCCTTAACAGCCGAAGTTCCCTGCAAAGTGCGCAAGATTTACGGGGCTCGCCTTGGGGGGATTATCTGGGACAGCTCTACCGACTTAAACCGGGCAATGGAGAGCCAGGGACTTACCTATGCGGATTTTAAAAGTTCGGATGATGTACTCCTTTCTGATTTCACCAATGATGCCAACCTGTTCACCAACATTTCCTCCAAAGGTATTTACCTGGGAGGCTCCATGACATGGATTCGCAACGTTGCAGTGAGTTTTGATAAGTTCGAAGCCGGGGTTGACGACCTGATTCTCACAGCATTTGTTGACTTGATGTTTGCCCCCTCGCTTGAATTGGACAACATCGTGTATACACCAAAAGATCCGACTTCAGGTAATCCGATATTGACCGAACAGCGGTCCTACGATGTGAGTGCAGTGAACCTGAAGAAATTTGGTTTTCGTGCCGGCATTGAAGGAAAGTTTAACCGCCAGTTTAGCTGGGCCTATGGCGGTGAAATTGGCTACAGGCCAAGCATTGAAGGCCAAACATTTTATGCCCTTTTGAAAATCAGCTTCCCGGTATTTGGCTCTAACCTCGACTACGGTGTTGAGGCGTTCGGAAAATAATCTTATTTTATTGTGACCTGCGATTTGCTGATCCGGAACATTAAAGGATTGGTGCAGGTTCGTGAAAACCTGCCTGGCCCGGTAGCCGGTGATGCGATGAGCCATCTTCCGGTTCTCGAAAATGCTTACCTGATGATTACGGATGGTGTAATTGCCGGGTACGGTAGTATGGAGGAATTACCGGCAGCCATCCAGCCTGCGGATGGTATTGATGCCAGTGGCAAATTTGTTCTTCCTTCATTTGTTGATTCGCACACCCACCTGGTATTTGCTGCCAGCAGGGAAGAAGAATTTGTACTAAAAATCAAAGGAGCAACGTATGAAGAGATTGCGGCAAAGGGAGGCGGAATACTCAACTCGGCAAAACGGCTGCAGGCCACTTCTGAGGACGAGTTATTCGCGCGCACCCTTGTAAGGGCTAATGAAATTATCCGGTCGGGTACCGGTGTGGTGGAAATTAAGAGCGGGTATGGGCTCACTACAAAAGATGAACTGAAAATGCTTCGGGTGGCCAGACGAATCGGAAAGGAGACTCCCCTTACCGTGAAGACGACCTTTCTGGGGGCGCATGCCATCCCCAGGGAGTATTTGAAACAGGACTATATTCGCCTGGTTGTTGAAGAGATGATCCCGGCAGTGGCCGGGGAGAATCTGGCTGACTTTATTGATGTGTTCTGCGAGCAGGGATTTTTTACTCCCCAAGAAACAGAACAAATTGTGGAAGAAGGCAAGCGCTACGGCATGAAGCCGCGCATCCATGCCAACCAGTTGCACCGCTCGGGCGGTGTGCAGGCAGGTGTGAAAACCGGGGCTTTAAGTGTCGATCATTTGGAGAATATCGGTGATGAGGAAATTGAATCCTTGAAAAACAGTTCGATAATGCCAACTGCTTTGCCGGGTGCTGCTTTTTTTCTGGGCCTGCCGTTTCCGCCAGCCCGGAAAATGCTCGAGGCGGGACTGCCATTAGCCATTGCCTCCGACTATAACCCGGGCAGTTCGCCCTGCGGCAACATGCAGCTCATGGTTTCGTTGGCATGTATAAAAATGAGAATGACACCCGAGGAGGCGATTAATGCTGCTACAATTAATACGGCCTATGCGTTGGAATTGGAAAAATCGCATGGATCTGTAACGGTAGGAAAAAACGCCAGCTTGTTTATAACAAAGCCCATGCCGTCACTGGCTTACTTTCCGTATGCGTACGGGAGCGATCTGGTTGAAACTGTAATCCTGAACGGTAAGCGGGTACAATCAGCCTCGCTTAACTTCAACTGAAAAAGTTATTTTACTGGTTAGGGTTGCCGCTACTGAGCAATATTTCTCAAGCGATAAAGCGGCTACTTTGTTCAATTCGTCTTCGCTTACATCCGGAGAGGTAATGATGTATTTGCAGTGAATATCTGTAAATCTTCGCGGGGCATCGTCTTTTCGAATGCCGGTGGTTTCTATGATAAAATCCGTAATGGTTTTCTTGCGTTTTTTCAGGATCAGCACAATGTCCACCCCACCGCAAGCCGAAAGCGAGGAGAGCAGCAGTTCAACGGGCGACTGATTTTTTTTAATCGATGCCTCCCGCATATCAATGGTAATTGAATGGCCCGAAGCGTTGGAGGCTTCATACACTTCGTCCTCCAGCATGCGTGTAATGATCTTCATAACAGAAATTGAGACCTAAAATTAGGTTACTTTATGTGGAATTTGTTCTTTGGAGGGATGAATATTGGAGTTGGCATAGAAACACCACTTAAACACACCATCCGGGAAATTGCCGACTATCCGAAACCCGGCATTGTTTTTAAGGACATCACTCCGGTGCTTTCCAACCCTGCTTTGGTAAAATCAATTGTTACAGTAATGGCAGATCACATTAAAACGATGGAGGTAGATGCTATTGTAGCCATTGAAGCCCGGGGCTTTATTTTTGGAGGCATGTTGGCCAATGTGCTCAATTGTCCCTTCATACCGGTGCGCAAAGTGGGTAAACTTCCCTTCCGCACCTTTTCCAGGGAATATCATCTGGAGTATGGATCAGCTACCGTTGAAATGCATGAGGATGCCATTAAGCCGGGTTGGAATGTTTTGATCCACGATGACCTGCTGGCTACCGGAGGAACTGCGGCCGCTGCCGGGCACCTGGTTGAGCAGGCAGGGGGAAAAGTGGCAGGCTTCTCATTTTTGATTAATCTTTCATTTCTTCCGGGTCAACGTAAACTAACCGATGAGTTTGGGTGTAATCCTTTTTATCTGGTTTCGTATTAGAGCCCATCTCAAAAATACCTTTTGGGAATTTTCTGCGTCTTTGCCCATTCTGCTTCGTTGGCTTTTTTGACCAGACGACCTCTGGTATGGCCTGCAAAAGCCGTCTTGCATAATGGACAAATACTTGAAAATTCCCTTCAAACTTATTTTTGAGATGGACTTTAACCAAATTGTATAACATATTGTTACTACTTGCATGGCTGAGCTAACCACCATCCCCATGTTTCCACTGGCCATTTTGCCCTTGCCGGGTGAACTGGTTCCGCTCCATATTTTTGAGCCACGGTATAAGCAACTGCTCCAGGATGCTGAAAATTCCGATATCACGTTTGGTATTTTCTTTAACCATACCCTTAACGAAGAGAAGATCGGCTCGTTGATGAAACTGGAAAGTGTTATAAAGAGGTACCCGGCCGGGGAATCGGATATTATTGTGAAGTGTATGGACATTTTTCACATGGAGACCTTGTTTAGAACGTTTAAATCGAAGATGTACCCCGGGGGCGATGTTCGCTTCTGGCGGGTTGACCTGAATGAACTGGCCGGGGGTAAATTGGGTGAATTGTTCCGGGAATACCTGAACCAGCGCAAGATAACCCGGCACCAGGGTTTCTTCAGTTTGTACGATGTAGCCAATGAGCTGAGCCTTGATATCTCCGAGCGGTATGCATTTTTGCTTGGGGATGACCAGGCCCGCGGAAAATTCCTTATCCAGAAAGTAAAATTCCAACAACACTTGTTAGATCGCGAGTATAAGAGCAGGGACTCCTATCATTTAAATTAAAAAAGGCCCATCAAGGCCCTTTTTAATTGAATAGATTCTTAAACCCAAAAAAGTCATTAGACTTTTTTGCACTCCGTGCCGACAATTGAAAATGAAGAAGTTGTATGAGGTATTGTAAAGTAAGTATTTCGTCATTTTCAATGTCGGGGTTAAACCCTGACAATACTGACGGTGCCGTCAGTATTCGTCAACTAATTGATACGAATGAATTTTTCTAATGACAATTCTGGGTTAAATTTTTACTTGCCTTCTGCTTTGGCTTTTGCCTTGGCAAAATCTCCGGCTTTTACGATGTTGATTTTTGCGGGATCCAGGTGTTTTTTCATTGCTGCATTAACCTGTTCTGCCGTTAACTCGCTTACCGCTTTTTCAATGGTTTCATCCCAGGCGAATGTGCGGTTGAGAAACATGGCATTGTTTAATGCAAGAGCAAGGCCCTGATCCTGCGCTCGCGAAACGGTTCGTTGCTGAAGCCATCCTGATTTCGCAGCTGAAACTTCCTCGGCTGTGAAGCCTTCCGTGATTACTTTTTTAATCTCTTCCATAAAGGCTGCCTCCAGTTTGGCGGCATTTTCCGGTGCATAGATGGCGAAAGCTGTAAACGAGGAGGCGTTGTCAAGTGCGGCAATGTTCACATTCGATCCTACCCCATAGCTTATTCCCTCTTTTTGACGGATACGAACGGCCAGCCGTGAATTAAGGAATCCTCCGCCCAACATATAATGTCCGATCAGTAACGCTGGATAATCAGGATGATCGTCTTTCAATTCAAAATTGTATCCGGCAATGAACATGGCATTTGGCTTATCGGGGGTTTCAAGGGATTCATTGATAGCAGGTACAGCGAAAACTTTGTTTTCCAGGCGTTTGTAGAGCGAGGGTGATTTCCAGCTGCCGAAATTATCGGTAATTACTTTTCTGATCTCGGCTTCGTCAAAGTCGCCCACCACGCTCACGGTTGTTCCATTGGTAAATCCATAAAACGATTTGTAAAATTTCTTAACCTCATCCAGGGTAGCGGCTTTCAGCGAAGCAACCGATTCATCAAACGTTTCAACATACCGTGGGTCCTCTTTTGGGTATGGGTTAATGTGGCGCTGGTACCTGTTTGGTGCAATGGCCTGCGGTTCGCTGCGTTGTGATTCGATGCTGGCCAGTTGTTCATTCTTTAGCTTTTCGAACTCGTCCGCAGGAAAAACGGGATCTTTTAAAGCGGTGGCTACCAGGTTAATGGTTTCCACCAGGTTCGGCCGTGTGGTTTCAATGGAGGCAGTTACAATCCGGGATGATCCAAAGAATGACACGTTAGCTTTCAACCTGTCAAACTCATCTTTTATCTGCTGCCGAGATAGTTTAGATGTTCCTTTATCAAGCATGCTTGCGGTTAACTGTCCGGCTGTTGATTTACCGGGCAGTGTTTTCTCGTCACCTAATCGCAGGGTGATATTCACCCGAACGGATTCTCCCCGGGTTTTTTTAGCCAGCAATGCCACTTTGGCTTCATTGCCCAGGGTAAAGCGGGTTGTGCGCGAATCGATGTTGGCCGGTGAGGGATCAAATGCTTCTCCCTGGGCTACATTTTGTTTCCCCTTATAATCTTTCACCAATTCGTCAACATTGGGAGCTGCCGGTATCTCGGCCCGGTCAGGATTTTCGGTGGGTATGAATAACCCTACTGTCCGGTTATCCGGCTTTAGGTAGGTAGTTGCCACCCGCTTCACATCATCCGGGGTTACGGCTGCAACCCGATCGCGGGTAAGATGAAGTAAGCGCCAGTCTCCGGCACCAATTGCTTCGCTGAGTACCAGGCCTACCTGCTCGGATGAGTTGAACATCAGCTCTATTTGTTTTCCCAGTTCTGATTTGGCGCGGTCAACTTCTTCTTTTGTGGGTGGATTTTTAGTCAAGTCATCCAGTGTCTTTAGCATAGCGGCCCGTGCTTCTTCCAGCGATTTTTCTTTCAACACTTCGGCATAGCAAAGCAACAGACCGGGTTCTTTCCATTGAAAGCTGAATGCTCCGGTTGAGCTTGCCTTTTTAGTATCAACCAATGCTTTGTACAGCCTGCCGGAGGGCTCTGTTCCAATTACATTCGAGAGCACTTCTACGGCAGCATAATCAGCATGCGATCCCGGAGGGATGCGGTAAGCAGCCATTGCCATTTGAATGTCTCCAACACGCTTTACGGTTACCGTGCGCTCACCATCCTGAACCGGATCGGCCGTGTAGGTGGGTTCGATAACGCGCACGGGTTTAGGTATCACACCAAAGTACTGGTTGATGAGGTCAAGCGTTTTGCCTTCTTCGAACTTGCCGGCCACTACAAGTACTGCATTATCGGGTTGATAGTATTTCCGGTAAAAGGCCTGCAACCGGTCAATCGAAACGTTTTCAATATCTGTTCGTGCCCCAATTGTTGATTTGCCATAGTTATGCCAGTCGAATGCAGCGGCCATCGTTCGCTGAAGGGTTACCCGGAACGGGCTGTTTTCACCCATCTCAAATTCATTGCGAACTACGGTCATTTCGCTGTCGAGGTCCTTTTTGGCAATGAAGCTGTTCACCATCCTGTCAGCCTCCAGGTCAAGTGCCCATTTCAGATTTTCTTCAGTGGCATTAAATGTTTCAAAATAATTAGTACGGTCAACCCAGGTGGTGCCGTTTGGCCGTGCACCATGCTCGGTTAATTCCTGCGGAATGTTCGGATGTTTGGGAGTTCCTTTAAATACCAGGTGCTCCAGCAAGTGCGCCATACCGGTTTCACCGTAATTCTCGTGTTTGGAACCCACCAGGTAAGTAATGTTAACGGTTATGGTCTGCTTTGACGGATCCGGGAACAGGAGCACCCGCAGGCCGTTTTGTAGTTTGTACTCGGTAATTCCCTCAACGGTGGTAACTTTTACCGGTGCCGGAAGTTGTGTTTTAACCTCTGAGACAAGGGCCCCCGATGAAGATGCAGATTTTCCTTTTTTTTGTGCCAGGGCCGGTAACAAGGCCACCAGCACGAGTGCAAACAAGATATTAAGTTTCATGCTTTAAGGATTTAGGTTTTGAAAATACACCTGCTATTTATGAATTGCAAATAGCTATAGCGGGATGCTCCAAAATCGCCAGTGCTTGCATTGTGCAATTTAAACTGTAATCCTCGTGTAACAGGGCGTGAAGTTACCTTGTTGGTTTAAGCTCGTCAATCGGAATTTCTAAGGGAATCCTCAATGAAAGGAAGCAAGATGGCTTGTTCATGCAAACGTTGACGGAATTTTTTTTACCGTGACGCTTCGCATTGAAGGTAATAGGTCAACTTTTTTATAAGAGCAATGAAAATGAATACCGCAAACGATTTTTTATTTCAATAATCAAGTTTTCTTACAGCCGGGCAACTCTGGGTATGCATTCACGTATTTTTACAGTGAATCAAATTTTAAAAATTATGAAAGCAAAATTATTTCTGGGAGCTGCGATGATAGCCGCAGCATCTGTTGCATGGGCAAGTGATTCGGTGAATGTGAAGTTTGCCGTAGTTGAACGACAAAACGGCATCTTCAAGGTTATATATGAGGGTCAAAAACCGGAGACTGTTCAATTGAACGTTCTTGATGAAAACGGTAAGGTTATATTTTCCAGGAGAATCCGGAAGGCGAATGGCTTTATGGTACCTGTAAATTTTTCAGGTATGGAACACGGAACGTATACCATTCAAGTTTCCGGCACGTCAGGAAAGTATGCCAAATCAATTGTGTATGGAAAAACAAGGGAGGAAGCCGGTAAGCCGGTAATCCATGTAACCAGGTTAAACGAGCAAGGCAAATACCTGCTTTCGCTGGTGGCCGATGAGGCTTCAAGAGTAAGCATTGCCATCCTTGACGAAGCCAACAACACGGTTTACCGGGAATCAAGGTACGGAAACAGTTTGGGTATAGTGTATAATTTAAAGGATGTTAATGGCACGCCTACCTTCAGAATCAAAACTGAATCGGGTATGAATGTTACCGTTAGAAAGTAAGTCCCGGCTAGCTGCTTTGATACTACCCGAAGTGAGCCGCCTTCAAGGCTCACTTCTTTTTTTCCTTTTCCTTAAAGTACTTCTTCAGAAACGCACTGTGCTGCAGCGCCTCCATATTCTCATTGAATTTGGCGGTTCCATCCCTGATTGACTGCATGGATTTTCTAAGATCGTTTGCAACGGCCGTATCGTAAGCCAGGGTGTGCAACGTGCCTTGGCCCTGACGGATTTCGGAAATCATTACCTGGATGCTGTCGCTAACTGCCTGAAGTTTATTGCCGGTGGTCTGCAAACTGGTGATTGTTTCCTTAACCTGTTGTTGGGTGAGGGTATCGTTGAGAAGCCATCCTGCCGTACCGCGTCCACGGTTTACTTCGTTGGTGATGCGGCTGAGTTCATCAACAAGCGCATTTGTCTTTCCGGTTGTCAGGCGCAAATAATGCGCCATCTGGTAGAGTTCATCTTTAAGTTTCGAATCATACAAAAGAGAGGAAACGGTACCATCTCCCCGCTTGATTTGTCGGGTGATCTCCAGCAGATCGAAGGTAAGCATCGCAGCATTTTCATTGGTAACGTTGAGTGTGTGCAGGATGTCGTCTGTTTTGATGCGGCTGAAAGTCGGAATCAGGTCATTGTTATTTACAATGGCAGCTGAAGTGCTGCCAGGCGTAATATTGACCAGCATATTGCCCATCAGGCCGTCCGTGCCAATGCTTGCCTGCGCGTTTTGTTTGATGTACGCTCGTATGTCTTCCCGGAGCCGCATTTCCACCTCAATAAGTGTATCGTTAATAATGGTAATGCTTGTAACGGCTCCCACATTGATTCCGGAGAAGCGTACATTATTACCGGGTTGTAAACCATTTACATTGGCGAACTGTGCCCGAAGCCTGAAGGTTTGACTGAATAGGCTCTGCTTCTGCCCGATCAGGTAAACAGCTACGGTGAAAATAATGGCACCGATGGTTACAAACAGCCCAAGCCTGATGTTTCTACTGGTTTCGTTTTCCATATGAATTCCAATTAACTGAAAAAGGCTTTAACAGGTTCATCTTCATTGCAGCTCAGGTTGTCATAGGTCGACTCAGCATAATTCCTCCCTTCATGAAGTATAATCATCCGGTTTCCCGTTATACGGGCACACGCAAGATCATGCGTAATGATGATTGCTGAAGCCTTATAAAGTTCTTTAATCTCGTTCATCAACATACTGATCTCCCTACCGGTAACAGGATCAAGCCCGCTGGTGGGCTCATCATAGAGAATTATCCGTGGGCGCATAATGATTGTGCGTGCTAATGCTACCCGCTTCTTCATGCCGCCCGAAAGTTCGGAGGGCATCATATCAATGGCATAAAGCAGCCCTACATTTTCCAGCGCTTCGTTTACCAGCTTATCGCGATCCAGACCTTTCAACTTTTCCGGATGCCTCCTGAGCGGAAACTCGAGGTTTTCGCGGACCGTCATCGAATCATACAGGGCACTGCCCTGAAACTGAAAGCCCACATCCATCCGAAGCCGGTCAAGTTCTTTCTGATTAAGTTCGGGGATGCGTTGACCGAGTACCATTAGCTTGCCGCGATCAACCGGTAGTAAACCGATGATGCATTTGATGAGCACGGATTTTCCTGAACCCGATTTTCCCATGATCGCCACATTCTCTTCCGGATACACCTTCATGGTAAAACCTTTCAATACCTGGTTTGTCCCAAACGACTTCCAGAGGTTCTCGATATCAATAACCGGTTCGGGTTTCATAATTCATAGAAAATGTCTGTAATCAATACGGCTACGAAATCAAGTAAGAACACCAGCATCGAGCTGATCACCACAGCCGAATTGGCTGTTCTTCCCACACCCTCCGTTCCTTTTTGGGATGTGAACCCTTTATAGCAACCCACAATCCCAATGGCCAGTCCGAAGAAAAAGGATTTTGAAATGGATGGAATCAGATCACCAAACTTCAGGTATTCAAATACCTTGCTGAAGTAGAGTTCATAGCTGACTCCGCCTTTCAGGTATTCAACAAACGATGAGCCCGCCAATGAAATCAGGTCAGCCAGAATTACCAGGATGGGAAGCATGAGGATGCATGCTGTAACCCGTGTAATAACAAGGTACTTAAACGGATTGGTGCCCGACACTTCCATGGCGTCAATTTGTTCGGTTACCTTCATGGATGCTAACTCTGCGCCAATGCCCGATCCGATTTTTCCGGCACAGATTAATGCGGTTATTACCGGACCGATTTCGCGCACAATGGCAATGCCCACCATGCTGGGCATCCATGATTCAGCCCCGAACTCAATCAGTGTCGGACGGGTTTGCAGCGTCAGCACAATGCCCATAATAAACCCCGTTAGCCCAACCAATGCCAGCGATTTGTTGCCGACCAGGTAACACTGCCGAAGCAATTCCCTGAACTCGTAAGGGGGAAAAAGAAATTCCTTGAAATACCTTCCGGTAAACCGTGAAATTTCACCTGTTTCAGTCAAATATTTTCTAAGCATTCGCTGCATAAAACTAAAAGTACTATGCGCCCGCCCTTCGCGGTATGACGTTTATCAGTACCGGGATGTGACTTTAGGAGGTTGCTTACATGTTGCGCCTGTACTGTCCGCCCACTTCGAATAACGCTTTGGTGATTTGCCCCAGCGAGCACACTTTGCAGGCTTCCATCAGTTCTTCAAAAATATTTTTATTCTGAATGGCCGCCTGCTGCACGCGTTCGAGCATCATGGGTGTTTTGTCGCCATGGAAGTGATGTAAATTCCGCAGCATGGAAATCTGGTATTCCTTTTCTTCGGTTGTAGCCCGGATTACTTCCTGCGGCAACACCGTAGGCGATCCTTTTGAACTTAAGAAAGTATTCACACCAATTATCGGGTATTCACCGGTGTGTTTCAGGGTTTCGTAATACAAACTTTCTTCCTGGATTTTTCCACGCTGGTACATGGTTTCCATGGCGCCCAGCACGCCACCCCGTTCGGTAATGCGGTCGAATTCCGATAGTACAGCCTCCTCAACAAGGTCAGTTAATTCTTCAATGATGAATGATCCCTGTAACGGATTTTCATTTTTAGCCAACCCTAACTCTTTATTAATTATGAGTTGAATGGCCATCGCCCTGCGAACACTTTCTTCGGTGGGTGTGGTAATCGCTTCATCGTATGCATTGGTATGAAGCGAATTACAATTATCATAAATCGCGTAAAGCGCCTGCAGCGTTGTGCGAATGTCGTTGAAATCGATTTCCTGCGCGTGCAGGGAGCGACCGGAGGTCTGGATGTGATATTTCAACATTTGCGAGCGTGCATCGGCTCCGTATTTATTTTTCAAGGCTTTCGCCCAGATGCGCCTGGCTACGCGACCGATTACGGCATACTCCGGATCAACTCCGTTACTGAAGAAGAACGACAGGTTAGGAGCAAAGGCGTTGATTTCCATGCCCCTGCTTAAGTAATATTCCACGTACGTGAAACCATTCGCTAACGTGAAGGCTAACTGTGTAATCGGGTTGGCACCGGCTTCGGCAATGTGATAACCTGATATAGAAACTGAATAAAAATTCCTGACTTTCTTATCAATAAAATATTGTTGCACATCGCCCATCAGGCGAAGAGCAAACTCCGTGGAAAAGATACAGGTGTTCTGCGCCTGATCTTCTTTTAAAATATCTGCCTGGACTGTACCGCGCACTTGTGTATGTGTTTCGGCTTTTATTTTTTCATAAACCTCTTTCGGCAGAACCTGGTCACCGGTTACGCCCAGCAACATCAAGCCAAGTCCGTTATTGCCTTTTGGTAACGATCCCTGGTAGGCGGGTCGTTCGCTTTCTTTGCCCTTATAGATGGAGGCAATTTTCTTTTTTACCTCTTCTTCCAGCCCGTTTTGTTTGATGTAGATTTCGCACTGCTGATCGATGGCGGCATTCATAAAGTAGGCGAGGAGCATCGGTGCCGGACCGTTGATGGTCATCGATACGGATGTTTTCGGGTCGGCCAGGTTGAAACCACTGTAGAGTTTCTTGGCATCATCCAGACAGCAAATGCTTACGCCCGAGTTGCCGATTTTACCGTAAATATCCGGACGGTAATCCGGATCATTTCCGTAAAGTGTTACGGAATCGAAAGCTGTGGATAAGCGCTTGGCCGGCATGGCCAGACTTACATAATGAAAGCGCCTGTTGGTGCGTTCGGGTCCGCCCTCACCGGCAAACATGCGGGTAGGGTCTTCGCCTTCGCGCTTGAATGGATAAATACCTGCCGTGTACGGAAACTCACCCGGCACATTCTCCTGCAAACTCCAGCGCAACAGATCGCCCCAGCTCGAATACCTGGGCAGCACAACTTTTGGAATCTGTGTATGCGATAATGATTCGGTGTGTGTTTGAATGCCGATCTCTTTATCACGAACCTTGAATTTAAAGACAGGTTCCTTGTATTGCTGCACTTTTTCTTTCCAGCCCTCAATCAGTTTCCAGTTTTTCGGATCAAGGTTGAGTTTGATTTTATCGAATTCTGCATGGAGCACTTTTAGGACCTCACCCCCTGCCTGCGGGCCGAACTGCCCTACGGCAGGCAGGCCCGGCCCCCTCTCCCGAGGAGAGGGGGAGGAGAGAGACTCAATCGTTTTGTTGAATGCAAATAATTTTTCGGCTACCGCGACTTGTTCATTCACCCACTCATCGTATTTGCGGTTATTCTCTGAAATTTCGCTGAGGTAACGTGTACGGTGAGGAGGAATAACAAATATCTTCTCCGACATTTCACGGGTAATCTCGAACGATGATTTCAAATCAGCGCCTGTCTTTGCTACGATCTTATCAATAATGTGTTTGTATAACTGGTTCGTACCCGGATCATTGAATTGCGAAGCAATCGTTCCGAACACGGGCATGTCTTCCGGTTTTTTATCCCAAAGTTGATGATTGCGCTGGTATTGTTTTTTTACATCACGCAAGGCATCAAGAGCTCCGCGTTTATCAAACTTGTTCAGCGCAATCACATCGGCAAAATCGAGCATGTCGATTTTTTCGAGTTGTGTGGCGGCACCGTACTCCGGAGTCATGACATACAACGACACATCACTGTGATCCAGAATTTCCGTATCGCTTTGCCCGATACCTGAAGTTTCCAGGATGATCAGATCAAATCCGGCTGCCTTTAATACCTGTATTGCTTCTTTAACATAAGCCGACAACGCCAGGTTGGATTGCCGTGTAGCGAGAGAGCGCATGTACACCCGTGGATTAATAATCGCATTCATGCGGATGCGGTCACCCAGCAACGCGCCACCGGTTTTGCGTTTGGATGGGTCAACTGAAATCAATCCGATTTGCTTGTCCTTAAAGTCGATTAAAAACCTTCGCACAAACTCATCCACCATCGAAGACTTACCCGCACCACCTGTACCGGTAATCCCCAACACCGGAGCTTTTGATGTTGCTGCCTTTTTATTAATCTCCTTGAAAACATCTTTGTGGATTTCAAAATAGTTTTCCGCAGCCGAAATCATCTGTGCAATCAGCAAATGATTGTCAACCGTCAATTGTCCCTTGTTAATTTTTTCACCGGTAGGAATATCACTCTTCTCCACGAGATCATTGATCATTCCCTGAAGACCCAGTGCACGACCGTCATCCGGAGAATAGATTCGGGTAATGCCGTATTCCATCAGTTCTTTTATTTCATCAGGCAGAATAACCCCTCCGCCTCCGCCAAATAGTTTAATATGTCCTGCGCCCTTCTCTTGTAAGAGGTCGTACATGTATTTAAAATATTCGTTGTGTCCGCCCTGGTAGCTGGTCATGGCAATGGCCTGCGCATCCTCCTGGATGGCCGTGTTCACCACATCTTCCACACTGCGATCATGCCCTAAATGGATTACTTCAACGCCTGTAGCCTGAATAATCCTGCGCATGATATTGATGGCGGCATCGTGTCCATCGAAGAGGCTGGCGGCAGTAACGATCCGGATTTTGTTTTTTGGTTTATACGGAACGGGAGGCTGGTGCCCGGCAAGATTTGGTTTTTCAGTTTTTTGCTGATTGACGGTCTCTGTGCTCATACGCGAAGGCTGATCATCGTGTGGAACGACAAAGGTACGGATTGAGGGGGTATTTCACTAACCAGGAGGCAGTGGTGCGCATTGGTAAATTTGATGTAAATTCGGGATAGAGGAAGTAAATGCAAAGAAAGTGTATGGCCAGTTGTTGTGTGTCATTTTTGTAACCATACCGACAAATTAGTGACTACTAATTATTTATAGAATGAATAGAATTGATTGGAGAAATCATTTTGTTGCGTTTATCAGCACACTGTTCGGAATTTTTATTGCATTTCAGCTTGAGGACTGGAGAGAATCAAGAGTTGAAAAAGAAAGAATGAAAATTACATTTCAATCAATAAAATTTGAGATAGAGGAAAATTTAAGAATTTACCGGACAAACGTTACCCAGATCAGAGACTTTTTGGAATACGTAGATTTCATTCTAAGTCACTCCAAAGGGGATAAATTAGTTATGAAAGCAACTGACTATAGTTTCTATCAGTCAAAGTATCCCGACAGGTTTGAATATGTGAAATTAATCAGAAACTTGAATGACTCGTTAAGCGAGTACACGTCAGACTTGCGTGTTGACTTTATCCCATTGACGGGTATTTCAACGAGTAATTGGGACGCGGCAAAGTCAACGGGAGTCTTAACTTTGGCTGAACCGACAAAAGTATCTGACCTGACATACATTTACGAATGGACATACAAAGATTTAGGATTTGCTGATTCGGACTTCTTTGAAAACTTCGTTGCAAATGACGAGAAGTTCACCGACTTAGGCCATATGATTTCAAACTACAAACGACTGGCGGATATTTACGAGTATAAACTAGATAAAATTGACAGCAAGATGAAGGCAATCTCATGGTAGGGCGACAGAGAAAAAGCAACACACAACGGCAGCTATTTGCAATGGCTGGGTGCAGTTTAAGTATAAAGTTCTATCTTCGTTATTGCGTTTGGTCACAGTTGCGCTACGCCTAATTTTTTAGCGCTCCTATTGCCGCCACTGCATAAGCACAAACATTCTCGTTGGAGAAAAGCTCCAACAAGTGCTGGTCACGATAGAAAAAATTATTTCCTGAAAACCACTTCCCCACCCACAATCGTCAAATCAACTTTCGCTTTTAACCATTGTTCCGGTGCGGTTGAAAACAAATCCGTATCGAGCACGGCAAAGTCGGCCAGCATGCCGCGTGAAAGAGTGCCCTTGATATTTTCTTCAAATGCCCAACTGAGCCATTCTTTTTTTGCGCATAAGATGAGCAGAACAAGTAAAGTGAAGAAAAAATATTTCATGGCAAGACAAGAGTAGTGTTAT
>JBBINY010000021.1:39357-42190 GCA_037443645.1 Cytophagales bacterium
GCAGTTGGTATAGCGTTCATCATCGTTGCCAGCGACCGGCCCAACGCGCGTGTGCCAGCCGATGAACCGTTGAAATGTCCCATGCGCACCACCACAAGATTTTTTTCCGGGATGATGAGGGTGTATTGACCTCCCGCCCCGGCCATGTAGTAAGCTTTCTCACGGATCGGAAAGGTGTCGATGTTCAGCCAGAAGAATCCTCCATACACCGGATTTTCCCATCCGGGTGCCGGAGACGAAACAAAGTTGATGAACCCTTCGGGCAGCAGCCGTTCGTTGTTCCACACGCCATCCTGCAGGCAAAGCAAGCCGAGCCGGCCCCAGTTGCGTGCCGTGCCATAGTCGTAACCGGACAACAGGTAATTTCCAAACGGATCCGTTTCGAGTACCTGTTTACGTATTCCGATTTTGTCGAATAATTCGGTTTGAGGATATGTGTGATAATTCAATCCCTTTCCCCCCAGGGTTGCTCGCATAATGTAGCCAAGTGTAAGCGGGTCGCTGTTACGATACCGGCCTGTAGTTCCCGGCTTGTATTGCAACGGCCGCGAATAACTGTAGGCAAAAGCATCAACGGCACCTGTGTAGATGTACCAGTGATCAAGGTAATCCGTGTAGGCATCGGCTTCCGGATCCATATGGGCGATGAAGTGCAGGCCGCTGCTCATCTGCAAAAGATCTTTGATGCGGATTTCCTTTCGCGGATCGCCCTCCTGCTGCCAGGCGGGAACAGGAGCCGGATCATCCAGTTTAAAATAGCCTTGCTGAATCATCCGGCCGATGAGCAGGGCGGTGATGCTTTTTCCCATCGACCAGCTTTCGAGTTGCATGGTTTGCGAGGCACCATGAGCATAGCGTTCAGCAATGATGTTTCCGTTGTAAATAACAAGGTAAGCAGCTGTAAATGCGTTAGGCGCAAAAGCAAGGTCAATGGCTTTCTGAACCGAATCGCGGTTGATGCCTGCCGGAAATTGAATTTTTCCCAATGCATCGCCCATGGGCCAGGGCTGCGTGGATGCATCCGGCAACGATGTTTTGATTTCCGGTGGTGAAAATTGCAACCCTTTTTCCGTATCGATGATGCATCCGCAATCGCCATGATACGTAGCCGAACGGGAAAGTGTATCGTTGTAAACCATCGATACCGATTTCTTTTCCGGTTCAATCCTGTACTTTACATATTTCCGTTCTTCCTCAGGTAAAAACATGGTCAGGCTGTGTGTGATGGCTTCCTCAGGTTTCCTTCCCGAAACAAAAACGGCCGAGCAAAATACTTTGGCGCTTCCCGCCAGGCCCAGTTGCAGGGCAGTGCCTTGCGGTTTGGGTGTTTGTTCTGGCGGGGCATACTTGCTGGACTCTGCTACCGGGTCGGCAGCCACGGGCGGGGTTGCCTTCTGGCAACTGGGCACGAGCAGAACGATTAAGCCAAAGAGGAGGTTTACACATTTTTTCATCACACGAATATTTTGTTTAGAGGTCATATCAAAAACAGGTTTGTCATTGAGAGCGCAGCAATCTCCAATTTAGTATCCAAACAGGGATTGCTTCGGTCTCCCGATTACTATCGGTCTCCCTCGCAATGAATGCTTACGGGTTACCGGAGCGGACGCGTACAGCTTTGAATTCCGACCCTTCCTTCCATTGTGGCCAGGTGGTTTCAACGGATAGCCGCTTGCCTACATTGAAAAGCAGTTTCAGGTCCTCCACTGCGCCTTCCAGGTTCCAGCGTGTGGTATCGTATTCATCGGAGGGTTTGTGGTAGTATCTGGCTACGTATTCATCCTGAAGTTGCTTGCCGTATTCAGCACCTTTTTCGAAATGGTCGATACCGGTACCGGTATACAAAGCAGGAATGCCCACTTTGGCAAAGCTGAAGTGATCGGAGCGGAAATAGTAACCCGCAACGGGGTTGGGTTCGGGCGAGGTGTAGCGGTCCACGGCTTTGGCTTCTTCATTCAGGTAATCTTCCAGTTCAGACTGGCCCATGCCGATCAACACGATGTCATTCATTTTTCCATACGGATTGATGCCATCGATGTTGATATTGGCCACGGTTTTTTCAACCGGATAGATGGGATAGGCAGCGTAGTGTGCGGAACCCAACAGGCTCTGCTCTTCAGCAGTAACGAATAAGAATACAACGGTTCGGTCGGGCTTTACCTTCATGGTTTTAAAGGCTTTGGCAAGTTCGAGCAATCCTGCTGTTCCGCTGGCATTGTCAAGCGCACCGTTATATATGGTGTCGCCCAGTTCATCGGGTTTGCCGATGCCCAAATGATCCCAGTGCGTTGAATAGATAATGCATTCATCAGGATTTTTCCTTCCGGTGATTTTTCCCACCACGTTGTACGATTTGTCATAGGAGGCCTTTATGGAAAGGGATGTGGATAATTTCAGGTTCATGGAAATGGCTTTGAATCCGGGCTTGCGCGCAGCCGAAACAGCTCCGGCCCATTCCAACCGGGCGGCTTCAAATAATTTTTTTGCGGTGGTATTCGATACCCAGCCCACCATGGAGCAGAAATACGGATTGGAAGCACGCCTGTCGAGGTACAGGCGGGAGGTGTTCCAGTTGTTCTGAACCACCCAAAAACCATATCCGGCAGGCACATCATCGTGAATGATCAGCACGCCTCTGGCTCCCTGACGTGCCGCCTCTTCAAATTTGTACGTCCAGCGGCCGTAGTACGTCATGGTGTTGCCTTTGAAGAATGAAGCATCGGCTGATCCAAACCCCGGATCGTTGACGAGTACCAGAACGATTTTATCTTTTACGTCCAGTCCTTCGTAGTCGTTCCAGTTGTATTCGGGGGCAACAATGCCAAAGCCGGCA
>JBBINY010000022.1:0-22089 GCA_037443645.1 Cytophagales bacterium
CAGTCGGGCTTTATGGCGGTTGCGAATGCGAATGCGACTTTTCAATACCTGTTCGCATGGGATATTCCGGATTTTGTTGAACAAGGCGAGGTAGTACACATAGGCTACGTACACACCGAAGCGAGACGAGCGCGGAAGTTTTTTAATTCCTTCCAGGCCCTTATCAAAATCAATTTTTATACTTTCTTCAATTTCTTTCTTCTTGGCTTCATCGAAGTGGGTGAGGTCAAGATCAGGGAAATAGGTTCGGCCCATGTGTAGGTAATCTGCCTGCAGGTCGCGCAGGAAATTAATCTTCTGAAAAGCTGAGCCCAGGCTCATGGCATAGGGCTTAAGAATTTCATAGGCTACATCATCCCCCTTGACAAATACCCGAAGGCACATCAGGCCAACTACTTCTGCTGAACCGAGAATATATTCTTTCAGGCTGTTTGAATCGTGACTTTTCTGACTCAGGTCCATCTCCATGCTATGCAGAAATAAATCGATTGAGGACCTATCAATGGTATATTTTCGAACGGTTTCCTGAAAACTATGAAGGACGGGATTCAGGCTTATTCCGTCTTCTATGGCTTTGTAGGTCTCTTCTTTAAAGCGCATGAATAAATCCAGCTTATTGTAGTCGTGAAACGTGTCAACAATCTCATCGGCAAATCGTACAAAGCCATAGATACTGTAAATGGGATTGCGTAGTTCTTTTTTAAGACAGAGAATGCCTAATGAAAACGAGGTGCTATACGCCCGGGTAGTTAACTGGCTGCATCGAATAGCTACTTTGTCGTACAGTTCTTTCATTCCGAAGTAAAATTACTTATTAATCTTTTTTATCACGTTTTATCAACTCTCGGGCCACTACCTGCCCTGAAATCAGGGAGGGTGGCACACCCGGTCCTGGTACGGTTAACTGACCTGTATAAAACAGATTATTTATTTTTTTGTTTACGATGCTGGGCTTCAGGTTGGCGGTTTGGAGCAGGGTGTTGGCTAAGCCGTATGCATTTCCTTTAAAGGAATTGTAATCGGCAATAAAATCGTTGTGGGCGTAGCTACGCTTAAATATTATACTTTCGCGAATGGATTGGCTGGTCATTTTCTCAAACCGATCCATCACTAAATTGAAATAATGCTCACGGGTAGCCTCATCATCTTTCAATCCGGGCGCAACCGGAATGAGGATGAATACATTTTCATGACCAGCCGGGGCAACGGTTGGGTCGGTTTTAGAAGGACAACTGATATAAAACTGCGGACTGCTTGGCCATTGCGGGTTCTCATAAATTTCTTCCGAATGTTTTCCGAAATCCTGATCAAAGAATAAGGTATGATGAAGAACGCCTTTCAGTTTCTTATTCAGGCCCAGGTAGAAGATCAGGCTGGAGGGTGCCATTACGCGATTATCCCAGTAGGTTGAGTTATAGCGTCTAAACGATTCGGGTATAAGGTTTTGCTCTACGTGGTAGTAGTCGGCTCCAGCGATAATGTAATCGAATGGTCTGAATTCATTGTTTACCATTACACCCTTTGCCTTTACTGCATTTAGTTCCAGTTGCTGCACAGCACTGTTAAATTCAAAACGAACACCCAGCGCTATAGCGAGTTGCACCATGCCCTCAATAATTTTATGCATACCACCTTGCGGGTACCAGGTACCCAACGCCATGTCGGCATAGTTCATTAGACTATAAAGTGCCGGTGTTTTTTGCGGTGTAGCGCCTAAAAACAAAACAGGGAACTCCAGCAGTTGAATAAGTTTTTTCTCTTTGAAATATTTACGGATGTACGTGGATATGGACTGGAAGACATGAAGTTTAAGCACTCCGGTCATCAGTTTTAAATCAGCGAACTCAAAAAGCGACAAGCCGGGCTTATACACCAGTTCGTTAATCCCGATATCATACTTATACTTACCTTCTTCCAGAAATTTCAAAAGGTTTTTACTGCTGCCGGGCTCCAGGTTGTCGAACATGGTGCAAAGCGCATCAATACCGGATGGAATATCCAGTTGCTCTGCTGCTGAATAATAAATACGATAGGATGGGTCTAACCGTTCAAGCTTATAATAATCGGATGGGTTCTTACCAAATGTGGCAAAGAACTTTTCAAAAACATCGGGCATCCAGTACCAGCTGGGGCCCATGTCGAACGTGAACCCCTGGGCTTCAAACTTTCTTGCCCGCCCGCCAGGGGTGCTGTTCTTTTCAAAAACAGTTACAGCGTATCCGGCTTTTGCCAGATGACACGCAGCAGATAAACCGGCAAAGCCAGAACCAATAACTGCAACTTTTTTCATGGAGAAAAATCTGTTTACCGTTAGGTAAGATAATCAATATCCGGCCAACCGGCTTTGAATTTCTTTGCGTGCATGAAATATCCGGTTCTTCACCGTTCCAAGCGGTATGTCAAGATGTTCGGCAATCTCATGATACTTGTAACCTGACGTGTACATTTTGAAAGGCACCAGAAGTTCTTCCCGTAATTCGTTTACGTGATTCCAGATATCCTTGTATTCATAGTTTGAACCTGGACTATTAAATGTGTGCACATCTTCAACGTTCAGCAGGTACAAATCCTTTGTATTATCATGTGAAGTTTTAGCCCGTTGGTTTTTGCGGTAATTGTTGATGAACGTATTCCGCATAATGGTAAAGAGCCAGCCTTTCAGGTTGGTGTCTTCCCTGAACTTGGAACGGTAGGTAAGGGCTTTCAGAATGGTGTCCTGAACAAGGTCGTTGGATTCTTCACGGTCGGAGGTAAACCTGCGTGTAAAGTCCTTTAACGTGCTGCGGAGGCCGGCTATTTGATAATCGAATTCTAGGGCAGACATAGCTATTGATGTTTAATGTTTGTTGCGAATTGTTAAACAATCTTAGTATGCTATACGCGATTTCCGGCTTAAAGTAAAGCTTTGTCTAAGGGAATAGTTTAAAATGAGCCTTTGCGCTACTTTTTTGAAGAGGTGATTAAACAAAAGGGTGCATTGACCCCATTTGCTCCTCTTGTTATAGGCTACTGGAGTAATCCGGCCAATTCGGTGGATTTATAAATCACTTTGAAATTACGGGGCAGTATGAAAGCGGCATTTCTCAGGTTGTTACCGGCCGCAATAATGGTAGCATCTGCAAACTCCACCGACATTCGTTCAACGAATTGCTTAACCTGTGAAGTTGCCGGAGTGGAGACAAATGAAGTAATGATCAGTTGAGGTTTATGGATATGGTAAACAGCCTGAACGTCTGAAAAGGGCACCGATTGGCCGAGGTAATAGGTATAAATGCCGTTTTTACGGGCGATAAAGTTAAAGAAAAGCAAACCGAATTCATGAAACTCTCCTTCCGGCAGAAAGAGAAGTGCTTTTCTTGCCGATTGGGATGGAATCGGTACCGAGGCAACAGCAAGGATTAACTTTTGGCGGATCAGGTTAGAGATGAAATGCTCCTGGGCAGGGTTTACGGTTCCTGCTTGCCATAATACTCCGATTTTTTCCAGGAAAGGATAAATGGTTTCGGTTAGGGTTCGCTCAAAACCATAGCGTTCGGTAAGTTGTGAGATTACTTCTTCAAATTTCATCTCGTCCATATCAATCATGGCGACCACCAGTTGGTCGACAAAAATCTCGAAAGCCGATTTATGCTCACTTAATTCAGTGATCTTCCGGCTTATTTCTTCCTGCGTCATCCGGGCGATTTGTGAGATCCTTATGCCGTTGCTGTTTAACAAAGCAACGTTGATGATTCGCTTAAGATCTTCGTCTGAGTAAAGCCGGATGTTGGTATTTGATCGGATGGGCTCAACGATGCGATGCCGCTTCTCCCAAATGCGTATGGTATGAGCTTTTATACCCGACAGCTTTTCGAGTTCTTTAATGGAATATTGGCCCATAATTGCAATAAACAACGTTTAGAAGACATTGTTTAAGTTAATTTTCTAAAGTAACTAAAAACCGAATTGGAACATGAAGGCTGCCGACTTGATCAAAACAGGTGAGGCTTGGTTTAATACCAGGGGCTGGACGCCCTTTCCCTTTCAATCGGAGGCCTGGAAGAGATACCTGGCCGGCCAGAGCGGGTTGGTTAATGCCCCCACAGGCAGTGGTAAAACCTATTCACTTGTTATTCCGATTCTGCTTGAATTTATCCGTCAGCATCCGGATTACCGGACAAAAAAGAATAATGGCCTCCGGGCCATTTGGGTTACACCCATTCGGGCACTTGCCAAAGAAATTGCACTTTCGGCAACTGCTGCCATTGGAGGCCTGGGTTTAGCGTGGAGGGTGGGAGTCCGTTCGGGGGATACGACACTGAAGAACCGGGAGATGCAAAAGGTTAATCCGCCCGAAATACTGATTACCACACCGGAGAGTTTACACTTGCTTCTTGCACAAAAAGAGTATGCCACCTATTTCAGAAACCTGTCTGTTGTGGTAGCCGATGAATGGCATGAATTAATGGGCTCAAAACGGGGGGTTCAGGTTGAACTGGCCTTGTCGCGGTTGAAATCCATCTCACCGCATCTTAAAGTTTGGGGAATTTCAGCTACCATCGGAAATATGAATCAGGCAATGGAAATTTTGTTTCCGCAGTCTTCAGTTAAGATGAAGCCATGCTTGCTACGTGCTGACCACAAAAAGCAGATTGAAGTGATTTCAATTCTTCCTGATTCGGTTGAGACCATGCCCTGGGCCGGCCACCTGGGCATTCAACTGCTCGATAAGGTTGTTGATATCGTAAAAGAAAGTACAAGCACACTCATCTTTACCAACACCAGGTCATTCGCAGAAATATGGTATCATAAAATGCTCGACAAAGCCCCCGAGCTTTCAGGACTCATTGCCATGCACCATGGTTCCATCAGCAAAGACATGCGCGGATGGGTGGAGGATCAACTCTACGAAGGAAAACTCAAAGCAGTTGTCTGTACATCAAGCCTTGACTTGGGTGTTGATTTCAGCCCGGTGGAGACCGTAGTGCAGGTTGGCAGCCCTAAAGGTGTTGCCAGGTTTTTACAACGGGCCGGTCGCAGTGGCCATCAACCGGGTGCGATTAGCAGAATTTATTTTGTTCCGACCCATTCGCTAGAGCTTACAGAAGTGGCCGCACTCCGCGAAGCCATTGAAAATGGTATTGTGGAAGACCGGTTTCCGTATATCCGTTCGTTCGATGTGTTGATGCAATACCTGGTTACCCTTGCTGTGTCGGATGGTTTTTATCCGGATCAAATCTATACTGAAATTCGTTCAACATTCAGTTTCAGGAGTATACGCCCTGAAGAATGGGAGTGGATACTCAACTTTTTAACAACCGGAGGCGATTCATTGCAGGCCTACGATGAATACAGAAAGGTGCTGGTTGGGAAGGACGGTTTGTATAAAGTTGAAGACCGGAGAATAGCACAACGCCACAGGCTTTCTATCGGCACTATTGTGGGCGAGACCTCTCTTCACGTAAAATACATAAACGGAAAATACCTGGGCACTATTGAAGAATATTTTATCTCGCGGCTTAACCCGGGTGATACGTTTTGGTTTGCCGGACAAGTGCTTGAGTTGGTGCGCATAAAAGATATGGAAGCGCAGGTTCGAAAGAGCAAACGCAAATCAGGGTTAGTGCCTTCATGGCAGGGAGGACGGATGCCGCTTTCTTCGCAACTCAGCGAACTTATACGAAGCAAACTTGATGAAGTAGTGCATGGAAAAGAAAATTCACCGGAATTGAAATTCCTGAAACCCTTGTTCGATTTGCAGCGCTCGCGGTCGAAACTCCCTACCAAGCGCCAGTTTCTTATTGAATATTTTGAAACTTCCGAGGGGCATCACGTTGTAATGTACCCCTTCGAAGGACGGTTTGTCCACGAGGGGCTGGCTGCCCTGGTGGCGTACCGGATTGCCCGTATTAAGCCGATTACGTTTTCTATTGCCATGAATGATTACGGATTTGAATTGCTCAGCGACCAGGAAATTCCGATTGAGGAAGCAGTTGAAACAAACGTGTTGGGGAGTGAAGGGTTGTTGAAGGATATCCAGGCAAGTATAAATGCTACCGAAATGGCCCGCAGAAAGTTTCGCGATATTGCCGCGATTGCCGGGTTGGTGTTCAAAGGGTACCCGGGAAAGCCGGTCAGAGACCGGCATCTCCAGTCCACTTCGCAACTCTTTTTTGAAGTTTTCCATGAATACGAAGCTCATAATTTATTATTCAGGCAGGCCTATGAAGAGGTAATGGATTTTCAATTAGAGGAAGTGCGGTTGCGCAATGCCCTGGATCGGATCAATCATCAGAAAATTATCATCACCAGGCCCGACAAGCCTACACCCTTTGCCTTTCCAATTATGGTTGATCGTCTGAGCCGCGATAAATTGAGCAGCGAGCGTTTGAAAGACCGCATTCAGAAAATGGTAGTGGCGTACCAGGAGTAAGGTGCTATTTTGATTAAATTTTCAGTTATCTTGACACCCGCTTAACATTTCAAAAAATGAAACTCACTGCCAGAAATACTCACCGCGATATAGCTTACTTCTATCTCGGACTCATCATTGCGTTTGCTTTCTCAGGAATTTTTCTCAACCACCGCCAGTCCTGGAACCCCCGAAGGTATAAGGCCGATATCCGCGAGATCAGGATCAATCCGGTACTTAAAGATTCTGTGAATGATGTTTTGATAAAATCAATTACAGCGGAGCAGAACATTCAGGATGACCTTCGAAGATTTTCTGTAAATGGAAATTCACTCCGAATCTCCTATGTAAACCATGATGTTGACATTGATTTGGGCACCGGTACGGGAACTGTTGTTCATTACAAAATTACACCGCTGCTCGGACAGATGACCATTCTTCACATAGACACCAGTAAATGGTGGATTTATTATTCCGATGTTTTTGGGGTAGCCATGCTGGTTATTGCCTGCACCGGGATGTTCATCGTAAAGGGTGAAAACAGTTTCAGGCGCAGAGGCTGGAAACTTGCCCTTGCAGGCCTCTTATTCCCGTTGCTTTTTTTGTTTGTTTTGAGTTAGCAGCTCATTGGCCAGCGCTACAGCAGGATATAAACTGATTCTTGAGTTTTCATATCACCCGGTTGTGGGAACTTTGTAACCGGAAGAGCACTTCTTTTGCGCATCGGCCAATCCAAATGGGTTTGATAACTGCCCCATATCTGATTTTAAACCGTAATTTTATAGGGTATTGTTATGAAAGTATTGTTGGTTGAAGATGAGCCATCGGTAGCTTCCTTTATCCGTAAAGGCCTTGAGGAAAATGGCATCCTGGTCATCCAGGCGTTTGATGGCCCCACCGGACTTACACTTGCCATGCGGGAAGAAGTGGATGTAATCATTCTTGATATTGTTATGCCGGGAATGAACGGCCTGGAAGTTTGCCGGAAGCTTCGTGAAGAACAAGGAGTGAAAACCCCTATCCTTATGCTTACAGCCCTGGGCACAACGGAAGATATTGTGGATGGGTTGACTGTCGGGGCTGACGATTATTTACCGAAACCCTTTAAGTTTAAAGAGTTACTGGCCCGTATTAATGCGCTGGCCCGCAGAAGAAAATTGGTAGGTCATATTCTTACCGTTGCTGATCTGGAACTGAACACGGAATCGAAGGAAGTGTTTCGGGCAAAGAAACGGATTGATCTGACGGCCCGGGAATTCAGGTTGCTGGAGTTTTTGCTGATCAACAAAAATAAGGTTGTGTCGCGCGCGGCTATTCTGGAGAATGTATGGGATATCAGCCATGACCTGGGTACAAACGTGGTGGAGGTGTACATTAATTACCTGCGTAAAAAGGTTGATGCCGATTTTGAACGGCCATTGATAAAGACAATGGTGGGAATGGGATATGTAATAAAGGACATCTCGCTTGAAACTCAGGGATAAACTTACATTCTTTTTCAGCTTTGCCGCGGCTGTCATTCTGCTTGCGTTTGGTATTTCCGTTTATTTTTTTTCAGCGCAACACAGAAAGAATGAGTTTTACGTGAGGCTTCAAAAACGGGTAGATATTACTGAGAAAATGTTTTTGGAGAAGGAAAGTTTTACTCCGGAAGCCTACGAAATGATAAGGGAGCAGTTTCTCAATGTGCTGCCCGAGGAAGTGGAAGAAGTTGTTCCGCTTGCACCCGGTTGGGAAGGAACGCTTACCGTTGAATACCCTTCTGACTTTTTGGAATCCCTCCGCCTGAACGAAGAGGCTTTTTTCTTTGAAGATGAACGTCAGGGGGCCGGCCGCATTTTTCACCTTGGCGGAGGAGATTATGCGGTAATCATTTCGGCTGTTGACAAGATTGGAATTAACGTATTGGCAAACCTGCAAACCATTTTGCTGCTGGCCATGGCTGTTGGAATTATCGGTATGACCCTGCTGAGTCATTACCTTTCGGGTAAAATCCTGCAACCTATTTCAGCCAAAATCAAAAAGGCAAACACCATTAGCGCTAAAAACCTGCATGAGCGCCTGGAAGTTTTTAACCCGGATGATGAGATCGGACAGCTGGCCCTTGCGTTCAATCGGCTACTCGACCGGATAGACCTGGCGTTTAACGCACAAAAGCTTTTTGTCGCCAATGCTTCTCATGAGATCAGAAACCCGCTTACGGCAATTATTGGCGAAGCAGATTTAGCCCTCGAGAAAGACCGCGCTGCAAGCGAGTACAAGGAAGCGCTTGGTCATATTCATGCCGAGGCTGAGCGGTTAAATGCATTGGTGAATAACCTGCTGCAATTGTCAGCCGTCAGTTCAAATTTAACTGAGGTGAAGCGCGATCGGATAGCCGTAAACAGCCTGGTAAAGGAGGCCGTGGAAACGTATCATACCATGAACCCGGCTTCTGATATCCAGATTCTGTTGAGCCAGCACAATGCCCAGATAAATGGGAACAGAAATCTCCTACAAACAGCGTTAATTAACGTACTGGACAATGCCTCTAAGTTTTCAGGCAATACAAAGGTATCCCTTCAGGTAGCTGAGGTGGACGAGGCCATAGAAATCTCCGTTACGGACAAAGGGGTTGGTATTCCGGAGGCCGATATTCCAAAAATTACACAGCCGTTCTTCCGGTCTCATAATGTCAGGAATATTCAAGGCTCCGGCATAGGCATCCCCTTAACGGTGCGGATAATTGAATTGCATGATGGGAAATTTGAGATGAATTCAACGTTAAATGGGGGAACAACCGTTAAGCTACACCTGCCCCTGGCAATTGATTAGAAGCCATCTCAAAAATCCTAAGCGTGCCGTCATCGCGAGCAAAGCGAGGCGATCCCATACATATTTGACGGTTTTTCGGGGATTGCTTCACTGCCGCTTACCTGCCGGCAAGGCAGGTTCGCAATGACGAATTGATTTTTGAGATGGCCTCTAGCCACTTTGCCTCTAATCGGATTTTAATATACTCCTAATTTGGGCCTAAGACGGCTTTTGTACGTTTGATCTTTGACCAATGCCGGCTATGAGGCCAGGACTATTAAAGCAGACAGGTTTTTTTGCCAACATCAGAAGTGATTTTCCGGCCGGCATGGTGGTTTTCTTTGTGGCCGTACCGTTATGTCTGGGCATAGCCCTGGCCAGCGGTGCCCCGCTGTTCTCGGGTATTATAGCTGGTGTGGTTGGTGGAATTGTTGTAGGCTCAATAAGCAACTCCCGCCTTGGAGTAAGCGGCCCGGCTGTCGGCCTTACCGTTATCGTACTCTCCTCCATTCACCAGCTGGGAACGTTCGAAGCGTTTTTGTTAGCCGTTGTTCTTGCGGGGTTGTTCCAGATTATTCTTGGCCTGCTGAAGGCAGGTATTATCGGATATTATTTTCCGTCTTCGGTTATCAAGGGGATGCTCACTGCAATAGGCATTATTATTATTCTCAAGCAGATTCCCCATGCATTTGGTTATGATGCCGTTTACGAAGGTGATATGTCGTTTGTTCAGGCTGACGGTGAAAATACATTCACCGAACTGCTCAACATGATTGGATTTATTACCCCCGGTGCAATTGTTGTCACTGTTATCTCATTGGGTATACTTTATATTTGGGAAGCATACCTGGGTAAAAGGTTTTCCATTTTCAAACTCATCCAGGGGCCGCTTGTAGCAATTATTGCCGGGGTTATCTACCAGTTGGTTACACAAGCATATTTTCCATCCTGGTCGTTAAGCGAGAAGCAACTGGTAAGTGTTCCGGTGGCAACATCGGTACCTGAATTTCTGGGAAACTTTTCTTTGCCTGCATTTGGTGCGATACTAAACCCTGATATTTGGGTTGTGGCGCTAACAATTGCCATGGTGGCCAGCGTGGAAACCCTGCTTTCGGTTGAAGCCACCGATAAGCTTGATCCCTATAAGCGCACCACCAATACCAACCGCGAATTGGTTGCCCAGGGTAGCGGCAATATCATTTCGGGACTGATCGGGGGATTACCGGTAACCCAGGTAATCCTGCGGAGTTCTGTCAATATTCAATCCGGTGGCAAAACAAAGCTATCAGCCATACTTCATGGCTTTATGCTCTTAATTTGTGTTGTGGCTATCCCGTCAATCCTTAACCTGGTACCACTGTCTGTGCTGGCCGCTATCTTGTTTGTAGTGGGCTATAAGCTGGCAAAACCATCCACTTTCAGGCGCATGTATGCCTTAGGCTGGAGTCAGTTCCTTCCTTTTATGGCTACTGTTCTGGGCGTGGTTTTCACTGATCTGTTGAAAGGTATTGGAATCGGAATGGTCGTAGCGGTTATTGTCATCGTGCGGAATAGCTATAAGAACTCTCACTTCTTGCAAAAAGAGTCGAACAATGACCATAGAATAAAGCTTACGTTGGCCAAAGAAGTTATTTTTCTAAATAAAGGTTCTATAGCGCGCGAGCTTAACCAGATTCCGGCCGGAGCCGAAGTAACCATCGACATGAGTCAATCGGTAAATGTTGATCATGATGTGATGGAATTGATTAAGGAATTTAAAGAGGGAGCCAAAACGAAAAACATACACGTTGAAGTGATCAGGAGGAATGCTAAAAGGCCTGAGCAGAAATCGGATTTGAAAATGCAATTGCAGGATAATTAATACGCCCGATGAGTCATATGAAGTACTTTATTCCAATAGATTTTTCAGAAGCTTCGTATAAAGCCATCCAGTATGCTTCCATGCTGGCTGTAAAAACCAGTGGGACGATAAGCCTGGGCTACGTTATTAACACGGAGGAGATCAATGAATCGGATAACCCAACCATCGTTCAGGTGAGCCTCAACCGCCTTGAGAAAAAAGCTGCGGATAAGATGCAATCGCTGATGGAGATCATCTCGGCCACCGGGATTGCTGTAACGAATAATATTGAATATGGAAAGTTGTGCACCGGTGTTTTAAAATTGATTACACAGAGTTCGCCCGATGTCATTATCCTTTCCAGAAAAACAACCGATGACTCAAAATCTGAATTATTTTCCTACTTGACGAAGCACTGCAAGCAACCCATTTTGGTTGTACCCGATACCGTTGTTCCGCAGTTTCCGGAGCGCGCTGTTGTTGCAACCGACTTGCGTTCGGAAGACGGTGAGCTGGAAGCCTTATTTCAGCTGATTAGTAATTCCGCAACTGAAGTATCGCTTCTGAATATAAAGAATGGTACGCCTTCTGAGATGGAATCAAAAGCCAGGTGGATAACAATGCTGGAGTCAAAATATGGCCGGGGCACTAAATTGTTACAACACCATGACGAAAGCGTGGTTGCGGGCGTAATGAATTTTGTACGGACTAATCCGGTTGACCTGGTGTGCACGATTAAACGAAAAAAAAATTTTTTAACGCGAGCGTTCAGCGCCTGCGTTTCGGAAGAGATTGCCAGGCAGGCTCAGGTTCCTGTACTGGTAATTTGTAGATAATTGGTTTAGGACGAGCAGGAGTAACGGGCGGCACTAACATGCTGCCCGCCTGCATTTTTCAGGGGCTCTACAAAAGCCAATCCTTGATCTGTTGTATGAAATTGCCTAAAGAAGGTGGGTACAAAACAGTGCAAAACACGACACCGAAGAGGGCTCCGTACAAATGTGCATCGTGATTGATCTTGTCGGCTGATCGTTTCCCTTGAACATAGGAGTACACCACATACGCAGTGCCCAGTATGAAGCCCGGAAAGCACAAAACGCCATAAAAGCATATATCTTCCAGAGGCAGGAAAAGAATAAAGGCAAAAATAACAGCAGCAACCCCACCCGAGGCGCCCAATGAATTGTAGCCGGGATTATGCTGATGTTTGAAAAGTGTCGGAATATCCGAAAACACAATGGCCAACAGGTAGAGTACGATGAAATAAATCCCTCCAGGACTGCCAAAAATATAGCCAAACAGCAATTCAACGGCCGAACCAAAGAAGTAGAACGAAAACATGTTAAACAACAAGTGCAGGTGGTTGCCGTGCACAAAACCAGAGGTGATCATTCTGTAATACTGCCCTCGCTTCATAACCAGGTATGGGTTCATCATAAAACCACTTAAAACACCAGGTTGACTCCAGGCATAAAAACTGATGCCTGTAGTGATAATGATCAGTATAACCGTAATCGACATTTAACAAGTATAGATAAAATTTAACTTTCGGGGCTTTAAAATTTACATTACCATTTTTTTTACAGGTACCTTGTTGAGTAAACATGGAAATCAGGATTCTTGACGAAGTTGTTGACCTGCTTTGGCAAAAGGCGCTTTTTTGGAGGCGGCAAAAGCTCCTGATTCTTGCTGACCTTCACCTGGGTAAAGTGAATCACTTTCGAAAGGCAGGAATACCCGTTCCTTTAAAGGCCAATCAGAAAAATCAGGAGTTGCTGATCAGCCTGATTATGGAAGTGAAACCCGATCGGGTGGTGTTTTTGGGTGACTTGTTTCATAGCCACTACAATTCTGAATGGGAAACGGTCAAACAACTTGTAGATCATTTCAGGTTTATTTCATTCGAGCTGGTACGTGGAAACCACGATATCCTGAACAACGAACGCTACCGGCTTACCGGACTGAAATTGCATGAGGAAAAGCTGGACGTAAATCCGTTTATCTTTACCCATGAGCCAGTACCGCAAGTGCCAGCCGACAGGTATACCCTTTCCGGGCATATTCATCCCGGCATTCAATTAATCGGGAAGGGGAAACAGGCGGTTGTGCTTCCATGTTTTTGTTTTAGCGATCAACAGGGTTATCTGCCGGCATTTGGTGCATTTACAGGCATGGCCCGGATACACCCTAAAAAGACGGATCGGATTTATGCCGTAGCGAACGACAGAATTATGAAGGTTTAAATGATTGATAGCGTGCTCAGAGTACTCATCTTTTTTTTGTTTTTCCACTGCGCGTGTCTTGGTCAGGATACCACCCGGCTTTCCCTTCTTTTTCTTGGTGACATTATGCAGCACGATACCCAGATTCTTTCGGCTTATGATGCCTCAACCGGAACCTACAATTATGAGCCCTGTTTCCGCTATGTTAAGAAATATTTTATGGAAGCCGACCTTACCATCGGAAACCTGGAATTAACCCTGGGAGGATCACCTTATAAGGGATATCCTCAATTCAGTGCACCTGATGCCCTGGCAAGTTCATTAAAAGCGGCAGGGGTTGATGTTCTGGTTACAGCCAATAACCACAGTTTGGACAGACGAAAGAAAGGCCTTGAACGCACCATAAGGGTATTGGATAGTCTGAAAATTTTACACACCGGTACCTTCCGTGACACCGTTGAGCGCATGAACGACTACCCGTTACTGATTTCAAAAAACGGCTTTACCCTTGCGCTACTGAACTACACCTATGGTACAAATGGTATACCTGTAACTAAGCCGAACATCGTGAACCTCATCGATACCGCGGTAATCAGAAGGGATCTTCAGCACGCAAAGAAAATGACTCCTGACCTGATCATTGTATTTATGCATTGGGGAAATGAATACCAGCGTCAACCCTCAAAACAACAAAAGCAACTGGCGGAATTTTGTTTACGGCATGGAGCCAACCTGGTGATAGGTGCTCATCCGCATGTGCTTCAATCTATGGAGTGGAACGCAGATAAGCAGCAGGTAATTGTTTATTCACTTGGTAATTTTATTTCTGGTCAACGCGATCGCTACCGCGATGGTGCCGCCATGGTTAGCGTGGAATTGAATAAGATATACTATTCCGATACCCTTTCCGTTGCATCAATTCGTGATGTGCATTATGTACTGAACTGGGTATACAAAACATCGGGTGTTAAGCGGAATTTTTATGTGCTCCCGGTTCCTGATTTTGAAACGGACACTACGTCATTCATAAGCGATGAACCGTCTCAAATGGCGTTTCGCACATTTATTGACGACTCACGCAGGTTGCTGCGATCAGGAAATGCAGGAATTCACGAGGTAACTAAACCCGCGTCTGATTCCACCGTTCGGTATCGGATAACCTGGCGGGTTTCTGCTACGGAAAAGGATCTTGGTTCTTTGCTGAGTCCGGCCGATTTACGGTATGGAATCGACATGGAAACCGATGCATCGGGTAATCAGCAACTTTGGTTGGGTAATTTTCGAAAACGGCAGGATGCTGAAAAGCTGTTGAGCAAGGTGGTGGGACGATTCCCCGAGGCTAAACTGGTTCCCGTTGTTAATGAAATACCTGTACCCGGGGAATGAGTATAAGTTACCTTTTCTTTTTCGATCTGCCCGGTTGTGAACCACCTGCATTGTAAAAAACACCAACAGAGAACTCCAACCCTGTAAAGTCAATTTGTGCATCCGCAAAGTCAATTGGCTTGGTCTCCACCGATTGATTTCCTCCCGTGTAGGTTCCTGTTAGCGGAAACTGCGACTCCCCAATCAGGTAATTGGTTTCCAGTGAAACCCCGATCTGGCTGCTTACATAAACCGTTAATTCAACACCGGCATGGTAGCCGAATCCGGGTTTGTTGTCGAATGAAACTTTTGAGTTAGCTACATCCCACCCCTCCCAATCGCGCAAGGCCCGGTCCAGGTTTCCATAATTTATTTTTTGGTCGAAACCGTAGAAGAAAAATCCGCCACCCTTAATGTCAAACTGAACATTATTACCCTTCAGCATAAACACCAGTTCGGCAGGAATAAAAATGGTAAAGTTCGGACCAACAAGGGGCTGACTGGTTTTAAATGGAAGACCTTTCATTCCAAGGCCTGACATCCTGTATAATGAAGCCCCGGTTTCAATGGCTATGAACCGGTTAATATCGAAACCAATTCCCCGTATTGAAAACGGACTGATCGGTGCGGAGAAGTATCCGTTCTTCGGTAAGAAATATGAAAATGATAAGCCGAATTCCTGTGCGTTGCTGACACCGCACACGATGTAGAGCCACAGCATAATGGGTAATCGTTTCATTTTTTTGAGTTGTAGTCGGAGTAAAGTTTTTGAATGTAGGCTTTAGCAGGGTACAGGGCATCATCATGCACAGCACCTTGTGAAATAATATACTGCCTTCCGGGGTTGTCGTACACGATGTATAGGTCGGGCGTCAGATAACCAAATCCGTCATTAAAAGTGTATACAGCAAAATTCTTGGCGTTGTGTGCCAGAATATTCTTACTGAAAAGAAATTGATGATCGGGTTTATTAAGTTGAGCCAACAGCGTGTTGGCGAGGTCGCTGTGGTTCGCATAGGTATGAATGAGGGTATCGGCAGTAACAACGCCACCTGTCCAGAGCATGGGGATATGAAATTTTTCGCGGGTTTCCGGCTTTTTCATACCCGGTAGCCTATGTCCATGATCTGCCGTTATGATTAACAGGGTATTGTGCCACCAGGGTTTTTGCTTGGCTTCATGTATGAAGTTTCCCAACGACAGATCAGCATAGAAGCAGGCATTTAAATACCGCGAAGCTTCGTCATCGCCCGGTATGGCTGTGGGCATTGGCACAGAAAACGGTTCGTGACTGCTTAGGGTAAGCACAACTTTGAAAAATGGCAGGTGTTGTGCAGAATCAATTTCTGAGAGGGTTTGGCTGTAAACGTATTCATCATGTACTCCCCACTTAAATTCCTCGAGGCCATCCGGAAAATCGTCAATGGAGGTAATATGGGAGAAGCCTCCGTTTGTCAGGAACGACCGGTAATTGGCAAAATCAATATCGCCTCCATAAACAAAGGAGGTAGTATACCCCAATCGCTCAAGGGCAATACTCAGAAAGTAAAGTTGCTGTGTTTTTTGCGGGTACTTTATAATGGATCCCCTCGGTTGAGCCGGGTAGGCACTGAGCAGGCTAACCAATCCCTTATCGGTGCGGTCGCCATTGGCGTAAAACTGATCAAACAGAATTCCTTCAGCACATAAAGCATTCAGGTTTGGCATAATGCCGGAAATTCCTCCAAGCGGCTCAACCACTTCGGCTGTTATCCCTTCAAGGATAATCAACAGTATGTTTGGTCGCCCGGTATTGATCACTTTTTTTGTTGAGTCTGTGTCTGGATATAGCTTCTGAAAGTATTTTTCAGTAAGCACGGTATCAAAAAAGTTTTCCGGATAGATGAGTTTGTTATCGCTCTGAACACTGTATAAGAAATTCCATACCACATTAATGCCCGCATGGTTGGCATAGGCCTTTGTTTTATGATAGTATACGCGGCTCACGTTCATGGTTGATACGCTGAAACTGCCACGGATAGGAATTATCAATGCGGCAATCAATCCCAGCAAAACAATAGCGGCCTTACTGTTTGCAGGCTTCAGTTGTACGAATTTTTTACCGGTAGTCTTCATTAAGGTATAAATCGAAATTGCACAGAGACCTGTAAGAATAAGAATTAGGCGAAAAATCACCGTTGGTTCAACGGTTCCGGCCGCCTCTGACCCTGCGTAAAAGAGAGGAGCCGTATTCATTCGAAAACCCCAGTGGTGATACAACTCCAGATCAATAACCACAATAAGGCTGGAAATCAGAATCAGCGCCCCGTTGATACCATAGAAAATACCGGTCAGCAGGCGCGACCAGTGGTAAACGGTAATCAGCAGAAGTAATCCGTTAATAGCAACGAAGTAGCCCGTCATGCTGACATCCATCGCTAGCCCATAGAAGCAGCTTTTTATGACTTCGTTCCATGTGAGTTGTGTTGTATTGTCCGCATTGTAGACCAGAAAGAGCACACGACTCACTGTAAAGAATGACATCCATAGCAGGATTACCCTGAAGAAAACAATGAGGCGTTCACGCATAGCTTTACCGCTGCCCGGTTGTATTGCCGGCAAAGATAAACCTGCTTGATGGTGAAAGAAAATTTACTTAGCATTAGCATCTTAATTGACGATTATGAACAAACTCACATCACTTTTTTGTAGCTGCCTGATTGCAATCTTTTCGTGTAACCCTAAACCTGATCCCGCAGACCTGATTATTTACGGGGGAACTATTTATACGGTGAACGATGATCAACCCCTTGTGGAGGCTGTTGTGGTGCGTAGTGAGAAGGTAGCATTTGCCGGTACTGAAAAAGAAGCCTTCCGGTTTAAGGGTGAATCAACCCAGCTCATTAACCTTAATGGCAAGGTAATGACACCGGGTTTTATTGAAGGGCATGGGCACCTGATGGGTGTTGGTTATAACGAACTTAACCTGGATCTGATGGATGTAAAAAGTTATGACGAATTGGTAGATCGGGTCCGTGAAGCGGCAAAGAAAGTGCAGCCCGGCCAATGGATAGTAGGCAGAGGCTGGCACCAGGATAAGTGGGATGTGAAACCTGATCGAACGGTAAAGGGCTTTCAAACGCATCAGAAATTAAGCGCGGCAATTCCGGATAACCCGGTATTTCTTCGGCATGCCAGCGGGCATGCCGCTATGGCAAATGCAAAAGCCATGGAAATTGCCGGAGTAAATCAACTGTCGAAAGAGAGGACCAACAAGGGGAACATTGAAGGAGGAGAGATTATTCTGGATGAGTCAGGCAACCCGACAGGAATTTTTAATGAGCGGGCCATGTCACTCATTGCACGGCATATTCCGGAGGATAATTCGGAACGTGACAGGCAGGCTCTTGAGTTGGCTATTCAGGCTTGCTGGAGGAACGGAATCACCGGTTTTCATGATGCCGGTACCAGTCGCGAGAATATTGATCTGTACAGGGAATTTAAATCGGAAGGTAAACTTGGTGTAAGGTTGTATGTAATGCTTACGGGGTGGGATCATACCCTGATCCATGAATGGATGAGAAAGGGTCCTGAAATTGACCCGGAGAATACACTTACTATCCGTGCTATTAAGTTACATTGTGACGGGGCACTCGGCTCACGGGGCGCCTGGTTGCTCGAGCCATATACTGATCGCCCCGATTCTTACGGCATGGCCACACTTCCAATGGATACCGTATTGGCTATTTCGAAGGCTGCGCTGAAGTCCGGGTTCCAGGTGTGCTCCCATGCCATAGGCGATCGTGCAAATCGCGAGATTCTCGATCGTTATGAAATTGCATTCAAGGAGAATCCATCCGTGAGCGATCACCGGTTTCGGATTGAACATGCTCAGCATTTGCATCCGGATGATATAGCGCGATTCGGAAAACTGGGTGTGATACCGGCCATGCAAGCCATCCATATGTCCAGCGACAGGCCCTGGGCAATTGACCGGTTGGGGGAGAAGCGCATCAGGGAAGGGGCTTACATGTGGCAATCCCTGCTGAAGACTGGTGCAATACTTGTTAACGGGACCGATGCACCGGTTGAACCCCTGAACCCGATCCCCAGCTTTTATGCATCGGTTACACGCAAGACGATGAGCGGGCAACCTGAAGGAGGTTATGAAGCAGAAGAAAAAATGACACGCCAGCAGGCCCTCCGATCATACACGCTGGATGCTGCCTATGGTGCCTTTGAAGAGAGAATTAAAGGTTCTATTGAGGCTGGTAAACTTGCCGACTTCACAGTTTTTTCAGCCGACATTATGTCAATCCCTGAAAACGAAATTCTGAACACTAAGGTGGTCATGACCATTTTGGGCGGCAAGGTGGTTTATCAGAAATGAATAAGGAGCACCCGTGCCCCTTATTCAAATGTTAAATTCCTGGCGATGATCAGGACCGGATGTATTTTTCGGCTTTCTTGCGCAGCATATCGCGGTCAGCGGTGATGGACGGATCGCTGTAAATGTGTTGCGAAAGCTCCATAACTACCGATTTTTTGTACCCGAGTTTTTCGGCAATGCTTTCACAAAAAACAATTTCACTTTTAAATACCTGGCCATCCATTTTCATCATCTGAATGAGGTAATAAAGGTGTTCAAACTTCTCATCGTTGGTCATTGCGCTAAGGCTGGTAATCGGTTTTGGGTTCTTAATTAGCTGGTCAACTTCTTCACGGCTTAATCCGTTAGCCTTGCCAATCATATGTATGAGTTTCGATTCTCTTTCCTCAACTTTGCTATCACTGGCAGCCAGGTTAATGAGAGCATTTAATTCGGATTGCTTATTGAATGACATATTGTGGATAAGGTTTAATCTGCTTAAATCGGTGAAATATAGCTAAAATTACAATGTTTTAGCTCACAAACAAAATAAACGGATTTCCGTAAGATGGGATGCAACATTTCGATGTGCGGTATGTCTTTGAGTAAATTTTATCTATGAAAAAGCATGTGTTGGTTTTTCTTGTCATTTCTTTTATTCCCGGGTTTGCACAAAATATCCAAAATCGGACGGTGGGTTCCTTTTCAGCGATAAAGGTAGCTGAAGGAATTGATGTTTACCTGAAGAAAGGTGACAAAACCGCTGTGCGACTGGAAGTTACGGGAACTGAACCTGAAAATGTAATTACGGAGATCTCCGGTGGTTATTTGAAGGTACATATGGCTTCAGGTAATTATAAAAACCGTACAGTGAAGGTCTATGTTACCTATGTGGAACTGGAAAAGATTTCGGCCAGTTCTGCCTCCAATATTTTTTCAGATGGAGAGATAAAGTCCCGGAATCTGTCAATAAGCGCCAGCAGTGCAGCCTCCATTGATATCTCCGTTGAGGCGGCTTCTGTATCGGTAAATGCATCCAGTGCGGCCGATGTGGATTTGCGTGGAAAGACCGCCCGGTTAACTGTTGAAGTAAGCAGTTCAGGCGAAGTAAATGCCTATGATTTAGAGGCCGAATCGGTTACGGTTCAGGCCAGCAGTGCCGGAACGGCCAAAGTTCATGCTACCGGGGAGTTGAATGCCCAGGCCAGCAGTGCCGGAAGCATCCGGTATAAGGGTAATCCCTCACGGAGCAACACCACCTCAAGCAGTGGGGGGTCGGTCAAGAAGATCAGTTGATCACACCTTGTCAAGCGTGAAAAGAAAAGCTTTTTTTAAGACTCTGGGTATAATTTAACCCTATTCACGGATTAAACTTGTAAAAAATTCATTTGCAGGGTTAAAAATTATCCTACTTTGTAAAAATTACTACATTTGTGGCCATAGTTACCTAAAAAACAACCACTATGGCTCATTTACGTTTCGAAGCCCTTAAAAGGCTTAGTTCCCAACCTCGTGTACATGTTGATGCTCCTTCGCCATCGGTCGCTGACTTCTTTGGCGAAAATGTGTTCGGCCTGGAGCAAATGCGTGGCGCACTTTCACCGGCTGTCTTTAAGAAAGTAAGCCAGGCAATTGTAAACCATGAAAAGATTGACGAACCGACTGCTGATGCGGTTGCCTCGGCTGCAAAAAGCTGGGCGCTTTCAAAAGGGGCAACTCACTTTACGCACTGGTTTCAACCCTTAACAGGTGGAACTGCCGAGAAGCATGATTCTTTCTTTGATGCCAAGGCGGGTATTGAACGGTTTAAGGGCAGTGAACTTGTACAGCAGGAGCCCGATGCCTCATCCTTTCCAAGTGGGGGAATCCGAAGCACCTTTGAGGCACGCGGCTATACAGCATGGGATCCAACCAGCCCGATGTTTCTCTACGGCAAAACACTGTGTATACCTACGGTTTTTGTTTCCTATACGGGCGAAACGCTTGACGCCAAGGGGCCTTTACTTAAAGCCTTGAAAGCTGTTGATATAGCGGCAACGCAGGTCTGTCAGCTGTTCGATAAGGATATTCAACATGTTACGGCATCGCTTGGGCCTGAACAGGAATACTTTGTAATTGATGAAGCACTTTACAATGCCCGTCCCGATTTGATTATGGCAGGTCGCACGGTGTTTGGGCATTCCCCCGCACGGGGCCAGCAAATGGAAGATCATTACTTTGCCTCAATTCCATCGCGGGTATACGATTTCATGAAAGATTTTGAGATTGAGTGCTGGAAGCTCGGAATACCCGTTCGCACACGGCATAATGAAGTCGCCCCCAGTCAGTTTGAGGTGGCTCCGTTATTTGAAGAAGTAAATGTAGCGAATGACCATAACCAGTTGATGATGGATGTGATGTGGCGCGTTGCCGGCAAACATCATCTGAAAGTGCTGTTCCATGAAAAGCCGTTTGCAGGTCTTAATGGTACCGGTAAGCATAACAACTGGTCGCTGATTACCGATACGGGGGTAAATTTGTTTGCTCCGTCCAGCAGCGCTCGCGATAACTTGTTGTTCCTTACCTTTTTTGTTACAACCATCAGAGCAGTATATGAGCATGCTGATTTACTGCGGGCCAGCATCGCAACTCCCGGCAATGATTTTCGCCTTGGAGCAAACGAAGCCCCCCCGGCCATCATGTCGGTATTCATCGGTTCACAAATGTCGGCCGTACTGGATGAACTCGAAAAGAAGGGTAATGTAAAAATCGAAAAGGGCGATAATATGTACATGAAGCTCGGCATTGATCAGATACCCGAAATTATTCTGGATGCCACCGATCGCAACCGCACCTCGCCTTTTGCATTTACCGGCAACAAATTTGAATTCAGGGCAGTTGGCGGCAGCGACAATTGTGCTGTGGCCATGACTGCCCTTAACCTGATTGTTGCTGAGCAGTTGAACCACTTCTATTCCGTGGTTTCGAAAGAGGTTGAAAATGGAGCCGAGAAACGGATAGCCATTGTGAATTTGCTCCGTAAATACATTAAAGAATCGAAGAGTATACGATTCGAAGGGGATGGGTACTCAGAAGAATGGGTAAAGGAAGCCGCAAAACGGAAGTTGAAGAATATTAAAAATATGCCGCG
>JBBINY010000022.1:22099-41357 GCA_037443645.1 Cytophagales bacterium
CTTACCTGGATAAGAAATCGGTGGCCATGTACGAACAACACGGTGTGCTTAGTCATAAAGAGCTGGAAGCGCGAAATGAAATCCGACTGGAGGCGTACATTAAACGGGTACAGATTGAAGCCCGTGTAATGGGCGACCTCGCTATGAACCACATTATTCCAACAGCCATTGCCTACCAAAATAAATTGATTGCCAACGCAAACGGACTTAAGGGACTGGGCATTGATAACAAGGCCGTTATTCATACCATCAAGGAGATTTCGGGATATATTGAAACCATTAAATCAGGAGTGCGGAAAATGATTGAGGAACGAAAGCGGGTTAATAAAATCACCGATACCCACGCCCGGGCTTTAGCATACTGCGATGATATCAAAGAAAAGTACTTCGATAAAATACGGGATGCTGTTGATGAACTGGAGTTACTGGTTGATGATGAAGACTGGCCTCTTGTAAAATACCGTGAACTTTTGTTCCTTCGCTAAGTAATAACCTAAACCTGTGACAAAAAGCGGATGATCCATTGGGTTTGTCCGCTTTTTATTTGACAACTAAATCCCCGCTTATGAACCCGAAAATCATCCCATTTGCCTTTATCCTTTTCTCGCTCGTTGCTTTTGCCCAGAAAAATCCGGTTGACCAGATTACCAGGGTAATTACCCGCGATGAGGTGGAAGCCCACCTTACTTTTCTTGCGGCTGATGAGATGCGTGGGCGCGATACCGGGTCCCCCGAACTGGACATTGCGGCCAATTACCTGGCTGCCCATTTTAAACAGATGGGATTAAAAAAGGCGCCCGGCATGGATTCCTATTTTCAGCCGGTAACGTTCGTGAATGTACATCCCGCCACCGGTGGAAAACTGGTTATCGGAGATGATTCGTTTCAATTTAAGGATCACTTTATACAGTTTGACGGAAGTAATTTTGATTGGTCAGGCGAGGTGGTGTTTGCCGGTTACGGATCGCCAGAGGAACTGGCTAAAGCCAGTGTAAAAGGGAAACTGGTGGTTACTTTGGCCGGTAAAAAAGATTCCGAGGGCAACCCGATGGCTGTATTTTATGCGGCAGGCGATAAATTCAAAGATGCGAAAAGTGCGGGTGCTGCGGGATTGGTCGAGTTATTTGCTTCTCCACAAATTCCCTGGCCTGCGCTGGTTAATTACTTTGCGTCCAACGTAAGCATGAAGATTAAAGGTAATGGTGCTGAAGCGGTACACCTTTGGCTTAAAGACAGCGATGCAGCAAGTCTGCTAAAGTTAAAGGAGTCACCATCGCTTTCAGGTTCACTAAAAGTAGAGGGGGTGAGGCAGGTGACGGTAGCATCCAAAAATGTAATCGGTATTCTGGAGGGAAGCGACCCTAAATTGAAAGAAGAGTTTCTCGTAGTTTCAGCGCACTATGACCATGTGGGTGTGAGCAAGCGGGGCAATCAAACCGACTCTATATTCAACGGTGCCCGCGATAATGCCATTGGTGTAGTGGGCATGATGGCCACTGCAAAATACCTGGCACAGAATAAACCAAAACGGTCAGTCCTCTTCATGGCTTTAACCGGTGAAGAAAAGGGATTGCTCGGAAGCCGGTATTATGCAGAAAATCCGGTAGTGCCTTTAAATAAAACCGTTTTCAATTTTAATTGCGATGGTGCCGGGTACAATGATGTAACTATTGCTACCGTAATCGGTATGGAAAGAACTACAGCCGAAGCTGACCTGGCCAAGGCCTGCGCGGCATTTGGCATAAAAGCTGCCATTGACCCTGTGCCGGAGCAAAACCTGTTCGAACGCTCAGATAACTATAACTTTGCTGTTAAAGGTGTGCCGGCTATTACCTTTGCACCAGGAATAAAAGCCTTTGATGCCGAGATAAACAAGTATTATCACCAGCCTGCCGATGAAGTTAATTCCCTGGATTTTGATTACCTGATCAAGTACTACCGGGCTTATGTTTATGCCAATGTGCTATTGGCCAATAACCCAAAGGCCCCGGTGTGGAAAGCGGGTGATAAGTTTGAAGTGGAAGCAAAGAAATTGTACGGAAGGTGACGGAATTTTAAGCCTTGCTTCAGTGCGCTCTACGGTGTGTTAAGCACTTTTTTGTACTGGGTTGAATTACCGAGTAATTCAATCGCTTTTTTCAAATCGCTGTCGTACTTGAAGCCTGCTTCAATGCTGCCGCGCTCGTTGAAATACCGCAACATGATGTCTTCCTCCAGCATCATTTTAATCTGGTCTTTGTACAACATCAATTCCTTTTTCCGGTTTTCAGCGATAATATTTTTTAAGTTGTCGAGTTGGGGCTTAAGGTCGGTAAAGTAGCGCTCCCGTTGGCTAGGTCCTGGAGGTTTAGCAGCTCCTGGTCAAGGGCAGACGTATAGTCGTAATTATAGCCTTTCATCCAGGAAACAAATTGCTGATACTCCTGATCGCTCAGGATAAATGATTTGGGGTTATAGGGGCCCTTGTTCGTATTGAAATAACGGGTTGCGTAATCAAAAACAAAACCATTATTGTAAATGACCTGGGCAACAGGGTGAAGGGCAGGCTGGTCAACGGTGATGTCAGGTTCAATGCCACCCCCATCGTACACAACGCGTCCATTGGATGTTTTGAAGGCTTGCTTAATCGAATCGGGAACGGATGCAACGCTGCCATCTTCCCTGCGGTGCGTATAGTCCAACACCTGGATGCATCGCCCGGAGGGGGTATAGTATTTTGCAGTGGTAACTTTTAATTGTGAATTGTAGGAAAGAGGCCGTGTTACCTGAACGAGCCCTTTACCAAAAGACCGCTCACCAATCACCACGGCCCGGTCATAATCCTGAAGGGTTCCGGCAACAATTTCTGCGGCTGATGCACTTCCCCGGTTTATTAAAACGGCCATTGGAATTTCAGTATCCACGGGATTGTCCAGGGTTTCGTAGGATGTATTTTGTTCAAGAATTTTGCCTTTGGTATATACTACTTTTTTTGCCCTGGGGATAAACAGGTTGCACACGTTAACAGCCTCCATCAATAGACCGCCAGGATTGCCCCGCACATCGAGGATGATGTTTTTTGCATTTTGCTCTTTCAGTTTAAGCAGTGCATTTTTTACATTTTTACCGGCCTCGGGTGTAAATTCAGTTAACCGGATGTACCCGGTGGCCTCGGCCACCATGCCAAAGTAGGGCACGTTATTTATTTTTATTTTCTCACGTTTGAAGTCGAGCGTGATGGGTTGGTCTACCCCATAGCGTTTTACCGTAAGGCGCACGGGTTTTCCAACTTCACCTTTCATTAAGTGGCCGGCCGCCTCTCTTGAAATTTTGGAGAGGTCAACGTTATCAATCTTCAGTACTTCGTCACCTATTTTTAGTCCACCTTTTTCAGCCGGAAAGCCACCCATTACCAGGGTTACAACTGTTCGGTTCCCGATCTCGCGGGTAACGGCTCCAATGCCACCATACTGTCCGGTATTTATTGTGCGAAAGTCCTCGATCATGTCTTCCGGAATGTAGTTGGTGTACGGATCGAGGGATTCGAGCATGGCATCAATGCCTGTTTTGATGAGTGTGCCGGGATTTACTTCATCCACGTAGGTGGAGTTGACTTCCCTGAAGAGGGTTGCGAAAATGTCGAGGTTTTTGGCTATTTCGAAATACCGCTCGGCAGGCGGGGTAAAGGCAAATACCAATCCGGCAAGGAAAACAGTGAGTATAATGAGGCGTGGTTTAGAGCGCATTTAGTGCTGGCTTTAGTAAAGAAACGTGAATGCCGTTAAAATGGTGTCAACTAATTAATTATTCGGAGAGTTATTGATTTGAAAGGTTGCCGATGTGTAACCAACACCCTGGCTCCTAAAATTTATCGGGTATCTGGATAATCCGAACCACAATTTCATGGGGGTCTCCATCCTTATCCACCAGGCTGAAGCGCACCATGGGGTTATCCTTCTGGATATTGCTCTCTACGCTAACCACTTCGTTATCCTGCAGGTGCTTTTGAATCTCTTCCTGCAGGATGTACAGTGCATTGGCAAAATCCACTTCAAGCGGACTGGGGTTGTACGTTGCTGTTTTCATGGGGTCGGAATCAAGTTCTGTGTTCGGGTCCGTCTTACCCCGAACGGTCACCACCGGATGAGGGCAGAGGCCCACGTAAAGCCACTGCCAAAGGCGGCTAAACAAATTACGTCATTTTCCTTCAGCTTTCCTTCTTCCCAGGCCTCACTCAAGGCAATCGGAATGGATGCGGCTGTCGTGTTTCCGTAACGTTGGATGTTGTTATACACCTGGTCATCGCGAAGGTTTAGTTTTTCCTGAATATACTGGCTGATGCGCAGGTTGGCCTGATGCGGCACCAGCAGGCTGATGTCCTCTTTTTTCATGTTGTTTTTTACCAGCGCCTCCTGGATGGCCTCCATGAATCGCACTACGGCATGCTTAAAAACCTGATTACCGTTCATTACCACCTTGAAGCCCGTGGTGTCGAGAATTTGTTCGGGCTGTCGCTCTTCTCGCGGACGACTGCTGCCGGGATCGCGCACATAGAGTTCTTCTGCAAAACGTCCGTCCGCATGCAGGTGGGTTGAGAGTACACCGGGCATATCAGCTCGTTGAAGCACGGCAGCACCGGCACCATCACCAAAAATTACAGCGGTGTTGCGGCCCCGGGTGGTTACATCCAATGCGGTTGATTGGATTTCGGCACCTACAACCAACACGGTTTTATACATCCCTGTTTTAATAAACTGATCGGCTGTAGAGAGCGCATAGATAAACCCGGAGCAGGCATTCTTGATATCCATCGCACCGATTCCATCCAGTCCGAGTTCACGTTGCATGATTACGCCCGATCCGGGGAAGTAGTAGTCGGAAGTAATGGTAGCAAACACAATAAATTCCACGTCCTTTTCGGTTAACCCGGCACGTTGAAGTGCCATGCGGGCAGCTTTTGCAGCCATGTTGCCCACGGTGTCTTTAGCCGGGTCAATCCACCTACGTTCCTTGATGCCGGTGCGCTCGATGATCCACGCATCGGTGGTATCCATCAGGCCGGATAGGTATTGATTGGTAATAACTTGTTCAGGAATATGGTGGCCCAAGCCAACAATTTTAGAGGCGTACATAAGGGTAGTTTCAGGGCGGGCAAGTTAAGGAATTGTTACCGATTCCCTAATACCCGTTAGGTAGCTCAGCAATCAGTGGAATGCACTGAATCCACGTTCAATAAATTCAAAAAATCCCTGTTTGAATTCAGTAAAAACCCTGGCAAAGCTGGTAACCTCATCCATAATGCCTGCATGCTCGTTGAAGTACGAGGTATCCGATTCGTTGAGTTCCTGGAGCATAATGGCCAACTTCTTTTCATGGTCCTTCAATTTTTTGCGCAGCAGGTCTACCAATTCGCCCTGGTAGTAGGTTATCAGGTGCTGGTAGTGATCGATCTGTTTTTTGAATTCCACGTTGGCCATTTTAGGTGCGTGCTGGTCAAGCAGCTTTTGGAAGAAGGATAGCTCACGTTTCCAAAGTTCGGTGGCCGATAGCCATTCTGTCGTTTCCCTGTGCATGGCAAGCAGGCTGGGTTGCAGAATGTATTTTCCGGTTACTCCTGTTACTGAAATCATATGTCACGTTGTTTGCGCTTACAAATTGGATAAGCTATGGGTGAAATTTGCTGATGCGAATCAGGGCATGGCCTGACAAATTTCAGGAACTAGGTTACCACGTTCACAATCTTGCCCGGCACCACAATTACTTTTTTGGGTGGTTTGCCTTCCGTCCACTTCTGCACAATCTCTGACGCCATAACCATTTTCTCAATGTCTTCTTTCGGCATATCAAGGGCAAACTGCATCTGGGCTCGTACTTTGCCATTGATTGAAATGGGGTAGTTGTGCGCGCTTTCCACCAGGTATTGATCATCGTATTGCGGATAGGAAGCCGATACGATGGAACCTTTATGGCCCAACAATGACCACAATTCTTCGGTTATGTGCGGAGCAAAGGGAGAAAGGGCGATAACCAGTGGCTCCAACACCTTGCGTGTGTTGCACTTGAGTGCTGTTAGTTCATTGGCACAAATCATGAACTCGCTCACTGAAGTATTGAATGAGAAGGTGTCCATATCATGCTCCACTTTTTTCAGCGTTTTGTGCAGCACTTTCAATTCCTCACGTGTGGGTTCGGTATCGCTCACGCGGAAACTGCCTGTCTGATTGTGGAACAGGTTCCAGAAACGCCTTAGGAATTTATACACTCCGTCAATGCCCTGGGTACTCCACGGTTTGCTGGCCTCCAAGGGGCCCAGAAACATTTCGTACATGCGGAGTGTGTCGGCTCCGTAATCGTTAATGATCTGATCGGGGTTCACCACATTAAAGTATGACTTGCTCATCTTTTCAATGGCCGAACCGCATATGTACTTACCGTCTTCTAGAATAAACTCGGCTTCGGCAAAATCAGGTTTCCATTTTCTGAAGGCTTCCGTATCCAATTCCAATCCATTAACAATGTTCACATCTACGCGCAACGGATCAGTTTCGTACTGATCTTTCAAACCTGCCGAAACAAATTTTGAAGTGCCTCTTATACGGTACACAAAACGCGAATCACCTGTTATCTTCCCCTGGTTGATCAGTTTTTTGAACGGCTCATCAAAATTCAGGTAGCCAAGGTCGTGAAGGATTTTTACCCACAGCCGTGAATACAGTAAATGGGCCACCGCATGTTCCGATCCACCGATGTACACGTCAACCTGGTTCCAGTAATCCAATGCATTCCGATCGGCAAAAGCTTTGTGGTTGTGCGGGTCCATGAAGCGTAAAAAGTACCATGCCGCTCCCGCGTGTGTGGGCATGGTGTTGCTGTCGCGTTTTTGGCCGGGTTCAACGTTTATCCAATCCTTTAAATTGGCTAATGGCCCTTCCCCTGATCCGGAAGGCTTAAAATCGGATGTATCGGGTAACTCCAGGGGAAGATCTTTCTCTTCCATGGGATAAGGTATATCATTTTTAAACACCACAGGGAACGGCTCCCCCCAGTAGCGCTGGCGGCTCCAACCGGCATCGCGCATTTTGTAGTTCACCTGCCTTTTGCCAACACCCAGTTCATCCGCTTTCTTTATCACTACATCAATCGCCTCTCGCATGACTTTGCCATTCAAAAATTCTGAATTTTCAAGTACAGCATCGAAGGTTGGATTGGCTTCATTGCCGGTGTAGTACGATCCGATAATGTTGGTGATGGGAATGCTGAAATGTTTAGCAAACTTATGGTCGCGCTCATCGCCACAGGGTACACCCATGATTGCCCCTGTGCCATAACCAACCAGTACGTACTCGCTAATCCAAACGGGCACCTCCCGGTTGTTGAATGGATTTATTGCAAATGCGCCAGTGAACGCGCCCGTGATCTTTTTTACTTCGGCCATCCTGTCGACTTCCGACCGGCCGGCAACGTATGCCAGGTAGTTTTCAACCTCCGCTCTCTGCGCAGGTGTTGTTATTTCTTTCACCAGATCATGTTCGGGAGCAAGCACCATAAAGTCCACTCCAAAAATGGTGTCAGGCCGTGTGGTAAATACGGTAAGGATTTGCCCGGATACTAATTTGAAGTTGAGTGTGCAGCCCACGCTCTTTCCAATCCAGTTTCGTTGAATTTCCTTCATGGAGTCGCTGAAGTCTATTTCATCAAGCCCTTTGAGCAACCGTTCGGCATACTCTGTGATGCGTAAACTCCATTGCCGCATTTGCTTTTTCACGACAGGAAACCCACCCCGGTAACTTACTCCGTTTATTACCTCATCGTTGGCCAGCACGGTACCAAGCGCTTCGCACCAGTTCACATCCGTAAACGCCAGGTATGCCAGGCGATACTCCATCAGCACTTCCTGTTTCTCCTTTTCAGAAAACGCCCTCCAGTCGGAGGAAGAAAATTGTTGAACCCGGAATTTAGGGTTGGGTATGGGATGGTGCTTATTGCCTTCGGATTCGAAAATATTGATGAGTTCGGCTATTCGCTCTGCTTTACCTTTACTGCGGTTGAACCAACTGTCGAAAATCTGCAGGAAGATCCACTGTGTCCAGCGGTAATACTTCGGGTCGCAGGTTTGAACCTCGCGGCTCCAATCATAGCAAAAACCGATGTTGCGCAGTTGCCTTTTGAAATTTTCAATATTCCCGGCTGTTGATTTTGCAGGGTGAATGCCGTGCTCAAGGGCATACTGTTCGGCCGGCAGTCCAAACGCATCAAAACCCATCGGGTGAAGCACGTTGTAGCCTTTCAGGCGCTTGAAGCGTGCAACAATGTCGGAGGCAATATAGCCGAGCGGATGACCCACATGAAGTCCCGCTCCCGAGGGGTAGGGGAACATATCCAGTACATAGTACTTCGGTTTGGAAGATGTATTTTCAACCTTGTAAACCTGTTGATCTTCCCAAATCGTACGCCATTTATTCTCAATTCGTCTGATCTCGTCTTTGCTGTATTCGGCCACCTTAGTTTACGGGTTTACGTACCTGATAATTTAACTGATCCTTCCTCCACCAGCGGGTAAAGGCAGGGTTTAAGGGGCAAAAATAACCAATCCTGCAAAATGCCCATCGCTGCATTTCAACAGTTCATCCGGGTTAGTTCACGGTTGGGTAACCTTGATTTTATAAGCCTGCCCGGCTGGCCAATATTTACCGTGTAATCACTAACACCGTTTTATGAAAATATACTTCCTGCTTGTTACACTGACCTTATTCGTAACGGGTTATGGTCAGACCCGAATAGGAGGGGTTGTTACCGATGAAATACCTTGTTGGTGAAAAGGCAATTCGCGACACCATCAACTATTCAAACAGCCGGCTGCGGCTTGTGCTGGAGGGTTCTGATGATAAGGAGATTATCGTGGCCCGTGAACGTGTGCAGGAATTTAAAAAATGGCTCGACAGGTAACCCATTACGCGAACCGCGATTTTAGCGATTCAATATCAGTTTGTTTAATGGGTTTAGTAATAAACTCTATGGTATTCTTATAAGCTTTTGCCCGCTCTATATCTGCCCGGCTGTTTGAGCTGCTCAGGATAACGATTTTGCAGGTTGACGTTACCTGATCAGGAAGTTGGGTAAACCGTTCAAGAAAGCCGAAACCATCGATTTTAGGCATGTTAAGGTCCAGAAAAATTACATCCGGGGGTGCATCGGCTCCCTGGTCAGCCAGCCAGTGCAACGCCTCCTCAGCCGATTTATGCGATACAAGTGTTTTGGAAAACTGATACACTTCCAGGAACCTCCGTTGAATAAAGAGGTCGATATCACTGTCATCAATTAGCAGGGTAACATTAACCATAGCAGGGTAGGCTTTAGTCAGCGCATCAATAGTTTACCATCCGCATTAAAATTAACCGAAAATTGGCTTTTTAAGGTTTTTTGGGATTGAAAAATGTAGTAAAATTGAAATCTAAACCATTACCCAAATGAGCTTTAAACAACCCTGTTACACCTTATCCATTTTCGCCTTTGCAGCCATTGTTGCCCTTTCATCCTGTGGATCAGCAGGAAGTGATAAAGAGAAAAACGCGGCTGAGTTTGACGAGGCTAATAAAAATTTAAAAAAGTCCATTGAAGACGTTGTCTATGGAATTCCTTCGCCCTCTGAAATACCCTATATGATTCAGCAAACCGGTGCAGAATTCAATCAGGGCCTGGTTAACCCCGTAAGGAATGCGGAGCGCTATACCCGCAGAAACGATAAAGCAGCCCTGAACCTGGGTGTGTATGCAGCCGATATCGGTTACCTGGCCTCGTACGACAAAACCCAGGAGGCTATCGACTACCTTAATTCCTGCAAAAACCTGGCTGATATCCTTGGCGTGATCGGCACCTTTGATATGGAAATCCTAAAACGGTTCGAAGCGAACATCTCCAACAAAGATTCACTCACCGCATTGCTTGACCAAACCTTGAAGCAAACCGAAAGGCTGCTGAAAGATGACAGCCGGAATCGCCTGGCTGCGTTAGTTGTTGCTGGAAGTTTTGTCGAGGGGCTCTATATTTCTACGGGGCTCGTTAATTCATACCCTAAAAATTTGCTTCCTGATGATGCCCGCAACCTCATTCTTACCCCGGTAATCCAGGTGATTCTTAACCAAAAGAAATCGGTAACGGAGTTACTGAAAATGCTCTCCTCCGTTGAGCAAACTGACCCGGTGTCGGGCATGGTTAATGATCTTCAGGAACTTGAAAAAGCCTATGCAGCGTTAAACATTGAAGAGCAGATACGTAATAACAGGGCGGATATGGTATTGTCGGATAAAAACCTTACCCAGATCAGTGCCATTGTTAACCGGATTCGTCAGGGAATCACAGAGTAATTCATATCCGCTTCAAACAGAGCCCTGGCGGTGTTCCGTCAGGGCTTTTTTTATTAACCGCTAATCAGTGGTTTACTGTATATTTAACCTTCTTAAAATCGCCACGGATTATGAGTGAAGTCGTACTCAATGCTATTCTTAAACTTTTTGCAGTTGTAGCCAGGCAGGATGAAGTTACACGGCAGGAACGCGAACAGATTCGCCTTTTTCTTGCCGAGCATATAAACATTACCAAACTTGAGAGTTACCTGGTTCGGTTTGATGACTACTCGCGCGAAGTCAGTGCGCAGGATCAGCAAAAGGATATTCAGTCGATTCAAAAAATATGCTCTGATCTTAACCTGGAAATTACCCAGAAGCAAAAAGTTATTATCACCCTTGAACTCATTCGGATTGTACTTGCTGATGAGATGATCACCGCACGGGAAAAGGACCTGCTAAGGATTATCAGCACCGAATTTAGAATCAGTGATCCGGATATTCAGGCTGCCCTGCTTTTTGTTCTGGGTAAAGATGCTTCGTTACTGGAAAACCAATCCATTCTGGTGATCAGCAACGCAGATGAAACCAGCCTGGGTAAGCGGATTTTCCGTAAGCACCTCAACGGCTTTATTGCTGTGTTGTATTTCCGGAATGTTGAATTGTACTTTGTTAAATACATTGGTAATTCTGATGTTTACCTGAATGGTGTTCCATTAAAGTCGGGCTTAATATCGGTACTTGCCGTAGGGAGTACACTTCGTTGGGAAAAGGATGATCCGGTGTATTATGGTGAGATACTCAACGCCTTCAAGAAGTTTACCAACGAAGGACGGATCTCATTTGAAGCGAAGAACATTTCCTACAAGTTTAAGAGTGGCAAGCTGGGTTTGCGGCAAATTAACCTGGCCGAGCAATCCGGAAACCTGGTTGCGTTGATGGGGGCCAGCGGGGCAGGGAAATCCACCTTGCTTTACGTACTTAATGGCACCGAAACTCCCAGCGAAGGGCAGGTGCTCATTAACGGCATCGATATTCATAAAGAGCCTGACAGGATTGAAGGGGTGATCGGCTTCGTGCCTCAAGATGACCTGCTCATTGAAGATCTTACGGTTTACGAGAACCTTTATTTTGCTGCAAAACTTTGCTTTAGCGATAAGGAAGAGGAGTCTATTGACTTCCTTGTGATGAAAACCCTGGAAGACCTTGGGCTGGCGGAAATAAAAGACCTGAAAGTAGGTTCTCCGCTCAGGAAAACCATTAGCGGTGGCCAGCGAAAGCGGTTAAACATCGGACTTGAATTGCTGCGAGAACCTGCAGTGCTCTTCTGTGACGAGCCCACCAGTGGCCTATCATCAAGAGATTCTGAAAACATTATTGATCTGCTTAAGGAACTTTCATTAAAAGGAAAACTGGTTTTTGCCGTAATCCATCAACCCTCATCGGATATCTTCAAAAAGTTTGACCGGTTGCTGATTCTCGATACCGGTGGTTATGAAATTTATTATGGCAATCCTGTTGATGCCATCGTTTATTTCAAGAAAAGCATTGACCTGGTAAGCAGCGATGAAGGTGAATGCTATGCGTGCGGCAACGTAAATCCCGAGCAGATATTTAACATTATTGAAACCAAAGTCATTAACGAGTATGGGCACTTTACTACGGAGCGGAAAATAAGCCCTGAGCAGTGGAATCGTGTCTACAAAAATTCGGCCAGGCCACCATCCGTTGAAACGGCAAATGAACCTATCCATTCCACGCTTCGGATTCCCGGCAGGATTACGCAAACCCTGCTGTTCGCGTTGCGCGATTTAAAGGCGAAGCTTCACAACCGGCAATATATGATTATTAACCTGCTGGAAGCGCCTGTGCTTGCTTTTATACTCGCATTCATTGTTCGGTATTATAATGTTGATGATAAGTTGCTGTCGGGTTATGTATTCTCCAAAAACCTCAACTTACCGGCTTACCTGTTTATGAGTGTGATTGTAGCACTCTTCATGGGGTTAACAGTAAGTGCTGAGGAGATTATCCGTGACCGGAAAATTCTGAAGCGCGAGGCCTTTCTGCACCTCAGCCGGAGCAGTTATCTGCTCTCCAAGATCACCATCCTGTTTACCTTGTCGGCAATACAGACCCTTACCTTTGTGCTGTTTGGAAATTACATTCTTGAAATCCGGGGAATGTTGTTTGAACATTGGTTAATTCTGTTCTCTGTTTCCTGCTTTGCCAATGTGCTTGGCTTGAATATCTCGTCAGCATTCAATTCAGCGGTTACCATTTATATTCTGATACCCCTGCTGATTATCCCCCAGCTGATTCTAAGTGGAGTGGTTGTAAAATTTGATAAGCTAAATCCAGCTATTGGAAATACCGCAGCGGTTCCTTTGGTAGGCGACCTGATGGCTTCCCGATGGGCCTTTGAAGCCGCCATGGTTACGCAATTCAAGGATAACCGGTTTGAGAAGAAATTTTATTTGTACGACAAGATAATGGCAGATGCAGATTTTAAGAAGGTTTACTATATCCCCGAGTTGGAGACGAGGCTTCAGTATTGCCTGAATAACATGAAGGCAATAGACCGCGATGTGATCGCCAAGGTGATGCGTGATCTGGATCTGATCCGCAATGAATTGCATAAGGAGGCAGATTTCGTCAATACGGCTCAGGATATCTCTTGGATGGATAAAATTACATTGAGGCATTTTGACTCCCTTACCTATACTCGTGCGTCCGAATTTCTGATTAACCTGCGCAGGTTCTACATCAGGCTGTACAACAAAGCCGATGATGAAAAAGAGAAGCTGATTGCCGGCATGACCGATACTCCTGAAAAAGAGCGTGACTTTGAACGCTTTCGGGAGCAGTACCGCAACGAAGCAATTGCCGAGTTTGTTAAAAATTTATCAGAAACGCATCGCATCATTGAGAAAGATGGAAGACTGATTCAGAAGATATACCCGATTTACAAAGAGCCTGAGCCCGAACATGTTGTTGATTTTGATGCCCAGTTTTACATGCCGGCAAAACATTTTTTAAACCGAAATGTTAATACACTGGTTTTTAACACCGGGGTAATTTGGTCAATGACGCTGGTACTGGCCATAGCACTCTATTTTGATGTATTAAGGCGGGTTATCGAAGGGATTGGTAATCTTTCGAATCCGTTGTATAAAAAGTAATATATTTGAGTCCGTATTTAAAAGACCCATGATTATTCTCATCCTGATTATCCTGTTGCTTATACTGGTTAAGATTTTCTAAGCAGGAATGTTCTTTTTTCTGTCAAAAGCACTGGGCTACCTGGTCATGCCTCTAGTACTTGTTGTGGGCCTTTTTCTTACCCTGGCATGGATTAAAAGCAAGCGTTGGCGCAAGCGATTGTTTTGGACCGCCTTTTCGTTGTTGGTTTTTTTCTCTAACGAATTTATTGCCAACGAAGTAATGACCTGGTGGGAGATAGCCCCAACTCCCTTTAGCCGCATAACCAAAACCCATGATTATGGTATAATTCTTACCGGTGTGACCAACAACGATTCGGAGTTAACTGATCGGGTGTTTTTTCAACATGGGGCCGACCGGGTGGTTCATGCCGTTGATTTGTACAAACGGGGATTACTGCAAAAAATTATTGTCTCCGGTGGAACAGGCCGGCTGATAACTGCAAGCCGGAAGGAGGCGGATGAAATATGGAGTGCGTTGATACTCATGGGTGTTCCTGCCGACAGAATTCTGATTGAAAATCAATCGCGCAATACCTATGAATCGGCCAAAAATGTTCAGCGCCTCTTGCACGATGACGGACAAAGCGATTTGTTGCTGATCACTTCAGGCTTTCACATGCGCAGGTCGCTGGCCTGTTTCAAAAATGCCGGGCTTGAGGTTACGCCATTCACCACCGACTTTTATACCCACCCACGGTACTACACCGTTGATGTGCTGATTATCCCTAAAGTAGATGCCCTGGTGATCTGGCATAAGCTGTTTAAGGAGTGGACCGGCTTTGTTGCGTATTGGGCCGCTGGCTATGTATAAAAAAACCCTGACGTTCAGGTCAGGGTTTTTAAGAAGGAGCTTTTCAGAATTAAAGTGGAGGGCTTACCGGGAAATACGTTCCATAATATTTTGAAATATTTGGCTCCGGTACGGTTGATCCAAACTTTGCATTAATAGCCTGAATAAAGATTTTGGCAATATAGGCCGAACCCCTGGGGTTGGGGTGCACACCGTCCTCAGAGAAGACGCCATTGGGTGGTGGCATGGTTGAACGGATGAAGAGGCCGTCAACCACAAGACCGCCAATTGGGCTTGTAGCCAGTTCAGTAAACTTCGCATTTATGTCAGCCAGCGCCATCCGCGCATTGTTAGCCGTAACCTTTGCAGAGATAGCCGCATTAAAATCTGCAATGCGGGTGGTAATCTCAGTAATTTCTGAAGGGATAAGCACCCATTGATCAGCCAGGGGTACAGTAACTCCATTAATCAGGTTGGGATCGCTTCCAACCAACGTACCGATAAAGGAAGCAGCCGGGAGAACTAACCGATCGGAAGAAGCAGATTGACGAACGCGCTGATAAGGGGTCAACGCTGCCCGTTGTGCTGGAGTTATGGCCCCTAAACCCAGTAATGCATCAAAACCAGGACCCAGATCAATTAATGTTTCATCAATTAAAACCACTTTATTATTACTGGCTGCAGCAAATGTAATCTTACGGGCATCAAGCTGTTCCGGGGTACCGTATGCTCCACCAAAAGCCGGATTTTTTAATCCGTCTAATGCTGCATTATAACCTGCAAAGCCGGTGTTTAGCTGACCAGCGCTGGTTGCATTTAACGGAACAGGATTATGTGGCACCAGCCTGAAATACGGAATGGTGGTAACATTGGGTATGTTGCCCACCACCATCTTTAGAGTGGTTGACGATGCAAGGATAGCATCAATAGCGGCATTGTACTGCGCATTGAAGGTGCCCACAGTGGTAAGAATTGCAGGATTGGAGGCACCACCTACCGCATAGCCAAGTACATCGTTATTGCCCAGCCAGAACGAAACGAAGGTTGGGTTTTTGCTGAGCGCATCGCTTAGGATGGTAGAACCGGATGATCCATCAGGGCTGGGGGTTATTGCAAACCGGGCGAAGTAGGGATTGTAAGCCGGGTTGGGTGCCGGTGGCGGAGGGCCGCCTGTTGCCGGGGTAAGCGCTTGTGCCAGGATAATGCCGGGCACGCCAAAGTTTCGCAGCTCAGCTTTGTTGCCTGCATAGGGAGCCAGGGCAAGCAGGTGGTCAGCCGATGTGGTATTGTAAGGTGCAGGGACCCCGGGGGCTCCTGCGGCAACCGGTCCTGCGCTTAATGGGCCTGTTCCGTCCGGGTCAAACAGAATCAGGCGCCCCCGTGTGCAGCCGCCAGCGGGGTTTGAGCAGCCATTTATGGAAGCTACCATAGGCTGAATAAACGGATCGTTCTCACTTACATAAGCGAAATGATCGGCCATGATTTTCGGATAGGAGTTTTCCTGTCCGAATGAGAACAATGCACTGGCCATGAAGCCGGCTGTCAATGAATTGCCGATGGCAACATACCGTGTAAAGTCAGCGGTGCCCGGTTCACCGGTTGGGGGGCCAACCGGATGCGGATCTTGTTGTACCAGTATTTCCTGTTCGCAACCGAGTGCGAAAAGGAGGGTTATAGCAAGGCTTAGAATCTTTATCTTTTTCATATACAGCTGATTATCGGTTTATTATTTAAAAAGCTCATCAAACGTAATGGAGATGTAATACTGCTGGCCAACAAAACTGGAGCCGAAATTTGGCCGGTAATCACCACCCAACAGGTTAGTGCCGCCCAGTTTAAGGATGCCTTTTATGGAGGTAATGTTGTAGCTTAACATCGCATCAAAAACACCATACTCCGGTACGTTCCAGTTTCCAAAGCCGGAGTTCCAGAGAAACTCCTGTTGCCAACGGTAATTCAGATTAAAGCCGAACCCGCTGTTTTTGATATTACGGTTACTCAAGCCTACCTGTATTTTGTTTTCAGGAGTGTTAAACCCGGCAATAAATTCCTCTTCGTTGGCATCGTAACTCTGGTACGTATAGTTGGCCGAAAAAACATAGTTTTTAAGGAAGGTGTAGCTGAGGTTAACTCCCGAGCCTAACGAGGTGATCTCTTCGGAAGAGTTTACATAGGGAGCCCACAGCGTTCCTGCAGGTACTGCGTTTCCTTTATGTGTTGTGGCATTTTTACTGTACACCAACTGGTCGCCAATAAAATTCTTGTAGGTATTGTAAAAAACGTACACATCAACCAGGAATGCCTTGTTAAATGAACCCTTATAACCCACTTCGATCGTTTGAAGGCGTTCAGGCTTTATATACGGAATGTTGGCTTCAACTAATAAATTGGTAGGGCCTGTTACTGCTCCCGTTACAGGATCAATTGAGCCACCGTTGGCGCGGAATTCTTGAAATGAACTTTGCGTATAGGCTCCGCCTTCATGAACCCCATACTGACTTGCGTTGGCTTTCGTGCTGCCAAGCAGTATCCCTGACCCGGTGGGGAAGTAAATGAACTGCGCCTGGGTATCGGGGTTTCTGAAACCCGTTTGGAACGAGGCCCTGAAAACGCTGGTTTCAGAAGCTGCGAATACCGCTGATAAGCGTGGCGTCCAAACTCCGTCAAAGTTTTCATTCTTGTCGTGCCGTATCGAACCGGTAAGCTTGAGCTTTCCGAGTTCTTTGGCAACCTGAAGATAAGCCCCGTATTCGTCAATGGTAATGCGTTCTGCTGTCCCGTCACCATCAGCATCTTCGTTGAAAACAGTTGCATCGGAGAATAGATCGTACCTTCTGAAGTTACCGCCAATCTGTATTTCAGCCCAGGTAATCATATCGTCAAAGCGGTAGTTAAATTCAGCATGGTACAACCGCGAGTTGTCAATGAATTTCGCTCCGGGTGGTATGCGTTGGAAGAACCGGTTGCGCACCGCATTAACTGTATCCCTGAATTGTTGTGTGTTGGAAGCAGGTATAAAGCGGTCGGCAAATGTTCGGGCTGCTGCATGGTCTCCGGGAGCAACACCGGTTATAGCACCGTTATAGGCTAACACATAATCCTGAACCCAACCTCCGGATGGCCCGGTCGCTGATGTCCGGAAGGCTTCATTTACAAAAGCGCCCAGTGCACTCATGTTGTAGGAGTTGCCTGCATCGGTGCGGGTATTGTAACCGCGGATAAAGAAGTTTTTACCTTTTAGTTCAAGTTTATGGAATTGCTGGGTGAAATCCCGTATAGCATACTTTTCGCTGCCCTGGTATACGGTGTTACCGCCACCAAACCGGTAGGCGTAGATGGCCTCCAGTTTCGGGTTTATTTTATAGTGCAGGGCTGCATCGTATTTCATGCTTCCGGCATTGTAATTATCGACAAGGTCTTCTTCGCGGAAGCCGGTACGCGTAAGCGGGGTGAAACCTGGAATGCCCGTGTTAATAACTGTTTCATCACCATAGAGATTCAGTCCGTCAAAATACGGAAGGCTTTCCTGGCTTACCGGGTTTTCCGGATCAGGCCGGTGCGTGCGGTAATCATTACCCAGCCAATCGGTAGCATCCGACCAGGAGAAGTTTACTTTAAAGGCAAATTTGTCGTTAAACGCTTTGGCGTACCGCAATCCAAAATTGTAGAGCGGGTTAGCTTCTCCCTGAGCATCGGAGTTTGTTACACCGGCCTTTGCTGTGAAGCTTAATCCCTGGTACTCAAAAGGGGATTTGCTGTTCATTAAAATAATACCGTTGAATGCATTGGGACCATAAAGAGCAGAAGAAGCTCCCGGCAAAAGATCCATACTCTCGGCATCCAGTTCGCTTATGCCTACCAGGTTACCGGTGGGGAAGTTAAGTATGGGTGCGGAGGTGTCCATTCCGTCCACTTGTTGAACAAAACGAACGTTGGCAATGGTTGCAAAACCGCGGGTGTTCATGGCCTGGAAGTTCAGACTACCGGCATTCATCTGAACGCCAGGCTGGTAAGCCACGGCTTCGTAAAAATCGGGTGCAGGTATCTGCCGGATATCCAGTGAACCGATTTTGTAAGCAGTAACGGGGGCCTTCATAAATTCGGTACGCTGGCCTTGTCCAATAACAACAATTTCATCCAACCCTAACGGGTCAGATTCCATGGAAACATCCATGCCGCTTGTTGCGCTTGTTACTTCCACTTCTGTGCTCCGGTATCCGATAAATGAAAAGCGCAGGGTTAGCGGGAGGGCTTTACCCGTGCTTAGGGTAAAATCACCATTTGCGTCAGATACCGTTCCATCGGTAGTTCCTTTTACGATAATGTTCACACCCGGCATGGGTGATCCCGTTTCATCTTTTACTTTCCCAGAAACGGTAGTTTGGGCATAAGTTAGCGTGGTGGCCAGCAGCATGGTAACTGCCAGTGCCCACGAACGTTTGTAAAACTTCTCCATACAGTTTTCGTTAGGTGGTTGGTTATTTAAAATAGTTAATGTGTTTTTGTAATTGGTAAGAAATATTATTTGTACTATCCTGAAAAGTACAAAATTTTACTAAAAAACAAAGGATTCGGTTACAATTTCGTTCAAGGTACGCTTGAGGTATTATCTGGTTTATGATTTTTCCTGCTTTAAATGGGTTACCAGGCGGTCGCAAAGGGCATGGGTTTCGCCTGCCATGAACTCATCACCGGTGGCTGAGAGAATGCTTTGTGCCAGGCCACCCAGGCAATCAATATAGAAGCGCTTCATTTCATTAACCGGCATGTCCTTGGTCCATAAGTCAATCCGTAATGTGTTTTTTTGAGCTTCATCCCAGAGCGAAATGCTGATGGATTTGGTTTCGGTGGGAGAGGCCTCGGGCTTATCGGATGCGTCCCACAGAATTTTATCGGGTACATTGTTGGGGTCAAGTTCAACG
>JBBINY010000023.1:0-2024 GCA_037443645.1 Cytophagales bacterium
TCATTGCAGAAGGCACTGCGGAGAAAGTAATCCTTACACCGGTAAAAGCAATTATTCAATCCATGCAGTATTTTCTGGCGGAAGATGTGCGCAGTGCACGAAGATTCATCAGCAGCCTCAAGGTTTTTGATTCGGTTGAGCCGCTCCAGTTTCAGGTATTGAATAAGAATACCAGGTCGGTTGAATTGGAAAAGATGCTTGAGCCATTAATCAAAGGATATAACATGGGCATCATCACCGAATCCGGATGTCCCGGAGTTGCTGACCCCGGGGCACTGGCCGTGGCCTATGCCCACCGTAAATCGATACGGGTAGTTCCGTTAGTCGGGCCATCATCAATCCTGCTTGCCCTCATGGCCTCCGGATTAAACGGCCAGCATTTCGCTTTTCATGGATACCTGGCGGTGGATAAGGCCGGCAGGGAAAAAGCTATTGCGTTGTATGAACGGGAATCCCGGAGGGGTTCCATCACGCAGATCTTTATTGAAACGCCTTATCGCAACCGTCAGCTTTTTGAGTCGCTGATAGACACACTTGCGGATTCAACCCGGCTCTGTGTTGCGATGGACATCACGGGAGCATCCGAGTTTATTAGAACGAGAACAACTTCGGAGTGGAAGAAGGCAAAAACCGATTGGCCGAAACTTCCTGCTGTTTTCCTGTTTTTGGCAGATTAATAACGGCCTTTTTGTTTTACCCGCATTCATCTAAATTTGCCGACTTATTCCAAATTCAATAAATCACAATGCCTTACTTATTTACTTCGGAATCCGTTTCAGAAGGCCATCCCGACAAAGTAGCAGACCAGATTTCTGATGCGCTTATTGATTACTTTTTAGCATACGATCCTAATTCAAAAGTTGCCTGCGAAACGCTGGTTACCACCGGCCAGGTGGTATTGGCAGGCGAGGTAAAGTCGGAAGCTTATCTTGACGTACAGGATATTGCGCGTGAAGTCATTCGCAAAATTGGGTATACCAAGAGCGAGTATATGTTCGAAGCCAATTCGTGCGGAATTTTTTCGGCCATTCATGAGCAGTCCCCCGACATTAACCAGGGGGTGGAACGCAAGAAGAAGGAGGAACAAGGTGCGGGCGATCAGGGCATGATGTTTGGCTATGCCACCAACGAAACGGATAACTACATGCCGCTTCCGCTGGAGATTGCTCACTCCCTGCTGCGGGAGTTGGCCGCCATTCGCAGGGAAGGGAAGCAGATGAAATATTTAAGGCCCGACTCAAAGTCGCAGGTAACGATTGAATACAGTGATGACAACAAGCCGCAGCGCATTGATGCCATTGTGGTCTCCACCCAGCACGATGATTTTGAGGGTGAGGGTGTAATGCTGAAGAAAATCGAGGCGGACATCAAGAGCATTCTTGTTCCGAGGGTTATGAAAAAACTTCCGAAGCGGGCACAAAAATTATTCAATGGTCAGATAAAATACTTCATTAACCCCACCGGCAAATTTGTAATTGGCGGCCCGCATGGCGATACCGGGTTAACCGGGCGCAAAATCATTGTGGATACATACGGAGGAAAAGGAGCCCACGGTGGCGGAGCTTTTTCTGGCAAGGATCCTTCAAAGGTTGATCGCTCAGCAGCCTATGCCACCCGGCACATTGCCAAGAACCTGGTAGCGGCCGGTGTGTGCGATGAAGTGCTGGTGCAGGTGGCGTATGCCATTGGCGTTGCCAAACCGGTAGGCCTGTATGTAAACACGTTTGGATCGGCCAACGTAAATCTGAGTGACGGTGAGATTGCCAGGCGGGTAGAAAAGATTTTTGATATGCGTCCTTACTTTATTGAGAAGCGGTTTAACCTTCGGTCACCCATTTATTCTGAAACGGCAGCCTACGGGCACATGGGCCGCGAACCCCGTAAGGTGGAGAAGGTTTTCAACAAGGGCAAGCAAAATGAAAAGCGTGTTACCGTTGAATTGTTTCCGTGGGAAAAGCTGGACTATGTGGACACCGTCAAGAAAGCGTTTAATCTAAAATGATGACCAGGCTGTCCTGAGCGAA
>JBBINY010000023.1:2124-40384 GCA_037443645.1 Cytophagales bacterium
AAGCGAAGGACCTCATGCTACTCATGAGATTTTTTCAGCACTTTTTTATACCCGTCCGTTTTTAACCTTAGTCTTGAATTTTTTCAACTGGTTTTTCAGGGCCTCCGTAGCCTGGTCGGCAGCAGCCTCGAAGGTTCGTGCTTTTTCGGTGGCAAACAGTTGGTTGCCCGGTACGTTCAGCTTTATTTCAACGGTTTTGTTCTCCACTCCTTCGTTGTTCAATCTCAAAAAAACTTCACCATCCACCATGCGGTCAAAATACGTCTCGAGCTTGTCCACTTTCTTTTGAATAAATGTTACCAGTTTTTTGTCGGCATTAAAATGGATGGAATGCACGTTGAGTTTCATAGTCGTATCAATTAATCGTTAAACATAGGTTCGTTGAGTCGTCAGGCCTTCGGGTGAGCCTGGTCGTATGTCTTTTTAAGCTTCTCCATTGAATTGTGGGTGTACACCTGGGTGGCAGCAAGACTGCTATGTCCCAGTAAGTCTTTCACTGCGTTGATTTCAGCTCCTTTGTCAAGCAAATGAGTGGCATAAGTGTGTCGCAAAACATGGGGACTTTTTTTCTGGGTGGTGGAATAGATATCGAGATATTGCTTTACAATTCTATAAACCATCATCGGATAGCAGGGTTCTCCCGTATCCGTCACAAACAGGTAGCCCTGCTGTTTCCGCTCAACTTCTTTGTTGCGCACCTGTTGGTAGGTTTTGATTTTTAAGGCAATGGGAGCGGGAAAGGGAATTACCCGCTCCTTATTTCTTTTCCCAAGTACTTTAATCGTGTTATTGCGGAAATCAATTTGCGATTCCTTCAACGTGATGAGTTCAGCAAGGCGGATGCCGGTAGCATAGAAAAGTTCAAGGATGAGGTTGTCGCGGCAACCGGAGTGGGTGGGTTCAAACGCAACCTGATCCAAAAGAGCAGCCATTTCTTTTTCATGAACGAAGGAGGGGAGTCGCTTTTGGGTTTTCAGCACGCGGATCTTCATCATCGGATTACGCGAAATGGCCTGCTCGCGCAAAAGAAATTTATAAAACGTGCGAAGGCTGGCAATTTTCCGGTTAACCGAGGTGGCTTTGGATCCACTTTCAACCACCTGAATAATCCACGACCGGATAACACCATAGTCTGCTTCTTGCGGAGTAACCTCAGGGAAGGTGGTATTGAGAAAGTCGGCAAACTGAGTAAGATCGGTTGTATAGGCGGTTAACGTGTGTTTGCTTGCCCGCTTTTCAAATTGCAAATAGTTTAAAAATGATTCAACCATGCGCACCCGTCAGACAACTTCAAGATAAAAAATAATCCCCACAGTTGTGTAACGGTGGGGATTGCTATAGGGTTAAAGAATGAAAGGCAGCCGTTCGGCCAACCTTATTTCTATTGGTTCTCCTGCATTTTCTGACGTTCCCGGTAGGCTGCACGAATAATTTCGTTGCGCCTGCGCACAGAGGGCTTTTCAAAAGAGGTGCGTGAGCGTAATTCCCTCAAAACACCGGTTTTTTCAAACTTTTTCTTAAAGCGCTTCAGGGCTTTGTCGATGGATTCGTTTTCCTTGATGCTAACAATAATCATTGCTTTTCAATTAGGGATGCAAATATAGCAAAAGACCCCTTAAAAATGCAAAATCACTTCAAAATGGCCCTGGAGATAACAAGTTTCTGAATCTCCGAGGTGCCCTCTCCGATCGTACACAATTTTGCATCTCGGTAATATTTTTCGGCCGGAAAATCCTTGGTGTATCCATAGCCACCAAAAATCTGAACTGAATCGTTGGCGATCTCAACGGCAATTTCAGAGGCGTACAACTTAGCCATTGCAGATTCCTTGTTTACATTTTGCCCCTTGTTTTTCAGATCAGCCGCCCTGTAGGTAAGCAGTTTGGCAGCCTCAACTTTGGTAGCCATATCAGCCAGCTTAAATGAAATGCCCTGAAACTCTGAAATGGGTTTGTTAAACTGATGCCGCTCTTTTGAATACCTGAGGGCAGCTTCAAACGCACCCTGGGCGATGCCCAAACTTAGCGCAGCAATGGAAATCCGCCCGCCATCCAGCACCTTAAGTGCCTGAACAAACCCCTCGCCTTCCTTACCCAGCATCTGCGACTCGTGAACGCGGCAATCGGTAAAAATAAGTTCAGCGGTTTCGGAGGCGCGCATGCCCAGCTTGTTTTCTTTCTTCCCGGCCGAGAATCCCGGGGTTCCTTTTTCTATTGCAAACGCGGTCATCCCATGCGAGTCACCCACATTTCCGGTTCGCACAATCACAACGGCAACATTTCCTGACTTTCCATGGGTGATAAAATTTTTGGCTCCATTAATCACGAAGTGGTCACCATCGCGCACGGCCACTGTGCGCATATTTCCGGCATCCGAGCCGGTGTTTGGTTCAGTCAGTCCCCATGCGCCAATCCATTCCCCGGTGGCTAGTTTGGGAAGGTACATCGCCTTTTGTGACTCATTTCCGAATTGCAAAATATGATTTGTGCAAAGTGAGTTGTGAGCGGCCATGGAAAGGCCAATTGATCCATCAATCTTTGAGAGTTCAACGATGGCAGTTACATACTCCAAGTAGCCGAATCCGGCTCCCCCGTATTCTTCGGGAACCAACACGCCCATGAGGCCCAGCTTGCCCATCTTGTGAAAGAGATTAACCGGGAATTCCTGGGTTTCATCCCAGTCCATCATGTGTGGTATGATTTCCCGCGCACCAAAATCGCGCACCATCTGGGCGATCATTTTTTGGTTTTCATTCTCCTCCAGTATTATCCCGGTGGATGGATCAAGTATGGTCTGCATAAGCAATAAGGTAGAGTTTAGGGCTACGAAGGTAGGCATACACAACTCACCAAACGAATGTTAGTTTGTTTTTCTTTACTGATTTAATCCAAGCTGCAAATCGCTATTTTTGCCGTTCATTTTTGCGTATGAAGCTTGCCGTAGTAGGAACAGGGTACGTGGGTTTGGTAACAGGAACCTGCTTTGCAGAAACGGGTAATACCGTTACTTGTATTGATATTGATGCTGAAAAAGTAAGGAAATTGTCGGAGGGAATCCTTCCTATTTTTGAGCGGGGATTAGACAGCCTCGTTCACAAAAATGTTAAGCACGGCAGGCTTTTTTTTACAACAAGTCTGAAAGACGGTATCAAGGACGCCAAAGTAATTATGCTGGCGCTTCCTACACCTCCCGGGGAGGATGGCTCGGCTGATTTGCAGCATGTATTACGTGTGGCCGATGAATTGGGGCCATTATTAACAGACTATACTGTAATCGTGAACAAGAGCACCGTTCCGGTAGGTACGGCCGAACGGGTGCGCGAACGCGTGGGCCAAAATGCCAAGGCAGAATTTGATGTCATTTCCAATCCGGAATTTTTACGGGAAGGGCTGGCCGTAGAAGATTTTATGAAACCTGAACGGGTGGTTATTGGCACCCAATCGGAACGCGCCCGGAAAATCATGGAACAATTGTATGCTCCGTTTACCCGTCAGGGAAACCCGCTTATTTTTATGGATGAGCGCTCCAGTGAGCTGACTAAATATGCTGCGAATGCTTTTCTGGCCACCAAAATCACGTTCATGAATGAAATTGCCAATTTGTGCGAACGCCTGGGTGCCGATGTGGATCTGGTTCGTAAAGGAATAGGCGCGGATAGTCGTATAGGAAAACGCTTTTTGTTTGCTGGAATAGGATATGGTGGAAGTTGCTTTCCCAAAGATGTGCAGGCACTCACAAAATCGGCCAGCCAGGCAGGGTATGAATTTGAAGTGTTGCACTCCGTGATGTCGGTTAACGAACGGCAAAAAGTTAAGTTAGTCGGGATGCTGGAGAAGTTTTTTACTGACGGGCTGAGCGGAAAGAAGATAGCCCTTTGGGGCCTTTCCTTTAAACCGCATACCGATGACATTCGCGAAGCACCTTCGTTGTACATCATTGATTTACTGAAGAAAAGGGGCGCCCATGTGCATGTACATGATCCGGAGGCGATGGCAAATATGAAACGCGTGGTTGGGGATTCAATTGCCTATGGAAACGAACCGTACGACATCCTGGAGGGAGCCGATGCACTGCTGATCGCAACCGAGTGGCCGGAATACAGAACTCCCGATTTTGACCGGATGGCGAAGGTGATGAAAAATAAAGTGATTTTTGACGGCCGTAACCTGTACGACCTCGACTCAATTCGTGAACTTGGGTTTACTTACTTTAGTATTGGCCGCAAACAGGTAGTTCAATAGCATGAAGCGCAACATCCTCATAACCGGTGGGGCTGGGTTTATCGGCTCAAGCGTGGTGCGGTTATTCGTTAAGAAATATCCGGAGTACCGGATAATTAACCTGGATAAACTAACCTATGCCGGAAACCTGGAGAACCTGAATGAGATTGAAGCTGCTCCGAATTACACATTTGTAAAGGGCGATATTCTGGACATTGAGTTGGTGCTGCAGATTTTTAAAACACACCAAATCGACAGCATTATACACCTGGCAGCAGAGTCGCATGTTGATCGCTCCATTCATAATCCCGATGAGTTTGCGTTAACCAACATCATGGGCACCATCCGGCTATTACGGGCTGCTCAAACGGCATGGCATAATTCCTTATCCGGAAAGCTTTTCTACCATATCTCCACCGATGAAGTGTATGGCTCTGTTCACACCGGCTACTTTACTGAATCAAGCCCGATAGATCCCCGGTCGCCATACTCAGCCTCCAAAGCAAGCAGTGACCATTTTGTTCAGGCATTCCACAATAGTTATGGCCTGCCCGCAGTCATCAGCCGGTGTTCAAACAATTACGGTCCGTATCAATTTCCGGAAAAGTTGATTCCATTGATGATCAATAATATTATCCAGGAAAAACCTTTACCGGTTTATGGCAAGGGAGAAAACATACGCGACTGGATTTATGTTGATGATCATGCCAAGGCTATTGATGCGGTGTTTCACAACGGCAAACCCGGAGCGGTGTATAATGTGGGAGGCAACAACGAGTGGAAGAACATAGATCTTGTTAAGTTGCTTTGTCAAATTATGGATCGGAAACTGGGTAGGAAGGATGGTTCCTCTGTCCGGTTGATCACGTTTGTGAAAGACCGGCCGGGGCACGACCTGCGGTATGCGATTGATCCTTCCCTGCTGATCAGCGAAACCGGCTGGCGTCCCGAAACAGACTTTGCAAAGGGCCTTGAAATGACAATAGATTGGTATCTTGCCAATACAGAATGGCTGGCGCACGTCACGTCAGGGGAATACCTTCAGTATTACGAAAAGACGTACGCTAACCGCTGATAATCAATAACTTAGGCATGAAGGGAATTGTTTTGGCTGGTGGATCTGGAACACGCCTGCACCCACTTACGCTTGCGGTGAGCAAGCAGTTGATGCCCGTGTATGACAAGCCCATGATTTACTACCCGCTTTCTGTACTGATGATGGCCGGAATTCGCGAAATCCTGATCATCTCCACACCCCACGATTTGCCGATGTTCAGAAAGTTATTGGGTGACGGCACTCAACTGGGCTGCCGGTTTTCGTATGCAGAGCAACCAAACCCGGAAGGGCTTGCTCAATCCTTTATTATTGGCCAGGATTTTATCGGAAAGGATAATGTTGCATTGATCCTGGGCGATAACATTTTTTATGGCTCTGGTTTTGGCAAGCTGGTTCAGTCCTGTACCAACCCGGATGGTGGTATCGTGTTTGCCTATCATGTAAATGATCCTGAACGGTACGGGGTGGTTGAATTTGATCAGGATATGAACGCCATTTCGATTGAAGAAAAACCTGAAGTTCCTAAATCACGGTATGCGGTACCCGGATTGTATTTTTATAACAACGAGGTGGTGGCAATAGCCAAATCAATCAAACCCAGTGCGCGCGGGGAGTTGGAGATCACGGAAGTGAATAACTTCTATCTAAAAAAGGGAAAGCTAAAAGTTGCTGTGATGAATCGCGGTACAGCCTGGCTGGATACCGGTACATTTGATTCACTGATGCAAGCCTCAACGTTTGTGCAAGTGATTGAGCAACGGCAGGGATTGAAGGTGGGCTGCATTGAAGAAGTTGCCTTTCGGATGGGATACATTAATCGCGAACAACTGCTGATGCTGGCCCGGCCACTGGAGAAAAGCGGGTATGGCGAATACCTCAGGCGGCTGGCTTAGGCTATTCCTGGTAGATTACATACAGCAGCGTGTGGCCTACCACCTGAAGTTTTTCTTTGCTGATCAGATCCATGTTGTCCTTTCGTGTATGGTGAAAGTCACCAAAATGACCCAGCTCAGGATCGTAGCTGATAATGTTGATCATCGGAATTTTGGCAAACTCGTTCACAAAAACATGATCATCGGTTATGCCGCCTTCGGTTTTGTTAATGAAAACATGGCCATAGCCAAGCCTCGCAGCCGCTGACCAGACCTTGTGTACAATTCCGGGTGCATACTCCATGCTGTATCCTTCTTTTGCGAAAACGGACTTCTCGCCACCCACCATGTCGATGAGAATACCGTAATAGGCCGAATAATTGGGCACATGTTTGTTCTTCGACCAATGTTGCGAACCGAGGCACCACCACGAATGAAGATTTTCTGGCAACGGAAAGTCTGTTCCCTTTCCGTACAATGTTTCGGCCGTTGACTGATCAAATCCCCAATCTTCACCATCAAATAAAATCATGTCCACGCCAACATCGGGCGGGTTGCTTAGACTGAGAACACGGGCTATTTCGAGCAACACGCCCACTCCGCTGCCCCCGTCATTTGCACCGTCAAAATACCCTCTTGGTTTGTCTTCGTCTTTATCAGAAAAGGGGCGGGTATCCCAATGCGCAGCAAGCAAAATGCGCTTTGACTTTTCAGGATAAAACGAAGCAATGATGTTGCGCAGAAAAAGTTTTTGATTGTCGTAGGAGGTGGCCGTAAATGCCTGTACCGAAACAGCAGCCCCGTAGGCTTTAAACCTGGCAATAAAGAAATCACCAGCCAGTTGGTGGGCTTTCGTGTTGGGGATACGCGGACCAAAATCTACTTGTTTTTGAATGAAATGGTAAGCCGAATCGCTGATAAATGCAGGGACTGCAACTGGTTTTGGTTGTTTTTCTGAACTAATGGTGTCGTTTTTTTTATTATCGGGTTTGCAGGAGAGCAACAAGAGAAAAAACGCAATAACCCAAGTGGTGAATGGTTCTATGGTGATCAATTCCTTATGCATTCAATGTTTTTTTGCAAGTAATTCAAAAAACGCATACTTTTGCATCGAAGTTTACGAATAACCAAGACGAGGGGACAAAAACAGTCCCCTCTTTGTTTTAGCGGTTTTATGGAAATAGCGGATCGGATCAGGGAACTGGCGGAAAAAAGCAGGAAAGACGACTCCCAGTTTGTGGTTGATGTTATTGTTTCGTTGCGTAAAAACCCCAAAAAAGTATTGGTCATTCTGGATGGGGATCACGGTGTAACGATCGATGATTGTGCAGATATGAACCGTGCGTTATCAGAAGCCCTGGATAGTGAAAGATTCCTGGACGAGCGCTACCTCCTGGAGGTATCAACGCCCGGCCTGGAGCATCCCCTAAAACTGAAACGACAGTATTATAAAAACAGGAGGCGTAAACTACGAGTAAAAACAAACGATGCAACGGTTGAAGGGGTGTTGACCATGGTTACGGATGAGGCCATAACGCTTCAGCAGGAAACCGGCAGCGGAAAGAAGAAGGTTATGAAAAATCTTATTATTCCCTTTTCAGCCATCGAAAAAACATTTGTATTGGTATCATTTAAATAAACGTTATGACGACTTTGAACACTGCAACACTCATTGAGTCGTTTGCTGATTTTGCGAAGCAAAAAAATATCGATCGTCCCACCATGATCCGCATTCTGGAAGATGTGTTCCGGAATATGATTCGGAAGAAATACGAAACCGATGACAACTTTGACATCATCATCAATGTCGACAAAGGAGACCTTGAAATCTGGCGTTTCCGCGAAATTGTGGATGACGACTCGGAGGACATCTGGGATCACGACAAAGTTGCCTTGTCGGAAGCCAAAAAAATAGAGCCTGATTTTGAAGTGGGTGAGGAGGTGGCCGAACAGGTTTACCTGGAGGACTTTGGCCGGAGGGCTGTAACTACCGCACGCCAGACCCTGATCCAAAAGGTTAAGGATCTGGAAAAAGACATTTTATTCCAAAAGTACAAGGACCTGGTTGGTGAAATCATTACCGGAGAAGTATACCAGGTGCTGAGCAAAGAAGTGCTGTTGATTGATGCCGAAGGCAACGAAATCTCCATTCCGCGAAGCGAACAGATTCAGAAAGACCGTTATCGCAAAGGGGAGAATGTTCGGGCTATTGTGCACAAAGTGGAAATGGTAAATGGCAACCCGAAAATCATTCTGTCAAGAACATCACCTGTTTTTCTGGAACGCTTGTTTGAGCAAGAGGTTCCGGAAGTGTATGATGGGTTGATCACCATCAAAAAAGTGGTTCGCGAACCCGGGGAGCGGGCCAAGGTTGCGGTAGAATCCTACGATGACCGCATCGACCCGGTAGGCGCATGCGTAGGCATGAAAGGATCACGCATTCATGCCATCGTGCGCGAATTGCAAAACGAAAACATTGATGTGATTAACTTCACAGAAAACCTGGAGCTTTATGTGCAGCGCGCCTTAAGCCCGGCTAAGATCTCTTCCATAAAGATCGATAAGGACAATGGGCGGATTTCAGTCTACCTGAAACCCGATCAGGTTTCGCTTGCCATTGGCAAGGGCGGATTGAACATTAAACTGGCCAGCCGCCTGGTAGGGTATGAAATTGATGTGTTCCGTGAATTGGATGGTCAAACAGAGGAAGATGTTGATCTGGATGAATTTGCCGATGAGATCGAAAGTTGGGTAATCGATGAACTGAAGCGCATCGGACTGGACACCGCCAAAAGCGTATTGAATTTGAACAAGGAAGAACTGGTGCGAAGAACGGATCTTGAAGAAGAAACGGTGGAAAGTGTACTTCAAATACTGAAAAAGGAATTTGAATAAATCGATAAATAACAGGTTAGCAATGACCGCAACTTTTTAAAGTCCTCAAAAAAAGGGCAATATTTGAGCATGGCAGAAGAGAAAATGATCAGGCTGAACATGGCTGCACGGAAACTCAACGTGGGTGTTCACACCGTTGTTGAGTTTTTGGCAAAGAAGGGTTTTGCCATTGATGAAAATCCGAATACCAAATTAACGCCTGAGCAATTCGCCTTGCTATCCAAAGAATTTGCTACTTCGGCCACAGAAAAACTGGAGGCCTCAGGGCTTACCATAGGCACCAAGCACGGTGAAAACATCACCATCGAAAGTGAAAAGGAGGCTGCCAAAAAACGACTCGATGACGAGGAGAGCATCATGATTAAAAACCTGGTGTCGAAGGACATCAAGGCAAAAGAAGATGCAAAGCCCGAAAAGATTGAGCGGGAAAAGCCAAAACTGGAAGGGTTTAAGGTTGTAGGTAAAATTGACCTGGAAAAGAAGAAAGCCGAACCTCTTGAAGAAAAACCGGAACCGAAGCCCGAAAAGGAAAAGGAAGAGCCAAAGAAGCCCGATCAGGAAGTGATTAAAGCGAAGGCCGATAAGCTACAGGGCTTGAAAGTGGTTGACCGGATTAGCCTGCCCGAAAAGAAGAAGGATCAACCTGTGGCCTCATCCGATTTAAAGGATGATGCGAAAAAAGGAAAGCGGCCCCGCAAACGAATTGCACCTTCAGCCGATGACCAGAGTCGTGGACGCGGTGGCAGGCCGATGCCTCAACGAACACAGAAAGAAGAGCCATCTGAAAGGGAAATTCAAGAGCAAATACGGGCGACTCTAGCCAAACTGAGTGGCGGTTCTAAGAAGACAGCCGGTTCGAAATACCGCAGGGAAAAACGGCAGGCTGTCTCCGAAGCGCAGGAGCAACAAATTCTTCAGGAGCAGGCAGCATCCAAAACGCTTAAGGTCACGGAATTCATTTCGGCAAATGACCTTGCCTCATTGATGAATGTCTCAGTGAACGATGTAATCTCAACCTGCCTGGGTCTCGGCATGTTTGTTTCTATTAATCAGCGCCTCGATGCCGAAGCCATAACCGTAATTGCTGACGAGTTTGGGTATGACGTACAGTTCATTACCGAAGAAGAAACGGAGCCGGTTAAAGAACAAGAAAGTGAAGAGAACCAGAAACCCCGGGCTCCCATTGTTACCATTATGGGCCATGTTGACCATGGTAAAACTTCGCTGTTGGATTACATCCGGAAAACTAAAGTTACCGCCTCGGAAGCAGGAGGGATTACACAGCATATCGGGGCATATGATGTAACCACCCGGAACGGAAACAAGATTGCTTTTCTCGATACACCCGGTCACGAAGCGTTTACAGCTATGAGGGCACGCGGTGCCAAACTAACCGACATTGCAATTATTGTTGTAGCCGCTGATGACGATGTGATGCCCCAGACAAAAGAAGCCATTAATCATGCACAGGTGGCCGGTGTGCCCCTGGTTATTGCGATAAACAAAGTGGATAAACCCACCGCCAATCCGGATAAGATCAGGGAGTCTTTATCGAAGATTAACATTCTGGTTGAAGAGTGGGGAGGTAAATACCAGTGCCAGGAAATTTCTGCCAAGTCTGGTAAAGGCATTGATGAATTGCTGGAGAAAGTGCTGTTAGAAGCTGAACTGCTTAACCTTAAGGCCAATCCCGACAAGGCCGCTGTCGGCTCTGTCATTGAAGCATCGCTTGACAAAGGGCGGGGATATGTGGCCACCGTAATGGTGCAATCGGGTACGCTTCAGATTGGCGATGTAGTGTTGGCAGGTGCCCATTATGGGAGAGTAAAAGCCATGTTTGATGATACCGGGGCAAAAATAAAAGAGGCCGGGCCCTCCACACCGGTACAGGTTCTTGGCCTGGATGGTGCCCCGCAGGCGGGGGAGAAATTTTCGGTGATGGAATCTGATCGGGAAGCACGCGAGCTGGCTTCCAAGCGTGGCCAGATTTTGCGTGAACAGAGCATCCGCACCAAAAAGCACATTACCCTTGATGAAATCGGCAGACGGTTGGCCATTGGAAACTTCAAGCAGTTGAATGTGATTGTGAAAGGCGATGTGGACGGTTCTGTTGAAGCCTTGTCTGACTCGCTGCTTAAACTCTCAACTAAAGAAATTCAGGTTGCCATTATTCATCGTGGTGTAGGGCAGATTTCCGAATCGGATGTGCTGCTTGCCTCTGCTTCGGATGCGATTATTGTGGGCTTCCAGGTGCGCCCGTCATCGGCAGCGAGGCGATTGGCGGAAAACGAAGAGATTGAAATCAGGCTATACTCCATTATTTACGATGCCATCAATGAGATTAAGGCAGCCATGGAAGGCATGCTTGCCCCCGAGCAGGAAGAAGTAATTGTCGGCAATGCCGAAGTCCGGAACATTTTCAAAATTTCCAAAGTTGGGACCATTGCCGGGTGTATGGTAACGGATGGATTCATCAAGCGCACAAACCCGATTCGTCTTATCCGTGATGGCATTGTGGTATATGCCGGCAAACTCTCCTCATTGAAGCGGATGAAGGACGATGCCAGTGAAGTTAAATCCGGCTATGACTGCGGGATGGGCATTGAAAACTTCAACGACATTAAAGAGGGTGATGTAATAGAGAGCTACGAGATGCGCGAAGTGAAGCGAACGCTGTAAGTGACGTTCATCCTGAAGTCCGCAGGTGCAGGATGAGCCATCTCACTTAACCTCAAAACTTGACAGTCGGTGCAACTTCAGAACCCTGGGCGGCCTGGAAACCTTTCCGCGTTTCAAAGGTTTCGCCTTTTCCAAACGTGGATAAGGCCATGCTTTTGAAATATCCGCGGATGTATGCATTATAATCTTTCACCGATGCGTTATACCGTTGGCGGGCAACATTAATTCGGTTTTCAGTTCCTTCTAATTGCGCCTGTAATTCCTGAAAATTTTCAGTGGAACGGATTTGAGGATAGGCTTCAAACGCCAGGTTAATAGCTGTGTTGATCTGACGGCCGGCCCGATCCAGTTCCTCTGGAGTCTTTGCGTTCACGATGCCGGCACGTGCCTGGGTAACTTCGCGCAGAATGGTTTGCTCATTCTCGGCTGCACCCTTTACGGTAGCCACAAGATTTGGCACCAGGTCGGCCCTGCGTTGATAGGTAGCCTGTACATCTTCCCAGGCCTGATTGGTTTCTTCCTGAAGCTTAACAGCGGTGTCGTAAACCCCCGTACCCCAAAAGAAGAAAAATAAACCGCCAAGAATAATGATGGCTAAAATGCCTCCGATAATGGCAAATAATGTGAACATACCTCGATTCATAATTTAGTTGTTGCAATGAGAAATTGAAATTTAGTGATTATTTCACTCCCTCTCCAGCGGTACTCTAAAAATTTAAACACCGGTGCCTTCGGCCATCTTTTCGGCACTGTCGGCAATTCGCAGCTGTTCTATAAAATCGTCAATCTCGCCATTCATAATGGCGGGCAGATTGTGCTGCGTGAAGCCGATGCGGTGGTCAGTTACACGGCTTTGCGGATAATTGTAGGTGCGGATTTTTTCTGACCGGTCGCCACTGCGTACCAGGGATTTTCGTGTTGCGCCAATTTCATTTTGCTGTTTCTGAACTTCCAGTTCATAAAGTTTGGCTTTCAGCATCTGCATGGCACGTTCGCGGTTGCCGTGCTGTGACCGTTCGACCTGACAGGTAATAACAATGCCACTGGGTTTGTGCGTAAGCTGCACCTTGGTTTCAACCTTATTTACATTCTGGCCGCCCGCACCACTCGATCGGGCAGTTTGCACTTCAATATCAGCCGGGTTGATTTCAATGTTTACGTCTTCTACTTCAGGCAGCACCACTACCGAGGCGGCCGAAGTATGCACCCTTCCCTGTTGCTCGGTGGCCGGAACCCGTTGCACCCGGTGTACCCCCGATTCAAATTTTAATACACCGTAGGCGTTGTCACCGGTAATGCTGCAGATAATCTCTTTGTACCCGCCTGCAGTGCCTTCGGTAAAATCAACTACACTCATCTTAAGTCCTTTGCGGTCACAGTACCGTTGATACATTCGCCAGAGATCACCGGCAAACAAGGCTGCCTCATCGCCACCGGTGCCCGCCCGTATTTCCAGAATGCAGTTTTTGTCGTCATTCGGATCTTTCGGGGTCAGCATCTCTTTAAGTTCTGCATCAAGTTGCTCAATGCGGGGCTCAAGTTCATCAATTTCCATTTTTGCCAACTCCCTCAATTCGGCATCTTTTTCTTTTTGAAGCACCTCGCGCGCATGCTGGTAACTGGACTTAGCACGTAACAAATCATTGTACTTTACAACAATTTTCTCCAGGTAGCGATACTCTTTACTAAGCTGTGACAGTTTTTTCGGATCACTCAGCACAGCAGGTTGCACCATGAGCTGACTGACTTCTTCAAACCGTAATTTTATTTCATCCAGTTTCGAAAACATAAAAAAAATGACGGCAAAGGTAACAAATCCATGGCAGACCGGTTTTTCTGTAGATTTGATCCATGGGCCGGTTACTTTGTATCGTTTGGTTACTGTTATTAGGATGCAGCGGTGGTCTTTCGGACGAACAACGCCAGCAACTGCGTGAAGCCCAGGCCCGTCAGTTGATTACGAAAGTGAATGAAGCGGATTTGATTTCAGCAGCCTTTGAGCAGGGGCGCAGAATAGGTCAGATGGCCCGCGGGTCAGACCGAAAACCTGCACAGCTGGATTCGATCGGCCGGGCCAATAAGGTGCGAATTCACTGGCGGGAGCTTACCGCAACAGATGCGTTGGAAATTGAGCGACAGGTAATTGAAGCCTATCTTTCGGCTGCAAGCGCAGGCACCCCGGTAGCCGATAATGTTCAACGCATCGGCAGCGATTCACTGCTCTACACGATACCCGTTACCCGTTACACTGCCGATAGTGTGTTGGAGGTAATAGGGGTATGGAGCATAGAAATGGCAGTTCGCAATGTGGTGTTGGGAATGGAGCCAAAGTAGCTGCCTTCCCGGAAACAACTCTTTAATCAGCCTTTTTCAAAAGTGTCTTCTCTTTGAAAAACCCTTTCCGTATCAGATCCAGTAATTTTTGGGGAGTGGGGTCAATAATAAATTGGCGGCTTCCGTTTACCTCAGTTTCAATTACAGGAACCTCTGCACCAAGACGGTCAATAAACTCCTTCCGGCTTTCCTCATGTTCCGGGATGTTGTCCATTTCAAGGAACACCAGGTCGCCATTTTTTTTTCGTTGGATTATGCGCAGGAGCCAGGCATGGGTGGCCCGACTATTCACAAAGTAATACCCCTTATAGTACTTCAGCACCAGGCTGTCGCTGAGCAGGAATTCTTCAATTTTTTCGAGGCTGTCCTTCGGCTCTAAACGGTACCCATTTTCAAAAATCAACACGATGTCGTCCAGACTGATTCCGTTTTCAGTAAGGTGGTACCTTCCCTGAAGTTTCTTAGGCACCGTTTGCAGTATTTTTTTTCCTTTTGGCTGAGGCTCCTTGTAAGAAATTTCAAGGCAGGAGGTTGCCAGAATGGCGATCACAACCCATACAACATGACGCATACACGAAAGGTAAGCAAAGTCAACCATACCTGTTGCAACGCCTGGCTGGCAGACTGTGTCTAAACCCCGAAGAAGCGTATTTTTGAGGCAAATGAAACCTGGGCGGATTGGATTGGCGATACTTCTTGCGTTCGGAGCATGCATTCCCGAAGACAGTAATTCACCTGCCGTATTCTCGCTATCCTATGATTTTTCCACAACCGATCACGGTTGGACCGGTGACTTTGCCGATTACCCGGAAGGTGACTCCCTGGCGTACGAACTGCTTTTTAAGCACGACACCCTCCCCACCAATCTAAACAATAACGCTACGGTAAAGGCGCTGATGATTTCAGGGAATAACCTGAGCGATGACCTGTTCATGTTTGTTAAGAAAAAAATTTCGGGCCTCAAGCCGAATACGGTTTATAACATTTTATTTAACGTCAGGATTGCATCGAATGCACCCACCGGAGCAGTGGGTATTGGCGGGGCACCGGGCGAGAGCGTAATACTGAAGGCAGGTATTACCGTGAATGAGCCTGTTAAAATTCTGGACGTAGATTCGTATTACCGCATGAATATAGATAAGGGAAATCAGTTGACCGAAGGCGCAGACATGATGAACCTTGGTCATATAGGTGTTGCTTCCGGCACTACACAGTATACAACCATTTTCAGAAACAACAACTCGGGTTCTTCCTTTGTGTTTGTTTCCGGTAATTCAGATGAGGCCTGGGTAATCATTGGCACAGACTCGGGCTTTGAGGGCAAAACCACACTGTACTACACTAAAGTTGATATCCTCTTCAATGAGGTGGGACCGCTTTAACGCATTAACATTTTTTCGGTGCCGGCAGAAACACCCCTTTGATTTTGCCTACCTTTAAGTTCCAAAAAATCAAAGCAACATGAAACTGAAAAGTGTAGCAACGCTGGCGCTTGGTGTTGTCATTTCATGGCCCGGCAACAGCCAGGGGATTGTAAACAGGCTTAAGCAGAAGGCCTCTCAGGCAACAGAGAAGGCCATCGAGAAACAAATTGACCCGAAATCCAATTCGGGGAATCAGGGCAGTAGTTCGGGTAATCAATCCGATAACCCCACCAACACCACAGGTGCCGGATTGGTAATCAATCCTCCGGATGTGAAACAAAATCTGGCAGAAGCAGATGCATCGTTTAAGTCCGGAAATTATTCCGATGCGCGGTATGCGGTGCGGCAGGCTATGCTCGGTGTTGAAATGGAAATTGGCCAGAAAGTGCTGGCTTCGTTGCCCGAAAGTGTTATGGGCCTGAAGAAGGAAGCCGAATCGGATAAAGTAACCAGCATGGGATACGGATGGGTGGGATTAACCATCCATCGCGAGTATGCTGCAGGCAATAAACACCTCTCGGTTGACATCGCCAATAACGCGGCATGGATGTCGGCTGTTAACGCCTACCTGGCATCGGGCGGATACGCCCAGCAATCTTCCAGTGGACAACAGAACTGGAAGCAGACTAAAGTAAAGGGGTATAAAGGCGTTATTGAATACAATGAAGGTTCAGGGTACAAACTGAGTGTGCCCATTGGCCAATCCTCTCTCATTGTGTGGCAGGGAATAAACTTTGCCACGGAGCAGGATATGATGAATGCTGCCAACGCTTTTGATATTGATGGCATTAAAAATAAACTCGGAGAGAAGTAATCCTTAAAAGTTGTGTATATGAAAAAGTCAGCAACACTTGGCCTCGCCTGTTTAATAACACTTTCGGTAGTTGCGCAGGAGTTTGAGAAAAATTTAGCCAGCGCAAAATCGGCTTACCAGGCAGGTAATCTTGAGGATGCACGGTTCAACCTGGAGGGCGCATTGCGCGAAATCGATATAGCCATCGGCAAGGAGATTATGAAGGTACTTCCCACAATGCTTGGAGGGATGGCATTCAATGCAAAAGACGATAACGTTACCGGATCATCGGGAACACTGGTCGGGGGGCTGTTTGTACACCGTACGTATGGCAAGCCCGCGGAGAAGAATGTGACGCTCGATATCATCAGCGACTCACCCCTGATGGCCGGGGTAAACGCTATCCTTTCCATGCCCATGATTATGAACAGCAGTGATGGCACGCAAAAAGTTATTAAAGTGCAGGGGTACAAAACACTGTTGACAAAGCGCACGAATGAAAACGGAGAAACGGTGGGCTATGATGTGCAAACTCCGTTTGGGAATTCAATGCTTACGCTGAATTGCAACGGTGTAACCACCGAAGCCGAAGTGACCCAACTCGCCAATGCCATTCAACTGGAAAAGGTGATAAAAATTGCCCAGTAACAAGGGGTAACTATCAACGTTTTCTATTCACGTTATCCAGGTTACTTTGTTTTCCACCGGGGTACGTTTTCTGGCGATTGGTTTCTCTTTCAGCGTTCCGAGATGGAAAAAGCCGAGGATCCGGTCCTCCGCAGAAAGCCCAAATTCCTTTTTGGCTTCATCGAAGTATGTAATGCCTCCGGTGCTCAGGTAACACCCGATGTTGTAGGCTGTTGCAGTCAGGTACATAATTTGGATGGCGCAGAAAACAGCTCCGGCCTCCTCAATTTCGGGCACTGATTTTTTTTCATCGCGCTTCATGTAAACCAGGATGACGTGCGAGGATTCCATGGGTTTGGTAAGCAAATTTTGAAACCGTTCTTCCTTAAACGTACCATCGGCCTGTGTTACGCGCTTATAAACTGAGGCCTGCAATTCTCCCAGCCTCTTTCTTCCCTCACCGGAAAAGACAATGAATCTCCAGGGTTCAGTGAGTTTATGTGTAGGCGAACAATTTGCATTTTCCAGCAATTGGCGAACAATCCGGTCATCGACCGCCTCACCGGAATAATCTTTTGGGAATACCGATCGCCTGGCATGAACGAGTGTGTTGAACTGTTCTGGTCTCATACTCAAAGGTTTTAAATTGCAAGGTGACGACAAAAAAGAGCCGCTGTAAAGCGGCTCTTAAATCTCTCTCATGAAAATAATCTCACAAGCCTACTCCTGTTGGCTTGACCACCGCATGAGCAATAAACCAAACTCCGTCATTGACTACATCGGGATCAGCAAAGTTTATCGTATACTGGTAATAGGTAGCACCAGCCGGGAATTTAACTGTATGACCGTACTGACCGGGTGCAGCAGTAGTCGGCCGGTTATCGGCAGCATAGATGTGAAGTTCCTTCATGGTCCATCTGTTGTCAATCAGATACGTGAGCGTTCCAATAGCGGTGGGGTTTCCATTAATCATCACGGTTGCATACTCTACGGCTAACCGCCCAACTTTCGTTCCGTTGGCAACATTGTTTTTTGCGGCCCCGGCATAAATGTCGAAGGAAAATTCAATGGGTTCGTCAACATTAATGGCCCAGCCCCAGCGGTTGGAGATATTCAGTCCGGGCAGGCACTCGGGATTGAAATCGTTGCATCCCCCCTGAACAAACACCCAGTTGCCTTTAGCGAAAGCGGTCTCATCATCACTCACCGGAGGCTCGGACGGGCTGCAGCACACAATTTTGTATTTCATGAAAAAGGCCCACCGGTTGAAGCAGGGTATCGGGAAATCTCCGCCAAAAGCCGACTCGCCATTAACTTCGGCATGCGCAACCAGTAAAATATTCCTGCCGCAATCCATTTTCATTTTGGCCAGCTCAGTCAATGAAATGCTGAAGGTATAAGTGCTGGCGTTGTTCGCATTGGCTTTATAGAAAAAGTGCCCAATGATTGGATTGCCCCCCGGGTTTCGAGGAATGCCTTTCAAATCCGTACCGATCCACAGGTGAAGTTTCTGGAAATTTTTATCCGTAAAGTATGTAACATACAGGTTCTTGTCGTCATTGCTGATGGTAACGCTTCCCACATCGTTATGCCGTCCTGAAAAAAGATCATAAACGGCCGCATCGGTGCACGGTGTAACACCCGGGGGTAAAGTGAGCGGTCCGTTGTTGCCCTTTGGAGTTTTATGGCGTGCGGCCGAGGAAGGATCGTATTTCTCCCACAGGTCTTCTTCGTCTGCAACAATAGACTCTTCGGCATCCTGAACCTGGCATGACATAACCAAGGCCGGAAAAAGTAGCCAGAACAGTATCTTTTTCATATTGGGTGTTTGATTTAGTAAAACTAAGTAAAAAATCCTAAACGCTTTCCATTCAAGCATTTAGGCAGGTTAATGGGTGTAACTGCCTGTTAGTAACCCTATTTCGGGAACATTTTGGAATCTATGGAAGGGAGTAACACTAGCGCATTTTTGTAATAGAGCTTTTTCAGTACCTCATCGGGCAATTCAAGGCCATACAGTCGCCAAAAGGCATGGTACCGCTTGTGATAAGGGAAATACTCATCGGCAGTTTCCAGAACCCGGAAGTAGGTTGCATACTCTTCGGGCACCCACGAGTCTTTTCCAAACAATACACGGTTCTGGTAGCGGATGATGAAGTCGCGCGCAGTGCGTGGCTGCCGGCCCAGTTCGGCAATTACCGCTCCGATCTCCACGTACATGTTGGGCATGGCATCCATCAGTTCCCCCAGTTTTTTTAAATTGTTAGGACACCATCCCATGTGGGCATTGATGAATTTTGTGTTGAGATGTTTTTTGAACACGTTGTGCTGTTCCTGGATGAGTTGCTCCCACGGGGCCGGGTCTGTTTCACTGCGCTTACGGGAGGGAACGGTTTTCAATTCAAGCCAACGTTCATTCTTTTCATCCATCGGATCCCAGAACGATTTTGGATCGGCCGTGTGGATGAGCACCGGTATGTTGAGTTCACCGCATTTTGCCCATATGGGGTCAATGCGCGGATCATCCACCCGGATGCGGTTTCCCTGGCTGTCGCGGCTGCTCATACCCAGGCTCTTGTAAATCTTCAGGCCCATAGCACCACGCTTCACATCGGCCTCCAGTTGCTTTAGCGTGCGCGCCTGCCAGTCAGGATTATCGATGTCGCTGAAATCAACATTGGTGAAAAGGATAAACCGTTTTGGATAATATTGGTTGATGGCATCCATGGATTTTTCCAGGTGGTCTCCGCTTCTGCGGAAACCCCGGCCGCTCAGGTTAACCATCACAGCCATGTTCAGTTTGTCCATTTCAGCAATCAATGTGTGCAGGTTGCCGGGTGAGGTCATATCGCCCTGGTGGTTATGAATATCAATGAATGGGAATTTCGCGCGGGTGAGTTTGTGCTCTTCAACAACCAGTGTTGACGGGGGATCGTATTTTTCAAAATCCATTTGCAATTCTTCCTTTTGCTGTCCCGAGCAGGGAAGGGCAAGAATGAACAGGCCTAGTGAAGGCAATGCGCGACAGATCATCGGTGTGTTGGTTTTCAGAAAAATACGAGGAAGAGTCCATTCGGATATGCCCTAAACGCATTGGATGTAGATACCTTGTATAAATGGCGGTATTCAGGTATGAATACGCAAACCGGTCAAATTTTAATAACTTGGCTCTTTGTAAAAACAACTGCTCCGATGAGACTATTTCCGTGCATAGTTACCTCGCTTTTCTTTTTCATTGCGTTATTTGGTTTTGGGCAGGATCTTGAAAACGCCCGAAAAAAAATTCAGGCAAAGGACTATAAGGGAGCAAAGGCCGATCTTACCCGGCTGATTGACAGCAATCCCAAAAACAAAAATGCGTACGCGTTGCGTGCAGAAGCCCGAATGGGACTGGCTGATTTTTACGGGGCCATCAGCGATTTAACATTTGCCATTGAAATGGACACGGCCTTTTTTGAAGCGCTCAATAAGCGGGGCGAGGCGAAAATGGCATTGAATGACAACGAAGGATCGATTTTAGATTTAGACAAAGCCATCCGGCTTAGTCCAAAATTCACGGAAGCATACACCAACCGCGGCTTTGCAAAATATGCCATTGAAGACCTGCAGGGCGCCTATTTCGATTTTTCAAAAGCCCTGGAACTCGGCCCGCCCGATGCGGACAAATACTTTAACCGCGGTGTAGTGAAAGCTGAATTGGGTGAGTATGTCAGTGCAGTGGATGATTACAACAAAGCCATTGAGTTGGACAAAACCGATGCAAGCCTGTATAACTACCGCGGTGTTGCCTTTTACAACCTGAGCAATTTTGATCGTGCCATTGCTGATTACGACCAGGCCATTAAACTGGATCCGAATGATCCAATGAAGTACGAAAACCGGGCACTGGCCCGCAGTGCCAAAGAAAATTACAAAGGTGCACTTGAAGATTACAACAAGGCCATTGAGTTGAATGCCGATGACCCTGAAACCTTTAACCTGCGGGGTGTGGTGAAGTTCAACATGGATGATCATGACGGATCCATTGCAGATTATACACGTGCCATTGAGTTGGATCCTACCAACCCGGTGTATTATGATAACCGGGCCCTCAGCCGGACGGAGAAAGGCGATCTGGCAGGAGCCATTGAAGACTATTCTTCTTCCATCGAATTGTATCCTACGGATCCCGAAGCGTTTTATCAGCGCGGGCTGGTAAAACTGCAAATGGGGAATAAGTATGATGCGTGCCTGGATTTTAAAACCGCGGAAGGATTAGGTTCGCCCGAAGCGAAAAGCGCGATCAAAAAAAATTGCAAATGAAGATAGCCATCATCCTGAATGGCATCTCCTTAAAGAAAAAACGGTTTTACAGCGTTCTGCTTCCTGCCATTAAAAGGGTGGCCCAGGCCGATGTTTTCGAAACGCGAACCAAACACGATGCGGTATCACTTGCAGCGAAGGCGGTAGAAAAACAATATGATGTGATTCTGGCGGCCGGAGGAGATGGAACACTAAACCAGGTGGTAAACGGCATGCTTTCCGGTAATGAAGCGTTTGCCAACCTGCCGGCACTGGGACTGATCCCGCTGGGCTCTGGAAATGATTTTGCCCGTACCCTCAACATCAGGCCGGAGCCTGCTCAACTTACGCGATTGCTTACCGAGTTGAAGCCTAAGCCCATTGATGTGGGACGAATCGCGTTTACCGGTGAAACAAATGCTCCGGTTGTCTATTTCATCAACATAGCCGATTGCGGTATGGGCCCCGATGTGGTAATGCGGGTGTTGGACAGCGGCCGTGCCCTCGGAACTACGCTTACGTATTATGGTGCCATTCTTAAAACCTTTGCCCGGTATAACCTGATTGAGGTGGCAGTGAAGGCACCAGAATGGGAGTGGGCAGGCAAAATACGCGCGGTAGCCGTGGCCAACGGCCGGTATTTTGGCAGCGGCATTGGCATTGCACCCGATGCCCGGCCGGATGACGGAATGTTTACCTGTTTCATTGCCGGCCATGTTTCCGCGCTCGACTTCATGCTGCAACAGGGGCGCATGCGCAGCGGCAAGCCTGCAGTTCATTCGGAAATCATCTATCGGGAAGTAGCGAGTATAGAAATTTCATCGGGGGAACCTCACCTGTTCGAAGCCGATGGTGAGTTGGTTGGGAATCTGCCGGTGAAGATTGATGTGATACCACAGCGATTGCATTTTCTATGGTAAAGAAAAAGCCTTCTATTAAGGGAAGGCTTTTTTGAAGTGGTTGATTAGAGTTAACTCTTTGGCGGACCAACATATTTGGCATCTCCAAAAGCAAGCATAGGGAGGGCGACAATGCCTAGCAATAGAAGGAAAATGGTCCAGCCTATGTCCTTTCCAAAGGATTTTGCAAACAGGTGAACCAGGTAAATCAGGATAAAAAAGTTAACGAACGGAATGCAGATCAAGAGTAACCACCACCAGGGTTTTCCAACTATCTCAAGGAAAACAATAAAGTTATAGATGGGGACGATGCTGGCCCAGCCGGGCTTACCGGCCTTTTCAAAAATCTTCCAGTAGCATACAATCATGAAGATTGCAATGGCAACATAGAGGATGCCGATAGCTCCGAAAATGCCGGAGGCTGCTCCGTTGTCATAAGAATATTCTTCCATAATGTTTGGGTTTAGTTGAATAAAAATAGTTGCTAATTCTGAAAAATCCGAGAATTAGTTTCATTTTAGAACGCTTAATACCAATGAATGAACAGGCATTTTAAAGGCATTTTTGAAGGACTAGAAGCCGAACGCAACGCAACAGAGAACCGCTTCTCATCCCTTGTACCCGGTCATTGGAATTTTTCGCCCCGACCCGGCAAATGGTCCATCGCACAGGTTCTAACCCATATTGTAACTTCTGAACAGCTTTCACTGGGTTACATGAAAAAGAAGGCTCAAGGCGTAGAGCAGGCAAAGAACTCCGGATTATGGGAGTCTCTTAAATTGTTCATCCTGATTATTTCACAACGCTTACCGATGCTCAAGTTTAAAGCGCCCCGGGTGGTTGTTGAACGCACTCCGCCTGCCTTGCCCCAAAGGGAGCTGTTTGAAACCTGGCAGAAATCACGCGCTGACCTTAAGCATTTTCTGGAAGGCATCAGCGAAGCACATACCCGAAAGCTCATTTACAAGCATCCGGTTGCCGGCCGGTTGGATGCGCGGCAGGCGCTTATCTTTTTTGGTGAACACATCCGCCACCACCGGCCCCAGCTTATGCGCCTTCTGCGTAAGAAGTAATGCTGCCATTCAGGTTTCCGCTCAATCTTTTCTATACTTGCCCTATATCAATGTTCGTTCCATGAAAAAGTTGCTTGCCTTATCAATCTGTTTTGTTGCCCTTACCGCTGCCGCCCAGCAAAAGTTGTTAAGCCCGAAAGAGTTTCTGGGCTATGAATTGGGCGATCGGTTTACGCGCCATCACCGGGTGGTGGAATATTTTAAGCACGTAGCTGATGCATTGCCTTTCGTTGACTTTCATCAATATGGTGAAACCTACGAACACCGGCCGCTGGTTTATGTGGTAATTGCGTCACCGGAAAATTATTCACGCCTTGAACAAATAAGGCAGGATAATCTGCGAAGAGCCGGCATGGCCGAGGGCACACCCTCTACAAAAGTTTCCATTGTGTGGCTTAGCTACAACGTGCATGGCAACGAAGCCAACTCCATGGAGGCCTCCATGCAAACGCTGTATGAGCTGGCAGATCCGGCTAATGCCAAATCAACCGAGTGGTTGAAGAATACCGTGGTAATAATCGATCCGTGCATCAATCCGGATGGACGCGACCGATACGCCAATTTCTACAACCAGTACGGAAACCGGATCATTAATCCACATCCTGATGCACGTGAGCACCGTGAACCTTGGCCAGGAGGCCGAAGCAACCACTACTGGTTTGATCTGAACCGCGACTGGGCCTGGCTCACACAAATTGAATCCCAGCAACGCATTAACGTGTACAACCAATGGATGCCGCACGTGCATGTAGATTTTCATGAACAGGGCTATGACAGTCCGTACTACTTTGCTCCGGCCGCAGAACCCTATCATGAAGTGATCACTCCCTGGCAGCGGGAATTTCAGGTAATGATCGGGAAGAACCATGCGAGATATTTTGACGCGCAAGGGTGGCTTTATTTTACCAAGGAGCGTTTTGATTTATACTATCCCAGCTACGGGGACACCTATCCTACGTACAACGGAGCCATCGGCATGACCTACGAACAGGCCGGTGGCGGTTCGGCCGGCTTAGCCATCCGTACACGCGAGGGCGATCCGCTAACGCTGAAAGACCGGTTGACGCATCATCATACCACCGGACTTTCCACTGTTGAAATCACGGCAAAGAACACGGATCGGGTAGTAACGGAGTTTGAAAAATATTTCCGCGAAAATTTTACCACCCCCGCTTCGCCTTACAAAACCTATGTGATCAAAGGGGAGAACAATCCGGATAAAATCAGGAGGCTGACCAGGCTGCTTGATGCGCACCTGATCCGGTACGGACATCCGGCAGCAGGAAAGGCCACTCGTGGCTATGATTACATCACCCAAACTGTTCAAAATGTTTCACTGTCGGCCGAAGACCTGGTTATAAACATCTACCAGCCCAAGTCGCGTTTAATCACCACACTTTTTGAACCAATCTCTAAACTTCCCGATTCGGTTACCTATGATATTACTTCCTGGAATTTATTTTATGCGTATGGACTGAAGGGCTTTGCATTGACTGAACGAATCAACACGGTGAAAGCCTTCCAGGTTAAGCTTGAGACAAATGCCCCGATGGAGGGTAAAGCGTATGCTTATGTGTTCCCTTACAAAAGCGTTTCAGATGTGGAATTTCTTTGTGCATTGATGAAAAAGGGCGTAAAGGTCCGTTCAGCACTTAGTGCCTTCAAAGTAAACGGCCAAAGCTTCGATGCCGGATCGTTGATTGTAACCCGCAGGAATAATGAAAGCATTCCCGATTTTGACAACGTTGTTCAATCCCTCGCCAAAGAACATAATAGAAAATTGCTCGCTGCAACTACCGGGTTTGTTGAATCGGGATATGACTTTGGCTCCGGTGCGGTGAATTACCTGAAAGCTCCCCGCGTGGCAGTGCTTGCCGGTGAACAAACCTCATCGCTTTCAGCCGGGGCCATCTGGCATTTCTTTGAGCAGGAGATTAAGTTTCCAATCACCCAACTGGGCACTGACTACTTTCGGTCGGTTGACCTGAAGAATTACGATGTATTGATTGTTCCGGAAGGACGGTATCAATTGTTTGATGAAGACACACTGAAAAAAATTTCCGACTGGGTATCCGGTGGCGGCCGCCTGATTTTGATTTCGGGCTCACTCAATTCCTTTGCGGATAAAAATGGATTTGCGCTGAAGAAGTACGCTACTGAAGAGGCGAAGAAGGAGGCCGAGAAAAGAGAAAAGGAGCAGCAGGCAAAAGAGGTTTTGCTTACATATGAGGATGCCGAGCGCAAGGACATATCAAACCTGATCTCAGGCGCCATCTATAAAGTAACCCTTGATGCATCGCACCCGCTTGCTTTCGGTTTGGGCGGCAGCTACTATGCGTTAAAAACCAATGAATTGTATTTTGACTACCTGCAAGGTGCATGGAACGTAGGGGTGATCAAAGGCAAAGCCAAACCGATCCAGGGATTTGCCGGGTACAAGATCAACAGGAAACTGGACAACACGCTTTCGTTTGGTGTGGAAGACAAAGGCCGCGGCACCATTGTTTATTTCGTGGATGATCCGTTGTTCCGCAATTTTTGGGAAAACGGCAAACTGCTGTTTTCAAACGCGGTGTTTCTGGTTGGGCAGTAAGTTCACGGGGTATCAGAGAGCGGCCAATGCAGCATCGTAATTGGGCTCCTTTCCAATAGCTGGAACCAGTTCGGTATGTTTTACTTTTCCCTGTTTATCGATAACCACCACCGCACGGGCGCACAAACCGGCAAAATTGCCGTCAATCAACTCTACACCATAATCCTTTGAAAAGCCGCGGCCCCGAAAATCCGTAGTGGTGATCACGTTGCTGATTCCTTCGGCACCGCAAAAACGTTTCATGGCAAACGGAAGGTCTTTGGATACGCAGAGCACAACCGTATCGGAAAGGCCTGCAGCACGTTTATTGAATTCTCGAACGGAAGTAGCGCAAACGCCTGTATCAATGCTGGGGAAGATGTTCAGCACTACGTTTTTTCCCCGAAACTGATCAAGGGAAACATCTTTCATATCGTTGCCTGTAAGTACAAATGACGGAGCTGCTGTGCCGGTAGCGGGAAGATTGCCAATGGTGTTTACGGTGGTTTCGCCTAATTTGGTTTGGGCCATACGTTGTTAGGTTAAATGGTAAAAATAGCAGAAGTCAGTGCGAACGCAAGTGAAGCAATTCTGTTTTTTGAAATGATCTCTATTTGCAGGAACAGATTCAGCGCAATAAAGTTTTTCAGTTTATCCCTTGCCGGATTCCTTTTTCAATGGCCGGCACGCCCCGCTTCATCCACTCCGGCTGGGGTGCGTCCTTCAGGTAATGATCGAAGAATTGCATCATCCGCCTGGCAAAATCGGTGCGGTCCTGCCGTTGGGTTAAGCCGTGACCCTGCCCGTTGTAATTCAGCATCCATACCGGTTTGCCTAACCTGCGCAGTGCCAGGTAGTATTCAATGCCCTGATACCAGGGCACGGCACCATCGGCATCGTTGTGCATCATCAAAAGCGGAGTTTGCACTTTATCGGCAAAAAAGATGGGCGAGTTTTCAATATAATGCATGGGCTTTTCCCACAGGCTTCCGCCAATGCGGCTTTGTGTTTGTTCGTATTGGGCCATGCGGGCCAAACCACTTTCCCAACGGATGCCGCCATAGGCGCTGATCATATTCACCACGGGGGCTCCGGCTTCTGCGGCAGCAAATAAATTGGTGCGGGTAACCATGTAAGCAATCTGGTAGCCGCCCCAGCTATGTCCCTGTATGCCGATGCGCTTTTCATCCACGAAGCCTTTTGCGATCAACGAAGTGACTCCGGGCATGATGCAGTTCATGGCGCTCTCGCCCGGGAAACCAATTTTGTACACCACATCCGGAACAAAGACCACATACCCGTTGCTGGCATACAGCGAGTAGTTGATGAACGACCGGATGGGTGCCGGGGCCCAATGCTGATGCAGGTTCTCGGCATTTTTTTCGTAGAAGTATACAATCATCGGGTACTTCTTTTTCGGATCGAATCCTTCAGGTTTATAAAGCAATCCCTCCAGGGGGAGGTTATCGGCCGAGGTCCACGAAAAGCGTTCGACTGAACCCCACAGGTAACGGCTCATCTGAGGGTTGGCAGTAGAAAGTTTGCGGGGCGCTGTGAAACTTCCATCGGAGACCCACACATCCGGAAATTCGCGGAACGACTCGCGTGTAAATAAAAAGGTGTTGGTCATGCGCGCTTTAATCAGGTTGGCAAAACGGTAGTCGCCCATGATCAATTTGGTGAGTTTACCATCTTGCAGCGATAACTTATAATACCCGGATTGTTTGCTGGTCTCGTTAAAGGCACTGAGCAGCAATTCTTTTTCAGGATTTATAAATCGCTCATCAGGGTCAAGCCGCAGGTATCGGAACCGGGTTTTCTCCTTCCGGCCTATTTTGGTCAGGTTCACCGGTGCCTTTTTGTTCTGCGGATCGAAGGCCCAGATGTCGTAGCGATCATAGATCAGCAGCATCTCATCATTGGCGGTAAACCCCGCCCATCCGTACGTTGACGGATAGTATGGATGATCCTCCTCTTCATCGCCAAAACGAACCTTGAGATTTTCGTTTAGTTTAACGGTCTGCTGCGTTGCAACCGAATAGCTGAACCATGCTGTATCGGGGTTACTGTACCACACTACGTAGTTAGTCCCGGGCGATAGGCGGGCATTTCCTTTTATTTTTTGCTTGATTGCTTGTGCAGAACCGTTTTTAAGGTTAACCAAAGTAAGATCACGGTACACATCCCAGTCCCACGTGCGCATGATCAGGTAAGGCGATTCGTTTTCAGCGAGGGCCCAATTTGCATTGCCTTCATTGCCCAGTTCAAGTGAAGGGATGTTTTGACTGGCCAGTTGAATAAGTTGATTGGATTGGTCAAGGTGAATAACCGCCTGGTAGGAGCGCCTCTTGTCAGCATCGAGCCTTCGGTTTTGCATGGGGTAGATGTAGTCGTCTTTCCAGGTCCATACCTCTACGTTCACAATTTCTTCGGGCAGCAAGGTTGTATCCTGAAGAACCGGTTTGGGTGACGTGCCGAGGAAAAGTTTGCTGCCGTCTTTTGAGAAGGTGGGGGTGTTATGCTCACTCACGATCCATCCGGCCGGTAGACCGGCTGTTTTTTCATCGGCAATCAGGCTTGCTGCGGATTGTCCTTTCTTCCAGTGGTAAAGTTTAAAAAAACGCACCAGCGCTTTGGTCGTATCCGTATCGACCAGGAAAGCAGTTTGCGTTCCGTCCTCACTAACAGAGAGCCCCTTTACTTTGTATTTGCTTTTGCTTTCGTAGAGTTGAGCGAGTTGCAGGCTTTGAAGATCATACCAATATACACCGGCTTTCAGGGTGGAATCGTTGCCGGTTGAATAGAAGAGTAAGCCCTGACCGTATTTTGCAAATGCATATTCTTTAACAAAGCCGAATTGTGTTTGGGCATTGGTGTTCAGGTTTCGGAGCACCAGGGTGTAGCCGTTGTCGTCTGTGTTCTTCTTGAGTTTTTTTGGTTTGGCATTCCTTGTTGTCGTATCGGGTTTTGCCGGAACTGCTTTGCTCTCCTTAGGTGTCTCCAGTTGATAGGCAAGCCAACCACCAGCCTTCTCCGGTATCCGGAATGACTTTACTTCCGGTACGCGTTCGGTTTTTCGATTGGTGAAGGAGTAAATGCCCAATGAATCCTTGGGCAGGTCTTCCTTTTTCTTTTTCTGCCTCCGCAGTTCGGCTACCATTTTTTTGGGAGGCTTTATTTTGAATACGGCAAACCGGCTGTCCCACATCAGGGAGATATCGCTGGCGCGGTGTATCGAATCCTGCGTATTGGCTTTAACCGAATGAAAAACAATTTTTCCGTCACCGTCCTGGGGATTAACGGTATATACGGCAAACGCGCCATCGTTAGTGAGTGCCCGATAGGTGATTTCTTTCCATGAGTCATACACGTCATGGGTCAAGGGTTTTCTGGGTGCAGGTTGTGCGGTTTTTGTTTTTTGAGCGTACGCGAGGGACGTAAACAGCAAGGCACAGAGGAGAAGCGGCTTTTGCATGGGCGGAAATTTTATCAAACATAACCAAAGCTCCCTGGCCCGCAAACGGGTTTTTGATGAGCGAGAAAAGGCCTTTTCAGGGTTCGATTATTTGCTGTATCTTTCAGATTCATTCAACCAGTAAAATCAGTTTACTATGACGCGCAGATTGTGTTTTTCAGGAGCTGTTTTTGTAATGGTTTCTTTGCTTCTTTTCTCGGGATGTAATGACGATGAAACACCGGCCATCGGTTTTAAATCAGAAACATCAACCGTAACAGAGGGAACCACCGTGAAGGTGCAGTTCAGTTCAACCTTGCCAGGTGGTGTAACACCGGTAATTGAGTTGAGTGGCACAGCCACCGAAGGAGACGACTACACCTTTACCATGGATAACAAGGAAATTACCTTTACCGTGCCTGACGACTTTTTGTACGATCCCAATGAAACCATTATTGTGGAGATTACTGATTTTGACGGGAAGGCCAACGTAGGCGGCAAAAAGGTGCATACCATTACGATAACCGATAAAGACGAAAGCGCAGCTCCCGGTCTGCGGGTTGACCTCCGGTGGGATGTTGACCCGGCAACTGCCGGTAACCAGCCCGGGAATGTGGACATGGATTTGTTTTTATGGATCGAAGATCCTCCGGGCTCCGATGACTTTCTTGTCATTGACTTTTCCATACAAATTGGTAACGCTTTTGAGGCGGTTTTTCTGCCCTCGAACAACCTTACAGACTATCCGAACAGGGCCTATGGTTTAGGGTATAACTATTACGAGGGGACCTCAAACAACCTAAAAGTAAATGTGAGTTTCAAAGTGTTTAAGGGAGCTATTGATGGCAGCGGGAACTCCCTGCAGTCAAGCGCTACGTACACGCTGGCCAATGTTAATAAGTGGGATGTGTCTGACGAATTTTATATTGTACAGTTCTTTGAAAAGGAGAATGCCAACTTCAACAACTTCAGCGAAATTTTTGTGCCGGTTTCCGGAAGTCGTGCAAAGAAACTAAAGGATAAACTCACGCAGGCGATTCACAAGCAACGGGGCAAATAACTGGTCTTAGCCCCCTGCTCCCCAGGCGCATCCATCCTCGGCCGTTCCGATGGGCTGGCCTGGCGGTGGAGTGAGCAGGTTTTCAGTTTCAAACTTCTCTGGATTATGGCGGAAGGCCTCAATTGTATTTAGTGCGTACGCATAATGTGCCCTCCAGCTTTCGTTGGTTGTCGACTTTGCTTTTTCCGATAGCCATGCATTGAGTTGATCGATTTTTAACGAAGCAATGGCGCGTGCCTGGGCCGATGCACTTTGATTGCGCGTTAGTTTAATTAGGTTATTCAGAACGCTGTAATTAACCGTCATTTGCAAAAGTCCTTCGTACCCCGTTTTATTGGCACTCCTGAATGTGGTGTTAATGATTTTATTGATTACACTTTCCAGTGAGGGCTGTTGATTGTTGATCGCATTCTGTTGTACCAAACGTGTAGCACGTGCCGGATGAAAGATTAATCCGAGAACCATATCGGAGGCACTCTCGGCATACGCCAGCGGGTCGAACGTAAGATCAGTGCGTGTGCGCATCACTTCGCGGGTGCGCTGATAGCCGGACGGATGAGGCGGAATGTTCTTAATGAGTTCTGCGGGTAGCATAAGTGCCTGCGGTGTAACGGTGTTGAGCAGCGCATCCAATGCTTTTTGTTGCTGTGCGGCAGAAATCAGTTCGGTTACGGGCTGCCCGTCTCCGCGCAAGGCGTAGCGGTAATTTAATCCGCCAATAATTTTTGAAGCGGCTTCCGCCTGGTAGCGATGAAAGAAGTAAATCGGAACGAGTGGTTCTTCCAGTAAGGCCATGGGTGCTCCTTCACGGATATTTTTCTCACCAAAATTTTTAAGCGCCAGAGAGCGCACCTGCATTGCACGGTTCAGTTCATCGGCTGCATCGTTACCGTTATCCCACAGGTGGGCAAACGGATGGGCGCCACCGGTGGGCCGCGCATCCTGATCGGAAAGAAAAGTTAAGCCTTGCTTTAATCCGTCTTGCAGAATTTTGTCGAGGGCTGAATCTTCATTTGTTCCTTCCGGGAAATGGGAGTAACCGTACGTCACAGCAACTTTATCCCATGCTCCGATCTTATCATCGTAGGCTTTGCTCAAATCAATTTTGCCGTCTTTGATAGTAGCGATTGGGTGAGGATAGTCCATTACCGAAGCAAGATCTTCCGTGCTGGAAGCATAACTGTGGGCAAGCCCGAGGGTGTGCCCTACTTCATGCGCGGAAAGTTGGCGCAAACGGGCGAGCGCCATTTCCTGCATGTGTGTAGGTATAGTATTGTTATCGTATGGCGCGAGCAATCCTTCGGCAATCAAAAAATCCTGCCGCACACGCAGCGAACCTAACGATACGTGGCCTTTGATAATCTCACCGGTGCGCGGATCGCTCACTGATGCACCGTATGACCAGCCGCGGGTTGAGCGGTGCACCCACTGAATGACATTGTAGCGTACATCCATCGGATCGGCACCTTCGGGCATCATTTCAACCCGGAATGCATTGATGAAACCGGCTGCTTCAAATGCCTGGTTCCACCAGCGGGCGCCATCCAGCAAAGCGGAGCGGATGGGCTCCGGTGTGCCACGATCGAGGTAATAAATGATCGGTCTAACCGGTTCGCTCATGGTGGCAATCGGATTTTTCTTTTCCAGGCGGTGGCGGTTGATGAATCGTTTTTCGATGGGCTCATGAATGGGGGTGGCGTAATCGTAGAAGGAAATGCCGAAGTAACCCGCACGGGGGTCAAATTTGCGTGGCCTGTACTTGTCATCCGGCAGCTGAACAAACGAGTGATGCTGACGAACGGTAACCGCATTAGGCGTTGGGGTTACACTTCTGATGTAACCTCCTGTAGCCTGGCCGGTAAAGGTGAGCGTTACCTCCACTTCGGTGTTCTGTGGAAAATTTTTGGTGCGCGGCAGGTAAAATGCAGAGCGTGATTTGTCCAGTGAGTAATTTCCCTGCTGCTGACCACGCAATCTTCCAATCACATCGTGTGCATCCTGAAAATAAAAATCGGTGGCATCAACCAGCACCCTGTCTTTTTCTTCGGCAGTAACCGGAAAGCCCCACAGCACCGATTGCGCAAAAGCCTGTTCTACCGCGTTGCGTTCATCTGCATTACCGGTTATCGCGCGAAAGCGATAGTTGGGCTGAGTCATTAATACTTTCGGGCCCCTGCGTTCAAACTTAACGATGCGGTCATCGCCCAGTTGCCCGCGGTCTAAACCAATATCGTTTGAGCCGATACCTGCAGGCAGGGAGTTGACGTACAGGAATTCCGTATCGAACTTATCAATAACCAGAAAGATTTTGTCCTGCTTTTCATCGTAGTAAAAATCAAAGTAGCCGGGAAAGTGGTTCATGCCTGCAACTTTTGCGGCAATTCCGGCAGGTTGGGGTGCAGGGGTTGGTTGAGGTTCGGACTTCTTTTTCTGAGCGAAGGCTGTTCCCAGCACAAGAATGAAAGCAGGCAATAAAAGATTTTTCATGGATGAATAATTAGGATGGAGAAAACTACTAAGAATTAAATCCAGGCCAAAGGCCACATTATAGGAATGGAAGAAGTGGCTGTATTTTTTATACCTTGAGTATATGTTCGGTTTTTTTAGCTCATCAAAGAACAAGGTAAAAGTGGTTGATAAGGTGTGGATGACCCGTGCTGCCAGGCTGCAGGCATGCAAAGCGATGCATGCTGCCAATCCTCAATGCCTGTTCATCGTGTGGTTTGAAGAAAGTGCTGCCGCTTTGAAACACGTTGTTCCTGCGGAGGCCGTGATTCCGGCAGATCATGTGGAAGTGCAAAAATTGCAAAACCGATTGGTTGTATTTTTTGAGCATTACCCGCTTCGCAGGGTAGAAGAGGAACTTTATCAAAGACTAAACCTTACCGAAGTGAATGTGCTTTCCGCATTGGACGAACCGCTGTTTAAATTTTTTGGAGGCGAGCGTTTACAGGAAATAATGAGGCGCCTGGGGATGGATGAACAAGAAATTGTGGGGCATAGCATGATTGCATCATCTATAAAGCGTGCCCAGGAAAAGCTGGCGCAGCGTGTGATTTCCGAACAAAGGACAACCTCGCAGGAAAAATGGTTTGACCTGAACTTTCCTGCCTGAAAGCGTGTATTTTTACCGTAAAACCCAAACTTTATGCTTAAGAAAGTTCTCCTTGGTATTGGTATCCTTATTCTGATTGTGGCCAGCTACGTTGGTTACATCATGCTTACCACACGTAGCCACAGCCCGGCAGCCGTGGCCGAATTCAAAGACGGTGACTTTCTCATACAGATAAATTACTGCCAACCTTTCAAAAAGGGACGCCTGATTTTCGGCAGCGAGGCTGAAGGAGCGCTGGTTCCTTACGGAGTAAAATGGCGCACGGGAGCCAACGAAGCCACCGAAATCACTTTCAATCACGATGTTGTGATTGAAGGTAACGTGTTAAAAGCCGGCAGGTATTCACTATATACCATTCCCGAGGCAACGAACTGGACTGTTGCTTTCAACAGCAAACTGGGTTATTGGGGAAGAGGCTTCAATGATGTGTTTGATGAATCGCTGGATGTGCTGCGCGTTCAGGCCGTTGTTCAAAATGATTTACCGGAGATTGAGCAATTTACCATTTCGCTAACCCCGGCCGACAGCCTCGTTAACCTGCATTTTTACTGGGACAAAACCCGGGCTACGGTACTGATACAGCGGGTGCGATAATCAGCCGTTTTCAAATCGTTCAATTGCTTTGCGTTGCTCGTCTGGTAATGGAACGGTTTTTTCGTGCGTGTAATCATAACACACCAGTACGGCATTGCCCTGTGCTACTACCTCTTCCTGATTTTGCCTGTCACGAACGATCACCCAATCGAGGGTGAGGCTTTTGTTGCCGATGCGGGAACACCGCGTGTACACTGAAATGGCATCGTGCAGAAATACAGGCGCTTTATAATCAATTTCAATGCGTGCCAGAATAATGCCCACCTGCTGGCTCCATTTTTTATTGGTACCCACCACATCTTCAAAATATTTGACGCGCGCCAGTTCAATATAGGTTAAGTAGTTGGCGTTATTCACGTGACCCATCTTATCGATGTCTTTGAAGCGAAGCTGGATGGGTACTTTGTGTTTGAAGTGCTGCATGGGGCAAATTTAGGTATGAGCAGCAAAAAATCCCGGAATCGAACAAGAACGTACGGTGAAGAACAAGTGGACCATCAAAATATGGCAAAATCCTTAAAAAAACTTATATCGACAGGTGGCATAGTAATTGGCATCACTGCCATGAATCCCTTAAACCTGGTTGCCTATGCTACTCAACTACCTCACCATCGCCTTCCCCAACCTTCTTAAGTATAAGGTCTTTTCAGTCATCAATTGGAATCCGCAAAGTGGTGGGGGCAACGGCCAGGCAAATCGTTATGATGCTTTCGAGGCAATATCTCTCGTTGGTAGTGATTGGATTTGTTGTTGCATTGCCCCTTGCACTGTGGATGTTGAACAAGTGGCTCGAGAAGTTTGCCTACCGGGATGGCTTTGATGTGTTGTTCATTGTTGCCGGCTGCGTGCTACTGCTGTTGACGGCCCAGGTAACGGTAGGCTATCGATCCTGGAGGGCAGCAACCGCAAACCCTGTGGATTCGTTGCGAAATGAATAAAAACCTAACATAACCCTATGTGGACTAACTACTTCAAATCAGCCTGGCGGAATTTTACAAAATACCGCCTCTTCAATGTCATCAACATAACCGGCCTTTCGCTTGGCATTGCAACCTGTCTGCTCATTGCTTTTCATATTCAGGATGAATTAAGTTACGAAAAAGATTTTCCGAAACACAAACAGATCTATCGGGTACATGTTAGGGATTGGGCTAAAAGCTCGCCTCCCATGGCGGAAGAACTGAAGAACTACTTTTCGGAAATACAATCCGTTGCCCGTATTTACGATTTAAGCCCTCGCATTTTATCGTATGAAGATTTTCAGGCATCGGAAACGGGCGGTGTTTATGCGGATAGTTCATTTCTTACCCTGTTTGATATTCAGTTTGTTCATGGAAAGCCGACCGGTTCACTTACAGTTCCTTTTACCATTATTCTCACCGAGAGCCTTGTCAAAAAATATTTTAAAGGAGAAGATGCTGTAGGCAAGATCATCAAACTTAATAACCGTGATGAATATGCCGTTACCGGAGTGATCAAAGATTTTCCTCCCAACACACACTTTAAGATCAATTACATGATCTCTATGCCCACGTTCTATAAGGCCATTCCCGATAACTGGACGCAAAGCCGCGGATGGATGGCGGTTTATACGTATGCTAAGGTTGACACTGAAGAAGCATTTAATTCCGTTCAACAAAAGATGACAGGCTTTATTCGCAAGTTTTATGAAGGATTTGGAACGGATGAAGAACTTCAAAGTAACTCCCTTGCCTGGCAACCCCTTACCGATATTCATCTAAAATCTAACCTGCGCCAGGAGTTAAGCGAGAACAGCAATATTCTTTATTTATACATCTTCGGGTCCGTTGCATTTTTTGTATTGCTGGTAGCGTGCGTCAATTTCATCAACATGAATCTTTCATTGGCCTTCAGACACCGATAATCTCAAAAGATGCATTCTCGTAGGTGAGCTTCTTGCCGATCACTGATTCATCAACATTCCAGCCTATTTTTTTGATGGTCGATTCATTCACGATTACCCGCTCAACGTCACCGGGATTATCCATCGAAAAATTCCTGCCGATTTTCAGTTGCACTCCTAACGTGGGAAGGTAGCGTTCATCGGCTGTGGTAAAGTTCAGTGGAAATCTGATTTCGCTGTTTTCTTCAACTCCGAAGGAATCTCCCCCCCAAATGCGTGGCGGAACAGAAGTACATAACGTGGCGTTGCTTACACCCGGAACACGCAATACCTCATGGGTAATACTTTCACCGCTTTTAAGTGCCTCCACATGCCGGAGTACCAGCAGGTTCTCACGATTAAACCCGATGTCTTTGTCGGCAACAAATTTCAATTGCTGAAATACAACGGCTGTGCAGATGATCAGAATGATGGAAACACTGAATTGAAAAATGACCAACCCATTGCGAACTATTTTTCCTTTGCGGCCTGTTTTTACTTTTCCCTTTATAGCCTCCACCGGGGGGAACGTGCTTAAAAAAATAGCCGGGTAACTTCCCGACACAATGGCCATCAACAATACAAGTCCTGCAGCAACCAGCAATACGTTACTACTCACTAAGTTTAATTGAAGTGATTTCTCCGTGATCAGGTTGAACCCGGGAAGAAATAATTGCACAAGGGCAATTCCCGCAATTAGCGCAATAAGGCAGAAGACACACGCTTCGAAGAAGTATCCCAGGCTTAACTCCTTTTTGCCAAGACCCAGGATTTTTCTTACCCCGGCTTCCTTGAGCCTGCGTGTAAACTGCGCGGTCGACAGGTTCATAAAATTGACGCAGGAGAGCAGTACAATAAAACAAGCAGCACCAATGAAAGAGTAAATTACGGTTCGGTTGCCGGAGTTGCTTAACCGGTTAATCACCGCTTCATCGGGCAGGTGAATGCTCGTCATGGGTTGCAGAAACAATTCCCATTTTTTGCCAGCCGCAATGTATTCATCCCAGGTTGTATTGAAAGCATTCTTCAACGTCTGAACGGCATGCTTCTGTGGAATTTTTTCAAGTTTGACGCGCACCTGGTCAACATTGGCAACAGGGTTAAGCTTGACGTACGTTTCCAATTGTGTCCATACCCAGCTCCACGTTCTTAATACAGCCGGAAAGCTCTTCATAGAAATCAATACATCAAACCGGATGTATGAATTGTCGGGCGTATCCTCAGCAATGCCGGTTACTTCATAGGTCTTTTGCTCACCATCAGGTCCTTCCACACGCACCAGCTTTCCAATCGGATCTTCATCGCCAAAATATTTCTTTGCGGTAGATACACTCATCACCAGGTTGTTGGCCTGCTCAAACACCGACTCTACGTTTCCTTTGATTAACGGAAAGTTAAACATCCTGAAAAAATTGGAATCGGCTGCCAGTACGCGGGTTTCTTCAAATGTGATCACATCATTATTTCCTGCTACATATGAAATAAAGAAATTACCGGTCGTGTGAATGCTGGTGATCAACTCAACTTCCGGCAACTCGTCCTTAAGGGCATAGGCCACACCGGGGCCGGTTGAAGCAAACTGACTGTTGTTGTTTTCTCCCCAGATAAATGTTTGGTTTACCCTATAGATGCGATCAACATCGTGATGAAACCGGTCGTAACTGAATTCATGATTCACATAAATGTAGATGAGAAGCGTAGCGGCTATACTTACTGTAAGACCCAGCACGTTGATGGCAGAAAATAGTTTCTGGCGTCTCAGGTTGCGAAAGAAAAGAAGGAGTGTGTATTTGAACATGGTTCAGGCTTTTGATTTCACAATTTGTACTTGCTAAAGCCGTACCATCACGTTATTCAGGCTGTTTTGCAAGATTTTGTTTCAGGAAACTGTTCACGAACGTGATTAGTTGTTCGGAATTGGGACGCTAATATTCAAAAGTTCCTTGCGCTGTTTTCAGCGTTACCTTTTTTGCATTCGAAGACTCCACCCGTCCGATCACCTGCGCCTCAACACCAAAGGCTTTTGAAATATCAATCACCCGGGGTGCATATTTTTCTTCCAGGTATACCTCCATACGATGGCCCATATTGAAGACTTTGTACATTTCCTTCGAATCTGTACCACTGCATTCCTGAATAAGTTTAAACAAAGGCGGAACTTCAAACAAATTATCCTTGATTACATGAAGATTCTCAACAAAGTGAAGCACTTTGGTTTGTGCGCCCCCGCTGCAATGTACCAATCCATGTATATGTTGCCGAAGTTCTTTAAACACCTCCATCATAATGGGCGCGTAGGTACGCGTAGGCGATAATACCAGCTTGCCTACGTTGAGAGGCGTGCCGGGCAACTCATCGGTTACACTGTATTTTCCGGTGTACACCAGATCGGCCGGTACATCTTTATC
>JBBINY010000024.1:0-39059 GCA_037443645.1 Cytophagales bacterium
CTTCCGTGCCGCCACCGGCAACGGTTTCTTCAAACGGATACAAATCCACGATGACCAGGTCAATCGGCCGGATGGCAAACTCGTTGGCCTGTTGTACATCGTCAGGCTGCCCGCGCCTGAACAGGATGCCACCGAAAACAGCAGGGTGCAGGGTTTTAACCCGCCCGCCAAATACCGAAGGGTAGCCGGTTAATGACTCCACCGCTGTAACGGGATACCCAAGTTGTTCGATGAATTGTTTTGTTCCCCCGGTTGATATCAACTCCACCCCGGCCTTACCCAGTGCACGAATAATCGGTTCCAGGTTATCCTTATAAAAAACAGAAACGAGTGCCCGGGTTATTTTGCGCTGCATGGTTCAGGTAATGAAGGCGCAAATGTATGTGTTCAGAGGGCAATGTTCAAGAAACAGGCATGCCTCCCTGACCGGATTCAGAGGCTCATTACTAAACTCTACTTACGGTTAGCCAGGTAAACACCACCAATGATGGCCGCCATACCAATGTAATGACCAAGGTATAGCCGCTCCCCGTCCAACACGCCCCAGATCACAGCCACAATTGGCATAACATAGGTCACTGAACTGGCGTATAACGGTGTGCTGATTTTTACTAACCTGTTAAACAGAAAGGTGGCGGTGGCGGTGCTCATAATTCCCAATAATACCGTGTAGCCAAAGGCTGTCCAGGCTCCCGGCTGGGTGGAGAGCTTTTCCATGAACCCGGTGAAACTGAAAAGATAGCCCAGCGCGAGAGGCCCGAGCAACAGCAGGGCCACACTGGTTATTGTCATCGGACTGAGATCTGCAACTTTAAACTTAATGAAGTTGAGGTTTGAACCATACAGGATGCAGGCTATCACAATCAGTAAAGCATAAAGATTAATGCCTTCTACTTTGCCACCTACCCGCGAAAGCATGAGCATAAACGTTCCGGCAAAGCCAAGCACAATGCCAAAGACAGCTATCGCCCGGAAGCGCTGTTGAAAAAGCAGCGCACCGATGATCATGGTGAAAATGGGTGTGAGTGTATTCAAAATGCCGGCCACCGAACTATCCATCCGTGTTTGTGCAACCGCAAACAGAAAAGCCGGAATAAAAATGCCCATCATGCCCGAGAGCAGCAGTTTACTGAAATGTTTTAAGCGAAGGTTTCTTAGCCTGTTTAATGCGGCCGGCAGTAAAAAAAGTGAGGCAGCCGCAACCCGTATCGCGCCAACCTCATCCGGGCTAAATGCTTTTAATCCCTGTTTAATCAGGATAAATGATGTGCCCCAGATGAGCGAAAGAACAATCAACAGAAATAGGGCTGTACCCCGCACACTATCTGACATTTAATAAAGAGTTAACCTGCAAACCAATAAACCGGTTGATTGATGTCCAACCCGAATGTTGTTGCTTTTACACATGTATCGATTGCGGGGCGTAAACTTCGGTGATTTCATCCAGTATGGAAAGCAATTCATTCGCTTCAACGGCATTCACCAGTCGTGTACGAAAAGGCTTGAACTCAGGCAACCCTTTAAAGTAGCTGGTGTAGTGCCTGCGCATTTCGAATATTCCGGTTCGTTCGCCCTTCCACCGGATGGAGAATTCAAGGTGCTTACGAACAACATTCACCCGTTCCATCACTTCGGGTGGCATCAGGCGCACCCCATGACGAATGTATTCTTTGATCTCATTGAAAATCCAGGGATACCCGATTGCTGCGCGGCCGATCATCAGTCCATCAACGCCATATCGCGTTTTGTATTCAAGCGCCTTTTGAGGCGAGTCAATATCACCATTGCCAAAAACCGGAATGGAGAGCCGTGTATTTTCCTTAAGCCTGCCAATCAAAGTCCAGTCGGCCTGGCCTTTATACATTTGCATGCGCGTGCGGCCATGTACAGTTAACGCTTGTATGCCAACGTCCTGCAACCGCTCGGCCACTTCCAGAATATTTTTCGTGCTTTCGTCCCACCCCAACCGGGTTTTAACGGTTACCGGCAAGTGCGTTGCTTTAACCACTGCCGCGGTCATGCGCACCAGTTTGGGCACATCCTGAAGCAGCGCTGCTCCGGCCCCACGGCAGGCCACGTTTTTAACGGGGCAACCATAATTAATGTCAATGAGGTCCGGTCGGGCAGCCGTGGCGATTTCAGCGGATTGTACCATATGCTCAATGTCGCTTCCAAAAAGCTGAATACCGATAGGGCGCTCATACTCGAAAATATCAAGCTTTTGTTTGCTTTTGGCGGCATCACGAATCAGGCCTTCGGAGGAGATGAATTCGGTGTACATCAAATCGGCCCCGTTGGCTTTGCAAACGGCCCGAAAAGGCGGATCACTCACATCCTCCATCGGAGCCAGCAACAAGGGGAACTCACCCAACTCAATTGAACCGATTCGAACCATATCTGCAAAAGCACAAAGGTAAAGGTTATTACCAGGATTTGCAGATTTTACCTTAGCATTGCAGGCATGAACAGCACTGAAGTTTCAAACCGCCACCCGCTTGTTTCGTTAGTGTCTATTTTCCTGGTGGTTGCCATTGGGTTTCTGTTTCTGGGGCCATTGCTGGGGATGCTCATTGCTTCCCCGTTTTACGATGGCGATTTGTTTTCCGATATATCATCCATACGCACCGGCCAACTCAACGAAAAACTTTTTGTTGCACTGATGATCGTTCAGGGAGCAGCCGGATTATTCGGCCTGATTATTTTTCCGCTGCTATACTTAAAAGTAATTGAGCAAAAAACTCTTGCCGATTTCTTTCAGAAAGAAAATAATCCGGGTTTGCTCCTGATGATGCTGATAGCCACCGGTATCTGCTTTACGATTGCCCTCTCACCGGTTATTGAATGGAACATGAACCTCACCTTTCCGGATTTTCTAAGCGGCTTTGAACGGTGGGCCCGGCAACAGGAAAATTCCATGCTGGAACTAACGCGTTTTCTTACTACATTCTCGTCCGTCACTGATTTCATCCTCGGGTTGGTGGTCGTTGCTGTTATTCCGGGCATAGGCGAAGAGTTTGTTTTTCGGGGTCTGATTCAGCGCGAATTGCAACGCGCCACCCACAACAGCCATGCTGCTATTTGGATATCGGCATTTTTATTCAGTGCCATTCACATGCAGTTCTTTGGCCTGGTGCCACGCATGCTGCTCGGAGCGCTGTTCGGGTATATGTACCACTGGTCGGGTAACTTACTGGTGCCCATGCTCGCCCATTTTTTTCATAACGGAATTACATTACTGCTTATCTATGCCTACCAACAGGGTTTGTCTGGCATAGATCCGGAGAGCAATGAATCAGCGCCTCTTCCGATTGTACTTGGCTGTGCCGTAGCGGTTGTTGGACTTTTGTATTATTTCAGGAAACTTTACACCACCAACAATCAAACCCCCTAATGCAGCCCATTACTTCATATCCCAACCTTACCCAACGGTTCATCACCGGGATCATCGGAGCTGCCATACTCATAACGTGCATCTTGCTGGGTCAATGGACTTACTTTCTGGTCTTTGGTGTGATCTGCTTTTTTTCCATCATCGAGTTCTACAAGCTTGCCGGAATTGACGGGATAATCCCGCAAAAATCAATAGGTGTTATCAGCGGCATGTCGGTTTTCGTGCTCTCCTTTCTTATTGAGCAACAAACACTTTCTTACCGGTACTATTTTCTTTTGTTTCCGTTCATCTCGCTAACATACATGATCAAACTGTACAAGAAATCGGAAAAGAAACCCTTTACAAACATTGCCTTTACTTTTTTGGGTATATTCTATGTGGCCGTACCCATTGCGTTGCTCAATCATGCGGTATTTGAAGGGGGGCAGTACAGCTTTGAAGTGATCCTCGGCTCGCTGCTTATTCTGTGGGCGAGCGATTCAGGCGCCTACTTTGCAGGAACACGTTTTGGAAAGCACAAGTTGTTTGAACGCATATCTCCAAAAAAATCATGGGAAGGCTTTTGGGGAGGAGCCCTTTTGGCATCGGTTATGACGTTCGTGCTCAGCCTTTACTTTACTTCGCTCACCATCGTGGACTGGCTTGTTATCGGCCTGATCATCATCATCGGAGGAACATTTGGTGACCTGGTGGAATCGCTGTTAAAACGAAGCATTGAAATCAAAGACTCCGGCACAAGCCTGCCCGGGCACGGAGGCTTTCTCGACCGGTTTGACGGCCTGCTGATTTCAGCCCCATTTATTGTGGCTTACCTGGAGGTTTTTTGACCCTCCTTCTCATAAAATCTGTCGTTCGGAATTTGTTTATCTTTGCCCGCTGAATTTGAGATCAATCTTAGATCCTCTCATTCAATGATCAAAATCCTGCATCTTTATGGCGTATGTTGAACCCGCTCCTTTAACCAATAAGGAGAATCCGTTTGAGGCGATGATGTCGAGATTCCATATCGCCTCTCAAAAGCTGGGCCTCGAAGAGGAAGTTTATAATGTGTTGAAATCACCTACCAAACAGGTAATTGTATCGTTGCCTGTTACGATGGATGATGGCAGCATCCGCGTGTTTGAAGGGTACCGGGTTGTACACTCTAATATTTTAGGTCCATCAAAAGGGGGCATCCGGTATGATCCGCATGTTAATCTTGACGAGGTAAAGGCACTGGCCGCATGGATGACGTGGAAATGTGCTGTGGTGGACATTCCATATGGCGGTGCAAAGGGAGGCATTACCTGCAACCCGCGTGAGATGTCGGCCGGAGAAATTGAGCGACTCACCCGGGCTTATACCAGCGCCATGATTGACATCTTTGGTCCTGATCGTGACATTCCGGCTCCGGACATGGGCACCGGCCCCCGTGAAATGGCGTGGCTGATGGACGAATATTCCAAAACACAGGGCATGACGGTGAATGCCGTTGTTACAGGCAAACCATTGGTACTTGGCGGATCACTCGGCCGCACAGAAGCAACTGGTCGTGGGGTGATGGTAAGTGTACTCGCTGCCATGGAGAAAATGAAAATTAATCCCTACAAGGCAACCTGTGCTGTTCAGGGTTTTGGCAATGTTGGCTCATGGGCCGCACGGCTTCTTGCCGAGCGGGGCCTCATCGTCCAGGCGATCAGCGATGTGTCAGCCGCCTACTACAATGAAAAAGGGATCGATGTTGAAGCTGCCGTTAAACACAGCCAGGCCAACAAAGGATCGTTAACGGGCTTTACCGGTGGAGAAAAAATAAACCGCGATGACATACTTACCCTGCCGGTTGACGTGTTGGTGCCTGCCGCAACCGAAGATGTTATCACTGCCGCTAATGCTCCGCACGTCAAAGCTAAATTAATCGTTGAAGGCGCCAACGGCCCTACTTCCTCCAAAGCCGACAGCATCATTCATGCAAAAGGAATTGCCGTAGTGCCTGATATTCTTGCCAATGCCGGTGGCGTAACGGTTTCGTATTTTGAATGGGTGCAGAACAGGTTGGGCTACAAGTGGGAAGCTGAGCGTGTTAACCGAAGGAGTGATCGCATTATGAAAGATGCTTTTGAGAATGTTTACAGAACAGCCATGGATTACAAGGTTTCGATGCGGATAGCCGCCTACATGGTAGCCATCGATAAAGTGGCTAAAACCTATAAGTACCGCGGAGGATTTTAAGTAGCGAAGAATCATGACTATTCATAGGGAGGGAAGAACCATTCTGTTTGCATTGCTGATTGTTCTGGTGGCCATCATTTGGGCATTTGATTTCTTTTTACCTGAACATCAGGTTGCCCGCAACATGGTGATTGGAATAAGCGTCATTTTTTATCTGCTTATCCTTCAATTCTTTCGTTCTCCATCCATTACCGTTGAAAAAAATCAAGAACACATTCTGGCTCCTGCCGATGGAAAAGTGGTGGTGATCGAAGTGGCTGATGAGCCGGAATACCTGAAGCGCAAGTGCAGGCAGGTTTCTATTTTTATGTCGCCCGTAAACGTGCATGTAAACCGGATGCCGGCCGGTGGCGCAATTTCCTATTACCGGTATCATCCCGGTAAATACCTGGTTGCCTGGCACCCCAAGTCGAGCACGGAGAACGAACGCACAACCGTTGTTGTAAAGACCAACCATGGAATTGAGATCCTCTTCAGGCAAATTGCTGGAGCCCTGGCCCGCAGAATAAAATGTTACGTGCATGAGGGGCAGAAACTAGAGCAGGGCGATGAATTCGGATTTATCAAATTCGGTTCCCGGGTAGATATATTCCTTCCCCTGGAGGCAGTCATCCAGGTATCTGTTGGAGACACCACTACGGGAGGGAAAACCGTAATTGCCCGCCTCCATTAAACCGGGTAACTAACCTGCGTTAGGGCTATTCTGTAAAATCTGATTTCCCGAATGTATTTAGTTGCCTCATCTTGCTTACATTTGACAAATGCTAATACCTTAAACCCCATCCTATGAGCCGAGCGGCCAGTTTAAAGTTTCCACATTCCAGGCAGGATTTTTTCATTACGCTTAACCAGCGTGTTAATCAATATTTCAAGAGCAATAACATCAGTCGCAATGCAAATGCAGAGATGGTGATTAAGACTGCTTTTATGTATTCTCTTTTTTTTGTTCCCTATGGTTTTATTGTCTCCGGCACAATCACCAATGCATGGATCCTTTGGGGCTTATGTTTAATGATGGGGTTGGGTATGGCGGGAATTGGTCTTTCCGTGATGCACGATGCGAATCATGGAGCATACTCGAATAAAGCCTGGGTAAACAACTTGCTTGGATATTCTTTGAACATGGTAGGTGGTCATGCCTTCAATTGGAAGGTTCAGCACAATGTGTTGCATCATACCTACACCAATGTGCACGATGCGGATGAAGATATTAGTCCGAGGGGAGTGATGCGAATGGCGCCCGAATCCAAGTGGAATCCGGCACACCGGTTTCAATACATCTATGCCTGGTTTCTGTATTGCCTGTTAACCCTTGTTTGGGTATTCATAAAAGACTTTGCACGACTGATTAAGTACCAGCGGGAAGGATTAGTAAAAAAACAAAACGCATCCATCGTTAAAGAATGGGTGGCGTTGATTGCAACCAAAGTGATTTACATCGGATACATTATTGTACTTCCGGCTGTACTGTTGCCGGTTGCCTGGTGGCAGGTACTTATCGGCTTTGTATCCATGCATGCTGTTTCCGGCTTTATCCTCAGTGTGATTTTTCAGCCCGCACACGTTATTGATGGAACGGAGTATCCCGTACCGGATGAAACAGGGATGCTTGAAAATACATGGGCTGTTCACCAGATCCGGACAACAACCAATTTCGCCAACAAAAACAAACTTCTCTCCTGGTATGTAGGCGGACTTAATTTCCAGATCGAACACCACTTATTTCCTAACGTGTGCCACGTACACTACCGGAAGATTGCACCCATCGTGGAAGAAACAGCAAAAGAGTTTAACCTGCCTTACAAAAACATTCCCACGTTTATGGAAGCAATGGCCGGCCATGCACGCCTGCTCAAAAAACTGGGCGAAAGGCCAACCTTGGTTGTTTCCCGTTAACTGACCCTTCTAAATCTTCGGCCGTGCCACAATGCCTGCATCCGGGCGGCATCATGAATGCTGGCATTTAGTTCATACCCCACCAACAGCACGATGGTGATGAGTTGGATCCAGATCATTAATGCAATGAGCACGCCAATTGATCCGTACACCTTGTTGTACGTACCAAAGTGTGTGATATAAAACGAGAATCCGTAGGAAATAACGAGGATAAACAAGGTTGCCAGAAACGAGCCGATTGAAAAGAAACGCCAGTTGTAATGAATGGCCGGACCAAAGTAATAGATTGTTGACACAGCAAGGAAGAAAACGATGAAGATCACCAAAAACCGAAGTACCAGTAACAAGTAAACATTACCGGCACTCACCCACTCAAACTCGCTGAGGTTGCTCATCACATAATCCAAAACCAGTTGGCCTACTACCAGTAAAATGATGGCCAGAAACATAACAAAAGCAAGGTTAATGGTCAATCCGGTGGCTATCAACCGCATTTTAATGGCGCCTCTCCGGTCGTCAGTCTTGTAGCATGCGTTAAATGCACTCATTAAGGCCATCATGCCGTTGGTGGCAAGGTAAAGTGAGAACAAAAAACCAAAGGTGAGCAGCCCGCCCCGCTGGTTGTTTACGATATCGAATACTGTTGAAGAAATTACATCGTACATGCTGCCGGGCAGCAACTGCTCGAGAAATTCCATAATGCTTTGCGTATTCACCTCCGGAACATAGGCTGAAACGTACGGAATAAGAGTGAACAAGAAAATAACAGCCGGAAAAATGGCCAGGATAAAATTAAAGGCCACTCCGTTGGCGCGGCCCACTATTTCATCTTGCATTAGGTTGCGCGTAAACAGTTTAATAATCTTATACAGAGAAACATTATCCCACCGCCTAAACCGGATCCTCCGCATCCATTCGATGACCCACTGAGCAGGAGTCCATTTAAAAATATATCGTCTGTATTTGTACTTCATGAAAAGAACGGATCAAGCACGTCCAGCATGGCCTTTGGTGGCCGTGTCGGCCGATTGGTTTTCCGGTCAATAAATGCCAACACGGTTTCGCCCCGGTTGATCAGTTTACCCTCCTCATTGTAAAGTTCATATTCAAACTTCATTCGCACCGAAGGTTTCTCCCGAATGGTGGTTACAATGCGCAACATCTCATCGTACTTGCCGGGGGCAATGAATACAGAATGATTCTCCAATACAGGCATGATGATGCCCATGGCTTCAATTTCCCGATACGTGAGACCTAACCTGCGCAGTGCCTCCACACGGGCCACCTCATAATACATGGCGTAAAAACCGTAGTACACGTACCCCATTTGGTCAGTCTCTCCATAGCGTACACGTACAGTCGTCTCAGTTGTATACATCAGTTTCTGGGTTGGGCCTTCGCTTTGCGTTGCTCGCGGGTAAGCGCTTGCTGATAGCGTTGAGCATTGCGGTTGTGCTCCGATAGGTTTGCTGTAAAATTGTGGTATCCTGAAAAATCTTCGCGGGCACACATGTACAGATAGTTGCTTGCTTTAAAATTGAGTACGGCATCAATCGATGAAATTTCCGGCATGTTGATAGGACCCGGTGGCAATCCGCGATACTTGTACGTGTTATAGGGTGAATCAACTTCTTTATGCTCATTGAGCACTCGCTTTATCGAAAAGTCGCCTACCGCAAAAACCAGGGTCGGATCGGCCTGCAGGGGTATCCCTTTCTTTAGCCGGTTAATATAAAGCCCTGCAATAACGGGTGCCTCGTCCCGCTTAATCGTTTCGGCCTGAACAATACTGGCTAATATTGAAACCTCAACGGGTGAGAGACCGATTGACTCTGCTTTCTTCTTCCTGTCATCTGTCCAAAATGTTTGGTATTCATCGTGCATGCGTTCAACCAACTGAGCAGGCGTTATGTTGTAATACACTTCGTATGTATTGGGTATAAACATTGCAAGAATGTTATCTTTTGTAAACCCATAGGGATTGTTCATGGCAAACCGCACCAACTCTGCTTCAAACTCCTCAGGCCGCATACCTACCGTGCGGGTAATTTTCTGGGCCAGTTCGGGCAGCATCCGCACATTGTTAAATGTAATGGTTACCGGTTCCTGTTTGCCCAACCGAAGAAACCTGATCACCTCCAGGTTGCTCATGTTACTGTGCAATACATAGCGGCCCGGCTTTATCTTTCGGTCGTACTCCATAAAACGCGCCAGGAAACTAAACGACATCAGATCCTGCACATAGCCGCCATCATGCAACAGCGTTTGGAGGGTTTCAAATGATGCATCATTCGGTATGATCAGCAATTGACTTTCCTTACCCACCAGAATGTTGGGCGTGTAACAAATCTGGTAAACATAAAATGTGAAGGTGATCATCAAAACCGATGCCACCAGGAAAATAAACAGTTTGCGTGCGCCTTTCATGATCCAGACCGATCGCCAAAAATACAAAAATCGCTAAACGTGATGGCCTGGCGGGGAAGCTGCGTATATTGAAGCATGTCTGCTGAATTACTTCCTGTTCATCCGGTAAATCCGGAAGCTCGGAAAATTAAACGAGTAGCCGAAGTACTACGCACCGGGGGCATTGTGATTTATCCCACCGACACGATTTACGGTATCGGGTGCGATTTGTTAAACCGAAGAGCCGTTGAACGACTCTGCCGGGTACTGGATATTAAACCTCAGAAACTTAACTTGTCGTTTATCTGCAGCAGCCTGAGTGATGTTTCGAAGTATGTAAAGCGAATTGAAACACCGGTTTTTAAATTGCTCAAGAAAGCACTTCCCGGCCCCTACACCTTCATCTTTGACTCCGGCAGCAGTGTTCCGAAAATTCTTGGCACCAGCAAAAAAACGGTCGGCATCCGGATACCCAATCACCCGATTCCATTGGCGTTGGTGGCTGAGCTGGGGAACCCGATAATCTCAGCGTCCATCAAAGATGATGACCAGATCAAAGCATACACCACCGATCCGGAGGAAATCCATTCCGATTTTGCCGGCATAGTGGATGTTGTGATTGACGGGGGCCCCGGAGGAAATATTCCATCAACGGTTATTGACTGCAGCCAGGGCGAGATGGTATTGGTGCGCCAGGGGTTGGGTGAAAATCTTTTCTAACCATGATACAACCCACCGGGTGCCTCATCGAACTTCACTACCTGCCCTGCCTGGCCTGGTTCACTGCGGTTCAATCGCACCCGGAAATTATTCTTGAAAAGCATGAACATTATTGTAAACAGACGTACCGAAACCGCTGCCACATCCTTGGAGCAAACCGTGTTGAAAAACTGATTATCCCCGTCACCTTATCAGATCACCACACACGGATAAGCGACTTGCGGATTGACTACACACAGAAATGGCTGACCAACCATTGGCGATCCATTGAATCCGCATACCGAAAGGCACCTTTTTTTGAGCATTATGCCGATACCTTCCAGCGCGCACTGTTCAGCAAATACCGATTTCTTTATGACCTCAATTATCACCTGCTGGAAGGATGCCTGAAATTCCTCAACCGGAACATACAGATCAGAGAAAGTACGGTTTATGAAGAAACCCCAAAGGGTGTAATCGATTTACGAAACCAGGTTAGTCCTAAACATACCGGGTTCTCAAAATTCTTTCACCCCGTGACATACACCCAGGTGTTCGGTAATTCGTTTATCCCTAACCTGAGCATTATAGATTTGTTGTTCTGCGTGGGGCCCGAATCGAGTTACCTCCTTGAAGCCTCCGGGATGCATCAATGAACAAAAAGGGATTTCATAACGTTTCCACTAACATGCATACACATACCGCTTAAGCCAAAATGAGGGGAAAAACCACTAAGAAAATCCAGTTTAAAAAGTTTACATTTACAGTAATTTCATTCCCGTTTACAGTATGGAAGCAAAATTTTCCAACCGCGTTAAAGAAGTAATCAGCCTGAGCCGTGAAGAGGCCCTTCGCCTCGGGCACGACTATATTGGTACCGAACATTTGCTGCTTGGGCTCATCCGCGAGGGCGAAGGGGTTGCCGTTGGGGTACTGAAGAAACTCGGTGTGTCCCTCAGCGACCTGCGCAATGAAATCGAAAAGGTGTCGAAAGGGACTGCCACCCATGAAGTTAAAAACCTGGCGAATATTCCTTTAACCAAGGCTTCGGAAAAGGTTTTAAAGATTACATACCTGGAGGCCAAGATATTTAAGGCACAACTGATCGGAACAGAGCATTTGCTGTTATCGATCTTACGCGATGCAGATAACCTGGCAACGCAAATCCTGAAAAAATTTGATGTGAATTATGAAACTGTAAAGGAAATGCTTGAATACCAGCACGAAGGTCCGCAAGCGGCTTCCGACACGGATGATCCGGATGATGATTCGTCACGGATTTTCGGTGGAGGATCAGGATCTCCAGGTAAGGAAAAGAAAGGAACGGAAAAATCGCGTACCCCGGTGTTGGATAACTTTGGAAGAGACCTTACCCGGCTGGCTGAAGACGGCAAGCTGGATCCGATCGTAGGACGCGAAAAAGAAATCGAGCGGGTTGCCCAGATTTTAAGTCGCAGAAAGAAAAATAATCCCATTTTGATTGGCGAACCCGGTGTGGGCAAAACGGCAATTGCCGAAGGCCTGGCCTTGCGCATTGTGCAGAAAAAAGTTTCGCGCGTACTGTTCGGCAAGCGGGTGGTTACGCTTGATCTTGCATCCCTGGTTGCCGGCACAAAATATCGAGGCCAGTTTGAAGAACGTATGAAGGCGGTGATGAATGAATTGGAAAAGTCTCCGGATGTAATCCTTTTCATCGATGAACTGCACACCATTGTGGGTGCGGGTGGCGCGTCTGGTTCATTGGATGCCTCCAACATGTTTAAACCCGCCCTTGCTCGCGGAGAAATTCAATGCATTGGGGCTACAACACTGGATGAATACCGGCAGTACATTGAAAAAGACGGAGCCCTGGCCCGGAGGTTTCAAATGGTAATGGTTGATTCAACAACCCCCGAGGAAACCCTTCAAATCCTGGAAAACATTAAAGACAAATACGAGGATCACCACCACGTAACCTATACCAAAGAAGCTATTGAAGCGTGTGTTAAATTATCCGACCGGTACATAAGCGATCGGTTTTTGCCGGATAAAGCCATTGACGTGATGGACGAAGCCGGTGCCCGGGTGCACATCAACAACATCCACGTACCAGAGGATATTGTGAAGCTGGAAGAAGCTATTGAAGATGTGAAGAAAGAAAAAAACCGGGTGGTTAAAAGCCAAAAATATGAAGAGGCCGCCCAGTTGCGCGACAGGGAGAAAAAACTGCTCGAACAACTTGATGTTGCCAAAGCACGCTGGGAAGAAAAAACCCGCACCGAAAAATACACCGTGAATGAAGACAATGTGGCCGATGTGATCGCCATGATGACGGGCATTCCCACCAAACGCATTGCACAAAAAGAGAGCAATAAGCTGCTGGGGATGAGTGACGAGTTGAGCGGCAAAGTAATCGGGCAGGAAGAGGCCATTAAAAAACTAACCAAAGCCATCCAGCGTACACGGGTTGGCTTAAAGGATCCGCGCAAACCGATCGGCTCCTTCATTTTCCTTGGACCTACCGGGGTAGGAAAAACCGAACTGGCAAAGGTACTGGCAACCTATCTGTTCGATAAGGATGATGCGCTCATTCGTATTGACATGAGCGAGTACATGGAAAAGTTTTCGGTTTCGCGATTGGTAGGGGCTCCTCCAGGCTACGTAGGCTATGAAGAAGGAGGCCAACTCACCGAAAAGGTAAGGAGAAAGCCTTACTCGGTTGTGTTGCTGGATGAAATTGAGAAAGCACACCCTGATGTATTCAATATTTTATTACAGGTGCTTGATGATGGCATCCTTACAGATGGATTGGGCAGGCGGGTGGACTTCAGAAACACCATTATTATCATGACATCCAACATTGGTGTTCGTGACCTGAAGGATTTCGGTACCGGCATTGGCTTTGCGCCTTCTTCCAAACGCGAGAACGAAGAGGAGATCATGAAGTCAACCATCCAAAATGCACTGAAACGAGCGTTCAGCCCGGAATTCCTTAACCGCCTGGATGATGTGATTGTATTCAACTCGCTGCAACGCGAGCACATTCACAAAATCATAGAGATCACGTTGAAGAAAGTGTTCGACCGGATTAACACGTTAGGGTATACGGTTGAGCTGACCGATAAGGCAAAAGATTTTCTTTCAGATAAAGGGTACGATCACCAATTTGGTGCCCGGCCGCTTAACCGTGCCATTACCAAGTACCTGGAAGACCCGGTGGCAGAAGAGATCCTGAAAGGAGAAATTGAGGAGGGCGGCACAATTGTGGCTGACTATGACGGCAAAGGCGACCAGCTTACACTGAAGGTAAAAAAACCAAAAGCTGCATCGAAAAAAGAGTGATTCAACAGGCGGGGCAACCCGCCTTTTTTTTTGATTTCACATCACTTACCCATATTTACTATTAAGGGGTGGCGGGCAGCATTAATATCCCCCAAAATACTTCCTGAGAAACCACTCTGAGCTTATCAGTACCAGGAGCAACAACAAAATCCATGGTATACCAATCACCGGCCGGTAGCGTTCACTGGTGCGCAGGATGCCCTGTGCCCGCTGTTGCAGTAGATCTTCCTGCAGGTTATCCAATTGAGTTATGGGGTAAAACCGGCCACCCGTGTTGTCGGCCAGTTTACGCAATAACCCGAAATCGGCCGTTACATTCAGTAGCTCAAGTTGCCGGCCGGATACAAGAAACTGACCCTTTACTTCTTCACGAATGGAATTGACAAGCGTGGCGGCCCGGTACTTGTAAACTCCTTCTTTTAATCCGCCTAACGCATACCGCGTATTTCCAGGGCTTGTCAGGTAGCTGTACTGGGTTCTCCTTCCCTGCTCATCGGTTATTTCCAGTTCAATTGTATTTCCGAAAACGGGCTCAAAAATGTCGTTGAAAACCTGGCTCTCAAAAACAACGCCTTCTGTTTCAGAGAACTCCTGCTTCACCGGAAAGCAACGGAACTTACGCTTATCCTCTGCCGTTGACAGAAACTGAAACAACTTGCCAAAAAAATCATCAAATTGAGCTGTACTTTCAGTCCTGGAGTACTCGTACAATCGCCAGCGCCATAACCCCTCGCCAAGCAATGTGCCCACTTTGCGGTGTTCGGCCTGCTCAACCACTAATAGGGGCTTCTCGGTAACCAGGTTTCCCACCTTTTGCATAAGTACCGGAATCGCCTCAGGGGATACCTCAAGCTTCCCGAAATGAACAGAAACCGGTGGAAATCCCTGTATACCAGAGGCGGCATCGCCTGATAAGGTAAACAGCGAAAACGCAGGATGCAGAACCGGTGTAACCTCATCGAATTGTCTCGGAATCTGCTCATACTTAACCGGCAGTTGGTAGGGCGACAGTTGATTCATATCACTCTGTTGTCCTAAAATGAAAAACAACGGTGTACGCCCGCTCACTGCACGTTTGAATAAGTCGGAATGCCTGCCGCGAACATCAGGCACCTGGTGGAAAATAATCAGGTCAACGGCATTGGGTTGCAATGCTGCTGCTTCAACCTCAAACACGGGAGGCACATGCAGCAAAAGCTCGTAGTTTGAGTTCTTTTCGAGTACGGTCCGGATTGCTTTAATATCCGGGTGAGGGGCTGCGCCCACCAGCAAGATCTTTTTACGACCCTTTACTACTTCAATAAATACTGACGCCTGGTTATTTTTCGGGTTGCTTTCACCCTCCTTTCGCTCAACCACAACATCCCATCGTTGGATGCCTTCTTCGGCAGCAACCGGCTGAAACTCAACCTGAATAAATCCATCATCGGCAACGGCCCTGGTGAGCCTGTCAACCACTGCTCCTTTATGCAACAGCAAAATGGTAACCGGCTCATGCAGGAATCCCGTTGCTGAAACAGCCACGCGCAAAGGGAATTTATTTCCCTGGTAGGCAATCTTATTATATACCACATCACTCAAGGCAAGGTCAGCGCGAACCGAGCTATCACCCAGGCCAACCGTGTATACCGGAAACGGATAATCGCCATAAAGCGGGGAGAGCCCTGTGTTATAAATCCCATCGGAAATCAGTGTTACTCCGGCAACCCTCCGGCCTTCAAAACGGCCGGCTATTCTTCGCAGCGCATCGTGCAAGTCAGTTGCTGATGCATCGAAGGAGGCTCCTTGAAACTCTTTGCCCTGAAGATCCATCCATACCGATTCAAAATTTCTTTCGTTCAAAGATGCCTGCAGCCTCGAAATACGGTTTGATACCGAGCCTAAGGTTAGCGAATCAAGCACCTCGGCTACTGACTGTGAATTGTCCTGAAGGATTACGAAAACCGGCTTTTCGGTTTGGTATTCCACCTGCTTCACAATCGGCCCCAGCAATAGAAAGCAAAGAAAGGCAACCAGTAATGTCCTGCCAGAAAACAAAATCCAATTCAATTGCTTGCTCCATGGATAGTGCATGCGGTAGTATAAAAGGCCGGCATAAACCAATCCGGCCACCAGGCACAGGGCAAGAAAATACGGTGATGAATCAAAGAGAATTTGTTTCATGCGCGTTGTTCAAAATTTGATCTTTGGGGATTCAGTATCCATACTTTTCTTTCCACAACTCCCGCAGGTGCTTTCTTAACTCTTCTTCTCTCGGATTGTTGCCCGGATCATACAATTTTGTGCCTGCCAGTTGCCCGGGAAGAAACTCCATCATTGCAAAATTCCCTTCAAACTGGTGAGCATACAAATAGCCTTTTCCATACCCAAGTTCTTTCATCAGGTTTGTGGGTGTGTTTCGTATTGACAACGGCACCGGTAAATCTCCGGTTTCATTTACTACACGAATGGCCTCATCGATGGCATTGTAACTCGCATTGCTTTTTGGTGAGCAGGCCAGGTAAACCGCACACTGTGCAAGAATAATTCTTGCCTCCGGGTAGCCAATTAGTGTAACCGCCTGAAATGCGCTGGTGGCCATTACCAAGGCAGTGGGGTTGGCATTGCCGATGTCTTCCGATGCCAGGATTACCATTCTTCGAGCGATGAATTTTACATCTTCACCCCCTTCAACCATTCGGGCAAGATAGTACACTGCAGCATTTGGATCGCTTCCGCGGATGGATTTGATGAAAGCAGAGATAATATCATAATGCTGTTCACCACTCTTATCGTAAATGGCAATTTTCTTATGTGCAGTTCGGGTAACCTTCTCATCTGTGATGTCTATGGTATCACTGCCCTCTGCCTCCACAACCAACTCCAGAAGGTTTAAAACTTTCCGGGCATCACCACCCGAGAGTTGAAACAAGGCATGATGCTCACTCAGAATTATTTTTTTCTTTTTCAGTATTTCGTCTTTGTCAAGCGCGTGCCGTGCAAGTTTAAGTAAGTCTGCTTCGGTTAGTGATTTAAGCACATACACCTGACAACGCGAGAGCAGCGCGGAGTTTACTTCAAACGAAGGGTTTTCGGTTGTAGCTCCAATTAACGTGATCACTCCCTTTTCAACAGCGTTTAAAAGCGCATCCTGCTGCGCTTTGTTGAATCGATGAATTTCATCGATAAACAGTATTGACTTGCCCGATAGCCTTGCCTTTTCAATAACTTCACGAACATCCTTTACTCCGGCACTTACTGCGCTGAGCGTATGGAAAGGTTTTTTTACTTCATGAGCAATGATGTTGGCGATCGTGGTCTTGCCCACACCAGGCGGCCCCCACAAAATCATGGATGGAATGTTCCCTGCCTGTATCGCTTTTCTGATTATCCCCTGTGGACCGGTCAGGTGCTCTTGCCCCACCAGGTCTTCTAATCGGGAAGGTCGCATGCGTTCCGTCAATGGTTGATTCCCCTGAAAGATCATTCCTTTGATTTTAATGCTACCAACTCATGGGTAACGAAAGCAGGTAATGATTCGTCAAAATCGTTCATGTTCAAAATATAATGTTGAAAATTACGAAATCAATTGCGCGAACAACCGGATTTGACTTGAATTTGGTTATAACCCACAGGGGTTCTATTTTTGTGCACCAAATCGCGGGGTGGAGCAGTTGGTAGCTCGTTGGGCTCATAACCCAAAGGTCGTAAGTTCGAGTCTTACCCCCGCTACAAAACAGGGCGACCTCAGCATGGTCGCTCTTATTGTTTAGTACGTGCGCGAGAACTGTCATGACAGGCAAGCCATTCAAATCCGGTTTTGTAAGCATTGTGGGCAAACCCAACGTGGGAAAATCTACATTAATGAACCGGTTGATTGGTGAACAACTGTCCATCGCCACACCGAAAGCCCAAACAACACGGCACCGGATTATGGGCATCCTGAACGGGGAAGCCTTTCAGATCGTTTACTCAGACACACCCGGCATCCTTGAACCAAAGTATGCCCTGCATGAAGCCATGATGAACTTCGTAACCGTATCGCTGGAAGATGCCGACCTGATTTTGCTGGTGGTGGAGTTAGGCGAAAAGTTCGATGCCAAAACGTTCGACCGGTTCCGGAAAATCCAAACACCCGTTATTCTTGTAATCAATAAGATTGACCTGGCGAAAGGATCACAGGTTACTGATAAAGTACATCACTGGAAAGAACACCTGAATGACCTGAAAGCCATTATACCGGTTTCGGCATCAACGGGTGAGAACATGGCTTTGCTGTTTAACACCATCCTGGAGGCAATTCCCGAGCATCCCGCGTACTTTCCTCAAGATGATCTTTCGGACAAGTCGGAACGTTTTTTTGCCGGTGAAATCATCCGCGAGAAAATTTTTATGAACGTTGAACAGGAGGTTCCATACAGCACCGAAGTGCGGGTAACGGAGTTCAAAGAAGAAGATGCGATTATTCGAATGCGGGCCGAGATTTATGTGGAACGTGACTCCCAAAAAGGCATCCTGATCGGCAAAGGAGGAAGCATGTTAAAAAAACTCGGTACGGAATCACGTGAAGCCATGGAGGCCTTCTTCAATAAAAAGGTTTTTCTGGAAACACACGTAAAGGTTGCTGATAACTGGAGAAAACAAAAAGATAAATTAAGAAGGTTTGGATACCTCGACTAAGTAGCTCATTTGCAGCATGGCAAACATTGTGGCGATCGTAGGAAGACCCAACGTTGGAAAATCAACCTTATTCAACAGGCTGATTGAAAAACGGCAGGCGATCATGGATGACATCCCGGGTGTTACCCGAGACCGGCACTATGGGTATGCCGAATGGACAGGACATTTTTTTACTGTAATCGATACGGGTGGTTATGTTACCGGCTCGGAGGACAAATTTGAATCGGAAATACGCAAGCAGGTGGCTATGGCCATTGATGAGGCATCGGCAGTACTATTTGTGGTGGATTGCAAAGACGGACTTACCGGCTTTGATAAAGATTTTGCCAACGTTATCCGTGCATCCAAAAAACCCGTATTCATAGCCGCCAACAAAGCTGATACGCCCGAAAAAACCACGCATGCCATGGAATTCTATGAGTTAGGCCTGGGTGAGGTTTACCCGATATCCGCTGAAAACGGGAGTGGAACCGGAGAACTGCTGGATGACCTTGTAAAAATATTTCCATCGGAAGGCGTAGAAGATCCGAATGCGGGCATTCCGAAAATTTCAATTCTGGGCAGGCCCAATGTGGGCAAGTCTTCGTTACTGAATGCTTTGCTCGGCTCAGAGCGCAGCATTGTTACGGATGAGGCCGGAACAACCCGCGATGCCATCCATTCCCATTACAAACTGTATGGTAAAAACTTCATTTTGATTGATACAGCCGGTATCCGCAAAAAATCCAAAGTGAAAGACGATGTGGAGTTCTACTCCGTGTTGCGCTCGCTTCGGGCCCTGGAAGAAAGTGATGTGTGCATTGTGGTACTGGATGCCGAGCGCAAGATCGAATCGCAGGATGTGAACATCATCAGCCTGGCCCACCGCCAGGGCAAAGGCATCATAATCATGGTAAACAAGTGGGATTTGATCGAAAAAGACACAAAGACGGCCGATACCTATAAAAAAGACATTCTGGAAAAACTGGCCCCCATTGACTATGTCCCCATTGTTTTTGCCTCTGCTTTAACCAAACAGCGCATTTTCCAGGTCATTGAAAGGGCCGTTAAGGTTTTTGAGAATAAAACCATTAAAATTCCTACATCCCGCCTGAACGAGGCTATCCTGCCTGAAATTGAGCGATACCCCCCACCGGCCATTAAGGGTAAATTCATCCAGATCAAATACATTACCCAGGTAAATGCCCGGTTTCCATCGTTTGCATTCTTTTGCAACCTGCCGCAGTACATTCAGCCGGCTTACGAAGGTTACCTTGAAAACAAGTTGCGCGAACATTTCGATTTTGAGGGGGTACCCGTGCGGCTTATTTTCAAGAAAAAATAAAATTCTTACCCGCACCCCCTGACATGTTCAATTCATGGTATATTTGCGGCATATTTTTAAAAACCTGTAAACTATGAAAAAGTTAATCGCCCTGTTAATGGTTTGCGGTCTTGCTTTTGCGTTCGTTGCTTGCGGTGGTAAAAAGGCTGAAGAAGCTGCTACTGAACCTGCAACGGAAGAAGCAGCTCCGGCTGCCGATACAACAGCAACTGACAGCACTGCTAATCAGTAATCAATCGAAACAAGATTGTATTCCAGGGAAGGCTTTAGAAATCTAAAGCCTTTTTTATTTTCAGAGAATATTGACTGAGCAAGAGATAACGAATGCACTTGCCTGCCACGTTCCCGATAGGTCAGTGGCCTACTGCCTGGACCTGTGGCGGAACAATCCGTTTTCTCTTGTTCTTACCAAAACACGGCATACCAAGGCAGGCGATTTTTCGGTGAAGCAACAAGCCAGCCGCATCACCATTAACCGTGATCTGAACCCCTTTCAATTTCTTATTACCTACATTCATGAGGTCGCACACCTACGCGTTCACAAAAAAATTAACTGCCTCGTTCAACCGCATGGGGCAGCCTGGAAAACTGAATTCAAGCAGCTGCTGGAGCCTTTGTTAACCCCCGAAGTCTTTCCCTTGCACGTCCTGACTTGCCTCATTACCCATATGCGAAAGCCAAGAGCATCCACCTGCTCGGATGCCCGGTTAACCCATGCATTACGCCAATTCGACCAGGCTGGTGTAACCGGCATTGCATTAGATGAACTGTCGGAGGGGAGCATATTTAGGCTTCGTGGAAGGCAATTCAAAAAAGGCAAACTTCGCAGAACGCGCGTTTACTGTCACGAAATAGCAACAAACCGGAATTTCCTGGTCGGGTACAACGTTTTGGTGGAACCGGGGGATACTCAAAACCGGTAGCGAACGAATGCCTCCATAGCCTCGTAATCGGCAAGGCCAAGTTTGTTGTAGGCTGCAGCGGTGGCATGATTCCGGTCTTCGGCACGCACCCAGAATTCACGCTGGTCTGTTCCTGGAAACAACGCACTGTCCTTCTGAGATTGGTGCTTGAAAATGGCTTTGCGCTTACGCAACAATTCATCCGGACTCAAGGGCACAGCCATTTCAATCTGGTCAATATCCCATTCCTGCCATGCACCACGATACAGCCATACATAGCATTGCTTCATCCATGGCTTTTTCTTCAACCGGTTAATGGCTTCGAAAATGGCAGAAAGGCAAACGCGGTGTGTTCCGTGGGGATCGGAAAGATCGCCTGCTGCATATATCTGGTGCGGTTTAATGTCTTCCAGCAACCTGACGATGATTTGAATGTCTTCTTCACTGAGCGGTTTCTTTTTCACTTTGCCGGTTTCATAAAACGGCATATCCAGAAAGTGAATGTTCTGTTCCGGAATACCCACATACCGGCAGGCTGCTTTGGCTTCCCCCCTTCTGATCAACCCCTTGATCTGCATTACTTCAGGGCTATCCACCTGGGCCGGTCTCTTTTTAGTCAGTGCTGTGGTTATTTGTTTCAATAGCTTTGCGCTGGCCGATTTGTTGAGCTGAAATGAGTCACTGAAATCATTTACGAAATCAGCAAAACGTATAACGTCATCATCAAACACGGCTATATTACCCGAGGTTTGATACGCCACGTGAACTTCATGTCCCTGATCAACCAGCCGGATGAACGTTCCGCCCATAGAAATCACATCATCATCCGGATGGGGTGAAAAAATTACTGCGCGCTTTGGAAATGGTTTTGCCCGTTCAGGCCGGTGGGTATCATCTGCTTTCGGTTTGCCTCCCGGCCAACCGGTAATAGTATGCTGCAACTCGTTAAACACTTTAATGTTTACCTGGTAGGCCGATGTGTACGCTGTCATGATATCACCCATTCCATGCTCGGTGTAATCGGTATTGGTGAGTTTGAGAACCGGTTTGTTTACTTTTTGACTGAGCCATACCACCGCTTTACGAACCAGCTTTTCGCTCCAATGCTCCACGGCATCAAGCAGCCAGGGTGTTTTAATCCGGGTCAGTTCGGATGAGGAGGCATTGTCCAGAACAACCGTTGCATTCGGGTGAGCCTGCAGGAACGAAGAAGGGTTCTGATCCGTTACCGGACCTTCCACTGCTTTTTGAATGATGGAAGCCTTGCCTTCGCCCCAGGCCATCATGATAATGCGCCTTGCTTTCAGGATGGTGCCCACGCCCATCGTTATGGCCTTGCGGGGTACGTTCTCCTCGCCAAAGAAATCGCTGGCTGCATCCATGCGGGTAACATGGTCAAGCGTAATCAGCCGGGTAAACGACTTTTCGGTTGAGCCGGGCTCATTAAAACCAATATGACCGGTACGGCCAATGCCCAGTAACTGGATATCAATCCCTCCCAAGTCCTGTATCTTCTTCTCGTAGCTTTTGCAGAAGGCACCCACTTTTTCCCGGACTACCGTACCATCCGGGATGTGGATGTTTCTGGCCGGTATGTCAATATGGTCGAACAAATACTCCTGCATAAACCTTACATAACTTTGCAGCGAATCCGGATTCATGGGATAATATTCGTCCAGGTTAAAGGTGTGCACATTTTTAAAACTCAGCCCTTTCTTTTTGTGCAGCTTAACCAGTTCATCGTAAACTCGGGTGGGTGTTGAACCGGTTGCAAGCCCCAGCACACAAGGTTTTTTTTCCCGCTGCCGGGTTTTGATAAGGGCCGCAATTTCATTCGCTACGAATACCGAAGCCTCTTCGGAAGTTGCAAATATGATTACCGGAATTTTTTCGGGATTCTGTGAAATCATGTGACTATTTTTTTTGTGTATTCACTGCTTTCCTTACCGATCCGTACATTTTCAGAAGCACGGCCGCTTGTTCGGCATCTACGGATAACTCTTCCATGATGATCCGCACTCCGCGGTGGATCAGCTTATTGTTGGTGAGTTGCATGTCCACCATTTTATTGCCTTTTACCCGCCCCAGTTTTATCATAACCGAGGTGGAAATCATATTCAGCACCAGCTTTTGTGCCGTGCCAGCCTTCATGCGTGTGCTGCCGGTAACGAATTCAGGTCCAACAATTACTTCGATTGGAAAATCTGACACATGGGCCATTTCGGTATTCTTATTGCAGGTAATGCAGCCTGTTGTAATGCCGTACTTCCGTGCATCGGTCAATCCGCCTACCACGTAGGGAGTTTTTCCTGAAGCCGCTATTCCGATTAACACATCATTGGAACTGATTTTGTATTCCAATAAATCTTTCCAGGCCTGCCGGGTATCATCCTCTACGTGTTCAACGGCCTTGCGAATGGCCTTATCGCCACCGGCTATCAGGCCGATGACGCGCCCCTGCGGCATACCGTAGGTGGGTGGTATTTCGCTGGCATCAACTATACCTAAGCGGCCGCTGGTTCCTGCCCCGATGTAAAACAACCGTCCGTTGGCTTTCATTCTTTGAACTATTACGGCTACCAGCTTTTCGATTCTCGGAATTACCTTTTCCACTGCTTTGGGAACTGCCTTATCCTCCTTATTAATATTCTTCAGCAATGCACGAATGCTCATCCGCTCAAGCCGGTCGTAAAAAGACGTTGACTCCGTAACATTTACCGTATTCGCTTTTTTTTGACCCATTTAGTATTCCGTCTTTTGATGGTACAACGTTAACCCGGCTATCGGACTTTCCAGTATATTTTTCACAACAATTCCTTTATCGTTACCTACCTGGCGAAGAACGTCACTGAAATAGAAAGCTACCGAACCTACAAAATGAACTTTTACATGAGCGGCCCGGTCATACTTCAGAATATTTCTCTCAAAAAACTCAGTGAATCCTTTATACACCAGGTTGTAACAATAAGGTTCCTTCAGGTGCTGAAAGACGAAATGTGAGAAACTTCCTAAAAACCGGCTGGGCATGTCCTGGCTATACACCCGGTTAAGCATTTCATCACGATCCATGGGGAAGCGCTTCTTAAACTGATCCCACAGTTTTGGCGGAAGGTCCTTTCTCAGGTAATCGCCCAGGATGCACTTACCCATCCAGGCACCTGACCCTTCATCGCCCAGCACATAGCCAAGCGAGGTTACATTCTCCACAATTTTTTTTCCATCATAATAGCAGGAGTTGGCGCCTGTTCCTAAAATGCAGGCAATTCCTTCCTCCCGTCCGCAAAGAGCGCGGGCTGCCGCTTCCAGGTCATGCCAGATTTCGATGTATGCATTGGCAAACTGTCGTTGTAATACCTGGCGAATCATCTGCCGGTTGCGGTCGGATGAACAGCCCGTTCCGTAGTAATAGATTTCCCCGATGGGATGTTTGATTTGCGGAAGCACCACCTCGCGAATTTCCGTTTCGAATTGCTCAATGGGTTGATAATATGGATTATATCCGAGCGATTGTGCCTGCTCAACTGTGTTATCATTACTGATGATACGCCAATCGGTTTTAGAGGCTCCGCTATCGGCAATAAGGATCATGGCCAACAAATTACAAATTGTGAAGGACATTAAACGAGTTTGCCGATGGCAGTGAATTTATCGAACACTTTTTCGGTATGGGGCGCATCCTTCAGCTCATCGGTTAAATCCTGCCCGGCCCAGTGTTCATAATGCTTACCGGTCTGCCACAGCCGCGAGCCGGTAACATCATAGATCAACCCTTTGTAGGCCACCCATACTGCGGGTTTATCCTGTCCGTTGCGTAAGGCCAGTTCGGCTTTTGTATACATAGGTAGTGACTCCATTACCGGGATGTAATGTGGCCATAATCCTTCACAATGGTATAGAGAAATTTCACCGGAGGCATATCGGATTGAATGCCCAGCAGCGCCTTGATTTTTTCAGTTACCGCCAGTACTGGCCTGTCATTTCCGCTGGTACGGTTTAATTCAAGCGCCTGATGGATGAGTTCAATGTCTGCATCGGTTAGTTGATCGACCTGGTGAAATACCGGTATATAGTCTTCATGGGCAAGCGTAAACACCTGACTTGCCGTTACCTCCTGCTGCTTCGCCAATTTTATCACTGCAGTTCCGGCAGCGATATCCCCAAGCCGCTGGCCCCTGCCATTTACCGCAATGGTGAGCATGGCGATTGCTCCCGACAGGATGTCAATTTCGACTAAACGGAGCAACCAGCGGATAATGTAGTTACCAATAGTTGGCGGTGTGCCGTCCAGCCGAACCACTTTTATACCCATTTGCTTCTTTCCGGGGCTTTGACCGTCCATAAAAATTTCAAACAGCACGTGGTACAGAAAAACCGGAATGACAAGCAGCGTGATGAAAACCGCGCCTGAGTTTATTTCTGATGAAACCAGTATAATCAACATCAAAATAAAATAAGCGATGATAATGGCCAGGTCGATCAAGTAGGCAAAAATCCGGTCTCCCAGGCTGGCGGCCGGATAGCGGACTTCAACATTCTGTGTCGTTCGTATAGTAACAGTTTGCATCCCTTCAAAAAATCAGTAATCTTTCAAACAAATCCCCATCGTATGCAAATTAACAAACATTTTGCGCTGGCTCTTTTGATAATCCTGGCCGGTTGCACCGGTAAAGAAAAAACCGACTATTCTGCATTGACTGATGAGCAACTCCAAAACATTGCTGATTCGCTGGCACACGCCTACATCATTACGGACGGGCACGTAGATCTGCCTTTCCGCTTAAAAGTATCGAAGTTCAGGCTTGAGCGTGAATACCTGGGGATACCCATCAGCACAACCGATGGCGATTTCGATTATGAACGGGCAAAGAAAGGCGGACTGGACGCTCCGTTTATGTCTATCTACATCCCGTCAAGCTACCAGCTTCAGCCCGATATGGGCAAAGCCCTGGCCGACTCACTGATTGACATGGTGCGCGGCATTGCTGCGGCTCATCCCGATAAATTCGGACTGGCCAATACCCCTGCCGAAGCGGATGCCAATTTCAAAGCCGGAAAAATTTCATTGCCCATGGGCATGGAAAACGGTGCGCCCATCGGAAAGGATATCGCCAATGTAAAATACTTTTTTGACCGCGGCATCCGGTACATCACCCTCACGCATGGCAAAGACAACCAGATTTGTGATTCATCCTACGATACCCTTAACACGTGGGGCGGCCTTAGCCCGTTTGGCGAACAGGTAGTAAAAGAAATGAACCGTGTCGGGATAATGGTCGATATATCCCATGTTTCCGACAGCACATTTTACGATGTGTTGAAAATAACCAAGGCACCGGTTATCGCCTCGCATTCCTCCCTGCGTTATTTTACACCCGGCTGGCAACGCAATATGGCCGATGACATGGTAAAGGCATTAAAAAAAAAATGGCGGTGTTATCCAGATCAACTTCGGCTCAACATTTCTTGATTCAGCCGTTTCAAAACAAAACGATGAGAACCGCAAAAAACTAATGGCTCTTCTGAAAGAAAAAGGGTTGTCGTATCGCGATGAAGCCGCCAAACCGGTGATTGAGGAGTTCCGAAAAGAAAATCCTTCCCTGTATGCCGATGTAAAAACCGTTGCCAACCATATTGATCGGGTAGTGCAACTGGCAGGCATTGATCATGTGGGGATTGGTTCTGATTACGATGGTGTGGGCGATTCGCTGCCAACGGGTTTAAAAGATGTTTCGCAATACCCCAACCTGATTGCCGAGTTGCTCAGGCGCGGGTACTCCCCGGAAGACATTGAAAAAATCTGCTATAAAAATGTGTGGCGGGTTTGGAATAAGGTAATTGAAGTGGCTGACAAGTAATGCGCAAGCCACAAGGGGTGTTTCGGGGTTGCCTGTAACCGAGGCTAAGCTGAAACCCGTACCTTGTAACCAGAAACCAAAATCCTGTGCGCGAAGCGGCCTTTGTGAAGCGAAACCAGGAACGCTGGCAGGCCATTGAAAAAAACCTGCAGGCGGCAGAGCGGCCTCACCCCGACCGGCTTGCTGAAATTTTTATCCAGCTCACCGATGATCTCTCTTTCGCCCAAACACAGTATGCCAACAGTCGGGTTACCGCCTATCTTAATTCTCTAGCCTCCAAAATTCACCTGGAGATTTACCGGAATAAAAAAGAAGACCGCAACCGCTTTATAATCTTCTGGAAATTTGAAGTGCCGTTGCTGCTCTATGAATCAAGGAAGCAAATGCTGTATGCCTTGCTCATTTTTATGCTTGCTTCGGCAATTGGGGCTGTTTCTGCCCTGCATGACGAAACATTTGTACGACTCATACTGGGCGATGCCTACGTGAACATGACCCTGGAAAACATCAAGAGCGGAAATCCGATGGCCGTTTACGGAAGCTCGGATGAAGCCGATATGTTTTTCGGTATAACATTCAATAACATTCGTGTGTCCATGATTGCATTTGCTGCCGGTTTATTTTTTTCGGTGGGCACAGGGTACATACTGTTCAGCAATGGCATTATGATTGGTGCTTTTCTCTCCTTCTTCTATAAGGAGGGGTTGCTGCTGCACGCTGCCTCGGTGATTATGCTGCATGGCACCATCGAGTTATCCTCAATCGTAATTGCCGGGGCGGCCGGTTTTGTAATGGGCAACGGTTTTCTTTTTCCGGGTACCTACCCACGCCTGTATTCCTTTAAAGAAGGCGTTAAACGGGGCATGAAAATCGTAATGGGCCTTATACCCTTGTTTATCCTGGCCGGATTCATTGAATCGTTTGTCACGCGCTATACCTTTATGCCCGAGGTATTGAAAGTAGTAATCATCGGGTTGTCGGCCATATTGATTCTGTATTACTTTGTTCTTTACCCTGCAAAACTTGCTCGTCATGGAAAGCATAACCCCCATTGAGTTTCAGCAAACCCGCGATTTCAGCAAAAAGCTTAACGCCACGTTTGAATTTCTGAAACAAAATTTCAAGCCTATTACCCGCTGCCTCCTGTTTATTGCGGGCCCTCCCATGCTTATCGGCAGCATTCTGTCGGGCAACCTATACTCCGGTTACATGGGGTTTGTTACCGACCTGAGCCGCAACCGTGGTGAACCCGGGATAATGCTCAGTTACCTCAGCTCACCCATCCTGTGGATACATATTGCAGCGGCTGTGTTGCTTATGCTGGTAAGTTTTGTGATGATTGTTTCGATAATAAACAATTACCTGCTTGAATACGAGGCAACCAAAAGCAACCGGATTGAAGTTGACGTGATCTGGGAGCGGGTGCGAAATACATTCCCCATGTATGCGGGCACCACCGTGTTGTACTGGTTGCTGCTTGTAGCCGGCTACGTGCTGCTCATCCTGGTGGTTACCGGGGCAGCATTTATCTCGGGGGCGCTCGGGGTTTTAGTGGGAGTGGTTATGGTGATTGGCTTTGTGTACCTGATTGTAGCCCTTTCTTTGTTATTCATTATACGGGCCTGGGAAAAAATCGGATTCTTTGAAGCTGTCTCCCGCTGTTTTACCCTTATCCGTGATAAATGGTGGAGTACCTTCGGACTACTGCTTGTGGCCACCGTTATTCAAAGCACCATTTCTTCGGTATTCCTTTTTCCGTGGTACATTAACTTTTTTGTTACCATGCTGCACAGCCTGGATGGCAGCCCGGTTCCTGATCCATCATTCGTGAGTGAACTGATCAACACCATTTTCATGACACTCTACTTTATTGCCAGCTTCCTGTTATATGCCATACCCTTGCTGGCCCTGGCATTCCAATACTTTAACCTCGTGGAATTAAAGGAGGCAAAGGGCCTTCTTACCCGCATAGATCGCATCGGTCAGCCAACCGGTTCTCAGCCCAGGGATGAACAGTACTAGAATCCTTCTCCTGCTGCTTTGCATTCCACTGTTCACCACAGCGGGTAATAAACCTACAGTACCCACTGATAGCAGTGTAGTAACTCTTCGTCATTTCGATGGGGAGATTATTCAAAAACTAAGGGAGGACCCGGAACTTAGCTATACACAAGCACCTGCCGTACTAAGTCTTTGGCAACGGTTTAAGATCTGGCTTAACCGGCTCATTAACGCCCTGCTAGAAACTGCCACATCCACTGACTGGATGGCGGTGCTTATCGTAGCCCTGGCACTAATTGTTATTATTTATGTGGTGATGCGTTTACTCAAGGTAGATCCATTTTCGATGTTTTATAAAACACCTGCACCCCTGCAGGGGCGTGTACTTGAAGAAGACATTCACACTCTTGATTTTGAAACGCTCATCCGCGAGGCCGTTCAGAACGAACAGTTCAGATTGGCCATCCGCCTGGTTTTTCTTCAGGCCTTAAAACTGCTTTCCGATCACAACCACGTTCATTGGCGGCCGGGCAAAACCAACCATGATTACCTGGAAGAATTAACCGATCCGCACCTGCAAAAGGGCTTTAACGAACTGAACACGTACTTTGAATATGCCTGGTATGGTAACTTCTCCATTACCCCAAACCTGTTTGCGAAAGTATCCGCTCTGTATGAAAACTGGAAAACATCCGTTTAGTGCGTAAAGACTGGAAATATATTGCCTACCTCTCCGTTGCCGTTGCCGTTTACCTCGTCATCAAAATGATTTCACCCCGCGAGATTGACTGGAGCATTACCTATTACCACAAAGACAAGAATCCTCACGGTACGTACGCACTGAACCAGGTGATACGCAGCCTATTTCCCGGAAAAGAAATTCATCAAAGCAACTACACCATTTATGAATGGTACGATACGATAAACCGGCCGGTAAACTTCATCAGCCTGTCAACAGAGTTTATGCCAGGCAAAGAAGATGTGGTTTCTCTACTAAAAAATATTGAGCAGGGCGGTTCGGCTTTTATCGCAGCACAACATTTTTCAGGGCCTTTTGCCGACACGCTGGACATCACTACTTCCGATTATTTTTTTGATTTCTCCGGCTCCCTCATAAATCGAAACGACTCAGCACAGCTGGTATTCACTAATCCAAATTTACCCCTTACCGATGACAATGCTTTTCCAAGGAAAAACATCCACAATTATTTTTCATCGTTTGATTCCACACGAACACGGGTGGTGGCAAGAAATGACCTGGACTTGCCGGTTATATTGAAAATCACCTGGGGCAAGGGCAGTTTTTATATTAACTCCACGCCCCTCATTTTCACCAATGTGTACCTGTTGCAAGGAACCAATAACCAGTTTATCAGCCGAGCGCTGTCGCACCTGCCGGTTGCCGAAACCTATTGGACGGAGTTTTACCACCTGGGCCGAATGGAGGCCGGCACACCCTTACGCTTTATTCTAACCCATGAACCGTTGGCCTGGGCGTACTATGTTTCCATAACCGCATTGTTGCTTTTTATTATTTTCGAAATAAAGCGAACGCAGCGGGTTATACCGGTACTAAAACCCCTTGGAAACTCAACCCTTGAATTTGTGCGCACCATCGGCAATTTATATTACCAGACGGCTGATCATAAAGACATAGCCGAAAAACGGATTGCATTTTTTCTTGAGCAGCTTCGGTCAGGTTATGGCATCCATGCTGCCGATCCTTCTGATGAACTGATTCGCACCATCGCCCGAAAAACCGGCAATTCCGAAGAAGAAGTGCAACAACTTTTTTTAACGATCCGGCATATTCAATCAAAACATCAAATTAGCGAGGCGGAATTAAAGGAACTTAACAAGCGATTGGATCGCTTCAGGCATTACTCTTTTACATGAACAAACAAACCTGAACAATGAAAGAAAATATTTTTGAAAACCGGGTTGATCTCAGGGCACTGAATGCCAGTGTTCAGGAAATCCGTAACGAGATCGGCAAAATTATTGTCGGCCAGAATAACCTGATCGACTTGCTGATTACGGCTGTTCTGGCGGATGGCCACGTGCTGATTGAAGGTGTACCGGGTGTAGCCAAAACCCTTACGGCAAAACTATTGGCCAAAGTAATTGATGTAAAATTTTCACGCATTCAATTCACCCCCGACCTGATGCCCTCCGATGTGCTGGGAACTTCGGTGTTTAATGTTAAAAAGTCAGAATTCGAGTTTAAGGCAGGCCCGGTTTTTTCAAACATTGTTCTGATTGATGAGATCAACCGTGCACCTGCAAAAACGCAGGCTGCCCTGTTTGAAGTAATGGAAGAACGCCAGGTTACCGTGGACGGCACCTCGTATGCGCTGGAACATCCATACCTGGTGGTGGCTACCCAAAACCCCATCGAACACGAAGGCACCTACCGGTTGCCCGAAGCCCAACTGGACCGCTTCCTTTTTAAAGTTGTGGTGGAGTATCCCACGCTGGAACAGGAAATCGCAATCATCAGCGGTCATCACCAACGCAAAGGACACGCGCCTACCGATGAAATTAAACCCGTATTGAACGCAGTTCAAATCAAACAATACAGGCAGGCGGTTCAGCAGGTTCATGTAGAACCCAACCTGGTAGGTTACATTGCACAACTCGTGAATGAAACCCGGAACAATCCATCCTTATTCCTTGGGGGCTCACCCCGTGCATCCGTTGCCCTACTAAACTGCTCCAAAGCATTTGCAGCCATTAGCGGGCGGGATTTTATTACACCAGAAGACGTGAAGCATGTGGCAATACCCGTTTTACGACACCGCATTATGCTCACTCCCGATAAGGAAATGGAAGGTGTAACTCCGGATGAGGTGATCCGGCAAGTGGTGGATAAAGTTGAAGTGCCGCGGTAAATCCAAACAATGAACATCGTTCGAAATCTTTACCTGAATACCCGGCTGTTCACCCTTATCGGCATTGTTGTAGCGGCATTCATTGTCAGCTTCATTTTATCCACACTCGTTCTTATTCCAAAAATCTTACTCCTTTTGCTGGCGAGTGTGGTTATCACCGATATCCTGTTGCTCTTTCGTACGAGGCGGGGTGTTCATGGCAATCGCTTTACACCCGAACGACTCTCCAATGGCGATGAGAATGAAATCCGGATTTACCTCGAAAACTTTTACCCGTTCACTGTCTCCGTGCTGGTGATTGATGAAATACCGCATCAGTTTCAAAAACGCGATGTTGCCTTCCGGCATGTGCTCAAGTCGCGCGAAAGCAAAGCTATTGCCTATTTTCTGCGGCCTGTAAAGCGGGGCGAATACTCCTTTGGAGCGATGAATGTGTTTGTAAACTCACCACTGGGCCTGGTAAGGCGGAGGTTCCGGTATTCTTCCGATGTACTGGTACCGGTGTATCCCTCTTATATCCAGATGCGGAGATATGAACTGATGGCCATATCGAACCGTCTGGAGGAAGTGGGTGTAAAAAAAATCAGGCGGCTCGGTCATAACATGGAGTTTGAACTCATTAAAGAATATGTTGCCGGTGATGATGTGCGTACCATAAACTGGAAGGCCACTGCACGAAAGGCCCATCTGATGGTAAACCACTACCATGATGAACGGTCGCAACAGGTGTACTCGCTTATCGACAAGGGCCGCGTAATGCAGATGCCGTTCAATGGAATGAGCTTGCTCGACTATGCCATTAATGCGTGCCTGGTCATATCCAATATCGCTATTCGCAAATCGGATAAAGCAGGGTTGATCACGTTTCAAAATGACATCGGCACTATGCTGACCGCCAGCCGCAGCAACCGACAAATGGCGCAGATACAGGGGGTGCTCTTCAACCAGAAAACCGGCTACCGCGAATCCGATTTCTCAATGGTGTACACTCACATTCGCAGAAAGATTACGCAGCGCAGCCTGTTGCTTCTGTTCACCAATTTCGAATCACTTTATGGCATGAGACGGCAATTGCCCTTTCTGCGAAGCCTGGCCAGGCAACACGTACTGGTGGTCATCTTCTTTGAAAACACCGAACTCAGTGAATTAACTGCAACACCGGCAAACCAACTTAAGGAAATTTACTATAAAGCGGTGGCCGAAAAATTCGCCTACGACAAAAAACTGATTGTAAAGGAGCTCCAGCAGACCGGCATACACACCATTTTAACGCCCCCTGAAAGGCTCACCGTAAATACCATTAACAAATACCTTGAATTAAAGGCCCGTGGAATGATTTAATCTCCCATTTTCAGGGGAACCATTCTTTTTTTAATTTCACTTTCCCGGTTAACGTATTACCTGAAAACCGGCAGAAATAAGGTGTTACCATTAATTCTCAACTATGGGTAAAGTTTACAGGTGGCTTTTTGGCGTGGTTATACTAACCACTGGAGCAGGCGGGCTAAGAGCTCAGCAGTTTATGAGTGTAAAAATGAAAAACCACACGGTGTGTTACGGACATACCGCCAACCACGATTTTCACCTGCCGCCCCCCGAAGAATATGTACGTTGGAAGAACGGTGCCCGTACTAAAACCGCAACCATTCAGGTGAACTATAACGGCTTTACACCACAAGCCCAGGCTGCTTTCCAATATGCTGTGGATATCTGGGCATCACTCATCACCTCCTCGCAAACCATAACCATCGATGCGTACTGGCAGCCGTTGGGTGCCGGTATTCTGGGCGGGGCAATCTATACCTCGGCTTTTGCCAACTTCAACGGAGCACAAAAACTGAATGTGTTTTATCCGGTAGCACTCGCAGAAAAAATGACTGGTAAAAATCTGAATGGCACCAACTCGGAAATCTTTACCCAATTCAGCAGCAGCACCAACTGGCATTTGGATCCTAGTGCACCCCCTCCGGCCAACACGTTTGACCTGGCCACTGTAGTGCTCCATGAAATTGGCCACGGACTTGGATTTTCCGGCTCATTTAAAATTCTGTCTTCAAACGGGCAAGGCGAGGTGGGTGTACAAACCACCGGTGTTCCTATAATTTATGATGTGCCCATCGAAAACGGAGCGAACGTGAACCTGATCGAAGGTTTTGCTTCACCGTCAAGCCAGCTGGCAGCACAGCTAACCAGCCAGAATTTATTTTTCGACTCACCCAACTCTACGAACGCACGCTTATTTGCTCCCGGCTCCTTCAGCAGCGGCTCCAGCATCAGCCACCTTGATGAGACAACATTTCACGGCACCGCCAGCGCGCTGATGACTCCACAGATTGCCCCCCAGGAAAGAATTTATTCTCCAGGCGTGGCGTTGGACATGCTTAATGACATGGGCTGGCAAAACGTGTCCATCAGCCACCAGGCGTTACCCAACACAGAAAATGTTAGCGGCCCGTACATTGTGAATGCGGTCGTTACAAGTGACAACGGATTTAATGCCGGCACCCTGCGCTTGAATTATACCACCGATGGGTCCATATTCACCCAGGTAACCATGACGCCTACCGGGTTACCCAACGAATATTCAGCGATGATCCTCTCCACCGGTACGCCTACCACCTACGGCTACTTTATTTCTGTGAACGACAACAACCACCGCCAGTTTGTTAAACCCGGCAAATTTGTTCGAAAACAAAACACACAACTACAGGCGCTTTTCCTCTTTGAATCCGGGCCCGATACCAAAGCCCCGGTTATTTCGCACAGTCAGAAGCCGTTCTTACTGGAAACCGATACCCAACTAGCCGTTGACGCCCGCGTTACCGATAACATCGGAATTGCCTCCGTAGTACTCGAATATTCAATTAATGATATCACTCAGCCGGGTCAGTCTTTTACTTTGCAAAACCCCGGTGAAGATTCAATTTACCTCACCTCGGTAAACCTGGGTACCGGGCTTGCGAATGGAGATGTGTTAAAATACAGGATCATCGCCACCGACAATTCATCCAACAGCAACCAACGCATCTCACCGGCAACAGGGTTTTACACGCTGAATGTGGTTGGACTTGCACCAACACAAAATTCGTATGCCAATGATTTCAATACGCCAAGCGATGACTTCTTTGGTATTGGCTTCAGCATTACCACACCAACCGGTTTCATTAACCCGGCCATTCATAGCGTTCATCCCTATCCGGAAGGCAACGGATTTCCCGGGAATGAATTCAATTACATCTATCAACTTAAAGTTCCTATCCGGGTAAAAGCCTCCGATGCTACGTTAAAGTTCGAAGAGATCGTGCTGGTAGAACCCGGTGAGCCCGGAACCGTTTTTGGAAATTTACAATTCTGGGATTATGTAGTGGTGGAGGGCAGCAAGGATGGCGGCTTTACGTGGATACCCATTGCCAACGGGTACGATTCGCGCGATTTTTCACCCTGGCTTACCCGGTACAACAGCGCTATAAATCCCTCAACTGGTAATTCATCAGCCGTTGGTGACCCCTCACTGTTCCGCACGCGCACGATGAATCTGCAAACCATGTTCGATACCGGTGATGAGGTGGTTATCCGGTTTCGATTGTATAGTGATCCGTTTGTTGCGGGCTGGGGCTGGTGCATTGACAACCTTAAAATCCAAATCGATGAAACACCCCCTCAGCTATTGCATACACACACCGACTACCTGCTTGACAATGACGATGCCCTTGTCGTGAACACTAAAAATGTTGACGGCAGCGGCATCGAAGAATTGAAACTTCTTTATCGCGTAAATGGAGGCGTTGAAACCGAAATTGACTTCTCTACCAGCCCCCCTGCCGATCCAACCAACTTCCAATTCACGTTTTTGATCACCGGGTTGGCCCCTTCGCCTGTTGGCACCCTCCTTGAATACAGGCTGCAATCGGCCGATAGTGTGGGCAACGTAACCTTATTGCCTCCAGCCGGATATTTTAAAGTGCCTGTAATTGCTTTTAGTACTCCGGTGACCAACTACGCAAACAATTTTAATGCAGCCACTACTGATTTTGCCGGAAACTTCTTTTCGGTAAATACCCCTTCGGGATTTTCAACCGGAGCCCTTCACTCTCAGCACCCGTATCCGAATGGTTTTGGACTGGATCAGACCTCAAGTTATGCGGCCACCTTGCTAAAGCCCATCACCATTTCAGCATCCAACAGCCTGATGCGCTTTGATGAAATTTCAGTGATTGAACCCAGCAGCCCGGGTGTTTCTTTCGGAAGCCCGAATTTCAAAGATTATGTAATCGTGGAAGGCTCCAAAGACGGAGGTCAAACCTGGCTTCGCTTTCTGGATGGATACAACGCCCGCGAAAATTCTCAGTGGCTAGGGTCTTTTACTACCGGAACCACTCCAACACCGGCAATGTATAAAACCCGCGTTTTAGATTTAACGGGTAACGGCAATTTCAGCACTGGAGATAATGTGATCATCCGCTTCCGGTTGTTCGCAACCTCATCAGTTAATTCCTGGGGCTGGGCCATCGACAACCTTTACATACAAGATCCGATCACAGGAATTGAAAACGAGCCGGCTTTCTCCGTGCAGGTATATCCTAACCCCGTTCAGGAGTGGCTTACCATTGAAGCAACCGGGGTCGAAGGTGATGTGCTCGTTAACGTTGTTAACCTGCACGGCCAGAAAATCCAAGGTTCGCAGATTGAATCTGTTCAGGGAAAAGTGTATTACCACATTAGCCTGGCTACAGCATCAGCAGGTGTTTATCTGCTGAAGTTGGAAACACGAACGGGTACTGTCATCAAAAAAGTGGTGAAATTGAAGTAGCGAACTGTACCCATGCCTGACTTCTAAATAGCCCATCCTCACCGGTGGGCTATTTTTTTCGCACATGCTTTCAATCCGGTCATTCCTGATTATTTTTGCCGGGTTTATCTAGTTCCCTCCCAGAAATGCCAAGAGACAGAAGCCTCCGTTCCGTGCTGATTATAGGCAGCGGCCCCATTATTATCGGCCAGGCCTGCGAATTTGATTATTCAGGCTCACAGGCTGCCCGATCCCTCCGCGAAGAGGGGATTGAAGTAGTCCTCATTAACTCAAACCCGGCCACCATTATGACCGACAAGGTCACAGCCGACCACGTGTACCTGAAACCGCTGACGAAAAAATCCATTAAGGAAATTCTTGAAAAGCACCACATCGATGCCGTGTTGCCCACTATGGGCGGGCAGACGGCACTGAACCTTTGCATTGAGTGCGATAAAGCCGGATTATGGCAACATTACGGAGTGCGCATCATCGGTGTGGACATTAAGGCCATTGAAACAACAGAAGACCGCGAGAAATTCAGGCTGAAAATGCTGGAGTTGGGCGTAGGCGTTTGCAAAGGGGCCACCGCCACTTCGTTTTTGCAGGGTAAAGAAATTGCCCAGGAAATTGGTTTTCCGCTGGTCATTCGTCCTTCCTTCACGCTGGGCGGTACAGGTGGCGGATTCGTAAACAGCCCGGAGGATTTTGATGAAGCCCTAAACCGGGGGCTGCATGCATCTCCCATCCATGAAGTGCTGGTGGAACAAAGCATCATGGGCTGGAAAGAATACGAACTCGAATTGCTTCGCGATGGCCTCGGCAATGTGATTATTATTTGCTCCATTGAAAATTTTGATCCAATGGGCATTCACACGGGCGATTCCATTACGGTAGCCCCAGCGATGACTTTGCCGGACACGGTTTACCAACACATGCGCGACCTTGCCATTAAAATGATGAATGGTATTGGCAAATTTGCCGGTGGGTGCAATGTGCAGTTTGCCGTTAACCCCGAAACGGATGACATCGTTGGCGTAGAAATTAATCCCCGTGTTTCTCGCTCCTCTGCCCTCGCATCCAAAGCAACCGGCTACCCGATTGCCAAAGTGGCTGCCAAACTGGCCATAGGTTACAGCCTGGATGAACTGAAGAACGCTATCACCAAAACCACCACGGCTTATTTTGAGCCGGCTTTGGATTACGTGATCGTAAAAATCCCGCGCTGGAATTTTGATAAGTTTCATGGTGCTGATCGAAAGCTGGGTCTACAGATGAAATCGGTAGGTGAAGTGATGGGCATCGGAAGAAACTTTCAGGAAGCACTCCAGAAAGCCGCGCAATCCCTGGAGATAAGGCGTAACGGACTGGGCGCTGACGGCAAAGAACTGCGCAACCAGGATGAACTGATGCACAGCCTGGCCAATCCCACATGGAACAGAATTTTCCATATTCACGATGCCATTAAAATCGGTATTCCGTTGAAAACCATTCAGAAGGTTACCAAAATCGACAAGTGGTTTCTGAAACAAATTGAAGAACTCGTGCTCATAGAAAATGAAATTGAGCAGCACGACTTGAACAGCGCGCCAACGGATCTTCTGCGAAAAGCGAAAGAAAAAGGGTTTGCGGACCGGCAAATTGCCCACCTGCTGCATTGCCTCGAAAGCGAAGTATATAAAAAGAGGAATGAACTGGGTATTAAACGGGTGTACAAGTTGGTGGATACCTGCGCAGCCGAATTTGAAGCCCAAACACCATACTATTACTCCACTTTCGACACCGAGAACGAGTCCGCCTCCTCCAACCGCAAAAAGGTAGTTGTGCTCGGCTCAGGCCCTAACCGCATCGGCCAGGGCATTGAGTTCGACTATTCATGCGTGCATGGCGTACTGGCCGCACGCGAATGCGGTTACGAAACCATTATGGTGAACTGTAACCCCGAAACCGTTTCAACCGATTTTGACATTTCGGATAAACTGTACTTTGAGCCGGTGTTTTGGGAACACCTTTACGACATCATCCAACACGAAAAACCGGAGGGCATTATCGTACAACTGGGTGGGCAGACTGCCCTGAAGATTGCCGAGAAACTGAATAAGTACGGCATCCCGATCATCGGCACGTCATTCGATTCGCTTGACCTGGCCGAAGACCGCGGAAGGTTTTCTACGCTATTAAAAGACCTGAGTATCCCGTATCCGGAATTCGGGGTAGCAAAAGATCCGGACGAAGCCCTCGAAGTGTCCAAGCAAATCGGCTTCCCGTTGCTGGTGCGCCCCTCATACGTTTTGGGTGGCCAGAGTATGAAAATTGTCATCAACGAGAAAGAACTCGAATCACACATTATCGACATCTGGAAGCACCTTCCCGACAACAAAGTGTTGCTCGATCATTTTCTGGATAGTGCCATCGAAGCTGAGGCAGATGCGATCTGCGATGGCCGCGATGTATACATCATTGGGATCATGCAACACATTGAACCAGCCGGTATTCACTCAGGCGATTCATTTGCCGTACTGCCCCCGTATAACCTGGGCGATTTTGTAGTTAAGCAAATGGAGTTATACGCGACCAAAATTGCGCAGGCACTCCAGGTAAAAGGTCTGATCAACATTCAGTTCGCCATTAAAAACGACAAAGTGTATGTAATCGAAGCCAATCCACGTGCTTCACGAACAGTGCCCTTTATCTGCAAAGCCTACGATGAACCCTAT
>JBBINY010000025.1:0-37883 GCA_037443645.1 Cytophagales bacterium
ACGGCCATTGCCGAACAATTCGGCACACCCGTGTATGTGTACAATGGCGGGAAAATTGTTGAGCAGCTAACCACGCTCCGCAAGGCATTCTCCAACGCAGAGGTGAAGATCAAATACGCCATCAAGGCCTTGTCGAACCTGTCTGTGCTTCGGCTTTTGCGTGAGCATGGAGCGGGTGCCGATGCCGTTTCCATTAACGAAGTGCACCTGGCCATTCGTGCAGGTTTTGCCCCATCCGAAATCATGTTCTCACCCAACTGTGCCGACTACCGTGAAATTGAAGAAGCGGTGAAACTCGGCTGCCAGGTAAACCTCGATAATCTTTCGTACCTGAAAAAATTCGGTTCGAACTATCAGAACTCTTATCCCTGCTCCATCCGCCTTAACCCGCACATTCTGGCCGGGGGTAATTATAAAATTTCAACCGGCCACAGCGATTCAAAATTCGGCATCTCGGTGCAGCAGCTTCCGCAGGTTATAGAAGTTGTGCAGCAATACAACATCCGGGTAAACGGACTGCACATCCATACCGGCTCTGACATCACCGAAACCGATGTGTTTCTGAAAATGGCCGACATTTTTTTTAGTGTGACAAAGGAATTTCCTGATTTGAAGTTCATTGATTTTGGTAGCGGATTTAAAGTTGCCTACAAGGAGGGCGACACCGTAACCAACGTGCACGACCTGGGGTTAAAGCTCACCGAGTCGTTTAATACGTTCTGTAAACAAACCGGACGAACACTTGAGTTGTGGCTTGAGCCCGGTAAGTTTATTGTAAGCGAAGCAGGCGTGTTGCTGGCTAAGGCAACGGTGGTGAAGGAAACCCCCACCATCACGTTTGTGGGTGTCAATACAGGATTAAACCATTTGCTGCGCCCGATGATGTACGATGCATACCATCACATCATCAACGTATCCAATCCAACAGGCGAACAAAAGGTGTACACCGTAGTGGGCTACATCTGCGAGACCGATACCCTCGGGGCCGACCGGGAACTAAACAAGGTACGCGAGGGCGACATCCTGGCCTTTAAAAATGCAGGAGCCTATGGTTTTTCGATGGCCTCCAACTACAACGCGCGCCTGCGGCCTGCCGAGGTGCTGGTGATGAATGGGGAGGCAACATTGATCCGCAAGGCCGAAAGTTTTGAGGATTTGATGAGGGGGCAAACGGAACTATAAGCTGTCAAAACAAACTCAGGTTTCCTCCCTTCCTGAATTTTGTCAGGTCCGGTGGCGGCAGGTGTCGGCCGGCTAAAAATTTCTTTTTCGATGCCCTGAACAATTGGTGAATCGTTTCGGCAAAGTTTCCTTCCCCGCTCATTCTTCTGCCGAACTGTGAGTCGTTCACGTTGCCTCCGTGCATCGAGCGTATCTGATTCCACACTTTATCAAACCGGTCCAAGAAATTTTTGCGCAGCCAGTCTTCAACGAGTTGCCCGATGGCGCCATTCAGCCGCACCACCGCCATGCCGGCAGCCTGTGCGCCATGATCGGCTGCTGCCTTGATGACGGCCGGAATTTCATGGTGATTCAGCCCCGGAATGATGGGGGCGTTCATAATCCCCACCGGCACACCCGCTTTGGCAAGTTCCTCCACGGTTTTCAACCGCTTCATCGCGCTGGCGGTTCGAGGCTCCATTATTCTTCGCAGGTCTTCATTGAGCGTGGTGATGGAGATGTACACATGAACGAGGTTATCTTTTGCCAGGTCGCTCAGCAGATCCAGGTCGCGCAGGATAAGACTGTTCTTGGTGATTAACCCAACGGGGTGACGGTATTGTGCAAAGACCTTCAGTAATCCCCTGGTGATTTCCAGTTTGCGTTCCAGCGGCTGGTAGCAATCGGTATTACCCGATACGCTGATGGGCACCGCCTGCCAGTCGGGATGAAGCAGAAACTTTTCCAGCAACTGTGGCGCATTTTTCTTCACCATGATTTTGCTTTCGAAATCAAGCCCCGCGCTGAACCCGTAGTACTCGTGCGTGTTGCGCGCATAGCAATACACGCAGCCGTGTTCGCATCCCTGGTAGGGGTTAAGCGACCAGGCCATGCCCAGGTCGGGACTGGTTACTTTGTTGACAATTTTTTTTGGATGTTCGTAAAAGACTTGTGTGGCGGGTGATGACAGCAGCGGCTCATCCAGTCCTTCAATGTGCTCGGCTACATACTGCGCTTTGAGAAACCGATTTCCTGTTTTGATCTGCGCACCGCGCCCTTTGAAATAATCTTTCTCTTCCACCCTGTGAAGGTACACTGCCGCTCAGGGTTTCAAAATCTCACCTATCTTTCCGGACAGAAGCTGTCAGATTTTTGCGATGCTTTCCTACACGCCAACACCCTTTCAGCACGTGCACGATCCGCTTTTTGAAAAAGCAGGGGTACGGGTAAGCGTTAAGCGGGAAGACCTGAACCATCCGTTTGTTTCGGGGAATAAATGGTGGAAGTTGAAGTACAACCTGGCGGAAGCGAAAAAGCTGGGGAAGAAAACGCTGCTCACCTTTGGCGGAGCGTTTTCCAATCATGTGTACGCTACCGCAGCCGCTGCGCATGAACTGGGGTTTAAAAGCATCGGCATTATCCGCGGTGAAGAAACCCTTCCGCTCAATCCCACCCTTGCCTTTGCCCGAAGCCGGGGCATGAAACTTCATAACGTAACACGCGCAGAATACAGAACCAAGAACGAACCGGAGTTTATAAAAAAGCTAACCGAACGCTTTGGAGATTTTTACTTGATTCCGGAGGGAGGCACCAACGAGCTTGCCCTTAAAGGCGTAGAGGAATTTGCAACTACGTTGGGAGATGACTTTGATTATGTATGTTGTGCGGTAGGCACTGGTGGAACCCTGGCGGGATTGATCCGCGGCCTGCCTGCGGAAAAGAATATTCTTGGCTTTGCCGTGCTGAAGGGAGCGGGCTTTCTACAGGGTGAAATTGAAACATGGGTTGGCCCGCATCGCTCAAACTGGCAGTTGTACACAGATTATCATTTTGGCGGCTACGGAAAAACATCTGAACAACTGGAGACATTGATAAAAAATCAATCGGCCAAAAATAACCTTCCGCTTGAACGCGTTTATACAGCAAAGGCGCTGGCGGGGATCTTTGATTTAGTGGCAACTGAGCGGTTTGAGCGGGGCAGCCGGCTGCTTTTCATTCACACGGGCGGGATTAGAAATACCAACAAGCCATGAAACGAATACTCATTCTCTCGGTTCTGCTGCGCGACCTGCCCCGCGGCATGTACCTCCTGTTTATACAAAACTCCTGAACGGCAGAGAGTGATAAAAATAGTAAAACACTAAACCCCCCTGCGCTCCTTCAGCCAGCTTGCAATGCTCCAGCGCGTACTCTCCTGCACTACAGCACCGCTTTCGGCCGCGCGGTTTACTTTCTCTACGGTGTAAAAAGCGGTGGGAAGTATTTCCTTCATTTTGTTCAGCAGGCTTTCCAGGTTTTCGCGGGGCAGCACGGTGAAGACAAGATTTTCAGCACCGTCAATTCCCTCTGTACTTACGCGTGTGTATCGAAACTGATTAGCGGTAAGGAAGGTGATTAGTTCGGCTACATCCTTTCGGGTAATAATTCGCACAATCACTTTGCCATAGGCAATACGCTCTTCGATCATCATGCCCACCAGTATGCCCATGGCAAAGCCGCCCGGGTAGGCCACATAACACACCCAGTTATCGAGGTGCTCAAAAATCTGGCGGATGGCCATCAGCCAGATGAAGGATTCAAAAAAGCCAAGCACCGTGGCCGTAAGCCTGCGGCCGCCCAGCACATAAATAATGCGGATGGTGTTGATGGACACATCCATGATGCGCGCCAGGAAAATAAGCAGGGGAAGAACAACGTAGCTGAAAAAATTTTCAGGCAGACTGACCGTTTGGGTAAAAAATGTTTCCATAAAAAATTCAGGAGTGCAAAGATTGGGGCTTGCCTGTAATCACCCAAACAAATCCTGAAAAACCTCTGTTAATTTTCCGAACGATCGTACGGCAATCGCTGTGCGCCTGGTATCCACCGCCTTCTGGTTGTACTTTGAAATATAGATCGTCTTAAATCCCAGCTTCTCGGCTTCGGCAATGCGCTGATCCACCCGGTTCACCGCGCGCAACTCGCCACCCAGTCCAATTTCAGCGGCAAAGCATGTCTTCTCGTCTACGGGCAACTCTTCAAATGACGAAACAATCGAAACGCAAACGGCCAGGTCAATGGCCGGGTCCTCCACCTTAATTCCTCCCGCCATGTTCACAAACACATCCTGCGTGCCCATGCGGAAACCGCAGCGTTTCTCCAGCACGGCCAGCAGCATATTCAGCCGTTTGTGATCAAAGCCGGTGGGTGTTCGCTGGGGAGTGCCGTACGAGGCCGGGCTTACCAGCGATTGGATTTCAATCAGCAACGGGCGGTTGCCTTCCATGGTGGCACCGATCGTAGCCCCGCTAAGTTCGGCATCTTTTTGCGAGATGAGAATTTCTGATGGGTTGGAAACTTCACGCAGGCCCGTGCCCTGCATCTCATAGATGCCGATTTCGGAAGTAGAGCCAAACCGGTTTTTAGTGGTACGTAAAATGCGGTAGGTCATGTGCTGATCGCCCTCAAATTGCAACACCGTGTCCACCATGTGCTCCAGCACCTTCGGTCCGGCCAGCATTCCATCCTTGGTGATGTGCCCCACCAGAAAAACGGGTGTGTTGGTTTCCTTGGCAAACTTCATCAATTCGCCCGCGCACTGCCGCACCTGCCCGATGCTTCCGGCCGTGGAGTCCAGCAAATCGGAGTATAAGGTTTGTATCGAGTCAATAATGACAACATCCGGACGGGCCTCTTTAATGGCCAGAAATATATTTTGTGTATTGGTTTCGGTGAATATCAGGCACGATCCGGGTGCAGCATCCGGTTTAACCGACAGGCGATCGGCCCGCATCCTGATCTGCTGTTCACTTTCTTCTCCTGAAACATACAGCACCGTGAGGTTTTTGAGTTGCATGGCCAGTTGCAGCATCAGGGTGGATTTGCCGATGCCCGGTTCACCGCCTATCAGGATGAGCGAGCCCGGTACCATGCCTCCGCCCAGCACGCGGTTCAGTTCAGCATCGGGTGTTACCAGCCGGATTTCCTTTCCGGCTTCAACTTCCTGAACGGGTATGGGCTTCGCCTGCCTGGTAGTTCCCTGCGAAATCTTCCATTCGTTTTTGCTGGTCGTTTCTTTTTTTACAACCTCCTCAGCAAAGGTGTTCCATTGGTTGCACGAAGGGCACTTGCCCATCCACTTGGCCGATTCATGGCCGCAGTTCTGGCAGAAAAAAAGAGTTTTGGTTTTTGCCATTACTTAACCGGAGCATTCGTCTCCTTTGCCATTACGTTATAAACCATTTTATCGGCCAGTGACGGCCACCAATTGTTAAGCCATACGGCCAGTTTACCCTGGGAGGTAAGAATGAGCGTTCGCTTGCGCTTAACCGTTGCTTTGTAGATATGCCGCGCACATTCTTCGGCCGTCATCATCTTCTGTTCATTGCGGGGCGATTCACCCTGCGATGTACCATCTTTTGCCAGAGCACGCTTGCGGATGTTGGAGGTTGTAAACCCCGGACATGCTGTAAGAACATGAACTCCGCGCTTCAAATATTCGGTCCGTAAAACTTCCAGAAATCCATTCAGGGCAAACTTGGAGGCCGAGTACCCGGTGCGCCCGGGCAGGCCGCGGTATCCGGCAATGGAAGAAATACCGACCACCGAGCCTTTGTTCTTGACAATTTCAGGCAGGCAGTATTTGGTGGCATACAGCACTCCGTAAAAGTTAATGTCCATCACTTTTTTAACCACCTCCAGATCGACCTCTTCAAACAATGCACGCATGGAAATGCCGGCATTGTTGATGAGCACATCAATGGTCCCGTACAAACGCATGGCTTCATCGGCCATTTTTTTATTGTCATCTTCAACACTTACATCGGCCCGAAAGCCTGCAGCCTCTGTTCCGGCTTGCCGGAGTTCCTTAATTGTTGCATTCAACTCTTCTGCATTTCTTCCGGTTATCAGAATTTTTGAGCCGTGCTTTCCAAACTCAAAGGCAAGGGCCTTGCCGATACCGGAACTTCCACCGGTTATTATTACAACCTTATCCTTCATTGTTGGTGTTGGCATAAAAATAAGAATACTTGCTAACTTACCCGTTTAAGCAATGCCCCGACATGTTCTTCCTAAGGATTATTTCAAAACTTCCGTTTGCGGTGCTGTATGGCCTGTCCGATGTGTTGTACCTCATGAGTTATTATGGTGTTGGCTACCGGAGAAAACTTGTCGCTAAAAACCTTCAAAATTCCTTTCCCGAAAAATCCGCAGCCGAACGTACCCGCATTCAAAAGCAATTTTACCGTAATCTCTGCGACTATGTTGTTGAAACACTTAAACTGCTCACCATGCCGGCAGGCGAGTTGCGTGTGCGCATGCAGTATACCAATCCGGAACTGCTGTCAGCGTATACCCGTAATAATCAGTCCGTTATCCTGCTCTCCTCCCATCAGTTTAACTGGGAGTGGCTTCTCGCTGCAGGCAACCTGTGGCTTAATGCTCCAATTGATTTTGTGTACCAGCCTATCCACACAGCGATAACCAACCGGCTGTTGCAATCCTGCCGTACCCGCTTTGGCGGTTACCCGATCAAACGAAATGAAGTGGCACGCGAGCTGATCAGGCGAAAAAATATTGTTCGTGGAATTGCCATTGTTGCCGATCAGTACCCTGGCCGGGCACAGGATAAAAAATACGAGGCCACCTTTCTCAATCAATCCACAGTTTTTTTTACCGGAAGCCAGCAAATGGCAACCCTTACTCAATGCCCGGTTTTGTATGGCTCCGTAAACCGGGTGAAGCGCGGCTACTACACCTGCACATTGATTAAAATTGCCGAACCTCCGTATCCTCCCGATTCAGAAATTGTTTTGAAAAACTACATCCGGGAAGTCGAAGCAACTATTCGTAAAAATCCGGCCGACTGGCTCTGGTCGCATAAACGCTGGAAGAAGCGCCACCTCAGGCAAGCATCTGCGCAATATCCTCACGCGTAAGCTGCTTCATAATACTTTCTTCGGTGGTAATCAGATCGGTTGTCAGCTTGAGTTTCTTTTGCTGGAGCAAAAGGATTTTTTCCTCAACCGAATTGCGTGTGATAAACTTGTAGGTAAACACTTTTCTCTTCTGGCCGATGCGGTGTGCCCGGTCAACAGCCTGCGCTTCAACGGCCGGGTTCCACCACGGGTCAAGAATAAACACGTAGTCGGCTTCGGTGAGATTAAGCCCCAGGCCTCCCGCTTTGATCGAAATCAGAAAGGCTTTCACTTTCGGATCTTTATTAAACCGCTCAACCTGCTCCCTGCGGTCAATGCTGCTCCCATCCAGGTAGGCAAAATCAATTTTGGTTGATTTAAGGTATTGCCTCACCAGCTCCAGATGCTTCACAAACTGGCTAAATACCAACACCTTATGGCCCTCCGCTATGGCATTTTCAAGCATGTGGGTAATGTCTTCGAGCTTGCCGGAATCACCGGAATACGATGGCTCAATCATCCGGGGATGGTTGGCCAATTGCCGGAGTTTTGTGAGCCCTTCAAGAATCATAAACCGGCTGTTGCTCACGCCCTCCCGGTCAATCAGGTCGAGGATCCTTCCGCGATAGTATGATTTCACATCTTCATACCGTTTCTCCTGCTCAGAAGTCATCACCGAATACTGAATGTACTCTACCTTTTCGGGCAATTCGGTAAGTACCTGCGACTTGTGCCTGCGCAAAACAAACGGCTTGATGACGGCATTGAGCTTTTTTGATTTGGCTTCATCTCCTTTTTTCTCAATAGGAACCTGGTATTCGTTGCGAAAATAACTTTGGGGCCCCAAGATGCCGGGATTAATAAAACTCATCTGCGACCATAAGTCCATGGTGGTATTCTCAAGAGGTGTTCCGGTAAGCACCAGCTTGAATCGGGATTTAAGTTCGCGCACTGCTTTAGCAATATTCGATGAGGGATTCTTTATCACCTGCGATTCATCTAAAATGATATAATTAAAATAGTATTGTTTGAATAACTCCACATCAAGCCGTGTTATCCCATACGATGTAAGGACTACATCGTAGCGCTCAAACCGCTTGATGTCCTTGTTGCGCGAGGTGCCTGTGTAGTTAAGTACTTTCAAACCGGGTGTAAACCGCGAGGCTTCTATTTCCCAGTTGTACACCAGCGAAGTAGGCATGATCAGCAGGGAGGTTCCCCGGCCTTCTTCCTTTTCTGAGAGCAGCAAAGCCAGTGTTTGAACGGTCTTTCCAAGACCCATATCATCGGCAAGGCAGCCACCCAGTTTGTATTCGTTCAGGAACCGCAACCAGTTATACCCGGCTTTTTGATACGGGCGCAACTCCCCGACAAAGCCCTGCGGAACCGGATAATTTTTAATGCCGCTGAACGAAGTGAGCAACCTTAATTTCTCGCTGATGTGCACCTTGGCCAGGTCTCCTTCTTCCAGTTCCTTTACAAGGTTTAAATGATGCTTGCGCAACACCGGCTTCTCATTTTTTCCCTCCGATTCACTAAGAGCGAATAAATCGGCATATTTGGTAAGCCATGTTTCCGGAATAATGGCAACCTCCCCGTTAGGAAGTTTAAACTCCACTTTCTTTTTAAGAATCAGCTTGCGCAAGTCCTTGAACGGAATCTCAAATTCACCGAACCGGATCCTTGTATGAATATCGAACCAGTCGATATTCTCCTTTACTTCAATTTCAATAACGGCCTTGCCAACAAAATACTTCTTATCGTTGTTCTGAGGCTGACTAACTTCAAAACCAAGGTTAAGCAGGTTTACACGGTTTTCATTAAGCCATGAGAATGCTTCGGATTTGGAGACGGCCACCTGAAAATCCTTCATCGGTAAGCCTAACTTTTGCAGGGTGGCCAGGAAGTTCCGTTCCATGTCCTGCTTTCGTGTAACACGATGGAAAACATACTCCTGTTCGTGATGTTCGATGGTTACACTTACCGGAACCCGATTTTTGCCCTGAAACTTATGCTTGCCGTATTTAAACGATAAATCGAAATGGATTTTCCCCGATTCATCGCTCCGGTCTTCTTCTTCTGATGTGCCGTCTGCAAATAACGGAGTGGTTTCTTTCTGAACAGTGGCCAACTCCGACAAGGTTAACACGGGTTTGGGGTCGTACTCATTCTTATTGATTTCAAAACCACTCGCTTCAATGTCATCAAACGAAGCAATGAGTGGTGCCACAAACCGGTTGTAGTAGGTTTCTTCCAGGTTCTTTGGAATAACCACGTGTTTTTTGGTTAAAAACGGAAGTAACTTCTTACCGTCCACATACTTTTCGAACCCATACAGCTTTCCATTCAATACCATCCATGCCGGACTTTTACATACCAGGTAGGCAGCAGGGTTTGGGAGATCAAGTTTTTTATCGCGATGAAAAATGGTGGGGTAATAATTGGTGCCTTCGGCACTGCGCATAAAATGAAACTGGATTGTTGCGCGCTCCCCAGCCACTTCAATCCTCCGATGAGTGGGCTCTCCGTCATTACCCATCTCAAAGAGCCATTTGCCTTTCAGGTTTTCCAACACGGCTGCCCGCTTTTCTTCCAGGTAATTTTCAATCTGCTCCTGCACGGCCACGTTGCCTTTTGTTTTATGGTACACTTTGGTGAAAAACTCCTCGGCTTTAACCGGTTTACTTTCAAATTTCTTCACCACCACATCCTGCTGCATCTGGTCCATCGTGCGAATCAGTTCAAAGTCGCGTTCATCAAGGCCTTTCGAAAACTCCCTGGCATTCTTTGCCGAGATGTTCTGATGCTGGTATGTAAGCCTGTTCTTTTCGTCAAGGTGTACAATGTAGGACTCAAACAGGTAGCCCAGGTACTCGTGCACATACAGCGAGTAGATGATTTGAAACGGTTCTGAAGCTGAAACCTTCATTGGAAGACCCGCATCCCATCCTTTGGAGAAAACGGAACATCCAAATTAAGAATTTTTATGCGGAAATGAAGCACCGGGAAGCCGTATTTAAGGTCATTTCACAGGTTTCGCACCGAAACAAACCGGGCGGCAAGCACTGCCGGGCGCCACGAAATGAGCACCGTTAGCAGGGATACCACCACCAGGGTGTTCACAAAGTCAAGAGGCAACACCTTAACCGGGTACCCTTCGGTTACGGATGTTTCCATCCCCATGGAAATGATGCCGTATTTGGACTGCAGTGCACAAAATACAGCTCCCAACATCAGCCCGGTAAAGGAACCCAGAAAGGCAATGATTGCTCCTTCAGTAAGAAAAATTTTACGAATAAGCTGTCGGGTGGCTCCCATGGCCGCCAGCACGGAGATATCCTTCTTTTTGTCGATGGCCAGCATCATGAGTGTAAAGAAAATGTTTATTGAACTGATGCCCAGCAACACGGCAAAGGCAAGAAAGGTGAAGAGTTTCTCCATTTTCAGCAGGCGGTATAAATCCTTGTGTTGCTCTTCATGATTGAGTACGGAAAAACCTTCTCCCAGTAATGCCTTCAGGTGTTTGTGCACACGGTCGGGATCAGTGCCCGCTTTTGTTTTAACCTCCAGAGCGGTGCGTTTTTGGTCCATGCTCATCAAATCCCGGGCAAATTCAAGGGGTACCAGTATATAGTTTTCGTCAAAATTCTGAACGATTGAAAATGCGGCTCCTGCAAAAATCGATTTCCGGGAGTACAACGTTGACGGATCAGGTGTACTTCCTTTTATCGGGTTGATATAATACGCCTGCAGGGCAAACTGGTTATCATCAACTGCCACCGACAGGTTATACTGAATGCCCCTTCCGATGATGGCGTAATGCACATCCCCCTCTTTGAAACGTAACCGCCCGGCCACAATTTTATCATCAATCCGGTGCTGATCCAGAAAGTCATCACTCACTCCTTTCATGGTAACTACCTGGTTGGCCTCGCGATAACGCAGGTATATATAGTCTTCAATCACTTCTGTAACAAACGCAACACCTTCGACTTGCTTTATAGCGGTAATCAGTGAATCGGTTACCAGAAATGATTTTCCACGGGCAGCTTCTATTTTGATTTCAGGATCAAATGAGTTGTTGAGTGAGCGGAGCAAGTCCTCCAGGCCGTTAAAGATGGACAGCACGATAATCAGTGCGGCCGTGCTCAGGGCAACCCCTGCGAGTGACAGCAGGGAGATGATATTAATAAAATTTTTTTTTCGCTTTGAAACCAGGTAACGGCCCGCTACAAAAAATGGAAAATTCATAATCCTTTACTCCTTGGCCGGGGGTATGTTCAGGCTTTTTATCAGCGATTCAATTCGCGCGGCATTCTCTTCAACTTCATCCAGTATAAAAATCAGTTCTGGAATGATCCGCGCCTGGTTTCTTATCCGGTCGCCCAGGGATTTGCGTATTTCCTTTTTGTGCGCATTCAGTCTCTCAAGCACGGCCTGCTTATCCTTTTGAAGCATCATGCTGATGAACACCCTGGCAACACTTAAATCAGGGCTCACCCGTACATCGGCTACTGTTACAAAGGCATTCCCTAAAACACCTCGCTTATCGCGTTGAAAAATGTCGCTGATCTCCTTTAAAATCAGTTTTGCAAATTTTTGCTGCCTTGTCGTTCCGGCCATGAGGCAAATATGCCTCATCATCCCCCAAATAACAAGTCGGCCGGCCCTGCTGAATGGGTCGGATTTTTCTACTTTCGCAATCCTTTCTATTTTTCATCGTTCAACGCATGATACGCTACTTCCGCATCAATGACCCCTACCGGCTGATAGGTTTGCTGGTGATGTTATGCGTACTCTATTTACCCTTATGGCTTGATCCCCCTGCGCTGACAACGGTCGAGCTGAAAAGCATGGTTGTGGGCGAGAAAGTATCGGAAGGATTTACGCTGTACAGTGAGTTGATTGACGCCACTCCACCCCTGGCTTCCTGGTTTTATGGTTTTTGTAACTGGCTGTTCGGGCGTTCGTTAATGGCCCGTCACATTCTTGCCTTTGTCATCCTGTTCTTTCAGAGTGCCTTCATCAGCGTGTTGTTTATTGACAAAAAAGCATTTACAGAAAATACCTACCTCCCGTCACTTATTTTTTCTGTACTTACGCTGGTTGCGTTTGATGTCGCCTCGTTAACGGCCGACCTGGCAGCGTTTGGTTTTCTGTTGCTGGCTCTCAATAGCATCTTTAAACAAATCGAATTCCGTGAGCAGCGCGATGAAACGATAATGAACATGGGCATCTACCTGAGTGCTGCCTCCTTGTTTACCTTTTCATACGTACTGTTTCTTCCGTGCAGTGCGCTCTTGCTGCTCCTGTTTACACGAACCAGCATCCGACAGTACTTGTTGCTGCTGTTTGGTTTTCTGTTGCCGCATGTCTTGCTGTTAACTGTCTACTTTCTACATGACAACCAGATTGATCTTATTCACCGATATTATCAATTCAATTTTTCATTGGCCAGGTCCACGCTTCTGCCAATAAATACATTACTGATTCTCTGCAGCATACCGTTGTTTTACCTGCTCGTATCGGTTGTTATACTAAACCGCAACGCTCGCCTTACCAAATATCAATCGCAGTTATTGCAAGCCATGATTCTTTGGTTTTTGTTTGCACTTATTCATGCCTGGTTCTCGCCTGATTTGCGCGCGCAGACGCTGTTGCCGATTGCACCGGCTGTTAGTTTTCTGCTCACGCATTTTTTTCTTTTAATCAGGCGAAAGCACTATACCGAGCTTAATGCCTGGATTTTCATTCTGGGCATTGTGGCCACGGCTTATTTAGCACGGTACTCGGTGCTGCCTGTAACCTGGACGTTCTTGCACGTGCCCGCAACCAGCCACTCCGTTTCGGGGAAAAAGGTGCTGGTTCTGGGTAATGATCCGGGTATTTGGCTAAAAAACAGTCCGTCTCCTCCATTTATTAATTGGGAACTGAGCCGAAGCATCTTTGAAAGCCCCGATGAATACAGCCATGTGCTGCTGGTCAATAAACTTTTTCGGGATGATGCACCTTCGATAATTATCGATCCGGAGGAAAAGATGCAACCTTTCTTTAACCGCATCCCGGCTCTTTCCAAACGCTACAAAAAATCGGACAACGGATACTGGACAGCGATCAGCAACTGATCTTATCCACCCTGCGTTCATGGCGGCCTCCTTCAAATGAGGCCGATAAAAACTGCTCGAGAATTTGCTGGGCCTGCAGCGGAGTAGTAAACCGGGCCGGGATGCACACCACGTTGGCGTTGTTGTGCTGGCGTGCAAGTGCTGCGACATCTTTGTTCCAGCAAAGAGCCGCACGGATGCCCTGGTGTTTGTTTGCTGTAATGGCCATTCCGTTGGCACTGCCACAAATCAGCAATCCGAACGCTGCTTCGTTTCGCTCAACGGCATTGGCAACCGGGTGTGCATAGTCAGGGTAATCCGTTGAATCGGCACTGTGTGTCCCGTAATCAACTACGGTATGCCCATGCGCTTCCAGCCACTTTTTCAATGATTCCTTGTACTCAAAACCGGCATGGTCGCTACCCGCTGCGATAATCATGTTGACTGGGTTTGTTTTTCCTCCCGTTCCTGTTGCCTTATCACATAAGCCGAAATCAATATACTGAACTCATACAGCAAGATCAAGGGTATGCCGATCATTGTCTGGCTAAACGGATCGGGCGGTGTTACAATAGCTGCTATAATCAGAATAATTACAATGGCGTGCTTGCGGTACTTCCGCATAAAAGCGGGTGTCAAAATCCCGATTTTGGTTAAGAAGTATACCACAATGGGTAATTGAAAGAGAAGGCCGCTGCCAAATACCAGTGTAACAATGGTGGATACGTAGGAGGTGATATCAAACTCGTTTACAATAATGTCGCTGATCCGATAATTCGAGAGGAAGTATACAGCCAGGGGGCTCATGATGAAGTAGCCGAACGAAACCCCCAAAAAGAACAGGAATGAAATAAAAAAAACAGCTCCCCGCGAATGCGATCGTTCCTTCCTCATCAGGCCGGGTTTAACAAACCGCCAGATCTCCCAGGCCACATAGGGAAATGCAACTACAAGACCAATAACAAGCGAAGCGGTAACGTGCATGGTAAACTGGCCGGTCATATACCGGCTTTGGATTTTAAACGGAATCTCGGTTACGCAAAGCGCCTTCTCATTGCCTACCAGTTTGCCCAGGGCACACATCCAATCGTAAAAAATAAATTCGGGTCTTGCTGGCGCAAAAATGATATTCTGAAAAATCCAGGGCGCCATGACAAACGCTGCAATTGTAATAATGATTACCGCAAATAATGAGCGGATGATGTGCCACCGGAGTTCTTCCAGGTGGTCAAGAAATGTCATCTCCTTTTCTTCGCTCATCGCTTACGCGTACAATGGAAACTTTCTTGTGAATGCATGAACTTTTTTCCTCACAGCCTTCAGGTTGTCGGCATCATCGGGTGCTTTCAGCACTTCGTCAATCAAGTCAACAATTTTCACTACATCCTTTTCGGTTATACCGCGTGTGGTCATGGCCGGTGTGCCAATGCGCATACCGGAAGTAACCATGGGCGACTGGGTATCGAAGGGAACCATGTTTTTATTGATGGTGATATCGGCTTTGATCAATGCCTCTTCCGCTTTCTTGCCGGTCAGGCTTTTAGACCGAAGGTCGATAAGCATCAGGTGGTTATCTGTACCTCCTGAAATAATCTTATACCCCTTCTTAACAAATGCATCGGCCATGGCTTTTGCATTTTTTACAACCTGCATCACATACCGAAAGTACTCCTCACTCAAGGCTTCTTCAAAGGCCACTGCCTTTGCGGCAATGACATGCTCCAGCGGGCCGCCCTGGGTTCCCGGAAACACACCGGAGTCCAGCACCGATGTTATCTTTCGTAGTTCTCCTTTTGGTGTTTTCAGCCCCCAGGGGTTATCGAAATTTTTCCCAACCAGGATCATTCCTCCGCGTGGACCCCGCAATGTTTTGTGGGTGGTGGTGGTAACAATGTGGCAATACGCCATCGGGTCGTTCAGCAAGCCGCGGGCTATGAGGCCGGCCGGGTGGGCAATGTCGGCAAGCAGCAGGGCACCAACCGCATCTGCCGCCTCACGAAGTTTTTTATAATCCCAATCGCGGCTGTAAGCCGATGCTCCACAAATAATCAGCTTAGGCTTTTCGCGCTTGGCAATTTCAATGACGTTATCAAAATCAATCAGGCCTGTTGATTCTTCCACTCCATAAAACACAGGCTGGTACAGTTTGCCGGAAAAATTAACGGGTGATCCGTGAGTGAGATGCCCGCCATGGGATAAATCGAATCCGAGAATTTTGTCGCCTGGCTTTAAGCAGGCAAGCATGACGGCCGCATTGGCCTGCGCTCCGGAATGTGGCTGCACATTGGCCCAGTCGGCATTGAAAAGCTCTTTGGCTCTGTCTATTGCAAGTTGCTCTATCTCATCCACCACTTCGCATCCGCCATAGTAGCGCTTGCCGGGCAATCCTTCGGCATATTTGTTGGTGAGCACCGTGCCCATGGCTTTCATTACCTGGGGCGATGTAAAATTTTCAGAAGCAATCAATTCAATACCGTCTTGCTGACGTCTTCTTTCTTTTTCAATCAGATCAAAAATCAGTGTGTCTCTTTTCATTCGGATGTGCTAAAAAAACGAAAGGCAAAAATAAACCCAATTCAGTATTTATGGCTTGTTGGATTAGTTAATTCTTATCCCGCTGCCGGATGAATAAACCGGATGTGTTGCCTGGCCACACTACCACCTGCCGCTGCTGCCCCCACCGCCAAAACTTCCACCTCCTCCCGAAAACCCTCCACCGCCAGAAGACCACCCACCCCTGGATGACCATCTTCCTCCCCCTGAGGAGCTTCCTCCGCTGCTCTCTAAAGTTGCCCAACCTTTCCGCTTGAAATAGAACTTTAGTACAGGCCATAATACCAGATAGCAAATCAATATGACCAGGCCCGTATCAAAACCATAAATCGCACCGGGAAAAACAGCGTAAAAAGGGATAAGAAAAAAATACAGAAACCAGGCTTGACCGCCCTTCATAAGCAGCCCGATGGTTGTGAAAATGCCCAACACCGTAAATACAAAAACGCTAATGAGTGCTTTTTCTTTCCAGGTCATCCCTAACTCACCCACCTCAGCCTCATCTGCATTATACTCACCCCCTATGGATTTGGTGAGTGCATCAACTGCCGCCCGTACTCCGGCATCGAAATCGTTGCGCCTGAAGTTGGGGATAATTTCATTGCGGATAATGCGATTACAGACGGCATCGGGCAGTACCCCTTCAAGGCCGTACCCAACTTCAATACGAACAGCGCGATCTTCGACAGCAATGAGCAACAGCACTCCGTTGTCTTGCTCTTCCTGGCCCAGCTTCCAGTATTCTGCTACACGAAGAGCGTACTCGTCAAGCACTTCTCCGTCTAACGAAGGGATGATCAGGATGGCAATCTGGTTCGAGGTGGAGTCTTCAAACTGTTTTAGCTGCGTCTCCAGTTCCTGTACAGTTTGCTGTGAAAGAACCCGGGCTTCGTCATGAACCCGCATTCCCCACAACTCGGGTACTGCCCGCTGGGCAACAGCCAGCGCTGAAAAGATCAGCAACGAGGCTGCTACAAATGTTTTTCGTATCAAGGACTGAAAATCAGGTAATCCGTAAATCATCGCGCAGTTCATTCACATCATCGCTTGTTTTCAAAAAACCTTTTTCCAGCAAAATGTCACCACATTGCTTAATGGCTGCTTCCATCCCTTCTGTAATTTTTCCTCTCCGGATGCTATGAGTCAGGTCCTGAACCATCCGGTCCCACACTTTTTGCTCCACCACTTTGCTGATGCCCCGGTCGGCCATAACAATGACTTCATGCTCAAAAAATGAAACAAAAATCATAATGCCTGTTCGATGGCGGGTATTAAACACCTCTTCTTGCAAAAATGCGTTCTCAGCGCGCAGCCGGGTGGCGTGTTCCATGTGTACCTGCGATACGAGCATTCTTCGGATCGCATCGGAAAAGTTAGGAATTACAGCACCCACTAATCCTCCGGCAATCACGATAATAAACAGCAAAAGAGGGTCATACACGGCATAGGTTGGGGCGAACTTATCTAACGCCACGAGTATCAAAAATGTGAGCAGGGCAGTCATGATGCTGGACTTGTAATTAGCGATGTTGTAGTACCCGCTTTTCGGTACAATAACCGGAACGATTTCGCCAGAGATTTTTGATTCCGCCTCTCGGACTGCAACTTTAATCCGTTCCATATCGGCTTTCGAAAAGGTGATGCGGAGATTCATAGTATTAGCATTTAATTAAAGGTACGTAAAATACTAATCCTGCAGTTGGCGCAGGTACAGGGCAATGGTGTTTTCCAAACCGAAATTAAGCGCATCGCAAATCAATGCATGTCCTATGGAAACTTCATCGAGAAAGGGAATCGATTGCTTTAGAAACCGGAGGTTGTTCAGATCCAAATCGTGTCCTGCGTTCACACCAAGGCCGGCCGCTCTGGCTGCGGCTGCACATTCCCGATAGGGTTTAATTGCCTCTTGCTGATCCGATGGATATGCACCCGCGTAAGGACCGGTATACATTTCCACGCGATCCGCCCCGGCTTTGGCGGCCCCCTCAGCCATAGCGGGTTCTGGATTAACAAAAACAGAAACCCGTGTACCGTACTTCTTCAACTCCTTAATCACTTCAGTTAATAAGGACTCGTTGCCTACCGTATTCCAGCCTGCATGCGAAGTAACAACATCCGGTGTATCGGGCACAAGCGTGGCTTGTGCCGGCCTCACTGAACCAATCAGGTTGATGTACCGCTCATCCGGATATCCTTCAATGTTAAATTCTGTTTTAACGACACGGGCCAGTTCCAGCACATCGGCATAGCGAATGTGGCGCTCATCGGGCCGCGGATGAACAGTAATTCCCTGGGCTCCGAAGCGTTCACAATCGATAGCCGCCTTCACCACATCCGGATTATTGCCCCCCCGGGCATTTCGCAGCGTTGCAATCTTGTTAATATTTACACTTAACCGGGTCATTGATTTGCGATGGCTGAAATTACAAATACTGGCCTTAAAAATTCTATTCTTTATACATTTGCCAAAACACACGCCCATGAGTTTGAAAAACAAAATTGATGCAGACATAAAGGTTGCTATGCTGGCTAAAAACAAAGAGGAGTTAGAGGCACTGCGGGGGATTAAATCACTCATTCTGCTGGCCGAAACAGAAAAGGCCGGCCCTGCTGATATTTCCAGCGAAGCCGAAAACAAACTATTGATGAAGGCTGCGAAACAGCGCAAAGAATCTGCCGAAATTTTTCAGCAGCAAGGTCGAAACGATCTGGCACAAAAGGAGTTGTTTCAGTTGCAGGTAATCAGCCGGTATTTGCCCAAACAACTTACCGAAGCCGAGGTTGTTGAGGAATTAAAGAAAGTAATTGCCGTAGTTGGCGCCAAAGGCCCGCAGGACATGGGCAAAGTAATGGGTGCAGCAACCAAACAACTTGCTGGCCAGGCCGATGGCAAACTTATTTCGGAACTGGTGAAGAAACTGCTTGCACCATGAGCATTCTTGATATCATTCTGGTAATCTTACTTATTGTTGGTACAATAGGTGGTTACCAAAAGGGTTTTTTGCATTCCTTGTTTTCGCTCCTTGCCATTTTTTTGGGAGTGCTTGGCGGATTCAAATTGATGGGAATAGTTATGGTCAGGCTTTCAATGTATTACGTCATCGACAACCGGTTCCTGCCTTATGCTGCCTTTGCGGTTGTTTTCCTGCTCATCGTTATTATCGTTCGCCTGGTAGGCTCCCTGCTCCGTTCATCGTTAGAAAAATCCGTACTGGGGCAGGCCGATCAGGTGGCTGGTGCCGGCCTTGGTGCGTTGAAAACCGTTTTCATGATAAGCGTTGTACTGTGGATTCTGGATTCAATCTCCATTGAGTTTCCGGGCCATTGGCGCGAAGACTCCACCCTTTACGGATTCGTTGCAAATTTTGCCCCAAAAGCAACGCAATGGATCGGGCAGTTTGTGCCTGCATTTTCTGATGTTTTTAACAGTTTGGCAGAATAGCTTTACCGGCCTCCTTCGGGTTGAATTTTTTTTTCACTACTTTTTGGTTGTAAAAACGGAAGTATGGCACTCACGGTAAAAGAGGAGAAAGGGTTTAGGTATGTGGATGAAGGAACCGGCAATACGCTGCTGCTGCTGCATGGTTTGTTTGGTGCGCTCAGCAATTGGGAAGGCGTTGTAACACGGTTTGCAATAAAATACCGGGTGGTGATCCCCATGCTGCCCATCTACGAAATGCCCATTAAAGAAGCCGGCCTGGAAGGATTACGGACCTTTCTGGAAGAATTTGTTGCCATGAAGCAATTGGATAAAATGATCATCATGGGCAACAGCCTGGGTGGCCACATTGCGCTTGTTTATACCCTTAAAAATCCTGACAAGGTTATGCGACTGATCCTAACTGGGAGTTCCGGGCTGTTTGAAGATTCGATGGGCGGGTCCTACCCGAAACGAGGCAATTACGAGTACATCCGCGAACGGGTTTCGTATACGTTTTATGATCCGACCGTAGCCACCAAAGAGTTGGTAGACGAAGTCTTCGAAACAACCAACAGCATCCCAAAATGCCTGCGCATTGTTGCCATCGCAAAATCAGCCCAGCGAAATAACCTTGCTGCACACATCCCCGCCATAACAGTGCCTGCCTTGCTGATATGGGGATTAAACGATACCATTACACCGGCCATGGTGGCACACGAGTTTAACCGGCTCTTACCTAACTCAACCCTCCGGTTCATCGACAAATGCTGCCATGCCCCGATGATGGAACATCCTGAAAAATTTAATGCTTTAGTGGAGGACTTCCTTACGATTTGAGTATTTATGCAAAACAATCTGACCTGTGCTTGCTGAAGATCTGATAAACCACATGATACCCCCGCTTAAAGCGGATGATGATGCCCATAAAGCCATTGTGTGGATGGATGAGTTCAGGTGTCATCACTTGCCGGTGGTAAACGATGGCAAGCTGTTGGGGTTTATCTCCGAAGAAATTATCCTGGAGAGCAACAACATCGACCGGAAAACCAGTGAGTTTGAATTGGTGGGAGCAGGCTGTTTCGTATCACTCACGAGCCATTTTTATGACATCCTCAAAACTGCGGCTGAGCACAAATTGCAGTTGGTTGCCGTGCTTGACGATGCCCAGCAGTATGTGGGAGTAATTACCGTTCAGGATACGATCGCATCGTTTGCACAATCGGCAGCGGTACAGATGCCAGGAGGAATTCTCGTTCTGTACATGAGCCATGCCGATTACTCCCTTGCTGAAATAAGCAGGCTGATTGAAGAAAACCGCGCGAAGATTCTCAGCAGCATTGTGAAAGAAGATCCGGCCGATCCCGGAAAACTTCGGCTTACCTTAAAGCTCAATCAGCTCGACCTCTCCCGCATTGTGGCCACGCTTGAGCGCTTCGGTTACAAGGTCATCGGCCGGTACCAGGAATCAAAGCCGGTGGCATCAGAAAAAGAGCGCATCGATATGTTGTTACGGTACCTGGATATTTGATCCGGTCCGTTTTATCTGTCCGCAATTCATCGTACCTTTCCTTTTCGTTATAAACAGTCTGGCCAAACCTCAACCAAGCTAACCGCGCTGCCTATGAGAATCGGTATCCACGGTAAGGAATTTAACCGCCAGGCAATCCCTTTCATACGCGATATTTTTGACATCCTGAAAAAGTACAGGGTCGACCTGTTTGTGTCGGATAAGTTCTCCCGTGCGCTATCTTCGTCTGCATTTCGTTCATATCGGTGGAAGACATTCACCCATGGCAATCATCCGGGAAAACTGGATGCCTTCCTGAGCATCGGTGGGGATGGTACACTGCTGGAAGCCGTAACCTATATCGGAAAAGCCGAAACACCCGTTCTCGGAATAAACACCGGACGGCTCGGATTCCTTGCTACCATAAGCCAGCCCGAAACCGAACAGTCGTTAACTAAAATTTTCAGCGGTGATTTCTCGCTTGATAAGCGGGCCGTGTTAAAACTTGACTCAAGCAAAAAAATTTTTGGCAAACTCAATTTTGCATTGAATGATTTTACCATCATGAAGAAGGGCTCCTCCTCTATGATTACAGTTCATACTTTTATCGATGGTGCTTTCCTGAATTCGTATTGGTCCGATGGAATTATTGTAGCCACACCAACCGGCTCAACGGGTTATTCCTTAAGCTGCGGTGGTCCGCTGGTCTTTCCCCGCTCCGGAAGCTTTGTGATTACACCCGTTAGCCCGCATAACCTCACAGTCAGGCCGATTGTCGTGGCCGATTCTTCGGAGATTACTTTTCAGGTGGAAGGACGGATTAAGAAGTTCCTGGTTACATTGGATTCCCGGTATGCCGAAATTGACGATACCGTAAAACTGAAAGTGGTAAAGGCCGATTTCAAGGCGAATCTGATTCAGTTAAAAGGCGAGCACTTTTTTAAAACACTGCGCCAAAAGCTTAACTGGGGGTTAGATATACGGAATTGATTTTTTATTAGATTTGTAGTTCACTGATTACGAAAGACTTATCAGGATGCGAAATTCAATTTACATACTTGTAGCGTGTATGCTCCTTTCGGTTGGCCTCCAGGACGCGTATGGCCAGATGAACCGGAAAAACATCAAAAAGAATAATAAACGCATTGCCAGTTTTCGAGGCAAGAAATCACATTTCGGTAAGGAAAAAATATACAACTCACTCGGAGTTTCATTGAATGCACTCAATTATTATGGCGACTTGTCACCCACCCCAAAGCGCGTAAGTACTGACCTGGGCTTTACCAGACCGGCCATCGGGGTGTCGTTCACCCATCGGTTTGGGCCGCGGTACCAGTTGCAGGCCGCCTTTACCTATGGAGGAATCCGCGGTGCAGATGCGGAATCGGCTGATAAGGGAGACACGGAAAACGGTATTTTCCGATACAACCGTAACCTGTCGTTTCGCAACAGGATGAAAGAGCTTTCCGTAGTTGCACAAGTCGATCTTTGGGAGAATCAGGCCACGTATATAAGCCGGGTAAAATGGACACCCTATATCTATGCCGGGGTTGCCGTATTCCACCATAATCCTCAGGCACAGGCACCTGAGTTTGATGCAGCGGGAAATCCAACAGGCAAAAAAGGCGAATGGGTCGATTTACAACCCCTGGGCACAGAAGGCCAGTTTGCCAACCTGCAACCCGGTGACGTCAACTACGGTGTAAAAGCCTACAAAAGAATTCAACCCTCCATACCATTTGGTATCGGGGCGCGTTTCAGAATAAACGAAGTGATGGATATAGCCGGAGAATTCGGATTTCGCTACACCTTTACCGACTACCTGGATGACGTAAGCGGCAACTATGTTGATTTGGGAGTATTCGATAATACACTGGCCCGCGCAATGTCTTATCGCAGCAACGAAGTAGCTGCGCCTAATTATACGTACACCGGTCGTGATGGACAACCCTATACCGTACTGGCGGGCTACGGCTCTGAGCATCCCGAAAACCTGCGGGGTAACAACAGCAACCGCGATGTGTACATGGTAACCACCGTTCGGTTAACCTACATCCTCGGGAAAACTTTCCACCGGGCTAAATTCAGATGATGCCTCGAAAACGTATCCTTACTGTTTTCTTATCCATCCTCTCAACTTCACTCATCGCCCAACGATCAGAAATCGGATTTGGTTTCGGGGCATTCACCTATACAGGCGACCTTGCCCGAACCTATTCGGTTTCGAACATGAAGCCTGCCGGAACCATATTTTACCGGAACAATATAAGCAAGGTGGTGAGTTTCCGGTCAACAATAACAGCCGGTAAACTGGGTGCCTCCGAAGTTCCGCTGGATGCCGCTGCCGGCATTCGCAATGCCTCATTCGATATATTTCTATTCGAAGCAGCCCTGGGGTTTGAGTACCACTTCCTCGACTGGCGCGACAGCAAGCGACCGATGCGCTATACGCCATATCTTTTTGCGGGATTCGGCCTGTTTGGCATTTCCGGATATGATGTAAGGCCGGTAGAATACAGCAACGTTCAGGGCACAATCCCTTTCGGGGGTGGATTCAAATACATCCTCAATCCGAAATTATACGCCTCCTTTGAAGTGGGTATCCGAAAAACATTCTTCGATTACCTGGATAATATTTCGGGCGGTGACCAAACACAAAAGAATTACCAGTATGGAAACCCGAATGATTACGACAATTACTTTTTTGTTGGCATAACCCTAACGCGCACCTTTTACGACATTCCGTGCCCTACAAATCCCTATAAGTAGTTCACTGATCATGAATTGGTAATTTCCGCTAATTTTGCCCCCCTTGTGGCCTCCTTAAAAGAGCATATCGACTTCAATAACCTGCCCCGGCATATTGCCATAATTATGGATGGCAATGGGCGCTGGGCAAAAAAGAAGGGCGCCATGCGCATATTCGGGCATCGCAATGCCGTTCAGGCCGTGCGTGAAGTAACTGAAGCCTGCGGGGAACTGGGGATAAAATACCTTACGCTTTATGCGTTTTCCACCGAGAATTGGGGACGGCCAAAAGAAGAAGTTGAAGGCCTGATGGAACTGTTGGTGAACACACTTAAACAGGAAATCAACACCTTAATGGAGAATCAGGTAAAACTAATAACCATTGGGGATACCTCTCACCTTCCGCAGCAGTGCCAGGATAACCTGAATTGGGCGATTAACATGACTAAAAAGAATCAAGGCCTGGTATTGATTTTGGCGTTAAGCTACAGCGGCCGGTGGGAAATAGTTGAAGCCGTGAAATCATTAACCAACGACCTGCAACAGGGAACACTCACACCCGGCCTGATAACCGAAGAGGTTTTTGAACGGTACCTTAAAACGGCAGGCATTCCTGATCCTGAGTTACTCATCCGAACCAGTGGCGAAATGCGCGTTAGCAATTTTTTGCTGTGGCAAATTGCATACACCGAACTGGTTATAACCCCTACACTCTGGCCCGACTTCCGCAAAGAACACCTGTACGAAGCCATCTGGTCATACCAGCAACGCGAACGCAGGTTTGGAAAAACAAGTGAACAACTGAACCCGGTAAGCTGAATGAGACATGTGCTGTTGATTTTCTTTCTGGTGGTTATCGGACTGGACGCACAGGGTCAGTTCAGGCGGGGGCGCGACCGCACTTCGGCTGTTGATAACAATTTGAACTATGCAAGCCCGGCAGAATACACCATTGCCGGCATTGATGCGACCGGCTTAAAGGTACTTGACCCGGTTGCGATGGTATCGCTAACGGGGCTTAACGTAGGCGACAAAATAAAAATCCCGGGTGATGCCATCTCGGGTGCAATCCGCAAACTCTGGAAACACGGTCTTGTAGGTGATGTTACTATCTCGGTACAACGCATAGCGGGCGACAACGTATGGCTTTTGATGCAGCTTGCCGAACGGCCACGGCTCACTAATTTTTATTTTAGTGGAATCAACAAATCGCAGCAATCCTCACTCAAGGAAGACCTGACTCTCATCCGCGGTAAGATTGTTAACGATGCGATGATCAGAAATACCGAACTGGCGGTACGAAAATTTTTCCTGAAGAAAGGGTATTTGAATACGGATGTAAAGATTGTTCAGGAACTCGATTCGATTGCCGATGGAATCCGCCTGCGCATCAGCGTGAACACAGGCTCCAAAGTGCGGATCAACCAGATCCGTTTCCTGGATAATGAGAAATTTGCTGATAACACGCTGAAAGGAAAAATGAAGGGCACCAGTGAATATGCCCGCGTAGCATTGCATCGAACAGCTTTGAGAAAACTGTTTGCATTCAATACTGAAGATGTGAAGGCCTTCTTCACTACATCCTATCCGGTAACGTGGAACGAGGCCCGGGAAGCACTCAGTCAAAATATTCAACTTAATGTATTTAAAGGATCGAAGTTTATTCCGGCTGATTATGAGGAGGACAAGGAAAAAGTCACCGCCTTTTACAATTCAAAAGGATACCGCGATGCCGAAATTATTGAAGATACCGTGTTTAATAAAGATAAGCGCACCATCAATGTAGAATTGCGGGTAGAGGAAGGGAGGAAGTATTTCTTCAGAAACATCATCTGGACCGGCAACTACATTCACACCGATAAGACGCTGAATGCCATCCTGGGTATAAAAATGGGTGATGTGTATAATCGTGAACTCATTGATAAGAAGCTTTCCTTCAATCCCAAAGGCTCTGACATCAGCGGACTGTATATGGATGATGGTTACCTCTTCTTCAGGATTAACCCGGTTGAATATGCCGTAGGCGGAGATTCCATAGACGTTGAAATGCGCATTTTCGAAGGTGAGCAGGCTACCGTTAACGAAGTGTTGATTTCAGGAAATGAACGGACGAGTGATCACGTAATCAGGCGGGAACTTTATAATCTGCCCGGCCAGAAATTCAGGCGTTCTGATATTATCCGAACCCAACAAAAACTTGGACAACTCGGGTACTTCAATCCGCGCACCATCAACCCAAACCTTACGCCCAATCCGGCCAAGGGAACGGTGGATGTTGAATGGCAGGTAGAGGAACAATCCAATGACCAGATCGAACTCTCCGGGGGTTGGGGCGGAGCCTTCGGCTTTATTGGTACCGTTGGACTTACATTCAACAATTTTTCCGCGCGCAACATTGTTCATCCCAGCAAATGGAAACCATTGCCGGTTGGAGATGGACAACGGCTATCGTTGAGGGTGCAGGCTAATGGAAGGAATTTTCAAAACTACAGCATCTCATTCAGCGAACCGTGGCTGGGCGGCCGTAAACCTCAATCGTTTTCCATCAGCGCCAACAAGTCAGTCTCCCGCCAATTCTATAACCAGTTGGACACACTGGGCATCGTGCGCGAGGTTCAAACTAAAATAGGCGTGAGCAACATTTCCGTTGGGTTAGGCCGCGTATTGAACTGGCCCGACAATTACTTTACCCTGGCCAACTCCATATCCTTTACGGTTTATGATTTGCGCAACGCCCCGAATTACATTCCGGGCTGTGTTAGTTGTACATCAAACTCCATCACCCTCAACACCACCCTTGCCCGCAACAGCATTGACAACCCGATGTATCCCTCGCAAGGGTCAACGATTTCACTGAGCGGAACATTCACACCGCCTTTTTCTAGGTGGCGAAATATTGACTATGAAACAGCAACCAGCGAAGAAATTTATGAGTGGGTGGAGTACTACAAAATTATGTTCGATGCGAAATTCTACATGCCGCTGGATCGCAAAAACAAACTTGTATTTGAGGCCAAAGCCCATTTTGGATTCATCGGCCGGTATACGTCAATGTTGGATTACACCCCGTTTGAGCGCTTCTTCGTTGGTGGTGCGGGGTTAGCCGGAGGTTTTGGCTCGTTTGTATTAGGCCAGGATGTAATCGGCCTCCGCGGGTATGACGATAACCAGATTACGCCTCCCTATAATACCCTGGACAATTCTGTTCGGGGCGGTATTGCATACAACAAACTGGGCATGGAGTTGCGCTACCCCATCACCACCAGTGCAGCGGCCACTATATATGGATTTATATTTGCGGAAGCAGGTAACAACTGGAATAACTATCAGGACTTTAATCCTTTTACGTTATACAAAGCAGCCGGATTTGGCGTTCGTATCTTTATGCCGGCCTTTGGACTAATCGGACTTAACTGGGGACTTCCGTTTGATCCCTTCCCCCTTGGTTCGGATAATCCTATTGGCGGTGCCAAGTTCCAGTTCACCCTTGGACAGCAAATCCGTTAAAAATATGCGGTTTTACCTTATTCCGATATTTTTTGTCATTTTCGGCCTGAATTTTGTCCAGGCTCAACGGTTCGGATACATCGATACCGACTTCATCCTTAACAAGATGCCCGAGTATAAAAAGGCTCAGGATGAAATAAACCGGTTGTCGGAACTGTGGGAAAAAGAAATTCGAACCATGACAAAAGATATTGAAGGGTTGTACAGCGCCTTGCAAGCCGAACAGGTTCTGCTGACGGAAGCCATGCGCAAAGAGCGTCTCGACTTCATTAACCGGAAAGAAGCCGACCTTAAAGAGTATCAGAAAAAAGTGTTTGGATTTGGAGGATTATTCTTCCTTAAGAAACAGGAATTAATAAAGCCCATTCAGGACAAGGTGTGGGACTCAGTTGATAAGGTGGCCAAGAAAAACAACCTGGCTATTGTTTTCGACAAGTCGGGTGAACTCGTGATGATTTACACCGATCCGCGATACGACTACACCGATTTTGTTCTGGATGAACTTGGCCTGGGCGATGCCAACGATAAAGTTAAAAATTAACTATTTGATTTAAATCTACTGTAATGAGAACCTTTGTCTTTTTAATTGCTTTCGGATTCGCAACGCAAATCGCGCAAGCACAAACACAAAAAATCGGATATGCTGATGTGGAATACATCTTCAGCCAGATGCCTGAAGCCAAGCAAATCGAATCCGAACTGCAGTCGCTCCAAACTCAATTGAAGAGCCAGATCGATAGCAAAGTTGCTGAGTTTCAAAAAAAGCTGGCCGAATACCAACAATATGGTTCCACCGTTCCAGATGCAGTGCGTCAGAATACAGAACGCGAGCTTCAGCAAATGCAGGCAAACATTGAAAAGCTGCAGCAGGACTCGCAAACTAATTTTCAAAGAAAGCAAAACCAGCTGATGGAGCCGGTTTATACCAAAGTTGGCAAAGCCATTGAAGAAACCGCAAAAGAAAACGGCTTCTCACTGATCATCAATAATCAGGTTAGCGGACTGGATGTTGTTTTATACGGTGAGGAGAAAATGGACATCTCCGACCTTGTACTGAAAAAAATGGGCATCACACCGAAGCCACAGGCAGACAAGAAATAATCGTTGATACTCCAAACGTAAATCATAAGAGCCCCGGTATAAACCGGGGCTCTTGAATTTTATATGGCCGGGGCTTTCGCTGCAGCGGCAACCACATCATCAAACTCAATGCCGGCCAGCTTAATGGAATAAAGCAGCAGCCGTACCTCCTTAACGTGAACGCGGCCATCCACTTCTGAAATTTTATAGAGGATTACAAACGCACGAAGTTTCTCCTCGTCCGAACAATTGTTTAACCGTTCAATACCGGTCTGGTAAATATCACGCTCTTTACGGGTCTTGGTATCACGCTCGAATTGAGCGTATACCTCATCAGAAATTCCTTCGCGCTTTTTTATGAGTATTAATGCATTTTGTTCACTCTCATTGATAACACCATCGGCACTAACAAGCAAATGCACCAGGTATAAAAGCCCAAGTTGATAGTCGTGGCTCATTGGCAAATGATCAGGTTTTTTTAAAGATAAGGCAATTTTGCGTGAATGACACAACTCAGGCAAGAACCTGATAGGCAACCAGGGCCGATGCATACGCAAGAACACTCATGTATGCTAATTGAATAAATGGCCATTTCCAGCTTTTGGTTTCGCGATAGACAACTGCCAGGGTGCTCATGCATTGCATGGCGAAGGTATAAAAAATAAGCAACGACATGCCTACCGCAAATGTAAACCGGGGACCATCCGTATCCGGATTAATCTCAGCCTGCATCCGGCTCTTAATCGATGACTGGTCTTCGGTGCTGCCAATGCTGTAAATAGTGGCCATAGTCCCTACAAACACTTCGCGGGCAGCAAAAGACGTAAGAAGGGCAATGCCTATCTTCCAATCGTATCCCAGGGGTTTGATTGCCGGCTCCATGGCTTTACCGATGATGCCTGCATAAGAATGTTCCAGTTTATATGCCGCAATGCGATCGTCCAATTCCTGCTCCTCCAGGTTCTGCCCGGTGGCCTCCTGCAAAACATAATCGTGTGCTTTCTCCAGGTTATCACCCGGGCCATAGCTGGCCAAAACCCACAACACAATGGATATCGCGATAATTATCTTCCCGGCCTCCCACACAAATGCTTTCGTTTTGTCCACGATGGTGTACCCCACGTTCGACCATTTGGGCACACGGTAAGTGGGCATCTCCATCAGCAGGAAACTGCGCTCCTGTACATTGATTAACTTGCTGATAACCCATGCCGAGATAAGCGCTGCCAAAAATCCAAGCAGGTAAAGGCCCATCAGCATCAGGCCCTGCAGATTAAAGAACCCAAACAACGTTTGCTGCGGCACAATCAGTGCAATTAATATGGTAAACACCGGAATGCGGGCCGAGCAACTCATCAACGGTGTAACCAGTATGGTGATAATCCGCTCCTTCCAGTTTTCAATCATCCGGGTTGACAGGATGGCCGGAATGGCGCACGCAACCCCCGACATTAACGGCACCACGCTTCTCCCGTTCAACCCAAATTGCCGCATGATTTTATCCATCATAAAAACAACCCGTGCCATGTATCCGCTTTCTTCGAGCATCGAGATGAACGCAAATAAAATGGCAATCTGTGGAACAAAAATGACGATGCCGCCAATACCGGGTATCACACCCTCGGTGAGAAGCCGCGTTGCAGGGCCATCCGGTAACTGATGTTCCAGCCCGTTGCTTAAGGTGGCAAACCAACCGTCAATCAGGTCCATGGGAATACTCGCCCAACTGAAGATGGATTGAAAAATCAAAAACAAAACAGCCAGGAAGATCAGCATGCCCCAATATTTATGAGTCAGTACGTTATCGATCCGATACGAATACTGCTTCCACGATTCAGCGGCAGGCTTCAGCGTAACGTGCTCCAGCAGGTTTTGAATAAAGGTATACCGTGCAATGGTTTCAGCCCCGTGAAACTTGCCCTGAAAAATCTGGTGATGCTTGCGCACCTCCTCCACAACCTGGCGATCTTCGCGTGAAAGAAAGTGTACCCCATGGGGTTGCTCCAGCAGCTGATACGCCTCGTAATCGTTATCCACGCCAAGTCGCTCACGTATTTCTATCACAGCAGGGCGAACGTCAGCATACAATTCAAAAACAGGATGAGGTGCAGGTTTAATAGGCTCCAGCAACGCGCGCTTTAAATCCTCCAGCCCGCTTCCCGTGCGTGCATTGATGGGTACCACCGGAACGCCCAGCTTCGCTTTCAACTGCTGAATGTCATAACTCACCCCCGACCGGGCCGCCAGGTCCATCATGTTCATTGCCAGAATAGTCGGCAAACCAACGTCCATCACCTGTGTAAGTAACAGCAGGCCTCGCTTTAAGTTGGTTGCATCAGCAATAACCACCACCACATCGGGGCACTCAGGCGAGCGGTGGTTTAACAGAATTTCTGAAACAATGCGCTCGTCCAGGCTGCGCGGGTACAGGCTGTAGATGCCGGGCAAGTCGAGAATCTGTGCTGTGGTTCCATCGGGCATTTTGCAAATACCCACGTGCTTCTCAACCGTAACACCCGGAAAATTAGCCGTATGTTGGTTTAAGCCCGTCAGGTGGTTGAACAAGGACGACTTGCCCGAATTCGGATTCCCTGCCAGTGCAATGGTAAGCCGCTTGGTCATTTCAGGATAGAATTAACACAGTGCACGCCTCATCCAGCCGCAGGGAAAGCTCGTAACCGGCCACAGTAATGCAAAGCGGATCGCCCAACGGAGCGGCAAAATTAAAGCGCACTGTGGCCCCCGGCAGGCAGCCCATTTCCATAAGTTTTGCCGCCAGGTGCTCATCAGAAAAGCTGGAAACTACAGCCAGTTCGCCCTTTTTCATGTGTGCAATACTCCGGCTCAAAGCTTATTTAGATTTATTTTAAACAAGACAAATATAGTCGGCATTGGTATGCTGTGCAATGATGGGCATCAGGTATTAGCTTTGACTGATGAAACCAAACCAGGCAGGTAAGGGCAAGGTAAAGAAACCGAAGAAGCCGAAGACCGGTGCCTCCGGATTAGCCGAGATTACTGAGGAGCGTAGCGGCTTTGGCATCCTTCCCAACCGCGACCTGAAGAAAAATTTGGGGTGTGGATGATCGTGAGGTGAGTAAACAAAAGTTGGTATACATCAAGTAGCATATGACAAAATTTGTCAAATCCCCTCGGCAACGAACACCCGCCTTACGCGCTCACTCGTGTTGGTAAGAATTTCATAGGGTATTGTGCCGATCAGGCCGGCCACTTCGGCAACGGGCAGGTCTTCACCAAAAATTATTACACTGTCGCCTTCCTGCACGGTCAGGCCGGTCACGTCCACCATCGTCATGTCCATGCACACATTGCCCACTACCGGCACGCGTTTTCCGTGAACGAGCACAATGCCCTTGCCGTTGCTGAACGCCCTGCTGAACCCATCGGCATACCCGATGGCAATCGTGGCAATGGTACGGGGCACATCAGCCCTGCCCTGTCGGGAGTATCCCACACTTTCGCCCGCGGCTACGGTGCGAACCTGTGATATCGTGGTTTTAAGTGTAACCGCCTGCCTTAACAACTGCGAATCGGCTACCGGGTCAATCCCATACAACCCGATGCCCAGCCGTACCATGTCAAACTGGTACTGCGGAAAACGCAGGATGCCTGCCGTGTTCACCAGGTGGCGCAAAGGCCTGTAGGTCAAGCCGCGCTGTAGGATGTCGGCCATTGTCACAAAGCGCTGTGCCTGTTCCGCGGAGAAGGCATCAAACCGGGCATCGTCTGAACCCGACAAATGACTGAATACCGATGCTAAGCGAAGGTTATTATTAGCAGCAATTACCGCTGCCAACGCAGTCATGTCACTCTCCTCAAACCCAAGGCGGTGCATGCCGGTATCCAGCTTGATGTGAATGGCCATGGGCCGGCCATTTAAAAAACGGAGCAGCTCCGTAAGCATGCCCATGCTGTACACAGCCGGCTCAAGCGCATGACTCAGTAAACTTTCAAAACTTTCTGGCGAAGGATTCATCACCATTACCGGAGTAGCGATGTTGTTACGCCTCAACTCAGCGCCTTCATCGGCATAGGCAACACCCAGGTAGTGCACGCGGTGATACTGCAACAGGTTGGCCACCTGCACACTGCCGCTGCCATAGGCCAGCGCCTTTACCATGACCATGAGTTTTGCTTCCGGGCGCAGCCGCGATTTGAAAAAATTCAGGTTGTGCACCATCGCACCAAAGTCAATCTCCAGCACGGTGCCGTGAGCCTTTCGCTGCAGCAGGACGACAATCCGCTCGAACTGAAATGTGCGTGAACCTTTAATAAGCACTACTTCATCCGAAAAGTCAGCGGGATTAACCTGATCTAAAAATTCTTCGGTGGTTTGAAAAAACGCAGCTGGCACTGTAAACAAATGGCTGTGATTTGCCATGCCTGAACCGATGCCGATAAACCGCTGCACACCGTTTGTGCTGATTTTTGAAGAAATGGTTTTTACCAGGTCGTGCTCGCTTAGTCCCGATTGCAGAATATCCGAGAGAATAACCGTTCGCTTTTTACGCTGTTGCTGATGCGCCAGAAAATCAAGGCTGATCTGCAAACCGGCCAGATCGTTATTGTAGGCATCGTCAATGATCAGGCAACCGTTGATTCCCTCCTTTACCGACAGGCGCATGGGTATGGCTTTTAACGATTGAACACGGGGTTGAATCTGATCAGGCTCGTAGCCCAGCACGATCATAAGGGCTACACCGTGCATGGCATTTTCAACACTCGCTTCATCGCTGAACGGAAACCTGATAGGGTACCACTTTTCCTTCCAATACAAAGCCAGTCCCACACTCTCTTTTCGGATGCGCAGATGTGATTCTTCGGTTGTGCCCCAGCAAAAAGCCGGAATACCCTTTTCTTTTACCGCGTTGTGCACCAAAGCCTGGTCGGCCGCATAAATCAATTTATCAACACCTGTAAACAGCCTGAGCTTTTCGGAAAGTTTCTGTACCCGACTCTCAAAATGTTCATCGTGGGCCGAACCAAGGTTTGTAAAAATTCCAAGTGTCGGATTGATAACAGCCTGCAGGTTCTCCATTTCTCCCGGTTTGCTGATGCCTGCTTCAAAGATGGCCAGCTGGTGATGTGCCTGGATTTGCCACACCGAAAGCGGCACACCGATCTGCGAGTTATAACTGCCCGGATTCTTAACCAGGGTGTGATCAGGTGTAAGCAACTGGTAAAGCCATTCTTTTACGATGGTTTTGCCGTTGCTTCCGGTAATGCCGATAACCGGTAATGAAAACTGCTTACGGTGGTGTGCTGCAACTTTTTGAAGCGCTTCAACGGATGAATTCACCTTCAGCACATTGGCTGAAGGAAAGTTTCTCAGATCAAAATCTGATTCAACAACGAATTGCCTGATGCCCGATTCATACAACGAACGCACAAAACCATGGCCATCGTGCCGGTCTCCACGGATGGCAAAGAACACCGAGCCCCCGGCAACAACAGCCTTTCGGCTGTCGGTAATCAGCGTAACCACTGGCTGATCATGCGGAAGCGCAAGCAGTACTCCTCCTGTAACCGATGGTAATTCTGAAAACAGCATGGCTAAAACAAACGCGCTCCGTTGGGTACGGTCCGCTCAATCGATGAAAGCACAACCCGGTTTTGCTCATCGGGAAAACCGGTAACCAGTATTTCTGATATGAAGTCAGCGATCTGGCGGGGCGGGAAATTTACTACACAGATCACCTGCTTTCCAACCAGGTCATCAGGCGAATACAGTGCGGTGAGTTGTGCACTCGACCGCTTAACTCCAAGTTCACCCAAATCCACCCATAATTTCACAGCCGGCTTTCTGGCTTGTGGAAAGGGTTCAGCGCGAACCACCGTTCCGGCCCGGAGGTCAACTTTCTCAAAATCTTCGATAGAAATCGTCATATGTGGGCGAAAATAGGGCTAAAATTCCCCTTTCTGTCTATTGGCACAGGGTATTCGTCTAATTTCCTGTAATGCTACCAAACTAAATTTTTACCTTTCCTGAAACAGGAAGTAAAAATTCTGCGTTTACAACCTCACCGGCTTATGAAAAACCTATTCCTGAACGGCTGTGCGTACTGCACTTTCCTTATTGCGATGGGATGGTCGGCCAATGTGCGGGCCCAGGAAGATCTGGGACCTTTGCGGACAGAACGCACCGAACATATGGAGGCTCAGGACGCAGACAGCAAACCCACACTGACAAGGACATCCATTACACCCAGCCGCGAAACAGCCCGCGATTCGATGTCGGTAAAACCCGCATCACCCCGCAAGCCCGACACAAAAAATGAAAATGCACAAGACGACATTCTGTCGTTTAACTTCCTGTACTACATCATTCAGCGATTCAAGCTCTCCGACATCGTAGATTAGCGGAGCCACACCTTTCACACATTTACCGGGACTGTATTATCTTGCAACTTTGTTGCATTAGATGAAACTCCTTCTGGTCTGCTTCTTTTGGCTGTGGGCTGTTCTTGCGCATAGCCAGTGTGCCTACACCTTATCCGGTACGGTAGCTACTGAAGCATCGGAGTTGTTAAGTGGCGCCTCCGTTGAACTGCTTCCCGGCACGGCCGTCAGTTCCAACGAGCAGGGTGTGTTTCGGTTCGAGAACCTCTGTGCTGGGAGCTACCGGCTTCGTGTGCGGTTTATCGGCTTTGAGCCCTATGAAGCCACAGTTCAGGTTCCTGCGTCCTCATCACTGGCAGTTATCCTGATCGTACAACAAACGCTCCTTGACGTTGTTGAAGTTCATGACCACTTCGAGCATGTGGCAAAAACAAACAACTACAAAACATTATCCGGAAAAGAATTGGATGAAACGCGTGGGCTTTCCCTCGGTGAAGCGTTGAAAAAAATTTCGGGGGTATCGACTATCCAAACCGGGCCGGCAATTTTTAAACCGGTCATCCACGGTCTTCACAGCCAGCGCATTTTGATTTTAAACAATGGCATCCGCCAGGAAGGGCAGCAATGGGGTGCCGAACATGCCCCGGAAATTGATCCCTTCATCGCCTCGAACATCATTGTTATTAAAGACGCCTCAGCCATAAAATACGGTACGGATGCACTTGGTGGTGTGGTGGTGGTTAACCCGGCTGACCTGCCAACCCAAAAGGGCATTGGCGGGGAGGTAAACATGGTGGCACAAACCAACGGCAGGGCAGGTACGCTCTCGGGTATGCTTGAAGGCGGCAGTGAAAAATTCGAGGGATTCGGATGGCGCGTGCAAGGCACAGGAAGAAAGTCGGGGGATTCGAATACTCCGGATTACATCCTTAGCAACACGGGATTCACTGAGTTTAATTTTTCGGTAGCGGCAGGCCTTCACAAAAAATCAAAAGGAATTGATTTTTTCTTTAGCCGCTTTCAGACTGAACTGGGCATTCTGAAGGGAAGTTCCATCAGCAGTACCGAAGATTTGCGCACAGCCATGGAACGGGAACCTCCACAATACACCCAGCCGTTTACCTATGCCATTGAAAACCCAAGACAGGAAGTGGCCCACAACCTGTTGAAGGTAAATGGACACCTGCACACCGATTATGGTGATTTTAAAATGCAGTACGGCTTTCAATACAACACGCGCAAAGAATTTGATATCCGGAGAGATTCGCTGAATTTCATTCCGGCAATTGACCTTGAGCTGATCACCAACACGCTGGATGCTGAATGGCAACAGCATACATCAAAACGATTTTCCTCCAATGCCGGGTTGAACACCCTGATTCAGATCAACAACAACCTGCCCGGCACACAGCGCATTCCGTTTATTCCTGATTTTACCAATTATGCAGGAGGATTATTCTACACGGGCAAACTTAATCTAGAAACCTGGCTGGTTGACTTTGGCGTTCGCTACGATTACCGCTACTACAACGTTGTGGGCTTTGACTTTGCCAACCGGCCATACACCAGTACCTACTCATTTGGTAACGCAAGTTTCTCATTCGGAGCAACCCGTTCATTTAAAAACCGCTCAGCTTTCATTACCAACCTGGCTAGTTCGTGGAGGCCACCGCACGTCTCTGAGCTTTACAGCTTTGGTGTTCATCAAAGTGTAGCCGCCATTGAATATGGTCTTCTGTTGGATGAAACTACAGGCAAGGTACTTGATCTCAACACAGTCGATTTCAAAAACGAGAAAGCCCTGAAATGGGTAAACTCCTGGCACGTAGCGAATGACAGAGTTACTGCCGAGGTAACCGGATATGTGAACTACGTTTTCAACTACACGTACCTCAGGCCTTCCGGGGTTACACAAACGGTTCGTGGGGCCTATCCCTTCTTCCGCTATACGCAAACCAACGCCTCCTTTTTAGGCACTGATCTGTTCGGAAAATTCAATGCGACCACAGCACTTTCGGTTACCGGTATGATTTCGTTGCTGCGTGCGTATGACCAGACCAATACTGATTTCCTGATTTACATTCCACCTAACCGGTACGAACTGGGTATGGAGTGGAAAAAATCCATTGGAAAAAATGGACCTGCGCTTACTTTTGAAGCTACCGCCCTTTATGTGGACCAGCAACGCAGGGCGCCCCGTGTGGTAACTGTAAATGAAATTCTGGATGCATACGGCAATCAGCAGGATCCTTTTGAAAACGACTCCCGCAATTTTGACTTTCTGGCTCCCCCCCCGGCCTATTTCCTGCTGAGCATGCAGGCAGGTACATCGATTTGGATGGGAACCACCAAACTGTTTATCCTGGTCAGAGCCAGCAACCTGGCTAATGCCGCCTACCGCGAATACACCAACCGCATGCGCTATTATGCTGACGAGGTTGGTCGCAACATTGCCCTCAGCCTGAAATTCAGTTTTTGACGCATCAGGAGTTTTTTTATATTGCAACCATGTTGCATTTAAAAACTGTCTATCTATGAAAACCTTTTTGCATGTACTGCTGCTAATGGCTGTGGGCGCCCTCCTGGTGTTTACCGGCTGTGATGATGACCCCGGAAAGGAGAATGTACCTGAACTGATTACCGAGGTAACGCTTACGTTTACCCCTGCCGGAGGTGGCAGTGCCGTAGTGGTTACCGCCACCGATCCGGATGGTGATGGCCCCCAGGATTTGCAGGTTGACGGACCCATTACCCTGGCAAAAAACACCACATACGTCCTGACTCTCGAGTTGATTAACGGATTGCTTGATCCGGGTGATGACGGATATTACATAACGGAAGAAATTGAGGAAGAAGCAGATGAACACCAGTTCTTCTTCCGGTTTTCTGAAGGCGTATTCGCATCGCCTACGGGAAGCGGAAACATTAAGGATACGCCCTCAACTCCGGTTGGAACCATCAATTATCTGGATGAAGACGACAATGGAAGGCCGCTCGGGCTTTCTACATCATGGACCACCGACAACGTAACGGTGTCTGATAAATCATTCCGTGTGATGCTCAAGCATCAACCTGGTCTGAAATCGGCTACATCCACTTCGCTGGATGGCGAAACCGATGTTGATCTGACCTTTGTGCTGCATGTAAATTGACGGAGATAATCCATTCGGTGCTCCATGCACCGAATGGATTCATTTTGTGTGAGCAATGAACTGCTCAATGTCCTTTAACTTTAAAATTCCCTCGTAATAAGCCTTGCCGAAAATCACGGCAAAAATACCCATATCGTTTAGCCTCTTGATGTCATCAATACCTCTTACGCCCCCGCTGGCCAGCACACAAACTTCCGGATAGCGCTCTCGGATTTCCTGGTAGAAGGAAAAGGCCGGGCCCTCCAGCACCCCATCGCGCGACACATCGGTTGATTTAACATACTTCAGGCCGCGCGAATAAAAATATTCGAGGTGTTCGAACAACGTGAGCTCTGACTTTTTCTGCCATCCCCTGAACAACAACTTCTTGGTTGTAATGTCGGTAACATCAGC
>JBBINY010000026.1:0-37500 GCA_037443645.1 Cytophagales bacterium
ATTTTTGCTGAACTTTGCCAGGTGCATAGTATAGTCCCAATCCTCATGAATAAGTTGTGGTTCCTGACCATGCGGCTCTGTAAAAATAAAACTGTTGCTCACAGCTACAGCATGCCGTCCTGAAGGACTCCTTCCCATGGAAGTCAGTAGCGGAATTTTCACATGCGGGCGATCAATCTCACTGTAGGTATTGCGTACGTCTGTTAAATGATCGGGGGCTTCTATAACGCTCATCGGTGTGACATGAACATTTTTCCTTGCCTGCAGGGTTACGCGGATAAGGGCAGTGTATGGCAAATGGCGTAACGCCAGCAGCGAGTGCGTTACGCTCACCTTATCGCCTACATCGAAGTATGTAGTAAGCGTTGCGTTCCGCATATCAAGTTCTTGTCTGAAGTTGGAAATATTACCGCGGGAAATCCGCATTCCGTCAACATCCAGGTTCATGTTAACATGGTTGAAGGTCTTCAGGATGTTGGATACCCTGCCCCGCTGGTAGTAATCGTACACGCCATTCAATACCACATCTTTTACCTTCATCGGTTCGGGGGACGAAACCAGTCCGATCATACCATTGGCTACGGTCACACCGTAGTAATTGGCAGGGTCGATCGAAGTCGTTCTGACAATCCATGCGCCATCAACAAGGGACTGGCCGAACGTTACCAGTGAAATGAATGTGAACAAGAGGGGTATGTTCTTTCTCATCAACGTTGGTTAAAACCTACCAGGACAAGTGTATCATTATTTCTGGCTATTACAAAGTAACTCTTATCTCCTACCCTGATCTCCTTGATATCCCTGACCTGGCCCTGAAGATAAACACCTGTTACCTGATTCGGAACTGCCACAAACCGGCCTTGCCCGTTATTAACCATCACGCTCCCATAGTCGGCATCATATCTGCCGCGTTGCAAATTAGCTTCATAGTAGTTCCCTGCGGTTAGCAAATCTTTTCGGCCATCTCCGTTATAATCAAAAACAGCAATGGCATTCAGAGGAGCGAATTGACCTTCACCCGGAAAAGGAACAAATTCAAATCTAAGGTTTCCTCTATTTACAAAACATCCGGATCGAAATTCCTGCGCCTGTAAAAGCAAAGATTTCTTCATTTCAGCGGGACTAAATAGAGTATGCGGATCAACCCGCGCAAAGGAGTCATAACTCACAAATTTCTTTTTCAACTCCACTAATTGCTTGCCCAGATCATCCTTTGAGGCAAACAGTATCTCATCGTCACCTATATAATAGTAGATCAGTGGCTCAGTAAGTCCATCATCGTTAAAGTCGGCAACAAAAGCCGATACGGGCCGCTGGAGGGTGGCACGGAATCTTGAATTGAGCCCAAGGTTTCCGGCAAGAATATCTATATCCCCATCCTCATCAATATCCACGCAAACCAGGGTATTCCACCAGCCCTGTTTATCATCCAGGTCTTTCAACCGGGCCTTTCGGTATTTTCCATCCTGGTTAAGGAATATTGTAGGGGTCATCCACTCTCCCACCATTACAATGTCTGCCAGCCCATCCTGATTCATATCGGCCCACTGGGCATCTTTAACCAACCCGAGCGAGATAAATTCCGGAGCAAGCTCCGCGGTTACATCAACAAATTTGCCGGCTCCGTTATTCCGAAGTAAATAACTTTGGACCGGTAATCCATACTTCCATGGTACAATACGGCCGCCCAGGAACAAATCATCAAAACCATCGTTATTAAAATCAAATGCCCTGATGCATGACCCATTAAGGTGAATGTTTTCGAAGGCTCCTTCTATTCTCGAAAAATTACCGCCACCGTCATTCAGGTACAATCGCGGGCTCAGGTTTGGAGACTTATCATGAAATTCATTTCCACCGCTTAAAACAATGAGATCCAAATCCCCATCTTTATCTACATCATTAAATAGTGCGTCAACATCTTCCATTACGCTATCGGCACTGAACGACTTATGGTACTTACTTACAAAACCCTGGGTAGTTTGTATGAGCAGTGCACCGGGCTGATGTTTGGCCCCACATGCATAGATGTCATCAAGTCCATCTCCGTTCACATCACCAACGGCAACTTTTGGTCCTTCCGTTGATGCCATGTGCGGCACCAAAAATTCGCGGTGGAACTCAATAAGTTTATTTTCCTTATGAACAAAGGGCAATGGTATGGAGGCAGTGAAATCTACCTGAGGCGTTGACCTGATGGGAGGCTGGTACTGGTCATCTGCATCTACTTTTTTAAGCTCAAGATCCTGATTTGCTTTTACATCGTTAAGTATTTGCATTTTACCATCCGGCCAGATTACAATCAAACTGTCAATCTGTGCTTGTGAACCTAACCCGATTAACAATTCCGGGCTGACCGAAGACTGAAAGCCCCGTGTAGTGTACATATCTCTACGGATAATGCTACCCTCACTTCCCGGTATAAGTACTCTGCTGCCGATGCCGAACCTGTTTAATGAGTCACCAACAAACCTTATCTTAAGAAAATTGGCATTCTCCGGATTCTTTTCCCGCAACATATTGCGGTAAATGAAAGCCGGGGCATCAATATTATTTATTACCACATCCAGGTCACCATCGTTATCCAGATCTGCATAGGCTGCCCCATTAGAAAAAGACACCTGTTCGAAGCCCCAGGCGCGTGTAACATCCTCAAATGATAAGTTTCCGGTGTTTCGGAAAGCAGCGTTTTTTATCTGAACTACCGGCATCTTTTCAATCAGCAACAATTCCTCGCTGGTCAGGTCGCCTTCTAGCTTATGTTTGATGGCCTCATTGGATATGTACCGGATGTAATCATTGTCATTTGGTCTTCTCTTTATTCCGTTTGTTATAATCAGATCATTGAGTCCATCAAGGTCAAAGTCTGCCAGTAGAGGACTCCAACTCCAGTCTGTAGCTTCCACCCCTGCCATCGGGCCGATTTCGCTGAACCTTCCATTACCTCTGTTCAATTGAAGGGTATTTCTTGCATATTGATCTTTATACCCATAACTGAGTTTCATCCTGTAAACATCCAAATCATCTTCACCTGCCGCGGTTTTCAGCCGATACGGGTCATTGGGAAGCATATCAAGCGATATGATATCCAGCAGGCCATCATTGTTTATATCACCGATATCATTACCCATTGAAAACCGGCTTGTATGACGGATCGCATCCGCTAACCGTTCTGTAAACGTTCCATTTCCGTTGTTCATGTAGAGATAGTCATCCTCATGAAAATCGTTACCGATGTAAATATCGGGGAAGCCATCATCGTTCAAATCACCAATGGCCAATCCAAGGCCATATCCGAGTGCGCTGCTGTAGATGCCTGCTTCCCGGGTAACTTCCACAAATCGCCCTCCATCGTTCCTCATTAATTTATCTCCTGCAAGCGGATGTCTTTCCGCCCGCAGGGTGGACTTCTCAAATGTTCCATTGTCGTGAACAGAATGATTAAGCATGAACATATCCAGGTCTCCGTCCAGGTCGTAATCGAAGAATGCAGCTTGTGTTGAGAAGCCCACCAAATCCAACCCGAATTGCCTTCCCTGCTCTTCAAAAACCGGAACACCTTCGGGGGTATTCCCCATGTTGATAAATAATTGGTTCCTTCCCCGGATATTCTGATAGTCACCAAGCATGCTCACATATATATCCAATCTGCCATCGCAGTTAACATCAGCCATCGTTACCCCGGTTGACCATCCTTTCGGGCCGAACGTTCCAGACATCCGGGCTACGTCATCAAACCTGAAGTCACCCCGGCTAAGGTAGAGCCTGTTACTGTCAAGATTAGAAGTGAAGTAAACATCGGGAAGGCCATCGCCATTAAGGTCGCCAACTGCAACTCCACCGCCATTGTAAAAGTACAGGTAGTTAAGGATATTAAATTCAACAGTCTCGGGCAGATCATTTCTGAAATGAACCCCAGTTTCATCTGGAGTCATGAGTTTAAAAAGGGGACGTTTGTCACCCGAACACGAGGTAATGAGTGTACCCAAAGCAAGCAGCCCGACCCCAAAAAAGCAAGTTTTAATACTCATAGAATTTAATGACATCGTTGTTCGTTGCAAGGATAATCAGCTTCCGGTTATCTGAACGCTTTAGAATTCCTGCTTTTCGCACTTCCGAAGTGATTCCTAATGGCCCCGTGGCAACAACATCATTCCCTCTAAAGCTAAGAAGGAATCCTCCACCGGCATCATACCGGCCCACTTCAGGTTTAACACCAAAAAAATTGCCTGTTATCAAAAGATCATCGGCTAAGGAGAGAATGGAGCGAACAGGAGCAAACTGGATTTGATCAGGCAACGCCCTAATCGTATAAGACCCGTCTCCGTTGTTAAATACTACACAGGATTCAAGCCGGTATGCCGCTTTACGCAACGCATTGTCAAGAGCCTTTGCATCAAAAACCTGATCCGTTGTTTTTCCTGCGTAATCAGAGTAATACAAAAATGATTTCTTCAGTGAAGGCATCTGGCTGACGAGGTCTGACCGAAGAGCCATCGGATACATGTTGTCGCCTTCATAATAAGAAAACACATGCTCCACAGTCCCATTCGTATCAAAATCGTTCACATACATCAGAAGAGGCTTTTCAGGAGAGGCACGAAACTTCGAATTCAATCCAAGGTTACCAATTACAAAGTCAATATTCCCATCTTTATTCACGTCAACGGCTTGAATTGTATTCCACCATCCTTCAGACTGATTCAGTCCGGGAACATTTGCTAAACGCTCAAGATTTTTGCCATTGTTCTTGAACAGTGTAATTGGTAACCACTCCCCAACAACCACCAGATCAATGTCACCATCATTGTCAAAATCGGTCCATGCTGCATCGGTAACCATGCCTGATTCAAACAATTTTGGAGCCACCGTACCGGTTACATTGGTAAAGTTTCCCTTCCCATCATTCAGCAAGATGTAGCTGTCGGCTGAGGCTCCATATCTTCCCGGGATTACTCTTCCACCAACAAACAAATCAAGATCACCATCTCCATCAAAGTCTGAGGCACGGACACAACTGCCCATAACCTGCACCTGAATGGGCTTCGGTGGCTTCTGTAATACAACGTTATGCTTCCCTCCATTATTAAGGTAGAGACGAATTGGGTACATCCCGGAATTTTCAGGAAATGCATAGCCACCTCCTACAACGCAAAGGTCTAGGTCTCCATCGCCATCGGCATCAAACCAAATTGCATCCACATCTTCGAATTGCGCATCCTCATCCAGGCACTTTTGTTTCGCCTCAATAAATGACCCGTTTTTCTGCTGTAAATAAATTCGGGCCGATTGATTATGCCCCCCACCAATAAAAAAATCATCGAGGCCATCCGAATTAACATCCGCTATCGCCAGCGCAGGCCCCTCCCTTGAAACCATATGATAGACCAGCCTGTTAAAATGAAAATCGATGAAATTGTCTTCAACATGCCTGAACTCAGGGGTTAGGCTCACATCCTTCTTTTGAAGGAGGACGGTGGGTTTCCTTTCACGAAATTCAGGCCTCTTAACCGATTCGTTAATATCCAACGTAATTGAAGCATTTGTGCTCACATTGTATTGCATGGAGTATCTCCCATACCCCCAGAAAACCTCCAGGCTATCAACCTGCTGCACGGTGTCGCATCCTAAAATTATCCGGTAATCCATCGAAGACTGGAATCCTCTTGTAGGTAAATTCTCCTGGGAAATAACCTTGCCGCCTATGTACAAATTGATGCGTGCCCCGACAGCTTTCGTATTCTTAAGCGGGCCTTTAAGGGAGATGTTAAGCCACCTCTTTCCGGTAACATTGTTCCTATAGATAAAGGATGGCATGTTCACATTATTAACGACCAGATCAAGGTCGCCATCATTGTCCAGATCACCGTACGCTGCCCCATTTGAAAAAGACGGTTCCCCGGTTCCCCATAAATCAGAAACATTGGTGTACTTCAGGTTGGCTGCTTGCTTAAACATGTAGTTGGATAACTTCACGGAAGGCATTTTTGCCACCAGTTCCTCAAAATTAATTTTGCCGCTTCGCATGGCCGGGAGTATTGATGCATCGCTGGCCAGGAACTCGATAAAGTCCTGGTTTGTAACATCTTTGTATATTCCGTTTGTAACAAAAATTTCGCGGATTCCATCATTGTCAAAGTCTGCCAGCAAAGCGCCCCAACTCCAATCAGAGGCATGAACGCGCGCAAATTGTCCAACCTCAGCAAAATATCCAGCCCCGTTATTCAATTGCAATGTGTTTCGCATGGTTTGCTCATAGTAGTCGTTCGCCTGCAGCAATTGATAACGATTGTAGGAGTCAAACTGCGTGGTGAGTTTCAGTCGACTGTCCTTTTCAGGTAACATGTCAGTCACAAAAATTTCCGGAGCTCCATCATTGTTCAAGTCTGCAGCGTCCGTGCCCATCGAAAACTGGCTGGTGTGCCCCATGCGGTCAACCAGTTCATCCCTGAAGGTTCCGTTTTGCTGATTAATATAGAGGTAATCCCGTTCAAAAAAGTCATTCGAAACATAGATATCGGGCCAATCATCCAGGTTAACATCTGTGATGGTGACACCTAAGCCAAACCCGATTACACTACCGTAGATTCCGGCTGCTTCGCTTACATCCGTAAACCGATTGTTGTCGTTCCTGTACAATTTATCACCACCCGCGCTATCTCTTACATGCCGGATATTTTCGAGGCCCAGTGATGAAACTGACCTGAAGGAGTTGTTTAGTACATAGCAATCAAGATCGCCATCCTGATCATAGTCAAAGAAAACAGCATGTGTGCCGAATCCATTATCGTCAAGTCCATATGCTGAGGCCTTCTCAGTAAAAGTCAGATCACCATTGTTAATGAATAACTCGTTTGACCTATTACCTCCATGAACATCACCCGAGTTGCACACGTAAATATCGAGCAACCCGTCTCCATTAACATCAGCCATGCTTACACCTGTCGACCACGATTTGGTTCCGCCAACGCCCGCACGGTCTGTAATGTCCTCAAATTTGAAATCGCCCCGGTTTAGATATAGTCTGTTTTTTCCCATGTTGGAGGTAAAGAAGATATCCGACAAGCCATCATTATTTATGTCACCGATGGCGACACCGCCTCCATTGTAGTAATTGCGATACCGAAAAACATCCATATCAGGAGAAAGGATAAGGTTATTAGAGAAGGTTACTCCTGTTAACGTTGATGGTAATTGGGTAAATAAAGTCCTGTTAACGGGCCTGGTGCAGGCAACCCCCACAAAAATTGCAAACGTTAATGTACTAGCCGATAGCTTCATGAAGCCTTAGAAAGGTTTTCAAAATAAAAAAATAAAGCAAGCATACGCTTGCTTTATTTAAAGTTCAAAAAGATTACTTTTAGTATCCTGGATTCTGAACTAGGTTGGGATTAGAACTTAGTGCTACGTCAGGAATTGGAAACAAACTCCGGGTAGGATCGGTGTTTGCCACAAAACCATATGTTTCATTAAACTTGCCAAAGCGAACCAAATCGTTTCTTCGCCAGCCTTCAATATAAAGTTCCCTTCCCCGTTCATCCAATAGTTTATCAGCATCTAAAGAAACAAAGTCAGCTACACCCCTGATATCACGGAGGTCATTTACCAACGTTAAGGCGGGTCCGGAACTTCCCTTATTGAAAAGGGCTTCCGCTTTCATTAAAAGAGCATCTGCCCACCGCATGAGCATCAGGTGATTATTCCAGGTGCCGCCCATATTAATTGTTGGGTGGTATTTTAGAATCCGAACTCCGGTATAATCGGGCTGTCCGGTAAGGGATTCAATATTATTTGTAAATACGAGTGGATCGCCAGAGCGAGCCAGAACTGCTCCGGTGGGTCCGTACTGTTGCCCGATTAGAAATCCGATACCCAATGCATCGTTCGGAACATATCCCCTGCGTTCTTCCTGCGGACCTCCTTCAACGTTTGACGCTGGCGGGCCTTCAAACTTACTGTAGAACTCAGCCGTGGTTGCAAAGCCATTCCAGCCACCAAATGGCCAGTCGGTATCACGACCTTGATTATAGTGCAGTCCTCCCCAGATCCGGGAAGCATATTGAGCATTTGCCCACATGATCGTTTCCGAATCAGCACTAGGGGCAAAAATTCCAAAAAAGCCATTTTGCAACTGATACCCGTCCGCTTCGATAGCATCGACAGCGGCAATTACTTTATCCATATCAGCACCTTGAGGGCTTCCGCCAAGGAAGGCATGCTTGTTCAGATAGAGTTTTGCAAGCATGAACCGGGCAGAGGCTTTGGAAGCCTTTGCCTGTTTGTCAATTTCTCCTGCCAAAACTGTTGGCAAATTGGTTATTGCTGCTTCGAGATCTGCAACCATAAAGTCAAAGGCCTCCTGACCTGTAAGCACCACCGGGTCAACTTCCGGGCCCTCATCAGCATCCCTGAATGGGATTTGCCTCCAGAGGTCAAAAATCCAGAACATGTTGTAGGCCCTGATGAACTTAGCCTCAGCCTCCTGCAGAGGGGTTTTTGTTGTAGCCGGGTGAATAATCTGGTTAGTACGATATACATTGGAATTGAGAAAATTCCAGGTATTCAGAACAAACTGATGCGATGGCGCCCACCCATGGGTTGCCAGGGTACGCCAAACACCATTGTCACCCCAGTCAGTGCCCCTCGTTGGAATGAACAACTCATCCGTTGTAGCTACTGACAAGGCATATAAGTTCTCCTGAGAACTTTGCGCCATGTTGTTGTATGCGGCAGTCAAAGTACCTGCAGCATCTACGCCTTCAAATACGCCCTCCGAGGAAATGATAATTGAGTCTGTCTCAGAAACTTCCAGATCCGTGCAAGCCCCTGCCAGGATTGTTGCCGTTGCCAAAAGGTATTTAATATTCATTTTCATAGCGTTAATAGTTCAACTTAGTTAAAATGTTGCAGTTAAGCCAAAGCTAACGGTACGCGCCCTCGGGTAAGCGGTATAATCAATACCCAAAGAAGGCACACCGTCAATATTCTTGTCTATGTCCACTTCCGGATCCAGTCCTGAATAGTTAGTAAACAATAATAAGTTCTGTCCGGTTATCCCAACCCTTAAAGCCCTAAACATTTTTTCATTGAATTTCCAATTATAACCAACGCTTAGGGTTTGTAACCGTAAGAAATTGCCCTTTTCAAGGAAACGTTCAGATACATCAGGTGAGTTCCCTACCGATTCAGTGCTTGTGACTACATCAGGAGTGACATTGCGACCGGCCCCCAGGGAACCTTTTGTAAACATCGCGTTAGCCACATTGTTGTAAACGTAGTGCCCATACTGACCACTAAAGAAGGTGGCAAAATCAAACGCCTTATATCTCAAGCTAATAGAGAACCCCAGGTTGACCTTAGGAATTGCTGACTTCCCGACAAATTGCTGAACATCCTCTTCCGGCTTATTCAAACCATCGGGGCCAAATCCTGAAAATGGCCTTAAATAATAGGCAAACAAAGGCTGGTTATTTCCAATGCGCTGGGCATAGGCACCGGTTAAGCCTTGACCGTGAATTCGGCCCGTAGGCAGCGAGGCAGCCAGGTTTTTCACGATATTTTTATTGTAAGCAATGTTGAAACCAAGGTCGAGCTGCAAATCCGTTTTGCGGATGGCCGCTGCATTCAGTGTCAATTCTATCCCACTGTTGATCACGTCAGCGTCAAGATTTTCCCACACGAAGGGTGTTGGGGCAGGTTGCGCTGAGAAGGTCTGCATCAGCAGTTTTGTTGTGTTTTTTCTATAAAAATCAAGAGATCCGCTCAATTTGGAGTCAAAAAAACCAAAATCCACACCGAAGTTGATTTGGGAAGTTTGCTCCCATTGAAGATCGGGGTTCGGGAAAGATACATCAACGAGGCCTGCCTGGTTTTGGAGCGATCCATCATTATTCAACCCAACTCCACCATATCGTTGGCGTCCCTGGTAAAGGTTATGGCCAAATTCTTGGTTACCGGTAATACCCCAGCCCAACCTGAGGGCAAGTTCATCGAATAGCTCAGGTACAAAACCCTCCTCAGTCATGCGCCATTTTGCTGCCAGGGAAGGAAATATACCGTATTTATTGTTTGGGCCGAAGCGACTTGAACCGTCTGCCCTTACTGAGGCTGTGAAAAAGTATCGCTCTCCGATATTATATGTACCTCGGGCAAAGAAGGACTGAAGTTCATCAACCGTTTCGAACTTCACTCCCATAACTCCACGTGGGTCAATCATCGGAAGGTCCGGGTTGGTACCCACCGGGTACACCGATACGGTAGGACCACTGGGGTTAAACAGGTCATACACTCTCAACCGGTTATCTTCCTGGTATTCATATTGCATCCATGCCCCGGGGATGTAATTCCGAACTGCCCTGTCCGCACTTCTGAGTTGGGAAATCATCCAGGCCATATTGGTCTGATCCCCGAAGTTTGCTGCATTTGCGTTGAGTCCGAAATTTTCAAACTCCTGGTACGAGTATCCGGCAAGCACATTCAGAGAACCTTTTCCAAGATTTTTAGTGTACGTAAGGTAGGCCTCCAACAGGCTTGAGTTATTATTTTGATCAGTCAGGTAGGCTCTGCCATTTCCTGCAACATTTCCGATTTTGGTCTGCAGCCCTGACATGGCCGAAGTTCGAAGTGAGTTTGACCGATCGAATCCGGCATTGATTTTGAAATTAAGGTTGCTTGTAAAGTCGTACCCAACGGCCACGTTGATGAGGTTCCTGTTTGTTTCGGCAATATCCTGATGATATTTTAATAATGAGAGCGGATTAGCTGCATCTCCGGGATACTGCTCGGGTGTAACACCATAGCGGTCGGCAATCCAATTGGTTGGTGTGTTTGGAATCGTGGGATTATAGAAAATTGAAGATGCGATCAAATCTCCTTCGAAACCGGCAGCATTCGTTATTGGTGCGGCATTGTCGGTAATATTTGAAAACAATGAATTAACGGAAATTTTAAGCTTTTCATCCAAGAACCGCTGGCTCAAATTCAGGCGGGCTGTAACCCGCTCAAGGCTGGTTTCTTTAATAATGCCTTCCTGATTATCATAACTAATGGAAGCCCTGTAATTTCCACCTTTATAGCTGTTAGCATAGGATACATTATGACTTTGGGAATAAGCCGTGCGGTTAATTTCGTCTTGCCAGAAGGTGTCGCTCCCAAAATTTATCAGATCAGGGTTTCCACCTAAGTCCTCATAAGCACCTAAAAACTCCTCCGCATTTAATACATCATATGTTTTCATCTGCTCGGAGACACTGAAATTGGCAGAATACTCAAGGGAGTTCTTTCTGCCTTTACCACCTTTTGTCGTAATAAGAACCACCCCGTTTGCACCCCGTGATCCGTAAATGGCAGTTGCCGATGCATCTTTAAGAACATCAATACTCTCGATGTCATTAGGGTTTATAAAATTAAGCGGGTTTTTGGGCGAAGAACCACCGCGACCAAAGTCTGCACCACCGGCACTAATGTTATCACCACTCAAAGGAACGCCATCGACAACAAACAGTGGGTTATTGCCACCGCGTACGGATGATGACCCCCGGATCCTCAAATTAACTCCTGCTCCGGGTTCTCCACTCGCTACAGTAATTTGCACGCCTGCCATCTTTCCCTGAATCAATTGTTCAGGCGATGCGATAATGCCTTTGTTAAAGTCTTCTGACTTTACCGATGCTATCGCCCCCGTTGCATCCCGGATGTTGACTGTTCCATACCCGATTACGACCACTTCGCTCAAAGCCGTAACATCGGATTGGAGATTGACATTGACGGTGCTTTGGGCTCCTACAGTGATCTCCTGTGTTGCGTAACCTACAAATGAAAAGACCAGCACACTATTATCGCTGGCCGAGATCGAAAAGTTTCCATTTACATCAGTTACGGTTCCTGTGGTAGTGCCTTTTACTTGAACGTTAACTCCGGGAAGTCCGGATCCATCATCTGCAGAAGTGACTTTTCCGGTTATGGTTCTCGTTTGAGCTAAGGTTACAGAACCAATGAGCATCAACAACACGACCAAACACCTGCTTGAATACAGATAAAATTTTAACATAGGGTTAGGTTTATGGTTTAGTAAAAATTCAATTTAGCTTCTCAAGCTATTATTTGGACAATTTCTCCAAGAAAACCCGAAATCGCAAACCTGCGGGCTATACATTCAATTGATTTTTACCGGAAACGAGTGCGCAAACGATTGCGTCATTACCTTATTAACAAGACCTGCTTTAGACTATAGCAAGATTTCGTTCTCCTTCAGCATTACCGACATTGGTGATCCTTTTTCTAACGTGATTCTGGTGCCTGATTTTCCGATCATTACGCGAATTACCCGTCCCCTGAATTCGAGGCGAAATGCATAGGACTCCCATTGATGCGGAAGAAAGGGACTAAAGTGCAATTGACCGTTCTGCACCCTCATTCCACCAAAACCCTTGACAATACTTAACCATGTTCCGGCCATACTGGTTATATGACAGCCGTCTTCCGTATCATTATTGTAATCATCAAGATCAAGTCGGGCCGTTCGCAGGTACAATTCATAGGCCTTTTCCTTATATCCTATCCGCGAAGCGAGTATTACATGAACACAGGGCGACAGCGATGATTCGTGAACAGTCATGGGTTCATAAAAGTTAAAGTTCCTTTTGAGAACATCGGCTGAAAAGTGTTCCTCGAAAAAGTAAAGTCCCTGAAGCACATCAGCCTGCTTTATGAAGCACGATCGTAAAATTCTGTCCCATGACCATTTCTGATTCAGTGGCCGGTCTTCCTTGCGCAAATCTTTTACACTTAATAGCTCTTTGTCCAAAAATCCATCTTGCTGAAGAAATACACCCTTCATGCTATCTTCCGGGAGGTATAACTTTGCGGAAATTTCTTCCCACTTGCCAGGCTCTGACTCACTCAACGCAGTCTTGCCGATCAGTTTCTCGTAGCCGCCCTCACTCTTTACTTTAAAATGGTTGAGTACTTCTAAGGTATATCTGAGTGTCCAGGATGCTATGTAGTTGGTATACCAGTTATTGTTTACATTATTTTCATATTCATTCGGGCCTGTAACCCCCAGGATGACATACTTTTCTTTATCTTCTGACCAGTTTACACGCTGAGCCCAAAAACGGGAAATGGCTATCAGAACCTCGATGCCAAAATCAAAAAGGTAATCTTCATCACCGGTATATCGCACGTAATCAAAAATAGCATATGCAATGGCTCCGTTACGATGTATTTCTTCAAACGTTATTTCCCATTCGTTGTGGCATTCCTCTCCATTCATCGTTACCATCGGATAGAGCGCGGCACCGTTTACAAATCCCAACTTTGCGGCATTCTCAATAGCTTTCCCAAGTTGTTTATAACGGTACAATAACAGATTTCTTGCTACCCGTTGGTCAGCCGTACCCAGGAAAAAGGGTAAGCAGTAGGCCTCTGTATCCCAGTATGTGCTTCCGCCATACTTCTCCCCCGTAAACCCCTTAGGCCCGATGTTCAGGCGCTCATCATCCCCCGTATAGGTTTGTATGAGTTGAAATATATTAAACCGGATTCCCTGCTGTGCGGCAATGTCACCCTCTATCGTGACATCACACTCAAACCACTTTTGTGACCAAACCTTCGAATGATCGGCAAGTAATTTCTCAAAGCCGGTTGTTGCAATTCTACCAAGGGCCTGACTACAAGCCTGCATAAGGTTTGACTTCTCATGGTTTAGCGATGACAACACCACTGCATATTTGTAAACCACCAGTTGCCTGCCCTGGTTGAGGGTTGTAGTGACACTATTAGCGCCATACTTTTCCCGCTCCTCAATGTCAATCGAGTGCGTTGTCTTATTACCTTCCTCGGCAATGGAGAAGGTAATTCCGGTACATACATGAAAATCGGTTTTCCTGGTTCGGGCATTTACAATTACCCGATATGGCTCAACCCGTTTTGCTACTTCCTCCCAGAATTTCTCTCCATAATTTGAGTCTTGATTACTCACGTCAGCATCTACATCCAGGGTTAACCGTGCCGTCCCTGAAAAATTGAGGGGTGTAATGGCATACCTCACGGCACCCGCTTCGCCATCAGCCATGCTGCAAAACCGATCAGCATTTACCTGCAATTGCTTTCCATCAGGAAGTTCAGCAACAAAACTTCTCGACAGAACTCCAATTTGCATGTCTAATACCCTCCTGAACTCCCTCACCTTGCATGTTGCAAGGTCGAGCGTGTGGCTGCCCACTTCAACACCAATCCCAATCCAACCAGGCGCGTTTAATACTTTGGCAAAGTACTCGGGGTATCCATTCTTCCACCAACCCACCCTGGTCTTGTCAGGATAATAAACACCTGCTACATAACTGCCCTTCAGCGTTTCACCTGTATACTTTTCTTCAAAAGTGGCCCGCTGCCCCATACGGCCGTTGCCAATGCTGAACACACTCTCCGAAACTTTGTTCCGATGGGGTTCAAACCCCTCTTCAATGATTTGCCAGGGATGATGCTTTAAGTATTGGTTCATCGCTAAAACTGGTGGTTACAATTCTTTTAAATTCTGGTAGTCAAGATCGAAAATCTTCTCCGCTACAAAGTCCGCTTTCATCAGGTTAACCGGGTTGCCAATCCCAACGCACTTCATACCGGCTGACTTTGCTGCTTCAATACCAGCCTGAGCATCCTCTATTACCACGCAGTCGGATGGTGGTGTGGAAAGTAACTCAGCTGTTCTTAAAAATATCTCCGGATGAGGCTTGGTGTTCCTAATCATATTACCATCCACCACAGTATCAAACACATCCTCCAAATGTAAAAGGCGCAGTACCGATTTTGCATTTCTGCTGCTGCTGGCTAATGCAACCCTAATGCCGTTACTACGCAACTGGTCTATAAGGTTTAGTACACCCGGAAATACCTCATCTTTCTTCATTTGATTGATGTACTCAACAAACCATTCATTCTTCCTCTCAGCCAACTTTTCTTTTTCGGGATCACTCATGCTGAGGTTGCCCAAAGCAAGTATAACATTGAGTGATTCAATCCTGCTAATTCCCTTTAGTTGTTCATTAACCCTTTCAGTTAGCACAACACCCAACTCACCAGCCAATCGCTTCCATGCCAGGTAATGATACTTTGCCGTATCGACAATCACGCCATCCAAATCAAAAATGCACGCCTTCATGAAACTAAAAACCCGGGTAATGCTGGTATAAAGCTGAAAGTGGCCTCAATATAAACGCCTATACTCAAAAAGCCGTGATCACTGCAGCTTGTCTCAACGGATTAGTCGGCATCATTCTGAAAAATATTAAAAATTTTTATTTCAAACGGTTGTGCAACAAGTTGCAGAACATTTTAGTACCTTGATGGTCCATGAAGTACAATCAGGTTACGATTAAAGATATAGCGCGCGAACTGGGCATTTCACCCTCTACGGTAAGCCGGGCACTTAAAGATCATCCTGACATAAGCCCTGAAACCAAAAAGGCCGTTAATGAGCTTGCCGAAAAACTTAATTATCAGCCCAACATCGTTGCTCTTAGTCTCAGGCAAAGTAAAACCAACACCATTGGCGTTATCATTCCTGAAATTGTTCATTTCTTTTTTAGTACAGTAATCAGCGGAATCGAATCGGTTGCCTACGAGGCCGGTTACAACGTTATTCTCGCCCAATCAAATGAATCGGCACAACGCGAAGCGACCGACCTGAAGGCATTGTTCAACAGCCGGGTTGATGGCATGCTTATTTCTATTTCAAGAGAAACAAAAACATACGATCATATCGAATCAATTTTAGCAAAAGAAGTTCCGGTTGTATTCTTTGATCGAATGTACGCCAATCCAAATACCAGCAAAGTTATTGTTGATGATTATGCCGGTGCTCATGAGGCGGTTATCCATCTGATCCAACAAGGATGCAAAAGAATTGCACATCTTGAATCGGCTCCGGGTCTCAACATAGCGGAAGACAGAAGGAAAGGGTATCAAGATGCTCTTCTCGAAAATAAATTACCCGTTAATGAGAAGATGATCATCATCTGCCCCACCGGCTCCCTCGAAGAAGGAAAGTTGGCAACAGAAAAGCTATTGGCCTTCAATCCCCCTCCCGATGCCATCTTTGCCAACAACGACATGCTGGCTATGGGGGCTATGCAGGTAATCAAGCAACGTGGTCTGAGTATTCCAAAAGATGTAGCCCTGGTTGGCTTCAGCAACTGGTTCTTTAGTGCCTTAATGGATCCTCCCCTGTCATCGGTAGATCAACCCGGCTTTGAAATGGGCCAGGAGGCAGCAAAACTTCTGATCAGGCAGATTGAAAAAAAAGGCAAGGAGAATGCTGACATTTTGCCGGAAACCAAAGTACTCAAAACCAAATTGATTGTACGGGCCTCCTCTTTAAAAAAGGGGTAATAAAGTTTCATAAATTAATGCCTTGCTGTCTCAGGCATTGTATAATTCTTTGCCTTCCTCCCTACAGATGCGTCATTCTTAATTACCTTGTAGTAACTTACCGGTTCAACTACTTACCTGCCTGAAATGAGCACGCTGTTTTCTGAAACCACTAAGTCACTAGGATCTTTAGCCGCATGGTCAACGCAAGCATCGGGAATCTCACTCCGTTCGGATTTCGGCTTTTGTCGTGTGATAATCTATAACGAGAATATAATTCGAATCACTGCCTCGATACAGTCTTCTTTTGAATCCTTTTCATATGCCGTAGTCACTTCTCCTGAGGAAGTGGGGTTCAGCCTGAACGAAACGGATTCGGAAATAGTGATTGCAACTGCCCAACTTACCTGTATCCTTTCCAAAAACCCAGTACGAATCAAATTCCTAAGTCCGGATGGAAGGATAATTAATGAAGACGATGCCTCCCTGGGTACAAGCTGGCTTGGCGATCAAGCAACAACCTACAAAAAACTACAGCCCGGAGAACGCTTCATCGGTCTGGGCGAGAAAACCGGCCCGCTTGACCGCAGCGGAAACGGGTACCAGAACTGGAACACCGATGCCTATGGTTACCACGCAGGCACTGACCCCTTGTATTGCTCTACTCCATTCTATATTGGAATACACAATGGCCTGGCTTACGGAATTTTTCTAGACAATACACACAAGTCCTACTTCAACTTTGGAGCGTCCAACAACCGGTTCTCCAGTTTCTCTGTCGACAGCGGTGAGATGAACTACTATTTTATCTATGGTCAGTCTGTTGCCGATATTATCCTTCAATACACCCATCTTACCGGCCGGATGGAACTTCCGCCTAAGTGGAGCCTGGGTTACCAGCAGTGCCGGTACAGTTACTATCCCGACAAAGAGGTGCTGAATGTTGCCGGTACCTTCCGCGAAAAGAAAATCCCCTGTGATGTGATCGTACTCGATATCCATTACATGGAGAAGTACAAAATTTTTACCTGGGATAAACAGAATTTCCCTGACCCTGTAGCAATGCTGGAAACACTTAAGAGTATGGGTTTTCATGTGGTGGTCATGTGCGATCCGGGAATTAAAGTGGAACCGGGTTACGAAGCCTATGAAGACGGAGTAAAAAATGATGTATTTCTCAAATACCCGGATGGCACAAACTACACCGGCCAGGTTTGGCCCGGCTGGTGCCACTTCCCCGATTTTACCAAACCCAAAACCCGGGAATGGTGGGCTAACCAATTAAAAACCTACACCGACCTTGGCATTGATGGCTTCTGGAACGACATGAATGAAATTGCCACCTGGGGCCATATGCTGCCCGATAACATTGAGCTTGATTTTGAAGGCAACACCTCATCCATGCGGAGAGGAAGAAACATTTATGGCTTTCAAATGGCAAGAAGTACGTACGAGGGAGTGGTAAAACTACTTGAAGGGAAGCGCCCTTTTAACCTCACCCGATCGGGTTTCTCAGGTGTGCAGCGCTATGCGGCCGTATGGACGGGCGATAATGTGGCCTATGATGAACACATGATGCTGGGGGTGCGACTGGTAAACAGTATGGGTTTAACCGGAATCGCCTTTGCCGGATATGATGTCGGTGGGTTTGTCGGCAATGCCGATACCAAGTTGTTCACCCGTTGGTTGTCCATTGGCAGCTTCTCCCCTTTCTTTCGGGGCCACTCTATGATCAACTCACGGGATGCCGAACCGTGGACCTACGGTGAAGAAGCCGAGCAGATTTGCCGGAATTATATCCGATTCCGTTACCGCATCATGCCCTACATCTACTCCCTGTTTTACGAAGCCGCTCAAACCGGTATGCCCGTACAACGATCCCTGGCTATTGCCTTTACCCACGATGCAAGAATTTATGATCATCAATACCAACAGCAGTATTTATTTGGACCGTTCATTTTGGTGGCTCCGGTAGAAAGCACCAAGGAAATCACAAAAGTGTACCTGCCAGAGGGAACGTGGTACTCCCTGTATGATGGAAGGTCCTACTCCGGCTCCCAGGAGGTTTTCATTGAATGTCCCGTTCACCGGTTACCGGTGTTTGTAAAAGAGGGTGCCATTATCCCCATGCAAATACCGGGAGCAAACACTTCAGAAACATCTGAAACCCTTGAACTGCATCTCTATGCCGGCAATTATCCAGCGTCATTCCAGCACTATCAGGATGATGGGGTCACATTCAACTACAAACAAGGTGCATTTACCGTGTGGCAGATCAACTTCAAACCGGCAGAAAAGAAACTGACAATAGAAAAACAAAAAGCTCAGGCCCCTCAAGGCATCACATCCCTGAAAATTATTTTACACGGGTTTTCTGATCTGGAATACGTTTCTGTAAATGGCTTGCAGCATTCATTAACACCTGAAGTAAATCGTTTTTTTGAGCCGCTTGAAAAATACGACCCGATTAATGACCCTGAGCCGGCTCCTGAAGAACCAGTGAAAGTCGTTTCAATCAGCAATCCTGAAAGCAATCTTGAAATTTCATGGTAATCCTTATCGCATGAGTTCCCTTACTACCGTTACCAAACCGCGCCTCAGTTTCTGGCAGATCTGGAACATGAGCTTCGGATTTTTGGGTATTCAATTCGGCTTTGCATTGCAGAACGCCAACACCAGCCGGATTTTTGAAACGCTCGGTGCGGACACCGCCAACCTGGCCTTGTATTGGCTTGCAGCACCCATTACCGGGTTAATTGTTCAACCCATAATTGGATTTTACAGCGATCGGACCTGGCATCCAACATGGGGCCGAAGACGACCCTACTTTGCTGTTGGGGCGCTGGCTGCTTCACTCGCACTATGCCTTATGCCCAACTCGGCCTACTTATGGATGGCCGTTGGCATTCTTTGGATCATGGATGCCTCCATCAATGTCAGCATGGAACCTTTCCGCGCTTTTGTAGGCGACATGCTGCCACCCTCGCAACGCACGGCTGGTTTTGCAATGCAAAGTTTCTTTATCGGCACCGGAGCTGTGGTTGCCTCGTTGCTGCCGTACATTTTCGCCAACTGGCTTAAAGTTTCAAACAGGGCAGATGCAGGAGCAATCCCGGATTCCGTTAAGTATTCATTTTACGTTGGGGCATTTATGCTCTTCGTAACTGTAATGTGGACTGTATTCTCCACCAGGGAATATCCGCCCACACCCGAACAGCACGAAAAACTCCGGAGTCGTGAAAAACGAAAACTGGAAAACGAAGACCATTTTAAATCAAGGTTTATAAAAGTTGGCCTTACACTTCTTTTGCTTGGGGCAATAATTGCGTTGCTCGTTCAAAACCAGAATATGGAGAAAGAACTATTTGTTCTTGCGTTTGGCCTCGTCTTGTTCGGCTCCCTTTTTCTTCTTGCCAATTTTTACGTGCGCAACAAGCAGTCGTATTTAGGGTTAGTGCATATTGCCAGCGACTTCCTTTCTATGCCAAGGACTATGGTACAGTTGGCGTACGTTCAGTTCTTTTCGTGGTTTGCCTTGTTTTCGATGTGGATCTATACAACTTCGGTGGTAACACGGTACATGTATCAGACTACCGATCCGACAACCCAGGCCTACAATGATGGTGCCGACTGGGTGAACGTGCTCTTTGCTGTTTACAACGGGGTAGCTGCGCTGGCAGCCCTGGTGTTGCCGGTTGCCGCCAAATATACCAGCAGAAAGGTAACTCACCTAATTGCCTTATGCTGTGGTGGTGCAGGACTCATTTCGTTTTATGGAATTACTGATCCCGGTATGCTCATCCTCTCTATGATAGGCGTTGGAATTGCCTGGGCCAGTATCCTATCCATTCCCTACGCCATGCTTTCAGGCTCATTACCGGCAGAAAAAATGGGCTACTATATGGGCGTTTTCAACTTCTTTATTGTAATTCCGCAAATCATTGCTGGTACCATTCTGGGCTTTTTATTAACCCACGTATTTAAAGGAGAACCTATTTACATACTTGTAACGGGCGGCATGTCAATGATAATTGCCGGCTTATTAAGTTTACGCGTGGATGACCAGGATGAAGTCGTTATCCGCGAAGGCAAATGATTCGCCCAGTTTTCATTATTCTTTTATTCAATGGTCAATTGTTTGCTCAGGACTACGCGTTCTTTCACAATACCACCGAAGAAATAAACCGTATCGTTGCCGAACAATCCGATTCGCTCCGCGAGATCAGGTTGAATGCCCTCTGGAGTTCACTGGTTAGTCAAAGCAGCATTCCTTTAACCGATCATGACTCCGTACTGTTTCTTTACCGGGGCACTGCAAAACAAGTAGCCTGGCGTGGCGACTTTAACAGTTGGGGTTATAACTCAACCAATGCCTTTGCGGGTATACCTGTACCGGGTACCGATCTATGGATTGCCAAAGCCTCATTCCCTGTTGATGCTCGCCTAGATTACAAAATCCTGGTCAACAACACCGATTGGATCATCGACCCGGTAAATCCACATCAGCAATGGTCGGGTGTAGGTGGTGGCAGCCCCAATTCAGAGTTGCGCATGCCCGGATGGAAACCCGATCCGGTAACCCAATACTTTCCCGGTGTGCCACGGGGAAAACTTGAACGCGATGTGCTGTTCGGTAGCAAGACTCTGGGTTATCAGATCACGTACTCCATTTATTACCCGGCAACGTATCAGGCGGGCAAGTCATATCCAATCGCTTACCTGACTGACGGATACGAATACCTCCATGAACGGATGGGAAATCTTGAGGTAATCCTCAATAATTTAATCGGCTCAGGGAAAATCAGACCAATCATTGCTGTGCTGGTTGACCACCGAGAACCGGTCAACCGTTCCAATAACCGAAGGATGCAGGAACTCACCATGAATGAAAAGTACCTGTCGTTTTTTACAAATGAGCTGATTCCCCAGACAGAGGCGCGCCTTGGGAATTCTCCATCCCGTAACGAACGGGCCATTATCGGAACAAGCATGGGCGGGCTTACAGCCGCATATTTTGCATTTGCCCGGCCTGATGTATTTGGTATGGCCGGCATTCAATCACCAGCATTCTGGTTCAAGCCTGCAATCTATTCGTTTTGCGACCATACTGTTAACCCTCCAGTGAAGATATTCCTTACCACTGGAACAATAAACGATGCCCTGGAAGGCACACAGAAGATGAAAGCCCTGCTGGATAAAAATGCTTGCGGGTACCACTATACCGAAACAAGCCAGGGGCATTCGTGGGGGAATTGGCGGGATACGCTGGATGACATTCTGGTGGATTTTTTCAATAGCAAAAATTAAACTGGCTAAATTCGGGCACACGATTTGAACTCAATATATCCCAAAAAGCTTATGCGAAAGAATCTACTCTGCCTCCTTGCCCTTGGTGTCTTACTCGGGTGCTCTTCCGGAAAGCAGGCCTATGAAAGAGGCGATTATTACGGTGCCGTTATGCAGGCCATAGGCCGCCTCCGGCAAAATCCTGATCACGCTAAATCAAAAGAAACACTTCGCAATAGTTACCCCATGGCAGTGGAGTGGTTAGAAACCGATGCGAAGAATCAAATAGCCTCCAATTCAAACACGAAATGGAAAAATGCACTGGAGTCTTACCAGAAAATAAACAACCTGTACGAAGCCATCAGGCAGGCGCCCGGTGCTCTTCGGGTAATTCCTAACCCGAAAAGTTATTACGACCAATTGGGTCCTATTAAGGAAAAGGCAGCCGATGAACTTTATACGGAAGGCATTAACTCGCTGATGAAGGGAACACGGGCGGATGCCAAGAAAGCGTACTTTCTGTTCTCAGAGACTAATCAATATGTACCCAACTACAAAGACGTAGTGGAGTACCTGGAGAAGGCAAAGTTTGAAGCAACTGTTTTTGTGGTAGTTGATCAGGTAGCTGTGCCAAACCGGTATAATCTCAGTGGCGGATTCTTCCAGGACAAGGTAGAAGAATACCTGCACCGGAATTATACCGAACGTGATTTCGTGAGGTTCTTTACGCCCATCGGAGCAAAAAATATGAACCTTCCCCGGACCGATCAGATATTGCGCTTGCATTTCGATGATTTTTCCGTTGGAAATACCACCCTTAATGAACGGGTAGAAACCGTAACGAAAGACAGCGTGAAAGTTGGTGAGGCAAAGGTGGATGGAAAAACGGTGCCGGTGTACAATACTGTTTCGGCAAAAGTTACCACCATCAGGAAGGAAGTACTGTCAGAAGGGGTACTGAGCATGATTGTTGTGGATGCGAAAACGGGAGGTGTTCTCTCCCACAGGAAATTTCCCGGACGTTATGTATGGAATGCAACGTGGGGAAAATTCAATGGCGATGAACGTGCACTCACACAGCAACAGGTTGATCTGTGTAAGCGAAAGGAGGCCTACCCACCTGACGCGCAGAATCTTTTCCTGGCATTTGCCAGCCCCATTTACGACCAGCTAATCCCTGCCATCAGGCAATTCTATCAGAACTACTAAAGGCTTAGATATAATTTAAGCAGGCCGACAGTCAGGCCTGTCTTCTAAAACCAAAGGGTGCCATTTTTGGTTAGAAAGCATATGAAAATACACTGCATCATTTTAGCCTTGTGCCTGCTAAGTACGCTGTCGGGCAGCCAGGATAAGCGTTCATTACAACCCAATACAACTATGAGTCAAAATCTGTCGGTAGCAACATTTGGTAGCGGATGCTTCTGGTGTACAGAAGCTATTTTTCAGCGGGTGAATGGGGTTGAAAAGGTTGAGTCCGGTTATTCGGGCGGCAAGGTTAAGAACCCCTCCTACAAGGAAGTTTGCAGTGGGTTAACCGGCCATGCCGAGGTAGTTCAGATTACGTACAATCCATCCATCATTTCCTTTGATGACCTGTTGGAGATTTTCTGGCAAACCCACGATCCCACTACACTGAACCGTCAGGGAGCTGATGCGGGCACCCAATATCGCTCGGTTGTCTTTTACCATACGCCTGAACAAAAACAGCGGGCCGAATGGTTTAAGAAAAAATTGGATGAGTCGGGCGCATTCAGCAGGCCAATAGTAACCGAAATCAGCCCCTTCACCGAATTTTTCAAGGCTGAAGATTATCACCAGAATTATTACAACCTGAATGGCAGTGCCCCATATTGTTCCTATGTAATCCAGCCCAAACTGGATAAGTTTAAGCAGGTTTTTGCTGAAAAACTCAAGAATTAGCCCCCTGATGTAAATCATTAAAAATCCCTGTTTTTAGCTGCAACCTTTAGGTTTTTTGACCGTTAAGGTGGAGTGAGTAGAGTAAATCTTCTCATAGGTTTAGGTTTAGGTAAACAAAAAAGTCCCGGGGCGCGGGACTTTTTTGCTTTTGGCTGAGCGTTTGGATTACGCCTCGTAGGCAACCTCCATAATCCGTACAATCTCACCCTGACGATTCTTAACCGGGTTAAAGTTCGACTTCAGGCTGATTACTTCGCCCCTCCGGGTTAACCGTTTAAAGCTGCCCCGTTTCGAGTTACCCATGGCAAGATCGCGCCAAAACTGGCGATATTCTTCGCTGCTCTTTTCTTCCTTTGTAACAAACAGCCGGTGGTGCTCCCCGATAACCTCGCTTTGTGAGTAGCCCATCAGGTTGAGGTAGTTGCTGTTTATTTTAGTGATCTTACCTTCTGTATCGTAATCGGCTATAGCCAGTGCGCTATTAATTGCAAGCATCGTTCCTTCCGTTTCCGATTGATTGCGCTGCATTTCTTCCTGTGTTGCCTGAAGTTCTTCCATGTTCTGGCGCATCTCTTCCTCCTGGGCACGCATCTGCTCGGTCATCTCCTGCGATTCCTCAAGCAATCGTTGCGTACGCGCATTTACCTTAACCGATGAGATTGTGGATGCAATACTTTCTGCAATCTTTTCCACGAATTCTATTTCATAATCCTTCAATTCGGTAAACGAGGCAATTTCAACAACTCCGAAAATCTGCTCATTTAACTTCAAAGGCACAATAAGGATGCAGGTTGGGTTAGCATCGCCTAACCCGGAAGTAATACGTATATAATTTTGGGGGACTTCGGTGAGGTAAATTGTATCCCCTTCCTGCCAGGCTTGGCCGGACAATCCCTCGCCTTTGTGAATCTTGTGGTCCAGGTATTTTTTCTTATCCCAGGCATAGCAGGATTTCATGCTTATTGTCGGTTCTTCTCCACGATCCACATCATCCACAATGTAAATCGCACCCTGATTGCCTTTAAGATATTTTACCAGGTTCAGGATAATCTCATCGGCCAACTTAGTAAGGTCATTGGTATTCGAACGTAAAATCTCACCAAACTTTGCCAGTCCTTCGGTTGCCCAGTTGCGTTTCTTGTCCTCTTCAGCAACCCTTGCCAGGTTATCGCGCATGTTGATCAACGCGTTGCCCAATACATCATGCTCGCTAAGAGGCTTAAACTCAGTTTCGTACTTGCCTTTACCGATGTTTCCGGCAAACAGGGTAGTCCCTTTCAGGCCGGTTACCAGGTTATCCATTGCTTGCGCCATCTCCCCGATTTCATCGTTGCTGAATTTGGTTTGCTTCTCCTCAACCAGTTCGCCACGGCCGAGTTTTACCACAACATTTTTCAAGAAGTTAACAGGCCGGGTTATAGCACGCATCAGCATCAATGCGCTCACAAAGCCCAGCACTATGGTAATACCCGCCAGAATAAGCGTAATGTTTCTAAGGTTTCGCGTAGATACTATCAATTCTTCATCCGATCGGGCGGTAATAACCGTTTGAGCCTTGGCAAGATTATTCAGATCATCCAGTATGGATTGAAGCTGGGGATTAATCTGGCTCTCGAGCACGTCTTCAGCAAGCAGTTTGGTTATCCCATCCTCATAACTTTCAAACGAGGAGAGCTGCGAAGTAATCTGTGCTTCGGCACTGCGTTGCGTACGTTCAAAGCGCAAAAATACAGAGTCGACAATTACCTTCTGACTGTCGACTTCCCATGTATTTTTAAGCTTTTCAACCCGCTCTTTTATTTCCGGATATTCATACTTTATTAATTGAACCAATGCCCGTTTATTGTCTTCATTGGTTTGCAGGTAGACCCAGCTGGTAACCAGTTTTTGGTACCGCTCAACGGTTAGTACAAATTCGTTGATGGCATCTTTTGAAGGTCTTATGATTTCGGCAGAAGTTTTTACAACGTTATCGATTTGATTGCCGGTAAGGAATATGATGGCGGCATTGATGATGAAAAGGGCCATAACGGCCATAAACCCTGCCAGTATTTTATTCCCTATCGTAAAACGAAAACTGAATCGGCTCTTTTTGTTGTTCATAGTCTTTTTGTCTTTCCTGAAGGCTCCGCCAAGCATCCGGCATTGGTCGTTGTTCCACCCGGTAAATGGCCTATTTATGCTGCAGGCAGGCAAAAATAGGATAATTCCCGTTAGTCAAAACCGCCAAAACCAGCGAAATTCTGACATCAAACAGACTGTGGAGGAAGTTGTCGGTTTATTGGGGTCTGAAATCCTGAGAAATTGGAGTCTTTACCTACTCTTGCGTAGTTTTCGGCAAAAACACAGTGTGCAGAACAATGTAACAATAGTTGGAGGAGGTATTGTAGGTCTGGCAACAGCCTACAAGCTTTTAACGGCTAAACCTGGCCTGAAGCTTACCCTGATTGAAAAGGAAACCGATGTAGGAAGGCATCAAACGGGTAATAACAGTGGTGTTATTCACTCGGGCATATACTATAAGCCCGGCAGCCTTAAGGCCCTAAACTGCATCAACGGATACCACCAGCTTCTCCGCTTCTGCGACCAGCATGGAATACGCTACGAGCTTTGCGGAAAGATCATTGTCGCTACATCTGCAGCCCAAATCCCCTTGCTTCAGAATTTATTCAAACGGGGTAACGAGAACGGTCTTTCCAACCTCAGGTTATTGAGTAAAGAAGAGTTGAAGGAATTTGAGCCCCATGTAAACGGGCTGGCGGGTATTCATGTTCCGCAAACGGGAATCATTGACTACAGGGATGTAGCACATGCGTATAGTGAATTGATACGAAAAGCCGGAGGAACTATTGTGTTGGGCGAAAAAGTACTGGACATCCAGTCTAACCATGCCGGTGTTGTGGTGGCAACCAACAAACAAACATATGCTGCGAAAGTTGTTGTGAATTGTGCAGGGCTTTATTCCGATAAGGTTGCAAAGCTCACAATCAAAAGGCTCCCTGTAAAAATCATCCCCTTCAGGGGAGAGTATTACACGCTGCGCAAAGAAAAGGAGCATCTCGTTAAAAATCTTATCTACCCGGTGCCTGATCCCAATTTTCCCTTTCTTGGGGTACACTTCACGCGCATGATGAAAGGCGGTGTGGAAGCAGGCCCAAATGCTGTGCTCGCCTTCAGCCGCGAGGGGTATCGGAAAACGGATATTAATCTTGCCGAATTCGCTGAGTCGCTTGCGTGGCCTGGGTTTCAGAAAGTTGCATGGAAGTACTGGAAGACCGGCTTCGGAGAACTTTACCGTTCCTTTTCAAAGGCCGCGTTTACGAGAGCCCTGCAGAAATTAATTCCCGAAATACAAAGCAATGACCTGGTGGATGGGGGCTCAGGTGTGAGGGCACAGGCATGCGATAGAACCGGTGGATTGGTAGACGATTTTATGATTCTGGAGGATGGAGCAGTTGTTAATGTATGCAATGCGCCTTCACCGGCTGCAACGTCCTCGTTATCCATTGGTCAAACGATCATGGAGAAAGTATTGCAACGAATTTCCTGATCAGAATAGCCTGAAAACAAACCCGGCCTGAACGCCCCAAACTTCGATACTGTTGTAGTAACGCTGATACACTACGCCTGCAGAAAAATATCCATGTAAAGCGCCTGTTGAAAAAATCTGGTGTTGGTACTGAGCGCTTAGTTCCCTGCGGGGGTTTGCTCCTGTGTCCCAGTCTTTGGCAAAACGGTATTCAAAAAAAATCAGTTTGTATTGATCGGGAGAATGGAATCCCAACATAAAGTCCCATTCATTAAATGATTGGCCATCACCAAAGGCCTCTTTCATAAACCCGGTGCCAAACCGAAACGTAATAAAGCGGCTGGTGATGAGGTTAAGTTGCAGAATCTGCCAATCGTTGGTTCGGATGTGCTGGAATCCACCATCCGCACCTTCTTCAATCAGGTAATTCATCCGGAAGTCAGTTGAGAACAATCCCCAGTTACCCCGCACCCGTGGCCACACGATGTAGTAAGCCGATGGCTTTATGGCACCCTGCAACAGCACCTCCATTGACACCATGGATGGATACCGTGCGCGGTCGTCTTTCAATTTAAACCGTTGCCAGTCGGGAACGGCATTAAAAAAAATATCAAATATAAAAAAGCCTCCTCCGCTGCCGCCCTCATTGCCGGAATCGGAGCGGTCCGACTTTTTATCACTGTTTGCTTCGGATGCTTGCTTGATTTCACCCACCTGGGCATGGGTGGAGCCTGCAATACCTAGTAAAACAATAAGGAGTAAACGTTTCATTCCAATCCCGAATTTGCAATTATCAGGCCAACCTTAATTGGCCGATAACGATACAAGGTGTTGCTTACCTTCACCTGTCTCAGAGCGGATCACCGAGGCCTCGATTTCAACAAGAAATTCAGGTGCTATGAGGGCACTTACTTCCACCATGGTGGTTGCAGGTTTTATAGCGCCAAAGGCTTCCTGGTGGGCCCGCCCTACATCACTCCACTTCGAAATATCGGTAACAAATATGCGTGTGCGTACCACATCATTCCGGCTAAAACCGGCCGCTTCAATAACACGGATTATCTTGGCCAGAACAAATTTGGTTTGTTGGTAGAAATCATCCCTTCCGACCAATAATCCCTTATCATCTACGGCCACGGTGCCGGTTACTTCCAGCTGGTTATCAACCTGAACTGCCCTTGAATAGCCTACAATATCTTCCCACTTTGCCCCGGTAGAAAAGTTCTTTCTCATTGTTGTAATTTTAAATCGTGAACAAGTTAACCCATAATGAACTAACACGCTACAGCAGGCACCTGGTATTAAGGGGTTTTGGCGAGAATGGCCAGCATAAATTAAAAGAAGCCAGGCTATTGGTTGTGGGTGCTGGTGGCCTGGGGTGCCCTGCCCTGCTTTATCTGTCGGCTGCCGGGGTAGGAACAATCGGGATTGCCGATTTTGACATTGTTCAAGAAACAAACCTTCAACGGCAGGTATTGTTTACCACGGAGGATATCGGCAAGCATAAAGTAGAAGCGGCTATTTCCCGGCTTTCAAAGCTAAACCCATGGACTACGTTTACCCCTCACCCTGAGAAAATAGTAAGCCACAACGCCATCCAGATCATCAGCAGATATGATCTTGTGATAGATGGTTCGGATAATTTCCAAACGCGCTACCTGCTAAACGATGCCTGTGTACTATGCAACAAGCCGTTAGTTTACGGTTCCATATTTCAATACGAAGGTCAGCTTTCTGTTTTCAATGCTGCTCTCAAAAACGGTGAACGGTCAGTTACCTATCGTGATTTGTTTCCGGAGCCGCCTCTGCCTGGAGAAGTGCCTGATTGCGAACAGGCCGGAGTGTTGGGCGTGCTGCCGGGAGTTATCGGTAGCCTGATGGCCAGCGAAGCGATTAAACTCATTACCGGTGAAGGCGAGCTGTTGACCAATACATTACTGCTCTTTGACAGTCAGACCCTGCAGTTCACGCGGGTAAAGATACCCAACCGAAAAGCCCGCAAGTTGGTAACAGAGTTGATTGATTATGATAAATTTTGTGGTAAATATTATTCAAATGTTGAATCTTTAGGCATGAAAGAAATAACCGTTCAGGAACTGAAGCAATGGATGGACTCCAATGCCAACTTTCAACTGATTGATGTTCGCGAGCCGCACGAAAATGATTTGTGCTCACTCGGTGGCGAGCTAATTCCAATGGCTGATGTACCCCATAACCTCGATAAAATTTCAAAAGACAAAAAGGTCGTGCTCCACTGCCGCAGCGGTGGGCGCAGTGGTAATATTATCCAGTGGATGGAGAAAAATCACGGATTCGATAACCTGTACAACCTCAAGGGCGGAATACTCGCCTGGGCCAAAGAAATTGATCCGGAAATGCCGACTTACTGAAATTTTTTGTCCGGAAAAAAGAGACTTGCTAAAATCATCGTTACAGTTCCGATAATTGTGGCAGGCACAAGGCTTGGTATAGTAATCGGGTAAACTTCAAAATACAGCCACGATCCTATGCCAATGAGCATCGAGCCAATTGCACCGGCACTGCTTGCCCCTTTCCAGTAAAGTCCAAACACAAGCGGTACTAACAACGAAACCAGGCTGAGTATGGACGATCCTCCAACCAATGCATAGATATCCGAATTGAGGCAGGCCATAACTGTTGCGCAAATGCTGAATACAAGAATTGAAGTGCGGGTAATAAGTAAAAATTGGTTGTCGGTTGGGCTTTTTTTCAACAATGGCCTTACAATGTTTTCAGAAAACACTGCAGCCGGTGCCAGTATGGATGAACTGGTTGTACTTAAAATTGCAGAAAGCAGGGAACCAAAGAAAATAACCTGAACCGGCAAAGCCGTGTGTGCCAATACCATGGAAGGCAATGTAAGTTGGGTGTCTGCATCAAGTTGGCCGGGATACAAATGCTTTATACAGAGACTAATGAACAACGGAAGGATGGCAACGGTAAGGTACAATGCCGCAGCATAATAGCATGACCTGACTGCAATGCCGGCTGAACCCGATGACATGGCCCGCTGAAAAACATCTTGTGACGGAATACTTCCCAACCCCAAAACAGACCACGCAGCAAGCCACGCTATGATGGCACCGGGCTTGAGTTCAGGAAAAAAGCGGAAATTCTCAGCCGGCATTTCATTGAGCACAACAAACACACCACCCGCCTTTCCTGATAATACAGCGGCAAGAATAAACAGTCCCAGTACGATTATAATGCTCTGCACAAAATCGGTTATGGAAATGGCCCACATACCTCCGATAACCGTATATAATGTAACAACCGCGGAGCTTACAACAACACCCTGCCAAACGGGCAAACCGATAACCACATTTAGGATGAGGCCAAGGGCCACCAGTTGGCCCGCTGTGTATCCGAAGTACGATGGAACCATAAAGATGCTGGCCACAAGTTCCGTTCTACGTCCAAACCGTACTTTGAAGAAATCGCCCAGGGTAAGCAGGTTCATGGAGTACAACTTTCGGGCGAAGAACATCCCGAACAGAACCAGGCAAAGGGCTGCGCCAAACGGATCTTCAATTACAGCGAATAAGCCCCCCTTTAAAAATTCAGAGGACGCCCCAAAAATTGTTTCGGAGCCGAACCAGGTAGCAAATAAAGCAGAAGTGCTTAGTACAATCGGCAAACTTCGGCCCGCCAGGATGAAATCACCAGAGTTCCTGACCTTCTTCGAAGCCCACACGCCTACCATAACGGTGAGAACGAGATACAAAATAATTGAGAGTAGAAGCAAGGTACGTAACCTGTTGAACAGTTAAAGATTACCTTTTTCCGCCTACCTGAAAAGTGCGGGTGATATTAAAACCAAAGTGGATGTCGCCCGACCAAAAGTTTTCATACGTTTCAGTAACGGTGTAGCGCTCAAACATGCCCAGTGTATTGGTGAAAACCAGTTGGAAAACGTGACCTCCGGTTTCAATATCAATTCCAATACCCACAGCATCATAGCGGCTATACCCAGGCTGATTTTCCTTCGCATTGATCCGATAGGTGTATTCACCTGAAATTGCCACACTGTGTGTAATCTTATACCGACCCCCAAAGCCCATTGCGTAGTCGTCATTATTTTCAAAATCCTGATCAACGGTATTCCGATGGATAAAGATAGGGTTCAGCTGAAAGGAAAGTTTTGAACTAAACTTCCGGGCAATGAGTAGTTGAACTCCATAGGCCAGCCGGTCTCGTGCTTCAATCGGAAAGGAACTTTCACTGCTCTTAGGCGAAGTTTTGTAATAGGTAGTTCCGATGGCTGTAACTGTTACCGGTGTGTGGTTGCTTTGGCGTATCAGCTTATAGCGAATGTATCCATCGTAGGTCTTATCAACCGATGTACGGCCGATACCAATGCCAAGCCTGTCGGATAGGCCATATTCCAAACCAAGCCGGGTAACTGCATCATCCAGTCCCCACAGTGTATAAGCACCTCCATTGATCAACCCAAAACGATGTGAAAAAATAAACTCCAACTCTCCCTTCCGTTTTGTTTCAACCGACTGACCGTTAACCAGGCGGGTTCCTTTGAAGGTTGCAATCGTATAGTCAACTTCATCAGCCGTTTGCTCCAACTCATTGAGAAGGCTTTCCTGAGCATGTGCTGCCATGCTGCACAAAAGGATTATGCAGAGATAAAATTTTCTCATACTTTTTATTGTGGTTTGTACATTAAATCTACAGTCACCTCAATTTGTTCGGCAATATTCTGCCACATGATTTTAGGGATTTTGATTTTATAATCCTCAAGTTTGATTATAAACTTTGCATTCATCTTCAACTCATCCCCACGCACCTCCAGCGTTCCGGGTATTTCCACATCGCGGGTTACTCCGTGAATCGTTAGCTTGCCTTTTGCTGTTGCCGGTTGCACACCCGATGCCTGCATAGTAAACCCGCCAATCTTTCCCGCAAATGTAGACTTCGGGTACGTGTCAGACTCCATGTACTTTTCATTGAAATGCTCCTGCATCAGTTTCTTTTCAAACTGAAATTTATTGATGGGAATGGCGAATGCAATTTCACCAGTGGCGGGGTTAAGGATGCTGGATACGCTCAAGTTTTCGGCTTTTATATCTTCCAACGGAGCCTGTGAAAAAAATGAAATAACCCCGCTTGCTACAGTAAATTTCTGGCTACTGGCGGGTGTGGTTAATAGAAAAATAACCGCATAAACAAGGATCCTTACCAAAAGCATCCTTAACCAGGTTTAGTTTTTAGGAGCGCCATGATCAACCCAGCAATTAATGGTAGCGAGTTCTTCAATGGTTAGACTCCCCGTTTTGGGCATTTTTGAGGGATTGCCATCAGGAAGATTTATGCGGGTCTTAATTGTGGCTGCTTTATTCTTTGCGACAGAATATGTAAACCAGTCGCCATTCGCAGGATGACATCCCCCACCAAGGGCACATTTGGTTTGAAATATTGGCTTCACCTCGCCAACATAAGAAATACCGGTTAGGTTAGGTACCTCAGCAACAACAGTAGCCTCACAACCATCGGCATCTTTAACCATTACCGTGTAGCTTCCTGCGCGCAGCGAGGAAAAAACATTCCCGGATTGGAACGAACTGCCGGTAATTGAATACGTAAGAACCCCTGCAGGCCCTGTAGCGTTTATGGTAATCGACCCATCATCTCCATCACAACGGGTATCCGGTTCAGTTGTAAAGGCTGGACTCCCGAAAACAGGCCCCCCGGGGGCACTAAGTATGATATCCGTAATCGTGCTAAGGCAGTTGTTTTTGTCTTTCACCTTAACGGAATAGGAACCGGCAGAAAGGTTACTGAATATCGGTGAGGACTGAAATGCATTGTTATCAAGAGCAAATGTGTAGGGCGCGAATCCGCCCGTAGCAGTAACCGTAATGCTGCCCCAGTAGCACAATCCGGTGGATCGGTTTTACTTACTAACTGAATGTCCAAATCGGTAACTGAGCAATTTACCGGATCGGGAATGTCATTACTGGAACAACCCGAGTACAGCATCATTAGGCATATTGCCAGACAACCAACAAAGGAACGTGTGAGGGTCATCAACATGCCATCTATTGTTCAGGTTAGTTATTTTTCGCCCCTTCATCTACCCAACATAAAATTAAGGCCTTTTGACCGGAAGTCAAAGCAGGTTGGCCTGCCGGAGGCATGCGGTTGTTAACAACCTCTCTTCGAATTGCAACGGCATTGTTAATGATGTTTTGGTTAGTTGAAAGGTTTGGAGATTGGCTGCCTCCATGACACGTGGACACAGCACAGCGTGCTGCTATGATTGGCTTTACGTCAGCAACTAAACTGGTTTGCGTATCGCCTGCCGGAACATTTGCAGTAACAGTTATTTGGCAGAGGTCAGCATCGCGGATGGTGATCGTGTATATCCCGGAAGCCAGTCCGTTAAATGAGGTCAGTTCAGAAAATAAGCCGCTGCCTAACTTTAGCTCGTAGGGAGGATTTCCCCCGGAAGGAAAGATTATAATCACTCCATTATTAAACTCACATTCGGTATCGGGCTCTACTACCGATGAAGCCGATAAGTTATTCTCACCCGGTAAAATCAAAGACACAATGGAAGATGCCTCACAACCACTGGCATCTTTAACCGTCACAATAAATTCGCCTGCGTTCAGATTTTGAAATGTTGCTGAGGTGCCGAATGAACCATTATTCAACGAGAAGGAATAAGGTGATTTTCCTCCGGATGCGGAGACGATAATTTGTCCGTCAGATGACGAGCAGGATGTCGGATCGGCCTGTGCATCAATCACCAGGATGAGATCCGATAAACTACAATTAACCGGGGGTACATCGGTTGTAGATGTACAGGATATTGCCACCACAAAAGGCAGGATTGCTTTACGTGCCGTAAAAAATCGCATACGCAGAATACACTAAGAACGCCTGAAGGAACCAACTGGTTCTGATTTCTAAACAAAATGAAAAACCCCCGAAGTCCTTGACCCCGGGGGTTAATCATGTCTATAGTTGGCTTTAATCTTGAGATAAACGTAAGGGAAAAGAAGATAATGGCCATTGGATTATCGGTCATTTACAATTTTGAGGAGATAAAGTGCAGGATGTGAAGTTAAACAGCTCTAAAAAATGAAAACCCCCGGCAGGTTCACGACAAGCGGGGATTTTCAATGTCTACAGTTGGCTTTAATCGAAGGTAAAGGTACAAGAAGAATTGAATTTCGCAACTTATTTTATCGGTTATTAGCCACTGAATCAACCTTTAAAGAATCTGGATTTTTTTTCAGTTTTTCTTTAATCCGCTCTTTTAGCTGGGATTTTGAGCCCGGAAACGTAGTGCGTGTGGAGATGTCATAGCTTGCGTAAAGCAGGGCTCCTGCAAAGGCTACAGCCGCAGCAATGAATAATCTTCTGGATCGGTTCATAAAAAAAGGGCCTGAAAGGGCCCTTTTTGCTATTTTACTTTCTTTACAATGGCCTCAAAAGCTTCCGGATGGTTCATGGCCAGATCGGCCAATACCTTGCGGTTCAGCTCAATTCCCGACTTTTTTAACTTACCCATAAACTCGGAGTAGGACATCTCGTGCGGACGAACCCCCGCATTAATCCTGGCGATCCACAGCGTGCGGTACTCTCTCTTTTTCTGCTTCCGGTCGCGATAGGCATAAACGAGGCCTTTCTCAATCGCATTCTTAGCTACCGTCCAAACATTTTTCTTCCGGCCAAAATACCCTTTGGCCTTTTTTAGGATGCGCTTCCGCTTGGCGCGCGATGCAACATTGTTTACTGATCTTGGCATTTTACTTTACATTTTTTGGCTGCAGGCGACTATCCACCAGGATAGTTCTTTGGGCTCAGCAACCGGGTTTAACATTTAACCTTCCCTTCCGGGATTACTTTAGAATGCGTATGGCAACATCGGCTTGATATTCACAACATCAGTTGCTTTTACCACAGCTTTTTTCGTCAGCCTGCGCTTCTGCTTGGTTTCTTTCTTAGTCAGAATGTGGTTTTTATAAGCACGTTTGTGTTTAATCTTACCCGTACCTGTTACTTTAAAACGCTTCTTCGCTCCTGATTTGGTTTTTACTTTTGGCATTGCTCTTTTCTGTTATCTATTTGACGCCCTTACCTTTAGGCTGAATGAACATCGACATCCGCTTACCTTCCAGTTTAGGCATTTGTTCAACTTTTCCTACTTCTTCAAGGGACTGAGCAAACTTAAGGAGAAGGATTTCTCCCCGTTCTTTGTACACAATTGTACGGCCGGGAAAGAAAACTGTAGCCTTAACTTTTGCGCCCTCCTGAAGAAAGTTGCTGGCATGCTTCAGCTTAAAATTGAAATCATGCTCTTCTGTATTAGGACCAAACCGAATCTCTTTAACCACAACCTTTATGGCCTTCGATTTGATCTCCTTTTGTTTCTTCTTCTGTTCGTATTTAAACTTTGAATAATCAACAACCTTACAAACCGGTGGATCGGCATTGGGTGAAATTTCTACCAGATCAAGCCCCTGTTCCTGTGCAATTTTCAAGGCTTCCCTAACCGGGTACACATCAACCTTTACGTTTTCGCCAACCAACCGCACCCTGGGTGCGGTAATTCTTTCATTAATGCGGTAGGGCTCCTCCGGTCGCTGGGGCCCCCTTCGAAAGAAGGGTCTGTTTGTTTGGTTTATGATACGTTCTTCTCGTTTAAATCCAACATTATCCTGAAGTCCAAGCCCATCGCTAATAGTGGTTTATCAGGAAAGGGTGCAAATATCGCCATATTCCTTAAGATTCAAAATCCGGGCTTCAAATTTAAAAGAGACTTTGCTTTAGATTGGGGAGGCAGCCTCAACACGAAATTGGTTGACAAAATCTTCCAGGGAGACCGTCCCCTTATCGCCTTGTCCATGCCTTCTAACCGAAACCAATTGATCAACCGATTCACGCTCGCCAACCACCAGCATGTAGGGGATTTTCCTTACCTCAGCATCTCGGATCTTTCTTCCAATCTTTTCATCACGATCATCCACAAAGCCCCTGATATCCAGGTTTTTAAGGGTACTCAGCACAAGCTCAGCGTAGCTATTAAAGCGCTCTGAAATAGGCAGGACAGCAATTTGTTCAGGCGACAGCCAAAGCGGAAAGTTACCCGCACAATGTTCGATTAGTACGGCCACAAAACGCTCCAATGACCCAAACGGGGCACGATGAATCATTACGGGCCGGTGGCGCTGATTATCAGCACCTACATATTCCAGTTCAAAGCGCTGGGGCAACTGATAATCCACTTGTATGGTTCCGAGTTGCCAACTTCTGCCAAGCGCATCCCTTACCATAAAGTCGAGCTTAGGTCCGTAGAATGCTGCTTCTCCCTTTACGGCAATCGTTTTGAGCCCACGTTCATCAGCAGCCTCCTGAATCTCACGTTCAGCCCTGTCCCACAGCTCATCAGCCCCGATATATTTTTCCTTATTAGCCGGATCTCGAAGGGATACCTGTGCCGTGTAGTTTTCAAAACCCAGGGATTTAAATACGTGCAGTACCAGATCAATCACCTTGATAAACTCATCCTTAACCTGATCGGGCCGGCAGAAGATGTGGGCATCGTCCTGGGTAAAACCTCTAACACGGGTTAGGCCATGCAACTCCCCACTCTGCTCATAGCGATAGACCGTTCCGAATTCGGCAAGCCGGATGGGCAGGTCTCTGTACGAACGGGGCTTGGATTTGTAGATCTCACAGTGGTGGGGGCAGTTCATGGGCTTTAGCAAGAACTCCTCGCTTTCATCGGGTGTATGAATGGGTTGAAAGGAATCCTTTCCGTATTTTTCGTAATGCCCCGATGTAACATAGAGTGCTTTGCTGCCGATGTGTGGTGTAACAACCGGATCGTAACCGGCTCTGACCTGAGCTCGCCTCATAAACTGTTCAAGGCGTTCACGAAGGATTGTTCCCTTCGGCAGCCAAAGGGGCAAGCCCATGCCAACCTTTTCAGAAAATGTGAAAAGCTCTAGCTCCTTGCCCAGTTTGCGGTGATCGCGCTTCTTTGCCTCTTCAAGCATAACCAGGTATTCATCGAGCTCCTTCTGCTTCGGGAAGGTTATTCCATAAATGCGGGTAAGCATTTTATTTTTCTCATTCCCCCGCCAATACGCACCGGCAACATTTAAAAGCTTAACCGCCTTAATAAAACCGGTATGTGGTATATGCGGCCCCTTGCACAAATCAATGAAATTACCCTGCTCATAAAAAGTAATTGTTCCATCCTGCAAGTCGCGAATCAACTCAATCTTATACGGATCATTCTTTGTGGTAAAATAGTCAAGGGCATCTGCCTTGCTTACTTCACGTCTGGCATACCGGTTTTCTTTTTTCGCCAGATCCTTCATTTTTGCTTCAACCGCGGCAAGGTC